>CAYFSW010000071.1:0-52247 GCA_964345885.1 uncultured Gemmatimonadota bacterium | reverse complement strand
GTTGCTGAGGAAGATGGGCGCCAGGAAGATCCAGATGATCGCCGGCAGGATATCGAAGATCTTCCACTGCGTCTTCTTCTCCAGCCAGACGAAAAAGACAGGGATCATGGTGATGACGGCCATCACCCCGACGAGGTCTGTGAAGATCGGTTCCGACGGCATCACTCCTCCGGATCAGGATCGCGGGGCCCCGGTGGCCTGGCGCTCGAGCGCCTATTGAAGGCCGGAGAGTAGCACGAGATCGGGGAGACGTAAAGTGGCACCACACTACGGTCGGTCCGCCATCGCGGCGGATGTAACCACGCGATAAGCGCTGGTCACAAAGTAGCCGAACCAGCCCACGATTCCGAGAAGCTTGAACCCGTCTTCAAACAGGTGGTGCCACGACAGTATGCTCTCGGGAAACCGGTCGACAGCCAGTGACAACCCGAACATCCCGAGGGCAAGCACTAGGAGGAGATAGTTAGTTCTCGGGAGGTTGTTCTTGAACGTGGCAAGATAGCCCATTACCATCGCCGCATAGACGGGGAACAGAATGCGCTCCGAGATACCAAGGTATCTTGGGATAATCCTCTCGTGCAGCAGAAAGAAATCGTCCAGCAGAAGGACCGCGGTTACGAGACCCGCAAACAGGAAGAACGCCGGCCACTCCTGTTTCACACCTCTCGCCCGCAGCACCGCGGAGGCGAAGAAACAGACACCCGCACAGCCAGCCCAAACCAAGATACCTATGTTGGAAAGCACTCCAATGAAGGGATTCCTGCCCAGAATCGCTGCCGGATCCCGCGTGAAACGCGATATCGGTATGTCAGCCTGTATGCTCAGAACCATTGCCGTACCGAGCAGAATGAGCGTTGGAAGGTAAAGCCCAACGAGAATCGGGAGGAGAGCTCGGAACTGATCGGAATGCCTCGATGTCACTCTAGACCCCCTCAGCACGCTGACGCCCAGCCTCCCGACCACCGCCGATGTGATTGTGGAGTCCGAGCTCACTCGTTCGCGCGGTTTGTGGCGCGATGCGCCACCCGGCGCCTCTCTAACGTAGAGCACTCCCGTCAACCCGCGAAAGAGCCGGCGACCCTTGGGGGGCCGCACCCCGGGACCCGGCGCGGTGCCGGATCCCGGAGAGCGGCGATGCTGTGAACTGCCGAGTCCTGCTACTTGTCGAACCGGTCGCTCAGGTACTTGCTGACCAGGTCGCGGGCTCCGAGCCCGAAGGCGAGGGCCGCGCCGAAGGCGGCGGCGCCGAGCAGGACAAGGAAGCCATTGGCCACGATCTCCTCGCCGATCCTCAGCTGGTTCAGCGCGATGGCGAAGGTGAAGATGATGAGCGCGAAGCGTGAGATCGTGGCGACGAGGCCCGCCTCGGCGATCCCGGCGTTGGCGGCCGCCGTCCGGACCAGCGCGGCGACGAAGTTGGCCGCGTACAGACCAACGACGATGACGACGACGGCGACGATGATGTTCGGGATGTAGAGCAGGATCTGGTTGAGCAGCTGCGACGCGACCTCCAAACCCAGCGCGTTCACCGCCGTCACCAGCACGATCAGCATCACCAACCAGTAGACCAGCACGGCGATCAGGTCGGACGCCGACTGCTTCACCTCGCCCTTGGCGAGAAACTCATCGATACCGGCCCGGTCGGTCAGGGTCGTGAACTTGACCAGCTTGAGCACCCGGGCGACCGCCGCCTTCAACAGCTTGGCGATGATCCAACCGATGATCAGGATGACGATCGCTGCGAGGATGTTCGGCAGGAAGTCGCCGATTCCGCGCAGAAAGGCGCCAACGGAGTCTACGATGATGTCCTGAATCTGCATAGCTCACCTCTCGCGTCAGGAACACTTGTGCACGACGTCCGGCTCTCGATTCTCTATCTGTCAGGGGAATGGCTGCCCCTTCCACAGTAGGGCCAGCTCGTGGGACGGGCAAGCAGTTGTGGACCGGTCCTGCGAACCGCTACGAATTCTGCCACGCTATATATGTCGCGCTGCTCGCCGACATGAAAAAAGAGCCTGGAGTAAGGCACCGCCCGTCAGCCAGGCGGCACCTTACTATCAGGCTCCCGGGATCCCGTCTACTTCTGCGGCTGCGGGATGACCCTCAGGTACGGCTTCTTGGCCACGAACCCGGGGAACCTCTGGTACGCCTCCTCATCGCTAACCGCGGTGCCGATGATCACCTCTTCGCCGTTCCGCCAGTCGGCGGGCGTCGCCACGGAATGCTCGGCCGTGAGCTGCAGCGAGTCGATGACCCGCAGTAGCTCGTCGAAGTTCCGGCCGGTGCTGGCCGGATACGTCAGCGTCAGCTTCACCTTGTTGTCCGGGCCGACGACGAACACCGACCGCACGGTCTGGGTGTTGTCGGCGCTCGGGTGGATCATGTCGTAAAGGTCCGAGACTTTGCGGTCATAGTCGGCGATGAGCGGGAAGTTGAGCGCGTGACCGGTCACGTCCGCGATGTCCTGCGCCCAGCCCGTGTGGCTGTCCAGCGGATCGACGCTGAGGCCAATCACCTTCGTGTTCCGCTTCTCGAACTCCTCACGCAGCGAGGCTACCCGGCCCAGTTCGGTAGTGCAAACCGGGGTGAAATCGGCCGGGTGTGAGAACAGCACTGCCCAGCTCTTACCCTTCCACTCGTGGAAGTTGATCTGCCCTTCGGTGGTCTCGGCTGAGAAATTGGGGGCGTCGTCGCCCAGACGAATGGCCATGATTCCCTCTCAGGCTGGGGGTACTGCGATGTAAGCCGGCACACCCTGGATCCGGTCGCCCGCTAATGAGAATGATTATTGATTTTAATGGGGAGGGGCCCGCACAGCAAGCTTTCGCTTTGGGCGGCCCCAGGATCGGCCAGCCCACAGGAAGTCAGTGGAGCATCGTCCCTGCTCCACGCCATTCGCCCCGCAACATCCTCCCGTTCAGCCAGACGTACAGCAGCCCTGACATCCCGATCAGCATCTCGACATACTCGGCGAGCTTGCCAACAAGGTTGTCGAAGCGTCCTTCGATCGAGATGTAGTCGAGGGGGAGATCCACCGACGCGTGCCCCGCGATAACCAGGAACCAGGGCAGCATAATGAGCGGCACGCCAATTTTCCGAAGAGCAGGGCGAGTCGAGACCCAGATACCAAGCAGCCCACCGAAGCCGAACGCAACGCGGAAGAACTCCGTATGACCGTGGAGCCCGCGGATGTTGTGCAGTGTGAAATCGTCCAGCACGTTAACTTCCGCCAAGGATGTCGGAGTCGCGAAGCCGAAGAAGTACTGCCCCCACGCGACTTCTTCCATAGCGGTGAAGAGAAGGCCGACCGAAAAGACAGCGTAGAAGCCCACTAGCCAACCCGGCTCGCGGTGCTTCCTGCTCTGCAGCGTGAGCACCGTTCCAAGAATCCCGCCAATCAGCAGGAACAGGAAGGTCAGTAGCTCTATCGGATGGTTCTCGCCCCGCAAGGCCAAAGCAGCGGAGCGAGTGGTGTCCACAACAAGGGCGAGGCTGTAGCCGAATATCAGGATGAGCGGCAAAAGGCTGACCGTCTTCACGGAAGCCGAGCCCAGATCGTAAGTCGTCTCAGCGGCCTTCAATTCGGTGGCTAGCCTCGTAATCAGCCGGTTCAACGAGTCACCTCCTGGCACTTCTCGAAGCGAAATCCAGTGCTGAGACCTCATGCCGCGCACAACGGCGGCCAAACCAGCCAGACAATAATCCGGGCGAAACGCTTCGATTACAAGTATGTCGGGGTGGGCCCTTGTGGCTCTCAGAGTCCAGCGTCTTAGGTTGACCAAGCGTCGCCAGGTGCCACACACGAATGCCGCGCGTTCCTGCGCGCGGCGTTCGTCTCCACCCGCGACCCTACGATATGGCTAAAGCGGGAGACGGGACTCGAACCCGCGACCCTCAGCTTGGAAGGCTGATGCTCTGGCCAACTGAGCTACTCCCGCGTCCTAATAATACCGACCATGGGGCGGGAGGGACTCGAACCCCCGACCTCTGCGATGTGAGCGCAGCGCTCTAACCAGCTGAGCTACCGCCCCGGTTTCGGTAAGCGGGAGACGGGTCTCGAACCCGCGACCTCGAGCTTGGGAAGCTCGCGCTCTACCAACTGAGCTACTCCCGCGTCTGGCCGGCTCCGACGTGTCGTGCCGGGCCATAAATACTGCTCGGCACCCTACCGGCTGACAAGGGCCGGGGCTTACTGTCCGCCGCTGACCGGAATCTCATGTCTGCCGAAATTTCCCTTACCCGCCTCCGAGACCAGCACCTCCAGGGTCAGATCCCGTCCTAGCGCCGACTCCGGGACGGTCAGCCGCCCCCTGAACATGCTGGTCTGGCCGGCGTACTCGAGGTTCGTACTCGAGACGACCTCACCGTCGGCCTTGAGCCGCGCCACGAATTCCTTTCTGTCGGCGTCCCAGAGGCCGTCGGGCTCGATGCCGCAACCGCACATCCCGCGGACGCGCACGCGCACGTCGAACCTGTCGCCGACCGGCGCCAGCGGCTCGGGGCTGAGGATCTCGACGATAAAGCCATGGAGCTCGAGGACGACGCCGTCACCTTCCACATGGCGGCCGGGCACGAGCAGCATCTGCTTGCTGGCAGTCTGAATCGCCTGCGGGTAGCCCAGCGGGCCGGCCGCCGAGATAACCACGATGGTGGGCTCGGTGATCTCGAGCTCGGCGAAGAATCCGGCGGCCCCCTCGGTGTCGTAGACCGTCATGTCCCGGGCGTGCGCCGTGCGCATGATTAGCTGCGTATCACCGGTGCCACCCTCCTGCACCCCCCGGGCGAGGAACACGCCGGTCTCGGCGTCCACTATGGTCACCCGCGCGCCGCCCACCCCGCTGCCGATTATCTTCGCGTCCCGCGCGGTCACGCGGACGGTGACTCGGGTTGTCGTCTGAGCCGCGGCTTCGGCCACTCCCGTGGCGATGGCAAAGACCAGAGCGAGGGTGAGCATCGGTTTGTTCATGAAGCCTCCGTGGGTTCGGTGCGTCAGTACGCCTGTGCGTCGGTGAGTTGGACCGTCGAGTCTGCCGGCGTACCGACGTACCGACTACCATCTGATCAAAGCAGCACCCCAGGTGAATCCAGAGCCGAACGCCGTTAGCGCCACCAAACTGCCCCTCCGAATCCGCCCGTCCTCCACCGCCTCGTGCAGCGCGATGGGGATGCTCGCCGCCGTCGTGTTCCCATACTTGTGGATGTTGCTGATCACTTTCTCGTCGGGAAGGCCCAGCGACTTCTGTACCGCCTGGGTGATCCGCTGGTTGGCCTGGTGCGGGATCACGTAGTCGATGTCGTCCAGGCTCAGCCCGACATCCGCCAGCGCCTCCTTTACCGCGGCCGGCATCTTCACCGCGGCGTGCTTGAACACCTCGCGCCCCTCCATCATCGGACGCGTCAGGCCCTTCTCGATCTGCTCGGGCACCAGCCACGGCTTGTACCGCGAGCCCGGCGCCTCCATCCACAGCTTCTCGGCGTGCCGGCCGTCGGCATGGATGTTCACCGACAGGACGCCCCGATCGCCATCCTCGGTCGGCCCCAGAATCACCGCGCCCGCTCCGTCGCCGAACAGCACCGCCGTGTCCCGACCCGCTGTGGACAGTATCAGACCCGTCGACTGTACCTCCGTACCCACCAACAGGATCCGCTTGTACATACCCGTCCGGATCCAAGCGTCGGCGACCGACAGCCCGTAGATAAAGCCGCTGCACTGATTCCGCACGTCCAGGCAGGGGACATTCTTGATACCCAGCTTACGCTGCATGAATACGCCCGAGCCTGGGAAGTAGACGTCGGGGCTCAGCGTCGCCACGATTATGCAGTCCAGATCACCAGCCTCCAGGCCCGCACTCGCCAGAGCCCGCTCCGCCGCCTCTTTCCCCAGGTCCGAGCTCCCCGTCCCGCCCTCGACCCAGCGCCGCTCGGCGATCCCCGAGCGCTGGACGATCCATTCGTCGCTGGTATCCATCCACTGGGTGAGATCTTCGTTAGTTATCACACGTTCAGGCACGTAGTAGCCCGTCGAGACCACCTCTGATCGTAGCATAGCTTACCGTATTGAGGTCAATGTGCGCTCGCCACTCGCGTGGAGTGGACCGACGTGATAATCTACGGCGTTCCTGACGTCTTGACGACCGGGAGGGAGGACCCGTTGGCCAAGACCAAGAAGGCTGGCGCGACAAAGAAGCGTTCCGGGGCCAAGAAGAAGGCGACTGGCGGCGCGGCTAAGAAAGCCAAGCCCAAAGCCAAGGCGAAGACAAAGCCGAAGGCCAAGGCCAAGCCCAAGGCTAAGCCGAGAGCCAAGGCCAAGGTGGCCCCCCGGGCCAAGGTGGCCCCCCGGGCCAAGGCGGCCCCCCGGGCCAAAGCTGCCCCGCGGCCGGAAGCGGCAGCAGAGACGGGGGAGGTCACGCCGCGGGCAGTGCAGGATGCGGTGGACCGCGGGCGGGACTGGCTGGGCGAGCGGCGCGACTATTTCGGGTACCTGGCGCGGCGCGACAGCGGCCGCGGGGCGCCGGAACTGGCGTGGCACCTGCGGGGCGATCTGCGGGCGAAGCAGGGCCCGGACGGGAGCTGGGAGGAGGGCGGCGACCTAGCGGTTACGGCGGAGTCGCTGTGGCGGCTGCTGGAGCTGGGTATTGCCGGTGACTCTCCGGTGGTTGACAAGGCGCTGGACTGGCTGTACGGGCGGCGCGACCAAGAGGGTGCCTACGGCTCGGGCTGCACGCCGGCGCGTCACGAGGGGCGGATCTGCGAGCACTTCATCAGCGGGTTCTTCAGCGCCGGCCCGTCGGACGAGACCCAGGAACTGACGTTGAGCAACGGTCAGAGCGTGACCTCGGACGCCGGGGCGCGCTTGCTGATGTCGGAGCGGGCACTGCGGTCGGCGCTGCGGGCGCGTCCGGCGGATCCGCGGGCGCAGGCGTCGGTAATGGGGCTGCGCGGTCTGCCGCTCTACCTGGAGTACGGTGGCCAATACACGCCTGCCGTCCTGGTCGGCGCGCTGCAGGCGCTGGCGTGGCAGGACGGGGCGCGGTGCGCGGAGCTGGAGGCGGGCCTCGAGTCGCTGGCCGGCGCGCAGGAGGAGGAAGGCGACTGGCCGAACGTGGAGTTCTTCTTCGTGCTCGAGGCACTCTTGGAGATCACCCACCCGGCCACCGATCATATGCTGCGGAATGCGGCCCCGCGGTTGCTCGATACACAGCACAAGTACGGTGCCTGGGGCCGACGTCACCTGGGAGCGCAGACCTGGATCGCGGTGCAGGTGTTGGAGCGGATCCAGAGTGCGATGCGGCGCGCGAGATGAGGGCTCCGGGGCGCCGGAAACCCTTGACGCCCACCCACCCTAATCTTAGTCTCAGCCCGACTTTCTAGGGCATATCGCAGCTCCAGACCGGGAGGACGATGCTCACCCCGCGCAGAGCGTTCACAATCAGTCTGTGGGGAGCGGTCGGGGTGGCCTTGCTGGCATTCGTCTTCCAGGCCCCGCGAGCCGGACGCCCTACCGCCGCGGATCCGGTCCTCGCGGCCGCCGCCGTCGCGCAAGGCGGTCAATTCTCGCTCGACCCTGACACACTGGTCGGTTGGGGCAGGGGCCCTGTCCAGCCCCTCTTCTTCAGCCATCGCCGCCACGCCGGCGTGTACGAGATCGAGTGCCTCTACTGCCATTCCAACACCGACATCTCGCCGTGGGCATCGATGCCGCCGGTGGAGCTCTGCCTGGGTTGTCACCGGGTGGTGAAGGCGGCCAGCTCGGAGATCGCCAAGCTGCGCGGCTACGTGGAGCGCGGCGAGCCGATCCCCTGGGAACGGATCTATAAGGTCGCCGACTTCGTCCAGTTCAATCACGAGCGCCACGTGCGGGCCGAGGTCGAGTGCCAGGAGTGCCACGGGGAGGTGGAGGAACACGACGTGCTCTGGGGGTGGTCGCCGCTGACCATGGGCTGGTGCCTGGAGTGTCACAAAGAGCCGGGTGAGGACGAGGCCAAGCTGGCCGCAGCAGCGCGCAACGCGGCCCGTTACACCGAAGAGGGCCGCGAGTCACACGGCCTGTACCCGAGATCGATCGACTCGCAGTACGGTGTATTGAAGGGTCCGATCGATTGCGCCGCCTGCCACTACTAAGGGGATGCGGGAGCCTCACTAGATGTCGGAGATCAAGCGTCGCGACTTCCTCAAGGTCCTCGGGCTGACCGGTGCCAGCACCGGGCTGGTGGGCTGCGCGCAGGAGCCGGCGAAGAAGCTGATCCCCTACCTGGTGCAGCCGGAGGAGATCGTCCCCGGCATCCCGACCTGGTACGCCAGCGCGTGTCGCGAGTGTCCCGCCGGCTGCGGCGTTCACGTCAAGGTCCGCGAAGGCCGACCGATCAAGGTGGAAGGCAACCCGAACCACCCGGTGAACGCCGGCCGTTTGTGCGCGCGGGGGCAGGCAGCGCTCCAAGGGCTCTACAACCCCGACCGCATCACGTCACCACTGCGGCGCAACGCGGAGACCGGCGAGTTCGAGCCGATCGACTGGGACGAGGCGGAGTCCGTCCTGGCGGGTATGCTGCGGACCATGCGCAGCGAAGGTCGCTCGGACTGGCTCTACCTGATTAGCGACGGCGCGGCGGGCACGCTCGACCGCCTGTTCGACACCTGGATGGACGCCGTCGGATCACCGAACCGAGTGATCCACGAGAGCTTCGACGTCGAGCCGATCCGCGAGGCGAACCGCCTGACCTTCGGCGTGGCGGAGATCCCGCGTTACGAGATCGACGGGGCCGAGCTGGTCGTCTCGTTCGGCGCCGGCTTCCTCGAGAGCTGGGTCTCGCCGGTGCAGTACGCGCGCGGGTTCTCGGCGTCCCAGACTTTCCGCGACGGAGGGGCAGGCCGCTTCGTCCACATCGGCCCGCGCCTCTCGCTGACCGGGTCGAACGCCGACGAGTGGGTCGCGGCGGGTCCGACCGGCGCCATGCTGATCGCGCTGGCGATGGCTCGGGTCCTGGTAGCGGAGGGGCGGGCGGGCGCCCGTGGCGCCGCGGTGCGGCCACTGGTCGAGCCGTTCACGCCGGAGCGAGTGGCCGAAGCAGTTCGCCTCGAGGCGGCGACGATCGAGCGGCTGGCCGTCGAGTTCGCCGAGGCGCCCTCGAGCATCGCGCTGCCCCCGGGAATCGAGGGGACGGACCGTAACGCTACGGCGGCGCACGTCGCGGTGAACCTGCTGAACTACGCGGCCGGCAACGTTGGGCGGACAGTGCGCTTCGGCCCCAACGTGGTCCGGCGGCGTGCGGCGCGCGTAGCGCGCATGCAGGAGATGGTCCAGACGATACGGGACGGCGGCGTCCAGATGCTGATGGTGCACGGGACCGATCCCGTCCACACGACGCCGGCGGCGCTGGGTTTCCGCGAGGCGCTGGCCAGCGTCGAGATGGTCGTCAGCTTCTCCAGCTACATGGACGAGACGGCGGCGCGCGCCCACCTGATCCTCCCCGATCACACGCCGCTGGAGAGCTGGGGCGACCATGAGCCGGAGATCGGGGTTCGCACGCTGATGCAGCCCACAATCAACCCGATCTTCGACACGAAGAGCACGGGCGATGTGCTGCTGTCGCTGGCGGCGCGCCTGGGCGGTGAGGTAGCCGGCAGCTTCGACTGGCCGGACTACCGCGCCTACCTGCGCCACGCCTGGCAGGAGGTGGGGCGCGAGTTCGCACCGGGCTCCGATTTCGAGGAGTTCTGGCGCGGCGCACTCGCGGACGGCGGCGTCTGGCGCCAGGTCGCTACCCAGCCGGTGACGCTCAATCCGGCGGTTGCCGGAGTCAACCTCGACGAGCCGACGCTGGACGGCGACGCGAGCATGCCTTACATGCTGCTGACCTACCCGTCGCCGGTCCTCTACGACGGACGCAGCGCCAACCGGCCCTGGCTCCAGGAGTTACCCGACCCTATCACCAAGGTCGTCTGGAACTCTTGGATCGAGATGCACCCCGAGGTCGCCGAGCGACTGGGCGTCAGTACCGGCGACGTCGTCGCCGTCAGCTCGCCGCACGGCCAGCTCGAGGCGCCGGCATTTGTCTACCACGGCATCCGACCCGACACGGTGGCCATACCGATCGGCCAGGGCCACGAGCATCTCGGCCGCTGGGCCCGGGGTCGTGGCGTGAACCCGCTGGCGCTGCTGCCCGCGGCGGCGGACGAAGCGTCCGGCGCTACCGCCTGGCTGACGACGCAGGTCGCGTTGGCCGCCACCGGCGCGAGCGTCACGCTGGTCGCCACTCAGGGCTCACACGATGACCTGGGCCGCGAGATCGCTGAGGTGGTGAGCGTCGCGGAGGCCAGCGAGGCGGAGGAGCACGCTCGAGAGGAGCTGGAGCGCGAGCCCGAGGCGCTGGTCGAAGCCGCCGAAGACGCCGACCCCAAGAGCCCCTACCGCTGGGGCATGGCGATCGATCTCTCCAGCTGTATCGGCTGCTCGGCCTGTGTCACCGCCTGCTATGCCGAGAACAACATCCCGGTCGTCGGCGCCGAGCTCTGCGCCCAGGGCCGCGAGATGGCCTGGCTAAGGGTCGAGAGCTACTACGAGCACGTGTCGGACGGCGCGCACGGGAACGGTCACGGCGATTCGCAGGCGGCGGAGGACGAATCGGCGCCGCTCGTCGTGCACTTGCCGGCGATGTGCCAGCACTGCGGCAACGCGCCGTGCGAGCCGGTCTGCCCCGTCTACGCGACGTACCACAACCCGGAAGGCCTCAACATCCAGGTCTACAACCGTTGCGTCGGCACCCGCTACTGCTCGAACAACTGTCCCTACAAGGCCCGACGCTTCGAGTGGTTCGACTACGACTTCCCCTTCCCGCTCAACCTGCAGCTCAACCCGGATGTCACGGTGCGCGAGAAGGGCGTGATGGAGAAGTGCACGTTCTGTGTGCAGCGCATCATGAAGGCGCGGAACGATGCCGACGCCGAGGGCCGCGATGTGAGTGACGGCGATGTCACCACCGCCTGCGCGCAGACCTGTCCGGCGGAAGCGATCGTCTTCGGGAACCTCAGGGACCCGAACAGCCGCGTCTCGCGGCTGGCGCGCAGCGGCCGCGCTTATCACATGCTGGGCGAACTGAACACTCGACCCGCGGTCACCTACCTGAAGGCAGTGTCCCGCGGCAGCGAGGAGGCATAGATGGCGAGCGTCGCAGGGCCGGCGCGCACACCTTTCGCGCGGGTGAGCCGCGACATCATTGGGGCGCTCTGGGATTCAGACCTGCGCTACCGGGTGATGATGCTCGTCCTGCTGACGGTGATCGGCTGGGCCGGCGTCGCCTGGATCTACCAGATCAAGTACGGCATGGGGACGGCCGGCATCACGCACCCTGTGATGTGGGGCGTCTATATCACGAACTTCGTCTTCTGGGTCGGGATCGCGCACTCGGGCACGCTGATCTCGGCGATCCTCTACCTGCTGCGCTCCGGCTGGCGCACGACGATCAACCGTGCCGCGGAGGCGATGACGATCTTCGCCGTGATGACGGCGGGCCTCTTCCCGCTCATCCACCTGGGACGCGTCTGGTACTTCTACTTCCTGGCGCCCTATCCCAACCAGCGGCTGCTGTGGCCGAACTTCCGGTCGCCGCTGATCTGGGACTTCTTCGCGATCAGCACCTACTTCACGATCAGTCTCTTGTTCTGGTACTCGGGCCTGATCCCCGACCTGGCGACGATCCGCGACAAGCTGACGGGCGCCCACGGGCTCTGGGGCCGCTTCAAGGAGAAGCTCTACAGCTACCTGTCGTTGGGCTGGAGTGGAACAGACACACAGTGGAGGAACTACCGGCGCGCCTACCTCTACATGGCGGCGATCGCGACCCCGCTGGTGCTGTCGGTGCACAGCGTCGTCTCGTGGGATTTCGCCATGGCGATCACGCCGGGCTGGCACTCGACGATCTTCGCGCCGTACTTCGTGGCCGGCGCGATCTTCTCGGGGATTGCCATGGTGATCACGCTGTCGGTGCCCTTCCGTTGGGCGCTGGGACTCGAGGACTACATCACCGAATACCACTACGACAATATGGGGAAGCTGCTGTTGCTGACTTCCCTGATCGTCGGCTACGCCTACGTAGCCGAGTACTTCATGGCGTGGTATTCGGGCGACCCGGCCGAGTGGGAGAGCTTCCGCTGGCGCGCGGTGGGCGACTATATGGGGCCGTTCGTGATTATGATGACGTGTAACGTCCTCATCCCGCTGCTCTGCTTCGCGCGGAAGATCCGGCGCAACATCGCGGCGCTGTTCGTCATCTCGATCTTCGTAAACATCGGGATGTGGTACGAGCGTTTCGTGATCATCGTGACGTCGCTGGCCCACGAGTACAGCCCCGGCGCCTGGGGCCTTTACAAGCCGTCCTGGGTCGAGCTCTCGATCACCGCCGGCAGCTTCGCCTGGTTCCTGTTCTGGTTCATGCTGTTCGCCAAGACGCTGCCCGCCATCTCGATCACCGAGGTCAAGGAGTCGATCGCGGAAGGTGTCTGGAGCCCGGGCGACAAGAAGGAAGAAGCGTGATGGCAGCGCGCGAGACCGTAACGGCGACCTACGACGACATTCACACGGTGGTCGGCGCCGTGCGCTCGCTCCGCGAGGAGGGCTACGAGGACGTGTCGGTCTTCGGGCCGATCATGGAGACCGAGCTGGAGGACGCCATCGGGGCGCCGTCCAGCCCGGTCAGGCGCTACGCGTTGATCGGTGGGCTGACCGGCTGCATCAGCGGTTTCGCCCTAACGACCTGGTCCTCCTATTACTACCCGCTGGTCGTCGGCGGAAAGGCCCTGGCTTCGATACCCGCCTACGTGGTCATCGCGTTCGAGATGACGATCCTGTTCGCGGGGATCTCGGCGCTGATCGGCATGCTGATCCACAATCGGATGCCGACGCTCACGCTGCACGCAGCGCATCAAGCGGGCTACACCGACGACCAGTTCGGCGTCCGCGTCGTCTGCGAGCCCAGCCGCACGGCGACGGTCGAGGAGATGCTCCGTAGTTACGGGCCCGGCGAGGTGCGCGTTGAACGGTAGACGAACCCGACCGACCCTCTCCGTGCTGGCCGGTCTGGCCCTGGCCGCCGGCCTGGCCGGCTGCCGCGGTACCGAGATCGAGGACGCGCTCGGCAAGGTCTCGTGGTTCGGCAACATGCGGGACCAGGCCGCGGTCGAGCCCTACGAGGAGTTCCCGCGCCTGCCGCCCGAGGGCACCGTGCCGGTGGGCGCCGGCGCGCCGCTCGCTAACCTGCCGGACGACTACGAGCGGCTTACGAACCCGTTCCCGGCGACGAGCGAGTCTTTGCAGATCGGTGAAGAGCGGTACGACATCTACTGCTCGGTCTGCCACGGCCCAGAAGGCGCCGGCGGTGGCAGTATCGAGGGGCCGTACCCGCGCGGGTTGATCAACGAGCTGGTCACGCAGCGGGCGCGCGACCTCAGCGATGGCTACATCTTCGGCATGATCTCGGCCGGAAGAGGGCTGATGCCGAACTACCGGCGCATGCCACAAGAAGAACGCTGGCACATCGTGAATTACGTCAGGGAACTGCAGCAAGCGTCAGAGGGGAATCAGTAGGGCACAGACGATGCAGACCGAGACCGCCGGCTACACCGACGAGCAGGTATTGAACCGCATAACCGGACGCATCCCCGGCCGGGCGCTTACAGTGCTGGGGACGCTCGTCGGGCTGGGATTCATCGGGTTCGTCATCGGACTGTTCGCCGCACCGCAGCGCGTCTGGCAGGCCTACCTCGTGAACTTCCTCTTCTTCTCCGGGCTCGCCGCGGCCGGTGTGCTGTTCGGCGCGGCGATGCAGCTGGCGAAAGGCCATTGGGGGAAGTCGATGCACCGGGTCGCCCAGGGGTTCGGCGCCTTCCTGCCGGCGTCGTACCTGCTCTTCCTAGTCCTCTACTTCGGGAACAGTCAGATCTTCCCCTGGATCGGGAACGCGGTGAACACCGAAGGGCATCCGCTGCCCGAGGCCTGGTTCAACGTCGGCGGCCTCTTCCTGCGCGGCGCCGTCTTCCTGGCACTGCTCTACGTTCTATGCCTCGTCTTCATGTACTACGCGCTGCGGCCCGATATGCCCGCCGCCGCCTCCCGATTGAGCGGCTGGCGTCGCGCGCTGACGGATTGGATGGCCCGTGGCTTCAAAGGCGAGGAGCAAGAGGCAGAGCGGTCGCGCCGGATCCTGGGACGCCTGGCACCGATCCTGGCCCTGAGCTACGCGGTCATGCTGAGCGGCATGGCCGTCGACCTGATCATGTCGCTGACGCCCGGCTGGCTCTCGGTTCTGTATCCGGCCTACTTCTTCATCGGAGCCTGGCTGTCGGCGCTGGCCGGCCTGGCGGTGATGGCGACGCTGTTCCGCAGGTATCTGGGTCTGGACTTTTTCGCGGCCAACCAGTGGCACGACCTGGGTAAACTGATCTTCGCCTTCTGTATTTTCTGGGCCTATCTGTGGTTCTCGCAGTACCTGCCCATATGGTACGGCAACATGCCGCGCGAGACGCTCTTCATCGAGGTGCGCTCGCTGCCGCCGTGGCAGGCGTTCTCGATGAGTTTCCTCGCCTGCGTGTTCGTCATCCCGTTCCTGCTCCTGCTCTGGCAGAAGGTGAAGATGGTGCCGCCGTACCTGGCAGCGGTCGCCGGCCTGATACTGCTGGGCCTGTGGCTGGAACGGTTCGTCGCCGTGGTCCCGTCGATCTGGACGGGTGGCGGTGTGCCGCTGGGACTGATCGAGCTGCTGATGACGCTGGGGTTCCTGGGGCTGTTCGGGATCTGCTACGCGTTGTACGCGTCGACGTTCCCGCTGCTGCCGCTACACGACAGCATCATAGTAGGAGCGCCGCGCAAAGGCCCTTACTGATGGGAATTCGGGAATCTGAGAATTCGGGAATTCGGGATTCTGGGAATTCGATAATTAGGAATCCGTGGAATCCGTGGAATCCGTGGGGTCGGGGATTCGGGGATTTGGGGATTGAATAGATGAATCGGTCGTATCCGCTGGTTGAGATTCACTACGCCCTCTGGGCAGTGCTGACGGTACCCATCGGGTTCGCCGGCATGTTCTTCCTGATCCCGGGTCTCATCTTCGAGGTCGGGATACCGCTGCAGATCATCGCGGCGACCTTGATCTTCTACATCGCGAAGCTGACGCAGGGGGCGCGGGCCGCCTGGTTGTTCGGCCTCGTCCTGCACACCGCGCACATCCTGGGCGCCGTCTACTACATCCCGCGCCTGCACGCCTTGCTCGGCTGGCCGTTACTGCTCGCCAACCTCTACTCGCTGATCGTGCTGCTGGTCTACAGACAACTCTGGACGCAGGCGCCCGCGGTGAGGCGAGCGTAGTTGGTCGGAGCCGGGGGAGGCCGGAGCGAGGCGACCCGCCCCGACGCCCAAAAACCCGGATGGAGAGATCCGGGTTCGCTACACCGAGAAGTATTTCGCCTCGGGATGATGAACGACCAGCGCCGCCGTCGACAGCTCGGGAATCAGCGCCCCCGCCTCGGTGAGGTCCATGCCGAGCCTTTCCCGCGCCGGTAAGAGCTCGAAGACGATGCGGTGTTGGCGATGGTCGGGACAGGCGCCGTAGCCCCACGAGTAGCGCAGGCCGCGGCCGGGGTCGATCCCCAGCTCGGCGCGGATCCGCGCATGGACGTACTCGGCACCCGCTTCTGCCAGGCGGACACCGAAGCCGTGCAAATAGTAGCCCTCCGAGTAGTCGCCGCCTTTCATCAATCGATCCGATTTCTCCAGCAGCGCTGAGCCTACCGAGACGATCTGGAAGGCGACCACATCGCGTTCGCCGCTGGCGCCCGGTACGAAATAGTCTGCCAGGCTCAGCTCATCGTACTCCTGCTGGCGTGGGAAGTCGAAGCGCGCGATCTCACGTTCCGGGTCCTTCGGGTCGTAGATGACCAGATCGTTCCCGTCCGAAGACGCGGGGAAGAAGCCGTAGGCCGCCTGCGTCTGCAGCCACCCGCCGGCCAACGTCTCGCGCTGATAGCGCTCCAGCCGCGGCTCGTACTCATCCTTAAGCAACCTTTCCCACTCGGCGCCCTTCGCGTTCTTGGCCCCCCAGTGCAGGCGGTACAGCGTATTCAGGTCGATGAGCGGGAAGAGCTCGGCCAGCGGCAGGCGCTCGAGCACTCTAACGCCCCAGAACGCCGGCCGCGGGACTTCGATATCGCGGGACGGGCCACGCGGGCCGGCCAGCCCGGCGCGCATCGCCTTCGCCCGCTGCTGCAGAGCCTCGCGCTTCGCGACGCCCTCGCGAATCTCGTCGACCCGCGCGCGGGTAAAGTCCTCGCGGCCCGCCGGGTCCTGCAATGCGTCGATCGTAGCGAGCCCGGCAAAGGCGTCCTTGCAGTAGAAGAGGCCCGCCGGGTAGACCGTACCGCTCTCGCGGTCGATGTAAGCGGCGTTGCGAACGAACGACGGGTTGATCGCGGCGCCGCCGACCAAAACGGGATAGCCGAGTCCCCGAGCGTGGAGCTCCTGCACACAGAGCGGCATCTGCTTTGATGTAGAGACCAGCAGGGCCGAGAGGCCGATGGCGTCGGCGCCTACCTCTTCCGCCTTGGCGATGATCGTGTTGACCGGTACCTGCTTACCCAGGTCGTAGACGGTGTAGCCGTTGTTGCTGAGGATCGTGCCCACCAGGTTCTTCCCGATGTCGTGGACATCGCCGTAGACGGTGGCGAGCACGACCCTACCCTTCGTCTCACCTTCCAGCTGATCGAGGTAAGTCTCGAGTCGCGCCACCGCCTTCTTCATCACCTCGGCCGACTGCAGCACAAAGGGCAGGATGAGTTCGCCGGCCCCGAACTTGTCGCCCACCTCCTTCATCGCCGGCAGCAGCACCTCGTTCAGGACCCCGACCGCCGCCTGGTTGTCGCCGCCGCGGCCGTCGATCGCGGCTGCGACGATATCCTCGATCCCCTTTTTCTTCCGGTGAAGGATCATCCAGTGGATGACTTGCTCGGTCGTCATCGTTGCGGTGGGATCGACCAGCTCGGCCTCTTCGATCGTGTGCTCTTGGAAGTAGGCTATGTAGCGCGCCAGGGCATCGTCGCGGCGATTGAATATCAGATCGTCGGCGAGCGCCCGCTGTTCTTCGTCGACCTCGGCGTACGGGATGATGTGAGCGGCGTTGACGATCGCCAGGTCGAGGCCCGCCTCGACGCAGTGGTGGAGGAAGGCACAGTTGAGCACGGCGCGGGCCTGAGGCTGAAGCCCGAACGACACGTTGGAGACGCCGAGGCTGGTGAAGACGCCTGGCAGCTCCCGCTTGATCGCGCGTATTCCCTCGATAGTATCGACTGCAGAGTTCCTGAACTCCTCATCTCCCGTTGCCAGCGTGAAGGTGAGGGCGTCGTAGATCAGGTCCTGCGGCCGCAGGCCGTAATCGTCCAGGCAGATCTCGTAGATGCGGCGCGCGACCTCGAGCTTCCGGTCGGCGCTCTTCGCCATCCCTTCCTCATCGATGGTGAGGGCGATTACGGCGGCGCCGTGCTCCACGGCGAGCGGCAGCACCGAATCGATCCGGGTGCACCCGTTCTCCAGATTGATCGAGTTGATGATCGCGCGGCCCGGGTTCGCCTCGAGGGCCGCTTCGACGACATCGACCTCCGTCGTGTCGATCACCAGCGGCGCCGGCACGCCCTGGGCAAGCAGCTTGACCAGGGTGCGCATCTGCTCGGCCTCGTCCTGTCGCTCGGTGAGCGCCGTGCAGACGTCCAGCAGGTGGGCGCCACCCTCGACCTGCTCGCGACCGACCGTCACGATCTCATCGTATTCGTCCGCTAGCAGCAGTTGCTTGACCTTCCGCGAGCCCTGGCTGTTCACCCGCTCGCCGATGAGCGTCGGCGCCGGGCCCTGGGCGATGTCGAACGCCTCCATGGCGCTGGCGACGCGGGGCACGGTCTTTACAGTGCGGGCCAGCGGCTCGGCGCCCCAGACGCGCTCGACCACCAGCTTCAAGTGGTCGGGTGTCGTTCCACAGCAACCGCCGACGATGTTGACGCCGAACTTGCGGACGAACTCGTCGTGCGCCTCGGCCAACTCCTCCGGGGTGAGGCCGTAGACGGCCACACCGTCCACGTTGTGCGGGATGCCGGCGTTGGGGATCACGCTCACGGGTAAGGCCGTGTTCTCGCACAGGTAGCGGATCGGCTGCCGCATATGCTCCGGCCCCGTAGAGCAGTTGAGGCCGATCACATCTATTCGCAGCGCCTCGAGCGTGACCAGCGCCGCCTCGATGTTCGTCCCGAGAAGCATGCGGCCCGAGGTGTCGAGGGTCGGCTGCACCTGGATGGGGCGCACGACGCCCGCCTCGCGCAGCGCCTTCCTGACGCCGGCAACCGCCGCCTTCATCTCCAGGATATCCTGCCCCGTCTCGATGATCAGCAGGTCGACGCCCCCGGCGATCAAGCCCTGCGCCTGCTCGCGAAAGACCTCCAGCAGCTCGGCGTAGGTGATGTTCCCCAGCGTAGGGTCGGAGGCGCTGGGCAAGTAACCGGAGGGCCCGATGCTACCGGCAACAAAGCGCGGTCGATCCGGCGTCGCGAACTCGTCGGCGGCCCCCCGGGCGATGCGGGCGGCGGCCTCGTTCAGCTCGACGATCTTCTCAGAAAGCCCGTACTCGGCGACGCTCAAGCGGTTGGCACGAAACGAGTCGGTCTCGATGACATCGCAACCCACCTCGAGGAACGATGCATGGAGGTCATGAATCACATCGGGTCGCGAGAGCACCAGATGATCGATGCAGCCTTCGAGCTGCGGACCGCCGTAGTCCGCCGCGGAGAGCCCCAGCGCCTGGACGCTCGAACCCATCGCCCCGTCGAAGACAAGGACTCTCTCTCTCAGCGTCTCGATGTACCGGCTCTCACCCACTACTCTCTACCTCCATCGCCATCGCCATCCCCATCCCCATCGAGGGGGATGGCGATCGCGAGTAGAAAAAACCCCGCAAACGGTCTTCCGCGCGCGGGGCGTGAATCGGCAACTCACGTAACCTGTCCCGGCACTTTAGACCTTTGGTTCGGCGGCTACACAGCCGCCCGGCGGTGGCAAGCGTCCACAAATCCGTCCGCCGGAAATAGCTCGCTTACTCCGCTCAAGTATCGCTTTAGCCGGGTGGCGGGTCAAGGATGGTTCCGGTCCGGCGAGCGGAAAAGCTTGCTCGGACAGTGAAAAGCCATTATTTAGGGATCGAAAACGTAACCGGCAGCACGCTTTCCCCGCCGCCGAGCAACGAGAATAGGAGGAAGGATGATGAAGGGAGCTCGACTGGGGTTCGCATTATTGGCGCTGGCCGTCACGCCGGTGACCGCCTCTGCTCAGTGGGGAGCCACCCGGCTGCTGACGGGCCCGGACGCGCTAGGCCAGCGGCAGATGGAAGTCCGCGGCTACATCAGCATTGCGGAGGAGATAAACGTCTTTGGCGTCTACCGCCGCGGGGTGGGAGGCAACATCGATTTCGGCCTGCGCGCCGGCTACACGGGCTACGCTGACGGCGGCTTTCACCTGGGCGGCGACCTGCGCTATGAGTTACCCGTGTCGGGGACGCAGTTGCAGTTCGCGCTTGCCGGCGGCGTCCAGGCTAGCTTCATGGACCTGGCCAACGTGATCGCGGTACCGTTCGGCGTGTCGATCGGAGCGGACGTGAGCAGCGGCCCGCGCTCGGTAATCGTTTACGCCCTGCCCTTCCTGGAGTTCGTTCGCATCGATCCGGACGGACCCGGTTCCGATACGGAGTTCGAGGGCGGGGTTGAGCTGGGCAGCGAGGTGGAGATCGTGCCGGGCTGGATCGGCAACGCGGTGCTGTCGATCAGCTCGCACAACGACGACGAAGTCCAGCTGGCGCTAGGAGTTATCTGGCGCCGCTGACTCGGTATGCGGTGATCGGTGTGCGGCATCCGGTGCCGCACACCGATCACCGCATACTGCACACCGATTTAGAACGCCTCCCTCATCGCCGTGCGGATCACACTGCCCACATTGGGCGTGCCGGGCGGTAGCAGCTCCGGGTTGCGGAAATCGGTATCGAACCACCAGTCGCGCTGCGGCGGCCGGTAGTATGAGCCGTTCCAGGTGCCGGTCGTCTTCTGGCTGGTGAAGGGGCTGATCAGGGCGCCGCTGTAGTGGAAGATGATCTTGCTGCCGTCGGATTCCCTCCAGTTCTCTAGGAAGCGTGGGAAGTTCTCGATCCCACCGCCGTACCAGTCCTGGTAGAAAGTGTCGGTACCGTCGGCGGGACAGCCGCTGTCGTGGTGGTCGCAAGGCGTTGGCCAGTGGCCGGCGATGACGCCGGCGTTGACCCAGGTTTCACCTGCCCGCCGGTAATTCCATACGTCGCCGCTGACCCAGCTCTCGAAGAAGATGCAGGGCATATCCTGGGCGACCAGACCGTCACAGTTATCGAAGATGCCGTCAGCGGGGATGTTCTCTTGGTCCTTCCACTTCTGGGAGAGAATGGTGAGGCCGTCGGAGGCCAGCGCCGCCGGCTGCTTGTGCGTTTTGTTGTAATTACCCTCGACGTAGAGCGGCCAGTCGGTGGCAAAGGTCAAGCGGTTGGGTAGCTCTTCACCCTCCTTGACGCGC
Source organism: uncultured Gemmatimonadota bacterium (assembly GCA_964345885.1). GTDB lineage: Bacteria > Gemmatimonadota > Gemmatimonadetes > Palauibacterales > KS3-K002. Next base: position 31,636 of record CAYFSW010000071.1, on the reverse strand, counting down.
AGCGCCGGATCTACCGTAGCGTCGAGCAGGATATCGCGTACCTCGCTGGGGTAGCCGTCGATGGTCGCCGGTAGCCTGAACTCCACGTACACGATCTCGGCGACCCGGTCCTCGTCGTTGCCGACCCAATCATCCAGCTTCTGAATGTCGATGGTCAAAACGTCTTTCAGTTCCTCCTCGCGACCGTCGTAGAAGGCCGACCACTCCCAGGTCACGATCTCGCAGAGCGCCGGCTTGCTCGGTACGATCTGGCCGTCGCGGATCACCGTGATGTCGGGCCACCACTTGACGGCGCCGACCCAACCTTCGTCCTCGTAGTCATCATCATCATCATCGCCACCGCAGACACCGTACCTATTCCTGATGAAGTCCAGATCGACAATCAGGTAGGTGTCGGCGTTCCAGGCGAACTTAACCGATCTTTCAGCGGAGCCGTCGGCGTCTTCGAGCGGCCGAATCAGCTCGTAGGGCGGCACGCCGTCGGGCAGCGGCAGACTGAGCGAATCGACGTCGAAGGCGTCGGTCCTCAAGCGACCGGCGAACTGGAGCTCGCTCTGCGCCTTGAAGGCTTCGGCGCCCGGGATCGTGCGGCTGTCGAAGTCGAAGGGGACGCTGTCGCGTGTTACCGGGTTGAAGATAAAGACGCCGTCATAAACACGGTGGAAGTCCTTACGGTCGTGGAAGACTTTGTTCGGCGTGGTGATCATGTCCATGTACCACGCGTTGTTGGAGCTGAGGTAGATGTTGCCGTTGGAGTGGACGCGCCCGACGAAGTCCATCGGCGGCCCGTTGGTCGCCTCGAGGTCCTCCTCGAAGAAGACGCCGAACTGGAAGATGGGGATCGCCTGGGCCTTCGCGTCCAGGATGACGCCCGACGTCGTGCCGCTGGGGTCGGTGACCAGCGAGACGATCTCGACGTTCTGGGTCAAGGCGTACAGCCCCTCGTACGGCCCATCGGTGATCGTCTCGACCACGGCTGTGCCGACCCTGCCGGCCGCGAAGCTATCGAAGTTGAATGGCTCGAGCACGGGGGGAATCATGTCGGTCAGCTCGTCATCGCCTAGGAAGCCGTCCTGGAGGGCGAGCTTGAGCTGGGCCAAAGCCGCTTCCCCACCGGCCTCAGCGGCGAAGAAGGCCCGCCCCTCGTGGTACTCCATGGCCGCCGCCCGAACCGAGGACATCGCGGCGGTCCCCATCGCGGCCACGATCAGCCCGATGACGGCGAGCACAATGATCGTAGTTACCAGAGCCAGGCCGGAGCGACCGGCGGCTGGCGATCGGATCGTCTTCGATAGCTTCATGTCAATCACGCCCTAATCCTTATCGCGTTCTTGAACTGCACGGCGGGATCTACAAGCGGTCCTTCTCGTAACGCAGGTTCCGTGGCGCGACCAGCCACTCGAACGTCTTGCGTAACAGCTCTCCGTCATTGACCAGCGGGTGCACCCGGTCGGCCTTGGCCGTTATCCGAACCCTGACCGCGACGACGTCGTCGTAATCGTTACTGTCGTCGGCGTCAGTCGGGTTCGCCAGCTCGCGCACGTCGCCGTCGGCGAAGACGAGCTTCACATCGAATTCCTCGACCCCGTAGGCTAGTACCTGGCCCTGCGGCGAGCCGTCTAGATTCAAGGCGACGGCCCGCATCAGCCGATCGCCCTCATCGAGATAATAGACCGTCGCATCCAGCTCCTGGACGTAGGTCGAGAAGCGATCGATGCTCAGTCCGTCCATACCGGCAGGTCGGCGCACGATGCTCGACGCGTCGGTGAACGTCAGCTCGGCCGAGGTGTCGCTCACCAGGCTGGTGCTGAGAATGAGTGCGAGCCGTCGCTCGCCCGGGACCTGCAAGCGGGCCAGCTCTCCACCTTCGAGGTCGAAGGGAACGTCGGGCGTCCTCAGCACCTCGATACATTGCGGCCCGCAGGTGCTGCCTGGCAGCAGCGGGTTCTCGTCACCCGGCGGCGGAACGATGGTGTGGGGCGGAGCCAGCTCGGGCAGGTAGGGCACGTTGAGGATCACCAGGGTGTCACCTAATGTGCCGGGCCAGACATCGACGGTCCCGAAGGACGCGGTGGTCTCGATCCCGATGCCGGCGCGCTGCAGATCGTGCCGCAGCGAGATGCCCACGTAGCGACCCGTCCGCGTTACCACATCTCGCACGTCGTTGCTCTGCAGGGTGCGCAACTCGCGGATCAGGTAGTTCACCGCCGCGCCCACGACTATGGTGCCGAGGGTCAGTGCGACGAGCAGCTCGACGAGCGTGAAGCCCATTCGCGCGGCACGCCTCGACTGTGACCCCATAACCGCCAGTGAACGCAACACTAATCCCCTACGTAAATGATCGTCACCACTTCTACCGCCCGGGTCCGTCCCAAGGGACCGGGATAACCCACCTTCACCTTTACGCGCACCGCGTCGACGACGCTCGCATCGGGCGCCACGTCGACTACGCGGAGGAAGCCACCGCCCTCATCGAGCTCGCCTTTCTCGTTGATCTTGGCCGGGTCCTCGGAAGCGAGAGCCGCGCGGTCACGAGTCTTGATGTCCTCCATGTAACCCAAGGCGAGGGACGCAGCCACGGATCGGACCGCCGCCTCATTCCTCAGCGAGGTCAGGAAGACACTGGAGGTCGACAAGACCACCACACCAGCCGACAACAGCACGATGGCGACCAGCACAGAGACCATCCCGTAGCCGCCTTCACCGCCCAGAATGCGCCGCGTCCTCATTCCGACCACCCCCCGCCTCTATACCTCCAGGCGCGAAACGCTCCCGCCCCGCTGATCGACACAGCAGCCACAGCCGAAGGATCATCCTCGTGGGTCAAGAAGATCACGCCACCGGTGCCGGCAGGCACGATCATCCCACGGCTATCGAACTCGACCCGGTCGCCCTCCAGCGTGATCGGGTCGCTCACCGATGCGCCCAATGGCCCCGCCGCCGCATCGCCGAACCCGAAGACCACACCCTTCGGTAGGTTCACGCCCGGGATACCACCGCTCGATCCACGGGTGACCAGCCGGCTCTCGTGAACCTCATCAGCGGTACCCTCGATCGTTCCGCTGCGGCCCGGACTCATATCCACATAAGCCGTATAGAAACCCTCACCTTCGACAAAGCTGACCCGCACCCGCCGCTTCACCGCGATCGCCCGCATGCGCACTTTCTCCAGGTCCCGTGTCAGACCCCGGGCACCCAGGTCGACCTGCAGCTGAGGGCTCGTCTTAAGACCGCGCGGCACCGCCACCGCCACCACCACGGCCAGCATGACCATCACGACGACCATCTCGATGAGCGTGTAGCCGCGCCTGTCTCTCGTCACCAATCCTTCTCTTCGCACAAGCGGTCCCACCTCGCGCCAGCCCGTGTCGGTCATTATGACCGATCAACGCGGCGCTTAGCGCACCAGCGAACAGCAAGACGTCTGTTCGATTGGGCCGCCCGGCCTCGAACGGCGGGAAGACGTCAAGGGAAAGCCAAGCTCCGGACCGCGGGTACCATGACCCAGCGGCCCGTCACCTTATGAGGGGGCAAGAGTTGGACCAAAGGGCGCTGGGTTAGCTCAATAGGACGGCGGAGGGGCGAGGTGGTCGGTGTGCGGTCCTAAAACGCTTCCCGCATCGCAGTCCTGAGCACGTAGCCCACGTTCGGGGTGCCTGGCGGTAGGAGCCGCGGATTGCGGAAGTCGGTGTCGAAGGACCACTCGCGCTGGGGCGGCACATAATAAGTGCCGTTCCAGGTGCCGGTCGTCTTCTGGCTGGTGAAAGGGCTGACCAGGGCACCGCGGTAGCGGCAGATGACCATGTCGGAGTTGGACGCCCCTCTCCAGCGCTCGAGGAAGCGCGGGAAGTTCTCGATGCCGCCACCGTACCAGTTCTGGTAGTAGGTCGAGCTGCCGTCAGACGGGCAGCCGGAGTCGTACCAGTCGCAGGGCGTGGGCCAGTGCCCGGCGAGGACCGCCGCGTTGACGGTGGTCTCGGCGGCGTTCTGACGGACCCAGTTCCAGTTCTCGTAGGCGGTGCAGGGATTACCCTGCGAGACCGTGCCCTCGCAACTCGCGACAACCGCCGCGCTCGGACTGTTGATCCCGTCGTCCCAGGCGTTAGAGAGTATCGTGATCCCGTCGCCGGCCAGTGCCGTCGGCTGCTTGTTCACGTTGTTGTAATTGCCCCTGACGTAGACCGGCCATTCCGTGGCCACGGTCATTGGGTTGGGCAGACTGCCCCCGCGGACGAGTCGGATAGCCGGGTCGACGGTCGCATCGGGGATCAGGTCGGCCGCATCCTGGGGGTACGTGTTGATATTGGCCGGTACCACGAACTCGACATAGATGAGCCAGGCAGCGCGGGTGCTGTCGGCACCCGACCAGTTGGCGAGCTCGATTACGTCGATGTTCAAAACGTCCTTCAGCTCCTGCTCGCGACCGTCATAGAAGGCCGACCAGTCCCACTGGAAGATCCTGCACACATCGCTGGCGCTGGGCACCTGGAGCCCTGTGGGGCGCTGCACCGTCAGGTTCGGCCACGGGGTCTGGTCTACGCCCGTACCGGTCATCCCGCCAAGCAGCCACTTAACGTTGCCGAAGATGTCGTCAGCGAGCTGCCCGTAGTTGTCGGACTCGATCTCGATTTCGATCTCGAGCACGTCGGCAGCGTCGCCGACGAAGGCCTGGAAGGTGCAGGTCGACATGGTGCCATCGAACTGCCACTCGTCGCCGTCGATCCTCAGCGTCACTCGAGAATCGAACTCGTCACAGGTCAGCAGCGGGTGGCTGGCCGTAAAGGTCACCCAGCCGGCGCCGGGGTAGACGGGGCTGTGCTGGGTAATCATGATCTCACCGCTCACCTCGTCGGGCGGTGCGCCGGCCGCGCCGCAGACCGCTTCGCGGCGCCGGAGGTCTGTCAGATCCACAGTGACATACGTGTCGGCGTTCCAGGCGAACTTCACCGACTTTTCCGCCTCGCCGTCGTCCATCTCCCGAGGCCGAATCAGCTCGACCGCCGGGACGCCGGGCGGCAGGGGCAGGCGCAGCGAGTCGACGTCGAAGGCGTCGGTCCGCAGCTGAGCGTTGAACTTCGCCCAGCTCTCCGCCTTGAACGCCTCGGCGCCGGGGATCGTGCGGCTGTCGAAATCGAGAACCACGCTGTCCGTCGTCACCGGATTGAAGACGTAGACGCCGTCATAGACCCGGTTCTGGTCCTTGCGGTTATGGATCACCTTGTTGGGCGTGGTGATCATCTCCATGTACCAGGCGTTGCGCGAGCTGAGGTAGATGTCGCCGTTCGAGTGAACGCGTCCGACGAAGGTCATCGGCGGCCCGTTGGTCGCCTCGAGATCCTCCTCGTAGAAGACGCCGAACTGAAAGATCGGGATCGCCTGGGCCTTGGCTGCCAGGACGACGCCGGACATATTGGCGCCCGGGTCGGAGGCCAGTGAGTAGACCTCGACGTTCTGAGTCAGCGCCCAGAGGCCGGAATAAGGCCCGTCGGTTATCTCCTCGACGACTGCCGTATCCAAGCGCTGTACGGAGAAGCTGTCGAAGCTGAACTCCTCGAGCGCCGGTGGGTTGATGCCGGTGAGCTCGCTGTCCGAGAGGTAGCCGTCTTGGAGCGCCAGCTTGAGCTGGGAGAGCGCCACCTCCGCACCCGCCTCGGCCGCGTAGAACACGCGGGCCTCGTGGTACTCCATGCCCGAGGTGCGGACCGTGGTCATCGACGCCCTCACCGCGGCTGCTACCAGCACGGCCATCACGGTGAGCACCAGTAGCGTCGCCACCAGCGCCAGGCCGCGCCTGTCAGTCAGACGGCCGGCGGCCCTTTCCCATCGTGAGCCGCGCCGCATAGTGTCCTTCGCCATAGCGCCTCCTGCTCCCGCCATTCCTTAGCGGTTCCTTTGATACCGCAGGTTGCGGGGCGATATCGTCCACTCGTAGTCGCGCTTCACCAGCTCCCCGTTGTTGACGCGCGGGTCCACTCGATCGGCGGCCACGGTCACCGAGACCCTGACGGCCACGATATCGTCGTAGTCGTTCGAGTCGTCGGTGTCAGTCGGGTTGGCCTGGTCTAGCTCGTCACCATCGAAGAACACAAGCTTCACCTCGAAACGTTCCACGTCGTAGGCTAGGATGTCGCCGACGGGCGAACCATCCAGGTCCATGCGCACGGCACGGTGGAGCTGTCCCTCGGCGTCTACGTAGTAGATGATCGGCACGAGCTTCTGCACGAACGTGCCGGAGCGCGTCAACTGTAGGCCGCCGCTCAGGCCCGCAGCCTGCCTCAGTATGAGAGGCGCTTCGGTGAAGGTCGCCTGAAACGTGGTATCGGTGGCGTCGACCAGGTCCTCGATCAAAATCAATCGCCGCGAGGCGCGCACCTGCAGTCGAGCCAGGTCGCCCGGCTCGATCTCGAGCGGTAATAGCGGGCCTTTGAGCAGGTCGATGCAGCGCGGGCCGCACGTGCCGTCCCCCGTCAGCGGGTCATCGGCCCCTGCCGGCGGCACGAGGGAGTGCACCGGTGCGGGCTGAGGGAGATACGGCACGTGGAGCACGACCAGCGTATCGCCGTAGTCGCCGGGCCAGGCTTTAACGGTCCCGAAGACGACCGTGCTCTCGATGTCGATGCCGGCTTTTTGGACGTCGTGGCGCAGCGACACGCCGATGTAGCGGCCGTTGCGGCTGACGCTCTGGCGAATCTCGCTGCCGGCCAGCGAGCGCATCTCCCTGAACAGGTAGCCCATCGCGGCGCCCAGAACGACAACGCCGAGCGTCAAGGCGACGAGTAGCTCGATCAGCGAGAAGCCGCGCTGGCGACGCGCCGACACGCTGGGAAGAGTCCGCACGGCTAGTTCCCCGAGTAGATGACCGTCACCATGTGAACGGTGCCCGTCCGCCCGAAACCCGACGGGTATTGCACCGACACCGTCGCCCTCAGGGCGTCCGGCACGCTGGGCTCGGGGATCACGGTCAGAGTCCGCAGGAATGCGCCGTCGGCGGCTACAGTCCCGGTCTCGCTCACCGCTACCGTGTCTTCGGAGACCACGGTCTGCGGCACCCGCATCTTCACCTCCTCCATGTAGGCCACCGCGATGGACGTGGCCCGAGCACGCTCCGCCGCATCGGTCTGCAACGAGACCATGTAGGCGCTCGAGGCGGAGATCGCCACAACGCCGATCGCCAGCAGGACCATGGCGACCAGCACCGACACCATACCGAAGCCGTGGTCCGTGTGTACGAGAGCCGAGTACCGTTTCATCGCGTCCATTCACCGCCGCGCAATACCCAGGTGCGGAACGCGCTGGCACCCGTGATCGTCACCGCCGACACCGAGGAATTGATCTCCTCGTGCATCAGGTAGATCACGCCGCCGGACCCGGGTGGCGCTACCATGCCCCGCGAATCGAACTCCACGTAGTCACCGTTGGCGAGCACCAGGGCGCCCGAAGCGTCGTGTCCCGCCGGACCGCTGGTCGCTATCCCGGTCCCGAATTGTATTCCACTCGGCAACTTCACCCCCGGTATCCCGATCCGCGAGCCACGCGCCAGTAGCCGGCTGGCCTGCACCTCGGCGTCGTTCTCCGTTATCGAACCGGAGCGCAGCGCCGTCGTGTCCATGAAGGCGCTGTAGAACCTCTCCGACTCGTAGAAGCGGACCCGGACCCGGCGCTTCGCCGCTATCGCCCGCATGCGCAGCAGCTCGAGGTCGCGGGTCAGGGCCCGGGCCGCCAACTCCACCTGCCTGCTGGGACTGGGTTTGAGGGCGCGAGGGACGGCGACCGACGCCACCACCGCCAGGAGCAGCAAGACGACGATCGTCTCTACGAGGGAGAAGCCGAGCCTGTTACGCAGCATTGGCGCCCGTTCGCGACCCCTGTGGGGACGTTACGCGTATCCCGTTGAGACAAGCCCACATAGGCGCCTCGCCCGCGCTTTGGCCGAGCGACGCGACAGTTATCTAGCGCCGCGGGACACAGCTGGGGGAATACCCGCTCAAGATGCGGGCAGCGCTTGGGCCGGTCAATGGCGGCGCTCTGCCGGGCTCACTTGGCGGTTGCAAGCGGAGTTGCAATCCGCCAGAGGCCGGGCCGCGGCCGTCCCGAGGCCCGCGCCACAAGTCTCTGTACCACAGCTTCTTACGCGTTCGGCGGAACGCGGCCCTCACCTTGCGTGTATCGACTTAACGATGCCCGGTACCGGGACATCTAATGATTGGCCGAGGAAGACCTCGGTCCGCCGGACCTCCCACCGGATGTGCCCGCCAGGAGCGACAGGAAAAGTGCCGTTCATAGAGTTCCAGCAGAGTCTCTACAGGCTGAAGAGCGGGGAGAACCTGGTCGGCTCGGATGAGACGGCCAGCATTAGGCTCGCCGAGCTGGGTGAAGGGTACCGCGTCGCGATCAGCATCGAGGAGTTCGGTGCGTTCGCCTGGGCCGTGCAGGATGCGGGCCCGATTGCGATCAACGATCGCCCGTTGCAGCGCGATCCAGTCGCCCTGTTCAACGGGGACCGGTTGTCCTTGGACGGCCGCACGATCGTGTTCATCGATGACGGTGGGGAGGACACGGTCAAGTTGGATGCACCGGTGCCCGCGGCGATAGCGCGAACCGTAGCCGAGTCGGAGGCGAATCCCGGCGCGGTAGCGCCGGAGCTGCTCCACCGTGTGACGCCACCCGAAGAGGAACGCAGGGTCGTCGCGGTTCTGCGACGGATAGACAACAATCAGTCCTACATCATCGACCGAGCCGGCTTCAGGATTGGCCGCGAGAAGCGCAGCGATCTCATTATCCCGGACAGAAAGATCTCGCGCTTGCACGCCGAGATCACTTATCAGAGAGGGCAATATCTGCTGCGCGATCTCGGCCGTACAAAAACAAAGGTCAACGGCCGCAAGATCAGCGAGCCGTACAAGCTTCAAGTTGGGGATGTGCTTCAGATCGGGAAGTACCAGTTCGCCTTCTTGAGGAGGGTCGCTTCAGGCGAGGACATCGTTAAGGAGACCGAGATTACTCCGGTCCGCGCCGCTGTACCCGACGCCGTCACGGTCGGCTTCACCGGCCCCCGCGGCAGCCGCGCGCTCTCCTGGATTCTCTACCTGGCCCTCGCCGCCGCCGCCGCCCTCATACTGCTCGGCTGAGGCGACAAGCCTAGTTGCCGCCGGTGACCTCTTCCACGGCCGCCTCGGCACTGTCGGCCGCGGCCTTCATTGCCTCACCTGCACGGCGGCCGCGCTCGACCATGTCTTCGCCAGCCTCTCTCAAGTCCTCGAGCTCGTTGAGCGTCTGCTCGTACAGGTCCTTGAAGTCCGTCTGCTGCCGGTCGCGCACGTAGTAGCCGACCGCCACGCCTATCGCGAAGACGATGAGCTTTGGCAGCAGCCACCGTATGATTCTCTTGCGTCTCTCAGCCATCAGTCCTTACCTCCACGTCTGTCAGCGCGGCTCGACATCCTGGGGAGGGAACGTCTCTTCGAGGTCGACTTGCTCTTCCTCCCAGAGCCGCTCCCATCCGGCCTCTTCGCCTTCGACCAGCCGGGCATCCACTTCGCGCTTGAGCTCGCGCCACACCTCTTCGCTGAGCAGGCCACGCCGTAGCGCTTCATCCAGCGCCGAGCGCTCGGCGGCGAACAGCTGCGTGCTGACGCGCGCCAGTTGCCGTCGCCGTACCGCGCCATGGTCCTCGGTCAGGCTGGCCAGCGCGTCGGCGTTTTCCTCCCGTACCGCCTCAAAGTAGCGGTTCAGTTTGCGATATAGCGAGTCGGATATCTCGCCGCGCCCGTGCAACCACTCCAACTCGTTGAGCGCCGCACGCGCCGCCATCGCCAGCCCCTGCGCGCGCTCGAACTCCTCCTGCAACTGCGGGCGGCGGACGAGACCGAGGCGGCGTAGTAGCGGCTTGAGCGTGATTCCCTGCACCAGCAGAGAGAGAAAGACGGCGCCCAGCGTAATCGCCCTCAAATGATCGACCTGTGCCACGAAGACCGGCAGTCCCAGGGCCAGCGCCACCGGGATGCTCCCGCGCAGACCGCCCCAGTTGACCACGTGGACCCAGCCATCGGGCAGTCGCCGGCCCGAAAGGAGTCGGTACCCGCCGATGGAGCCGTAGACGATAAGCGCGCGGGCGACGAGCATGGCGACGAAGACGAGCCCGATCTGGCCGGCATAGCTGAACAGGCCGCCGCGCTCCACTGTGAGCCCGATCATAAGGAACAGCAGGCCATTGATCAGGAACGCCGCCACCTCCCAGAAGTGGGTGAGGCTGAGGCGCGTGCTGGGGCTCATGGAGAAGATGCGACCGTAGTTCCCGATAATCAGGCCGGCGACGACCACAGCGATGACCCCGGACACCTCGAGCCGTTCGGCGACGAGATATGCGCCGTATGCCAAGGCGAGCGACAAGCCGACCTCGATCAGGTTGTCGTCGATCACCGAGTACAGCCGGTGGGTGAGGTAACCGAGGACGAGGCCCACGAGCGCACCACCTGCCACCACCTTGACGAACTCGACGATCCCCTCCGCGACAGTCACCGCGTCACCACCGACCCAAGCCAGCACGATGACGTAGAGGACGACGGCGACGCCGTCGTTGAACACCGACTCGCCTTCGACGATCGTCTGCAGCCCTCGCGCTACGCCGTACTCCTTGAAGGTCGCCAGCACCGATACCGGGTCGGTCGGGCTCAGCATGACGGCCAGCAGCACGGCGAGCGGGACGGGCAGCGCGAACAGCAGCAGGAAGGCAGCAGTCAGCAGTGCCACCGAAGCGAGCGTGCCCGGCAAGGCGAGCAGCCCGACGGGCGTCGCGTACCGTTTGAGCAGCTCGAGGTCCATGTTGATCGTCCCCTCGAACAAGAGCGGCGGCAGGAAAAGCAGCAACCACAGGTGGGGATCGACCGGAAAGGCCGGGACCTCGGGTAGCAGGCCGACGAACACGCCTGCCAGGACCAGGGCGATGGTGTAGGGCAGGCGGACATACTTGACGATGATCGCGACGACGATCGCGACCACGAGCAACTCGACGAGCAGAACGGTCTCAGACATCAGCGGTTAAGGTAGCTGAGGCGCCGGGGCAACGCCATCACTTGCGGCAGCGACCGGCAGGACAGTAGCATCGCTGGCGCATGGACAGCAATCTCGCGATCCATCTGGAGAGCATCCACAAACAGTACGGCACGAAAGTCGCCGTCGACGACTTCGACCTTTCCGTACCGCGGGCCATCATCTGTGGCCTGTTAGGGCCCAACGGCGCGGGCAAGACGACGACCATCCGCGTCATGCTTGACATCATCGGAGCCGACAGTGGCAAGATCGAGCTGCTGGGCCAGCCGCCGACACCCGAAGCCCGCGACCGCATCGGCTACCTTCCGGAGGAACGCGGTCTCTACCCTAACATGAAGGTGCTCGAGCTACTGGAGTTCCTGGGCGAGCTGAAGGGGACCCCGCGCCGCGTCGGCCGCCAGCGCGCGCGCCGCTGGCTGGAGCGACTCGAGTTGGGCGACTGGACCGAAAAGAAAGTACAGGATTTGTCCCGGGGAATGCAGCAGAAGGTGCAGTTCATAAGTACCGTGTTGCACGAGCCGGAGTTGCTGATTCTCGATGAGCCGTTCTCCGGTCTCGATCCTCTGAACGTCGATCTGCTGAAAGAGATCGTGCTGGAGGAGAAGAGTCGCGGTGCCACCGTTTTGTTCTCGACCCACAACATGGACCAAGCAGAACGGCTGTGCGAGCGCGTCGTGATGATCAAGGACGCTCGCAAGGTGCTGGATGGACCGCTGGCCGAGATCAGGCGCGAGGCCTGGCTGGCCGGTCAGCGGCAGGTCCTCTTGTCGATGGAGGGGGGTGCTGGACTGTTAGACGACCACTCGCTCGTCGCCGACGTGGAGGACCGCGGTGTCTGCTTCGCGGTTTCACTGCAGGAGGGCGTCGAGCCACAGCAGTTGCTCGAGGCGGCGGTGGCGGCCGGCGCTATCGTCCACCACTTCCAGGTGAGCGAACCATCGCTCCACGAGATCTTCGTCGCCCGGGCCCGTGAGTAAGCTGATCGCCGTCATCCGCCGCGAGTATCTGGCGCGCGTACGCAGCAGATGGTTCATCGTGATCACGATCATCGCACCTCTCCTTATGATCACAGCGATGGCGATACCCATCGTCTTCATGGCCCGGGAAAGCGAGCGTGTCCTGTCGATCAGCGTGGTCGACGAGAGCGGCCAGCTACTTGAGGAGCTGCTGGCGACCGAGGCGTTCGAGGAGGGGCGCCTGCGCTACATGCCGCCGCCGGGCGGAGAGCCCGGGACGGTCATAGCGTCGCTGCGCCACCGGGTTCTGGACGGGCAGCTCTCGGGTTTTCTCTACCTGCCCGCCGATGTTCTCGAAGGGGGGGAGATCGAGTACTGGGGGCGGGACGTGGGCATGACGCTGGTGAGGGCGACGCTGGAGCCCGCCACGACCACCGCGGTGAGGCGGCATCAAGCGCGGACGCTGGGGCTGGACCCGTCAGCCGTCGCACGGCTCACACGGGAAATCGAGGTCGCCACCTACCGGGTCACCGAAGAGGGCGCTGCGCGCGACGAGGCTCAGAGCGCAATCGTCGCCCAGATCCTCGCACTGATAATCTACATGGTCGTCCTGCTTTACGGAGCCATGATGCTACGCGCCGCCGTGGCGGAGAAGGCGAGCAAGACCGTCGAGGTCATTCTTTCGAGCGTGCGGCCCTGGCAGTTGATGCTCGGCAAGACGCTGGGCGTGGGAGCAGTGGGGCTCACCCAAATCGGCATTTGGCTGGCGGTCGCCGGCCTGCTGCTGCTCTACGCCGCGAGCGCTCAGGCGTTCGCCGATGTCGGGTTCATCCAGAACCTGCCAGTCGGAATCGACACGCTCCTGCTATTCGTGGGCCTCTTCCTCACCGGCTATTTCCTCTACGGCGGCCTGTACGCATCGGTGGGCGCCGTCGCCAGCAGCGAGCAGGAGGCGTCGCAGTTGCAGTTCCCTGTGACGCTGCTGGTGATCATCCCGCTGCTGATCATACCGATCGTGCTCGAATCGCCGACGAGCAACGCATCGGTCGTCCTGTCTTGGATCCCGTTTTTCACACCGGTCTTATTCATCGCGCGCTACGCGCTCGGCATCGTCGAGCTGTGGGAGATCCCGCTGATCTTCACCCTGCAAATCGTGACGATCCTGTGCATCGCCTGGGTCGGCGGTCGCATCTATCGCGTCGCCTTGCTGATGACCGGCAAGCGCCCGACTCTCCGGGAACTGGTTCGCTGGATACGGCACGGCTGATGAACAACGAACGACGACAGCCGACGGCACTCGAGGCATTCTTGCCGTTCATCTTCATGGCGCTGCTACTAGGCGTGGGCTACGGCGTCTACCGGCTGCGCATCGAGGTCCTGCTCATCGCGGCTGCGGCGGTCGCAGGGCTGGTCGCGGTTCGCCTGGGCTACACGTGGGCAGAACTGCAGTCAGGGATCATCGAAGGGATCGCCAAGGCGCTGCCCGCGGCGTTGATCCTCGTCTGTGTGGGGGCACTGATCAGCACTTGGATCGCCGCGGGAACCATTCCGCTGCTGTTGAGGCTGGGACTGCATACCATCTCGCCGCGCTTCTTCCTGGTCACGGCCTGCGTGTTGTGCTCGTTCGTGTCGCTGTTCACGGGAACGTCATGGGGGACCGTTGGCACGATTGGGATCGCGCTGATGGGCGTCGCCGCCGGGCTCGGCGTGCCGCTGGGCGCTGCGGCCGGCGCTATCGTCGCCGGAGCTTATTTCGGCGACAAGCTGTCACCGTTCTCCGACACCACTAACCTGGCTCCGGTGGCGGCGCAGTCGAACCTGTTCGACCACATCCGCCATATGCTCTGGACCACCGCGCCCGCTTGGACCCTGGGCCTGTTGGTCTACCTGGTGGTCGGTCTGCAGGCCGAGCCCGCCGCGTCGCCCGAGCGGGTGGCCGCGATCCTCGATACGCTGGGCAACGCTTTCGTGATGAGCCCCTGGGTGCTCTTACCGCTGCCTGTAGTCCTCTACTTCGCGGTGCGAAAACGGCCAACGATACCCGGAATCCTCCTGGCCTCAGCGCTGGCCGGCGTCATCGCGATCATATTTCAGGGCGAGTCGATCAACGACGTGGCGGAGGCGGCGGTGACCGGTTATGTGGCTGACACCGGCGACCCCGCGGTGGACGGCCTGCTCTCGCGTGGCGGCATGGGGCCGATGATGGAGGTCACACTGATCGTCTTCGCCGCCTTCTCGTTCGCCGGGATCGCGAACCGGGCCGGCCTGCTGGACATCGCCCTCGGACACCTGATGCGGCTGACGCGCACCACGGGCCAGCTCATCGCAGCGACGGTCGGCTCGACGATCTTCACCGCGCTGATCACCGGGTCGAGTTACCTTACGATCTTGCTACCGGGCGAGCTGTTCGCGCCCGCCTACCGGAAGCGGAACCTGGCGGCGAAGAATCTGTCACGTACGCTCGAGGACAGTGGCACCGTGGTCGTGCCGCTGATTCCGTGGTCGGCCGCCGGTGTCTTCATGGCCGCGACCCTCGATGTCCCGACGCTGAGCTACCTGCCGTGGGCCGTCATGAATTACACCGGCTTTCTGTTTGCCATCCTCTACGGGTTCAGCGGAATCGGGATTGCGCCGCGGGTCCGTGAGGATGAAACGCTTGCGGGGAGTTAAGGGCGGTGGTCAGTGGGCGGTGGGCGGTGCGATCGATAGCACTATGTCTTAGTCGCCACGCTAAGACCTGCAAATCAACAACTTGTCATCGCATTCACACCTGACCACCGACTACCGACTACCGGATTCACCCGTGCTCGACCTCGGGAGTCGGCAAGCGCCGGGTAACGATGACAAGCACGCCGGCGATGATCACGGCACTGGCGACCAGCACGCGCGGGCTCAGCGGCTCGGCGGCGAGTGCCCAACCGAGGAAGACGGCGACGATCGGGTTGACGTAGGCGTGGGTGATGACGCGGGCGGGTGTCGAGACCTTGAGCAGCCATAGGTAGGCGCTCAAGGCGATGATCGAGCCGAGCACCGTCAGATAGGCCAGCGCGATCACCGAGCGGAGCGACACTTCGCCGAACTCGAGTGTCTGCCACTCCCCAAACGCTGAGCCCACCACGACTAAGATGACGCCGCCGGTCAGCATCTCCATCCCGGTTGCCTGGGCCGGAGAAGCGGGGAGATGTCCCTCGCGCGTATAGAGCGAAGCGAACGACCAGGCCAGCGTCCCAAACAGAATCACGCCTGTGCCCGCCAGATCGATTCGCCCGGCGCCGGCAAGCTGCTCTGGCCCGATCAGGACAGCGACGCCGGCGAAGCCCAATAGGATCCCCCCAAGTACCTTGAGATCGGGCCGCGGCCCACCGTAGAACAGCCAGTCGATCAGCACCATCCAGAGCGGGCCGACGGCCACGATCAGCGCGGCCGCGCCCGACGGCACCCGCTGCTCCGCCCAAGAGACGCCGCCAACGCCGAAGACGAGCATCGCCGTACCGACCAGCGCCGCCACCGCCCAGTGAGAGCGGGCCGGTCGCGGCGCACCGCGCAGGCGCACCCAACCGTACAACAGGGTGCCCGCCGCCAGAAAGCGAGCACCGGTCATCAGGAACGGCGGTAGGGTCTCGATGGCGAAGCGGATGGCGAGGTAGGTCGACCCCCAAATCAGGTAGATGGCAGCGAACGCCGCGAGCAGGCCCAGTCGCGTGGGCCCGCTGGCGGCCGCTAGGCTCCCCGGAGGAGCTGCTGCGGATCGAGGAGAGCTCTGGTCGTGCATGGCGATAGCGCTACGCTCGCAGGTAGGGTCACGCGGCGGGTAAAGCAAGGGTGCAACGAGACGGTGCTCTCGGCTGGCCGGTGGCGCGCTCGGGCCGCGCTGGCGCATATTGCCTATGCCATGTGGACTACGATAAGGCAGACCCCGATCGAGCGTGCCCAGGAGCAGGCCTCGCAAGTCGAGGGGGCAGTGGGGCGTGTCTGGGCGGCCATCACTAGTGGTGGCGCGCTCGAGAAGCTGATCATCTTCCTCATCATCTGGCTCGCCCTCTACGGCCTGTCACGCCTGATCCGTCGCGGGATCGACGCCCACATAGACGAGATAACTCGACGCCATCAGCTGCGGAAGGTCGTCAGTTACGGTTTCTGGATCGCGCTGATCAGCGCGGGCGTCGTCCTGTTCGCCGAGCGCCTGGCGCTAGCGGACATCGGCACGATCCTTGGACTCATCGCCGCCGCCGTCACGATCGCCCTCGCCGACGTGGTGCGCAGTTTGGCCGGCTGGATCTACATCAACTCGCGCCGCGGTGTGGAGATCGGCAGTCGCATCCAGGTCGAGAACCTGATCGGCGACGTCATCGACATCGGCTTGCTGAAAACGACGTTGCTCGAAGTTGGCGAGCCGCTGGTCTACGCGATGCAGTCGACCGGCCGCATCGTTACGGTGCCGAACAGCGCATTCCTCAACAAGAACGTCGTTTCGTCGGCGACGGTGAACCCGTTGGTCTGGCAGGAGATCCAGGTGCTGGTCACGTTCGAGAGCGACTGGCGGCGAGCCCGCGAGATCATCCAGGATGTGGCAACGGAGCTTTACGAGGAGATCGTGCCCGACCTCAGGGCCGGGTTCCAAAAGCTCGAGCGCGAATATGCCTTCCGACTCGGCTCCACCGCACCGATCGTCTACACCACCATTGCCGACTCGGGAGTGATGCTGACCCTGCGTAACCTGACACCGGTGAGGAAGCGCCGCTCGACAGTCGACCGCATCTCCACCGGAATCCTCAACCGCTTCGCCGAAGAGCCAGCCATCGAGTTCGCCTATCCCACGTATCGGGCATTTCGGTTGGGCGAGGATTCGGAATTGCTGCCGCCGCCCCCGGGTTAAGGCATCTCACTATCCAATATCCCACATTCAGTATCCGAGTCCCAAGGACAATTCAAGGGTGACGTACCGAGATCCAACGTCCAGCACAGCGATACTCTCGACCGTTTGGGCGTCGAACCTCGGATCTTGGTCCCTGCTAGTCGAGCAGTCATCGAGATTTGGGAGTCGAATGTGGGATATTGGATAGTGAGCCCAATAATGAAACCGGCCGCCAGCACGATGCCTGACGGCCGGTCTAGGGGTCTGGCTCAACCGACGCGACGCCTCATGGCGCCGCCGGGGCCTACTACCCCCGGACAAGGCCGGTAGTTAGCCTATACCGCCTCGAGGCAGTCGCTTTGCCCGTGCCGGTTGGCCAGGTAATTCAACGGACACTGGACCACCTCCTTTCGTTTAGGGTTCGCGCCTAGGGCACACATTGAGAAGCGACGAACCACGTCGCCCATGCCAAGCTAGGGATCCGATCCCTCAACTGCAAGGATTTCAGAGCTTTTCGGCTTAGATCGGGTGCCGAGCCTCGCCTGAGCGGCCGTAATCGCTGGCGTACCTTGACGCGACCGTAGCCGGCCAAATATTGTGACGCGCCGACTATTAGAGCCTCGACCACCTTTCTGACATGCGGAGGAGTCATGGCTGAGGTACAGGTCCCAGATAACCTGCTCTATACAGAGGAGCACGAGTACGTGATGAGGGTTGGCGACGACGAGATTGTCGTCGGCATCACGGACTACGCCCAAGGGGAGTTGAGCGATGTCGTGTTCGTCGAACTCCCAGAGGTGGGTAGCTCGCTTGCCAAGATGGAGGCATTTGGCACGATCGAGGCGGTCAAGGCCGTGTCGGAGCTCTACACGCCGGCGGGCGGCGACGTCGTAGCGGTGAACGAGGCGCTGGGTGACGATCCGGCTCTGGTCAACCGCGACCCGTACGGCGACGGCTGGATGGTCCGCCTGCGAGTCAACGACACGACGGAGCTGGACGGTTTACTGTCGCCGGACAACTACAAGGCGCTGATCTCGGCCTAGCACGGCCGAGGTAGTTGCTGCATCAACTAAGAGATAGCGACCAAATCATGAGCTTTGTCCCGCATTCAGATGCGGATCGCCAGGAGATGCTTCGCGTCATCGGCGTATCTTCCGAGGAGGAGCTGTTCGCCGACATCCCGGAGAAGCTGCGCCTCAAGGCCCAGCTAGACATACCGCCAGCAGTCTCGGAATGGGAGGCGGTGAGGACGCTGCAGGAGCTTGCTGCGGCCAGCCAACAGCTGATCTGTTTTGCCGGCGCCGGCTACTACGACCACCACGCGCCGGCCGTTATAGATCATCTGATCCGGCGCAGCGAGTTCTACACGGCGTACACGCCGTATCAGGCGGAGGTGAGCCAGGGGACGCTGCAGTCGATCTACGAGTTCCAGACCATGGTCTGCGCGCTAATGGGGCTCGACGTCGCCAACGCGTCGATGTACGACGGTGCTTCGGCGATGGCCGAAGCTGCGATGATGGCCCGGTCGATTCAGCGGAAGCGTGACAAGATCGTCCTCTCGATAACGGTGAACCCGCACTACAGGCAGGTGCTCGATACGTACAACCTCGGGCTGCAGATGCCGGTGGAGATCGCGCCGCGGACGGGGGCCGGCGTGACCGACCTGGACGCGCTGAAGAAGCTAGCGGACGAAGAGACCGCGGCGGTCATCGTGCAGAGCCCGAACTTCTACGGCCTCATAGAGGACTTCGATGCGGTGGCCGGGATCGCCCACGACGCCGGGGCCCTGCTTATCGCCGTGGTCGACCCGATATCGCTGGCGATCCTCAAGAGCCCGGGCGAAGCCGGCGCCGACATCGCCGTGGCGGAGGGCCAGCCGTTGGGGATCCCGCTGAGCTATGGCGGCCCGGTGCTAGGTCTCTTCGCCGCGCGCCAGAAGCACATCCGTCAGATGCCGGGCCGTATAGTCGGCGTGACCGAGGACCTGGAGGGCAAGCGGGGCTTTGTCCTCACCCTGCAGACGCGGGAACAGCACATCCGGCGCGAGAAGGCGACGAGCAACATTTGCACGAACCAGGGGCTCTGCGCGCTGGCGGCGACGATCTACCTCTCGACCGTTGGCCGCGACGGGCTGCGCCGGGTCGCCGAGGCTAGTACGCAGATCGCTCATTACGCCTACGACCGTATCGTGGCAGAGACCGAACTCGAGCCGATGTTCCCCGATTCGGCCTTCTTCCGCGAGTTCGCCCTGAAGACGAAGGGACCGGCCCGTGACCTCATCCGGCGCGCCGCCGAGCGAGGCGTCCTCGCCGGCGTCGCGCTCTCCCGCTTCCCGCACATCGATGTAGACGACGGCCTGCTGGTCGCGTTCACCGAGAAGCGGTCGAAGGACGACGTGGAGCTACTGCTGGAAGCACTGAAGGAGGAGTAACATGCCGAAGCTCACATTTCACGGTCATTCCTGCTTCACGCTCGTGGCCAACGACGGCACGGTCATGCTGATCGATCCCTTCCTTTCGGGCAACCCGCTGGCCGACATCGGACCCGACGCCGTGGGCAAGTGCGAGTACGTACTCTTCACCCACGGTCACGGCGATCATATCGGCGACGGCTTCGAGATAGCGAAGAACACCGGCGCCCAGGTCATTTCGACCTTCGAGATTGTCGCCTTCGCCCAGCAGGTGAAGGGGATCGAGAACGCGCATCCGTTGCACATAGGCGGTGGCTACAACTTCCCCGTCGGCTACATCAAGATGACACCCGCCCTGCACGGCGGAGCAGTGGAAGGCGACGAGTCGGGCTGTTACACCACCGTGCCCGGCGGATTCCTGATCACGCTGGACGGCTGCACCGTCTACCACGCCGGCGACACTGCGCTCATCACCGACATGGAGCTGCTGAAAGGCAAGGTCGAGGTCGCCTGCCTGCCCATCGGCGACAACTTCACGATGGGACCGGAGGACGCGGTGCGGGCCGTGGAGATGATCGAGCCCAAGACGGTCATCCCGATGCACTATAATACGTTTGACGTGATCAAGAAGGACCCGGTCGCGTTTGCGAAACAGATCGGCTCGCGGGCACAGGTGGTAATTCTGGAGCCCGGGCAGAGTCATGATTTCTAGTGGCCGGTGGTCGGTGGCCGGTGGTCGGTCGATCCGGGACCGGCAACGCATCCATCACTGATCAACCGGCTACCGACAACCGACTACTGGCTACCGACTACTGGACGCACAATGACCGAAAGAGATCCACGCTCTGAGACCTCGCTACTCATCTTCGAGCTGTCACAACCCGGCCGTCTCGGCACCGCTGTGCCTGAGCCCGATGTACCGGCGCGGCCGCTCGACCAATTGTTGCCCGCTTCAGCGTTGCGGGTGACGCCGCCAGCGCTACCCGAGGTCCCCGAGCACGACGTTGTCCGGCATTTTACAGAGATCTCACTCAAGAACCACCACGTCGACCGCGGATTCTACCCGTTGGGCTCGTGCACGATGAAGTACAACCCGAAGGTCAACGAGATGACGGCCCGGCTACCCGGCTTGGTGGATCTTCACCCGTTCCAGCCGGTCTCAGCGGTTCAGGGCGCGCTGAAGCTCATGTGGGAGCTCGGCGAGATGCTCAATGAAGTCTCCGGGATGGACGCGATCAGCCTACAGCCCGCCGCCGGCGCCCAAGGCGAGTTCGTGGGGGCCTTGCTATTCCGGGCCTACCACACGGCGAAGGGTGATCCGCGTAAGAAGATCATCATCCCGGACAGTGCCCACGGCACGAACCCGGCGACGGTGATCATGGCGGGCTACGAGGTAGTGACGCTCGAGTCGAACGCCGAGGGCCGGATGGACCCGGCGGCGCTGGAGGCCGCGCTGGGCGACGACGTCGCGGGCCTGATGCTCACCAACCCAAACACGCTGGGCAAATTCGAGTCGGAGATCGAGACGATCGCGCACCTGGTCCACGATGCGGGTGGCCTACTCTACATGGACGGCGCGAACCTCAACGCGCTGATGGGCATCACGCGGCCGGGCGATCTGGGCTACGACATAGTCCACATCAACCTTCACAAGACGTTCTCGACACCGCACGGCGGAGGCGGCCCGGGCGCGGGGCCGGTCGCGGTGAAGGAGCACCTCGCACCGTTTCTACCGTTGCCGATCCTGATGCGGAACGAGGACGGCAGCTACGCGCTGGATTGGGAGCGGCCGACGAGCATCGGCAAAGTACACGGATTCTGGGGCAACTTCGGCGTGCTGGTTCGCGCCTACACGTACATGCGGATGCTGGGCGAGCAGGGGATCACCGAGACGGCGAAGGCCGCGGTGCTCAACAACGCCTACGTGTCGGCGCGGCTGGGCGACACGTACGAGTTGCCGTACGGGCGCGGGCTTCATGAATCGGTGTTCTCGGGCGCTTTCCTCAAGCAGTACGGCGTCCGGACATTGGATGTCGCCAAGCGGCTGCTCGATTTCGGTATCCACGCGCCCACCGTGTACTTCCCGCTCATCGTCGCCGAAGCGATCATGTGCGAACCGACCGAGACGGAGACAAAGCAGGAGCTAGACCGCTTCTGCGATGCTATGTTGCAGATAGCCGAGGAGTCGGCGCAGGATCCGGAGTTCGTCAAAGGCGCACCCTACACGACGCCCGTCAGGCGGCTCGACGAGGCTCGGGCCAATCGACAGCCTGACGTGCGCTTTCGGGCCGACTGAAGGGCCGTTTCGTCCGGCTGAAACACACCCCCACGGCACGACACTAGGCCTGGCCCTTACAAGGAGCCGAGCCGTATCGTGAACCAACACCAACCGCCAGCACGAACCGCGGCGCGGCCGGAGGGTATCGATCCCTCGCGGCCGTCGGCCACGGTCTGGCGGCTGATCGAGACTCCTGCCGATAACGGCGCGCGCAACATGGCGACGGACGTGGCGTTGATGGAGTCGGTGCGGGCGGGCGGGGCTCCCGCGCTACGCTTTTATCGATGGTGGCCGCCTTGCATCTCACTGGGTCGCAACCAGCCGGCCCGGGACTACTACGACATCGAAGAGGCGAAGCGACGCGGCATCGATTTCGTGCGACGTCCGACCGGTGGTCGCGCCGTCTATCATCATCACGAGGTCACCTATTCGCTCATCGTCGGCGACCGGCAGCTGGGCGGGCCCCGGAGAACCTACGACCTGGTCCACCGAGCCCTGCTGGCTGGGCTCCGCCTGCTCGGCGCGCCCACCGACATCGTCGAGGACCCCGGCCTGGCACTCCGGCCGTCAACCGTCCCCTGTTTCGAGAAGCTCGACGGCGGCGCCATCGTCTCGGGCAAACGCAAGCTCGTGGGCAGCGCGCAGTTCAGAGAGAAAGGCATCCTGCTCCAGCACGGCTCGCTGCTGCTGACCGGCGACCAGTCGCCCACCGTCGAACTGCTGAAAGTGGCATGGAAGGGCGACTCCTCGGAGCCGCCAACTGCCCTGGACGAGATACTGGACCATCTACCGACCTGGGCCGAGCTGATCGACTGCCTGGCCAGCGGGTTCGAGCGGCTGCTCGGCATCCACCTTACCGAATCGGTGATCGATGAGAAGGAAAAAGGTCGGATGATGCATCACAGCCGCCGTTTCTCCGACCCGGAGTGGACGTGGCGTCTCTAGCCGCGCGCGGGGCGGCCCTCGGCTGCCTGCTCGCGCTGTCGGTCGGCTGCGGGGCGGAGCGGCCCGGCGCTGACGTTCTCACTAGCGACGCCACAGCGGGCGGGACCGCAGTCGTCGCCTTCAACGCCGACATGGGTCGGTTCAATCCGCTGGTGAACACCGACCAGAACACCAACGAACTGATCTACTACATGCTGTTCACCCCGTTGGTACAGTACGGCGAGTCGTACGAGCCGCGGCCCTATCTGGCGGAGAGCTGGGAACTGGAACCGGGTGGGGTGACCTTCCGGCTGAACCGCGACGCGCGCTGGCACGACGGCGTACCGGTGACCGCAGACGACGTCGAGTTCACCTTCCGGCGCGCCAAAGATCCGGGTACCGCATCCGTGCTCTCGTCGGCCTATCTCGAGCTGGTCGAGTCGGCCGAGGTAATCGATTCGTTCACGATCCGTTTCAGCTTTGCGCGACCTCACGCACGACCACTGGACGGGTTCTGGTGGGCGCCGGTGCCCAAACACCTACTCGAGGACACACCGCCGGCCGAGATGGTCCGCGCACCGTTCAACCGGCGACCCGTCGGCAGCGGCCCTTTCCGGTTCGTGGACTGGGAGGCCGGCGAACGGCTGACACTCGACCGGGTTCCCGATTTTCCAGAGTCGCTGGGCGGCCCGCCGTTCCTCGACCGAGTGATCTTCCGCTTCGTCGGCGAGCCGGCGACACTGCTCTCCGAGGCGCTAACCGGGCGGGTAGATGTCAACGGATCGCTTTTCCCACACCAAGCCGAGCAGGTCGAGCGGACACCGGGCGTGCGCCTGCTGAGCTACCCGTTCCGCGAGTACTACTACATCGGCTGGAACGTGCGCCGGCCGCCACTCCAGGACCCGCGGGTGAGGCGCGCGTTGACGATGGCGCTCGATCGGGGACGATTGATCGACGTTCTGATGTATGGCTACGGGCAGTTGGCGACAGGGACGATCGCGCCGTGGCACCCAATGTTCACACCGATCGAACCGTTGGCCTTCGACCTGGCAGCCGCCGGTGATAGCCTTGCCGCAGCCGGCTGGATCGATCGCGACGGCGACGACGTACGCGAAAACGAGTCAGGCACACCTCTCCGCTTCACGCTGATGACGAACCACGAGAACCCGGTTCGAGTCGATATCGCACAACTCGCCCAGGCACGGCTCGCCCGCATCGGCGTGGCCGTGGACCTGCGGACGCTCGAATGGCAGACTTTGCTGGCCCGTCACCGCGGCCGCGAGTTCGACGCCGTTGTCCAGAGCTGGGTACTGGACAATTTCCGCGTCGACCCGGCAGCTCTCTTTCACTCCTCGCAGGCAGACCGCCCCGGTAGCTACAACCGCAGCGGCCTCAAGGACCCGGTGGTGGATCGCCTGATCGAGGCGGCGACGGGCACGACCGACCCCGAGGCCGCGAAGCGCCTCTGGACCGAGTTCTCGCTCGCCTTGCAGCAAGCCCAGCCCTTCACCTTTCTCATGTGGCTGGACGAACTGGCGAGCGTCTCGGACCGCCTGCGCGGCGTCGAGATGGACGCTCGGGGCACGCTGGTAACGGTAGCGGACTGGTGGATTCCGCCGGAGCGACGCTGGCACGTAAGCGAAAGGGGCAGTTGAGGTTATGGGCAGAGACCTTGTCGTGGGCGCGGCCGTCGTCGCGCTGCTCGCCGGCTGCGGTGAAGGCGGGCGCCCCGCCGACTCGCCCGCCGTACCCGACTCGCTGCGTTATGGCGGCACGGCGGTGGTAGCGTCGCTCAACGAGATCAACTCGATGAATCACTTCGTGAGCATGGACGAGACCTCGCAAGAGTTTCAGGGCTTCGTTTTATTCACGCCGTTGATCCGCTACGACGTTGATCTGGCGCCGACGCCTTACCTGGCCGAGAGCTGGGACACGGTGACGACACGAAGCGGCAGCCTGGTTCTCACGTTCCGGCTGCGCGACGACGTGAAGTGGCACGACGGAGTACCGACCAGCGCCTACGACGTGAAGTTCACCTTCGATCGCATAAAAGATGAACGCACATCGTATCCGAACGCGTCGTTGCTGGCGCTCTACGACAGCGCGGTGGTGCAGGACTCTTTCACCGTCGTTTTCCACTTGACCCGCCACCCAGGGTACATGGATCCCTGGCGCAGGATCTCGCCAATGCCGGAGCACATCCTGGGCGACGTCGCGCCGGCGGAGCTCGGGCACCACCCATTCGGTACGGAACGCCCACTGGGCAACGGCCCGTTCCGCTTCGTGGAGCACCGCAGCGGTGACCGCTGGGTCTTCGAGGCGAACCTGGACTTCGCCGAATCGCTGGGCGGTCGCCCTTACCTGGACCGGCTGGTCTATAGGTACATCCCGGAGCCGACGACGCGACTGGCCGAGCTGCTGGCGGGCGAGGTCGACGTCTACCTGGTGGTGGCACCGGACCAAGTCACGGAGATCGTGGCACACCCCGACGCCCGGGTGATCACCTACGAGAACCGCAACTACGCGTTCATCAACTGGAACGGCCGGCGCACCTTTTTTCAGGATCCTAGGGTGCGCCGCGCGTTGACCCTGGCCATCGATCGACAGCGGATCGTCGACGTGGCACGCCAGGGCCTCGGTCGTGTGGCGCAAGGGCCCGTGCCACCCTTCCACTGGGCTTACCACTCAGACATGGAGCCGCTGCCACACGACCCGGAGCGCGCCCGGGCACTGCTCGACTCCGCCGGCTGGGTGGACGAGGACGGCGACGGGGTGCGGGAGAAGGATGTCTACGAGGCCTCGTTCGAGCTGAAGACGAACCAGGGGAACCCGACGCGCGAGCAGATTCTCACGCTGGTGCAGGCCGACCTGGCAAAGGTTGGAGTGAAGGCGAACCTGCAGATCCAGGAAGGGCAGAGCCTGCGCGCCGACATCACGAACTCCGAGCGACGGTTCGATGCCTTCGCCCTCGGCTGGTCCGCCGACTTCAACCTAGACGATAGAATCATCTTCGCCTGCTCGCAGCTCGACGGGCCATACCAGTGGGCGTCCTACTGCAACCGGCGGGTCGACGAGATCCTCGACCAGGTGGCGATACTAGAGGACCGCTCGCGGGCCTTACCCCTCTGGCACGAGTACCAGGAGATCCTGCAGTGGGAGCAGCCTTATACGTTCCTCTACTACGACGTACGGGCCAACGCGGCGCGCGAGCGGGTGCGGGACGTGGAAATGGACATCCGCGGTGACTTCATCAGCGTGAAGGACTGGTGGATCGCTCCGGCCGATCGCCGCTAGGCCGAGAAAGACGGGCGCCGCGATGACCGCCTACATCGTTCGTCGCCTGCTACAAGCGATTCCCCTGCTCCTAGGGATCCTCACGCTAGTCTTCATCATCCTGCAGGCCGCGCCGGGCGACCCGATGGCGATCTACATGCACCCCAGCGTGTCGCCCGAGGTCCTCGAGCAGATGCGCGAGAACTACGGGCTGGACCAGCCGGTCCACGTGCAATACGTGCGCTGGCTCAAGACCTTCCTGTCGGGCGACTTCGGGGTCAGCGTAACGCAGAATCGTCCGATCGCGTCCATCCTGGCCGAGCGCATCCCCAACACGCTGCTGCTGAGCGGTACGTCGCTGCTGCTGATCTTCGCGATCGGGATCGGGCTCGGGATTATCCAGGCGGTTCGCCAGCACTCGGGCCTCGATCACGCCCTGACGCTAGGCGCTCTGTTCATCTACTCGATGCCGAGCTTCTGGCTGGGCCTGATGTTGATCCTGATCTTCGCCTATAAGGTCCACTGGATCGACTGGTGGCCGGAGGCGCTCAAGTTCCCGCCGTCGGGCATGGACAGCGTGGATTATGAGATGTTGAGCAGCTGGGGCAGGTTCACCGACCGGCTACATCATCTAGTGCTGCCCTCCATCGCCTTGGGCGTCTCTTCGGCGGCGAGCGTCGCCCGGTACATGCGCAGCTCGATGCTCGAGGTGATCCGTCAGGACTATATCAGGACGGCGCGAGCGAAGGGGCTCCCGGAACGCACGGTCATCCTCAAGCATGCCCTGAAAAACGCTCTGCTCCCGATCATCACACTGCTGGGACTGTATCTGCCGTTCCTGTTCAGCGGCGCGGTTCTGGTGGAGGTCGTGTTCGCCTGGCCGGGAATGGGGCGCGCGATCTTCGACGCGATCAACCAGCGCGACTACCCGACGGTGATGGCGACGACGTTCGTCTTCGCCGTGATGGTCGTGATCGCCAATCTGATCGCCGACATCCTGTACGCCGTGGTCGATCCGCGGATTCGCTACGAGGGAGGCCGCCGTGAATAGCGCGAGCGGCGACCGTGGCAAGCGCCTGAGCGCCGCCGCGCTGCTGCCCGGGCTGCCTCAGCTCTTGCGCGGCCAGCGCCTGGCGGGGCTGTCGCTCATGACGCTCGCCTTGGGCGTGCTGGCAGTCCTCGGCGTCGGCTTCGATAGGGTACTAGCGACGTTCACGGCCGGGCGCGTCGACCACTGGATCGCATTCCTGACACTGACGGCGACGCTGGTGCTGGCCTGGTGGCTGAGCGCGGTATGGGGCCGCGGTCGCCGCGAAGAGGATGTGCTGGCCGGCGTTTCGGGCTGGGCTATCGCCTGGCGCGAGTTCAAGAAGAACCGCCCGGCGGTCCTGGGGCTTTACCTCATGGTGGCGCTCTATCTGGTAACGTTGCTGGCGCCCTACCTGACGTCCTACGACCCGACGGAGATCGTCGACGACATCATCTCTGTGCGCCACCTCGCACCATCGGGAGAGCACCTGCTGGGGACCGACAAGTACGGGCGCGATGTCTATACGCGCATCCTCTATGGCGCGCGCATCAGCCTGTCGATCGGCTTTGTCGCCGTGGTGATCTCGATCACGCTGGGGACACTTGTCGGTGCAGTGAGCGGCTATTTCGGCGGCGTCGTCGACACGGTGTTGATGCGCTTGGTCGATACGTTGATCTCGTTCCCGCGCCTGGTATTACTGATCACGGTGATCGCGCTGTTCGAGCCATCGATCCTGGTCGTCGTAATCGTGCTCGGCCTGACGCTCTGGCCGTCGACGGCGCGGATCGTGAGAGGCGAGGTGCTGTCGCTGCGGGAACGGGAGTTCATCGAGGCGGCACGGGCCCTGGGGCTAGGGAGCCCGCGGATCATCCTCCGACACATCATCCCGAATGTGATGGGGCCGGTGATAGTGGCGGCGACACTGGGACTCGGCAACATCATCCTGATCGAGGCTGGCCTGTCGTTCCTCGGCCTCAGCGTGCAACCGCCGACGCCTTCCTGGGGCGCGATCATCAACGACGGTCGCGAGTTCCTGCTGCAGGCCTGGTGGGTATCGACCTTCCCAGGGCTGGCCATCGTGTTCACCGTCGTCGCCTTCAACTTGATCGGCGATGGACTGCGCGACGCCCTCGACCCGCGACTGAGGATGTAGCGGTGAGTGCGCCCGTCCTCCAGGTCGCTGACCTCCGCACGTACTTCCACACAGCCGACGGGCCGGTGCGGGCGGTGGACGGGGTCAGCTTCAGCCTGGAGCGCGGCGCGACGCTGGGTATCGTCGGCGAGTCGGGCTGCGGCAAGTCGATCACCTGCCTGTCGATCCTGCGGCTGATCGACCGGCCCGGCCGGGTCGAGCCGGAGTCATCGATCAAGTTGGGCGACAGAGACCTGATGGAACTCTCCGAGGCGGAGATGCGGCGCGTCCGGGGGAACGAGATCTCGATGATCTTCCAGGAGCCGATGACCAGTCTCAACCCCGTGTGGGCGATCGGGGATCAGATCGCGGAAGCGGTGCGTCTGCACCGCGGCGTCGGTCGGGCCGAGGCGCGCCAGCGGGCGGCCGAGATGCTTGGCCTGGTGGGGATCCCCAAGCCGGAGGGCCGGCTGGACGACTACCCGCACGAGTTCTCCGGCGGAATGCGACAGCGGGCGATGATCGCCATGGCGCTGGCCTGTGACCCGGACGTGCTGCTCGCCGACGAACCGACCACAGCTCTCGACGTGACGATCCAGGCGGAGATCCTCGACCTGCTGGCGGGCCTCCAGGAACGGCTGGGGATGGCGATCGTCTTCGTCAGCCACGATCTGGGTGTCGTCGCTCAGATCGCCGACCGGGTGATCGTCATGTACGCCGGGCAGATCGTGGAGCAGGGCGACACGGGACGGGTCTTCAGTCAGCCTCGTCACCCCTATACCGAAGGGCTGCTTCGCTCCATACCCCGGGTCACTGGCAAGGCCCCACGCCTGGTGGCCATCGCCGGTAGCGTGCCCAGCGCCAGGCGCTGGCCGCGCGGCTGCCGGTTCCACCCCCGCTGCCCCCACGCCTGGGAGCACTGCCAGGAAGAACCCCCGCGCTTGCTGGGCGCGGACGCGACGAGCCGCTGCTGGTTGGAAGAGGAACCACAGCGCCGTACCGTGCGCGAGGAAGCGGGACCATGACCGATCGGACCGGCGCGCCGCTGCTCGACGTACACGGGCTGGTCAAGCACTTCCCGATCCGCTCGGGGATCCTGGGAAGAACGCGCGGACATCTGCGTGCGGTGGACGGCGTGTCGTTCGAGGTGCGGCGCGGCGAGTCGGTCGCCCTGGTCGGCGAGTCGGGCTGCGGGAAGAGCACGACGGCACGCTTGATACTAAGGCTGCTGAAACCGACAGCCGGGCGTGTGACTTTCGACGGCCAGGACACGGAAGAGCTCGATCGGGCCGGGCTCATGAGTTTCCGGCGCCGAGCGCAGATCATCTTTCAGGATCCGTACGGGTCGTTGAACCCCCGCATGACGGTGGG
The DNA here is from genome assembly GCA_964345885.1 of uncultured Gemmatimonadota bacterium. GTDB lineage: Bacteria > Gemmatimonadota > Gemmatimonadetes > Palauibacterales > KS3-K002. The sequence goes on along the minus strand of CAYFSW010000071.1, from coordinate 2,358 downwards.
CGGGATGCTGCGCGAGGCGCTTCGCGTCCACGGGCTCGCCCGGGGCCGGGGCGCGGAACAGCGCATCGGCGAGCTGCTGGAGGCCGTCGGCCTGCACTCCGATGACGCGGGCGGATACCCTCATGAGTTCTCCGGCGGCCAACGCCAGCGGATCGGCATCGCGCGTGCACTGGCGGTGGAGCCGGAATTCGTCGTCGCCGACGAGCCGGTCTCGGCCCTCGACGTCTCGGTTCAGGCCCAGGTCCTCAATCTGCTGGCCGATCTGCGCGAGCGCTTCCGGCTGACCTACCTGTTCATCACCCACGACCTGTCGGTGGTCCGACATATCGCGGACCGGGTAGCGGTGATGTATCTGGGCCGAGTCGTGGAGCTAGGCGACTGCGAGTCGCTGTTCGCGAACCCGCTTCATCCGTATACCCAAGCCCTGCTATCAGCAGTCCCGGCCGTCGACGCGCGTGGGCGGCGCGAGCGCGTCGCACTGTCGGGCGAACTAGGGAACCCGGCCGACCCACCCCCCGGTTGCCCTTTCCATCCCCGCTGCCCGCACCCGGCGAAGGACGAACGGTGCCGCACGGAGCTGCCGCGCCTGGAAGGCGGCGCGGCGTGCCACAAAATTTAGGGATTCGGGGATTCCCGAACTCGGGAAATTCGGGAGTCGGGAACTGGAACGCCGGCAATCCGTGGAATCCGTGGTATCGGGGAACTGGGGATTCCCGGATTCCATGGATTCCACGGATGCCTCGGATTGCCATTCGCCTTCGCATATTCCCGAATCCCGGAATTCCCAACTCCCCGATTCCCCGAATCCCTTGACACCCCGTAACCGGCTGTCTAGCTTAGCCTCCGCATTTTCCCCGACCGCAAGACCTAAATCATCTCTGCAGTGGTAGAGCTGTGGCCGCTGCAAGCTCAGGAGGTTCAAGTTGGGCGGAGTCATGCTGTCCACGCTCATGGCGGCCCAGGCCCTAGGACAGGGCCAGAGGCTCGACCTGGTGCAGACGTTCAGGGACGGCGGGTTCATGATGTACCCGCTGGCCTTCTTCGCGATAGCCGGCGCTATCATCATCGTCTGGAAGTTCGTCGACCTGCAGATCAAGGGTGCCCGGACCCGCGCGATACTGGCGGAGACGGACCAGCTGCTGGCCGAGCACCGAATCCAGGAAGCGATCCGCCAGTGCCAGGAGTCGAAGGCCCCGGCGGCGGCGATCCTCTTGGCCGGGCTGCGGCGGCACCAGGAGGGGACCGACCGGGTCATGAAGGCGATCGAGAACGCCGGCCTAATCGAGCTCGCCTCGCTGGAGCGTGGCCTGGTCTGGCTGGCGACGCTGGCGAACGTGGCGCCGCTCACCGGGTTCCTGGGGACGGTGATCGGGATGATCCAGGCGTTCCAGGCGATCGAGCTGGCCGGCGAGGTGGAGGCGACGACGGTGGCCGGTGGTATTAAGGTCGCCCTGATCACGACGGCGAGCGGCCTGACGATCGCGATCCCGATCAACATCGCGCACAACTATTTCGTGACGCAGATCGACCGCCAAGTGATCGAGATGGAGGAGAGCGCACAGAAGATGATCGACGCCCTCCACGAGATCGAGGCCAAGACACGGACCGTGTGATCCCCGTAACGGGCACCGTCTCGAGACCAAGAGGCCACCCGTGGGGTGGCCTCTTTCTCTTCTGGCTGCTGTCCGCGGCCTGTGGGCCGGCGACATCGAGCCCGGAGATGAGCAGCGGCCCGACCGCGGCGGCGGAGCGGACCCCGAACCCACTCCGAGTCTACGAGGGACTCGGTTTTCTCACCGGTGACGAGCGCTTCCCCGTAGTCGGGCAATTCGTCTTCGTGCCGGGCCCGGCCGACAGCTCGCACGCCATCCTAACTCTCTCGCTGCCGAACAACGCCTTGAGGTTCCGTCGCGCGCCGCCTGGCTTCGTAGCCCGCTACGAAATCGACGTGTCCGTCGGTGACAGCGCCGTGGGCGCCGCCCGGCTGAACGAGATCCAGGAGGTCCGGATCCGCACTTTCCGGGAGACGGCACGCAGAGACGAGAGCGTGGTCTCACAGAGCTTCCTGACCTTGCCGCCGGGCGACTATCCGGCACACGTCCGGGTGAGTGACGTCGCGTCAGGCGCCGGACTCAGCGTCGACCTGGAGCTGAGCGTGCCCCGTTTCACGGTGCCGGCGATTACCGCACCGATCGTCGTATACAGGGCCCAACCCCGATCGACCCGTGATATGCCGCCAGCATTCATTCTGAGCCCCCGGGCCACCATCGAGTTCGGCCGCGAGGAGGAGTCGAGGATCTACATCGAGACGCTCTCCGAGGGAGAGCAGCTAGTCGTCCTCGAGGCCTCACAAGGCGG
>CAYFSW010000070.1:0-9150 GCA_964345885.1 uncultured Gemmatimonadota bacterium | reverse complement strand
GAGTCCATTGTCTTAGGAAGCGGGCTCGGAGTCCGCTGTCTCCACATGGCACGGTTCCTGACGACGTCCAGGGCCCTCAGCGGTCGCTTCTAGGCCGCGAGTGCCTCCAGTACTGAGCTGAAGGGCAATCCTCCAGGGGTCCCTCCAAGAACCGGTCCGGTTGTGGATGGGCCCGGGGACGGCGAATACCTCCTTCCCCTCGTCGAGGGCGTAGTGGGCGGTGATGAGGGCACCGCTCTTCTCCGGCGCCTCGACCACCAGCACGCCGCGGGTCAGGCCGGCGATGATGCGGTTGCGTTGGGGGAAGTGCCACTTGCGCGGCGGCGTGCCCGGTGGGAAGTCGCTCACGACGCAGCCGCGCTCAGCAATGGCGTGGAACAGCTCCGCGTGCTCCGGCGGGTAGGGGACGTCGATCCCGGTACCGAGAACGCCGATCGTGTCGCCACCGATCTCGAGGGCCGTCCGGTGCGCGATCCCATCTATCCCGCGGGCCAGCCCGCTGATGATGACGTAGCCTGCCCGTACGAGACCGACAACGAGGGAGACCGTCGAGTCGCGACCGTATGTGGAATGCGCACGGGTCCCGATCACCGCGATCCCCACCCGGCATAGCAATTCAAGGCGCCCGCGGACGTGAAGCACCGACGGAGGCTGCGGAAGCGCACGCAGTGCGTCCGGGTAGGCCGGCCCGTCGATCTCGAGCTTGCGAGGTGGCGTCATCGGACGCCGACGCTCGCGTTACTATGACCTCCGCTCACGGTCGGGAACGTGGACTCTGGCGATCAACACAACGTCAACGTCCCGCGGGCGGCCCAGGAGTCCGCAGGCCCCGCCCGGCACATACGGATCCAGGGTGCCCGGAGAGCAACGGGTGAGGCTCTGCTTGCGGGTGGCCTCGCCGAGTTCCCCCCGCAGCTCGTTCTCCTAGTGTTTTTGTATCGTGTATACCTTGACGAGCGGTTCGCCCAGATCACCCCACGCGCGCGTTAGCAGTAGCGATCGACCGATGTGCAAGACTCGCTCACTTCTTTCCGGTCCCAACACCTCACCAAGCCACGCGCCTTCAGAATTGAAGACATACCACTTGTGCCGTGGTTGACCCGGCCGTGGATATTCCTCTACCCACACGTGACCTTGACCGTCAAGGCGAACTCCGGCGAATCTCGGCAAGCTCTTGGGTATCTCGACGGTCTCCACCATCTCAATGACCGCATCACGCATCAGTTGATCTATGCGACTGCCACCTTCCGGAGCAGCTCTATTGACGTAGTCTTGGACGTCCGCCGCGGTCGTTGCGCGTACAGCAGAGGGTATGCGTAGAATCGCCCGCAACTCTGCGCTGGTGTCGTACAACATGACGGAATCGGATGCACTGTTGCCCACCGCGAAGAACTTACCGGCACCGGCGACATAGGTGCGGGGAGCCAGAACGTAGTTCATGCTAAGATGGGTCCTGCCTCGGCTCACCCTGAACGATTGCCGCGGCTCGAACGGTCCGATCGAGTGCTTTTCGGTGCCATCGAAGCCGACAACAAAGACATAGAATGGATTGCCCTTTACTACTCCCTCTCCTAAGCCACCGATGTCGAGGAACGTGACTAGATGATGACCGGAAAGGGCGCCGGCTATCAGTCTGCGCGGTCCTGCCACGCGCTCAGTCCCAGCGAGATTCCCCTCGAAGTCAAACAACGTGATTCGTGCGGTCGCAAGATCCCTCACTGCCAGTGTATCCCCCTCAAGCAAGTATAGGCCAACAGGATCCGAGAACTCCCCGGGTCCGGCCCCGCTTCGGCCAATTGTCCTTACCAGCTGGCCGGATGGCGAGAACACCCTAATAGCGTCTGCATATCCATCAGCAACTGCAATCCGGCCATCGGACGAAGCTATTGCACCGCGGACATCGCCAAACTCAGCGTCGGGGTCCGCCGACGTTTCTCCGAGAACGAGCGCCGCGCTACTCGATATCTTCCACGCTTGTTGCTCTGTCCACTTCTTTTCTGCCGTTCTGGACCTAGCCGAAGGAGGCGGCCCACCATCAGTGCATGCCAGTGCCGCTGCAAAGAACGCAAACAGGGCACACGCGGGCCACGTTGTCTCCGCGCAGCTAGGCGACGCACGCTCGTTTGAGAGCATAGTACCACTCAATCGCGAGCATCTCGTGAATATTGGCTTTGGGGCGTAACCGAGCCGTCCTACTAATTAGACAGCTGCTGGATAACCGTCTGAACCCGATCTTTACTCAGTAGCCCCAGAGCGACCGCGCACCCCAAGTCCATGTAGTGACGATGGTGACAAGCACGAAACAGACAACGACTACGAAATCGCCCCTTTTTATCATGTCATGGACCCCGCTCTAAACTGGTCAACGACAGTGGCACATCGACGGCTCGGAAGGTATCGATCCCAAGATTGTCGGTAACGATGAACCACGCAATGTTGGAGCGGACGATGGCCGGGAGACGGCCATCCGGTAGTCGAAACGAACCTCGGTACCCAGTACGCAGGTGATATAGATCGGCAATCGCACTGCCAGCGCTGCGGCGCATCGCCCATGCGATGGAATCCGACCCAAGCACCACGTCGAGGTAGAAAGGCGTGTGTTTTGGCCACTTTCCTTCGAAGCGTTGACGTTGGGACACGCCGATGAAAGGTTGGCTTGCGTCAGGGTCGCGAACGTGCCGTCGTAGCTCCCGTTCCCGCTCAGCTGCATCTACTCGATCCGGCTGAAGGTCCAACGCGTAGGATGCAACTGGCAGTGATGATGCGTCAAAGAAGCACAATCCAAAGCGGTCATACGAGAGTGCCACCAGGAACGCTCCGTTCGCATCCCATGTTCTCCGGTGGCTATTCATGTAGGGGCGTTGCTCGGGGTAACCGACAATCTCCTCTAGATGTACCCAACCGTTCCGAAGTGCCAGGGCTCCCCTCCACGAGCCCGGGCGGTTAGGCACGATAGCCTCCACCGACAGGGCTGTGCGGATATCGCGATCGTTGGAACTCAGATCTCCCTTCCCGCTTTCGCTCGCAACCAGGGCGCCATCGAGGTGCGCCAGATGCACATCGTGGGTTCCAACCAACGGAGTTCTGTACTTTCGCAGGGTGGATTGATATCTGCCGTTTCGCCCGTACCAGTAGATGCTCTGCACGTCAGCAACGGCAAATCCCTCCGGGAATACGGCGAGCCGGTTGGTCGTGAAAGCCCAGAGCGGCAGAAAGTTGAACTCACCAGGACCTCGACCGAAGCGGCCAAACTGCTGCTGCACGGAACCGACAGTATCCATGACGCTCACCTGACCGAGGCGGACGTCCAGCACTGCAAGAGTGTTACTCGTCGGGTCCCAGTCGACCCCATGGATATTCGCTAATGATTCCGCCGGCTGAAGATGCCATCTGGGGCTCAGCCGGGCTGCTACAGGCCGGACCGCGACACCGTCTTTAGATTCCAAGGAGCGCTCGCAGCTCACTTGGTCACTGCCGAACAGACCAACGACATCTTGTCCGCCACCGGGTTTCTGTTCTCGTGTGTGGCAACCGCCACCAAGAAGTGTCAACAGAATGGCCAGGCTCGCCCGCGACATGCGAATAGCACGCTTGTTGGTTGACCAGTGATTCCATCCGGTTTCGACGGAGTCCAGACCGCTCGTAACCCGTTGCCGCAGCCGCACCGTGGCAAACCGCGACCACGGGGTTGGCTGTCCGGAGGTGTGCCCGTGGTCCGCCGGGAAGTCGAAACCGCTCTGCACCACATTGCTCTGACCTGCCCCTCCACATCAACCCAAAACGGAGACTATAATTGCTACTGATGATCACCGCCATGCCGAGCACCCTACGCCGCAAACCGCTCCAGCAGTGCACTGAAGGGGACCCCGCAGTGGAACGAGATTGTCCGACAAGGTCTCTACCTTCGGCGGCTGAGTGCCCAGTGCGGGCAGTTAGCGAGTGCCCGGACAGAGAAAGGCCCCTCGCCTTTCGACCAGGGGCCAAGCGGCATCTCCTCAGCAGTGCCAACCCACTGCCGTGCCCTACTTCACTACGCGCCGGGCAAGCCCGGGGCCGTGCGTCGCCGGGGCCGCTTGGTCGCGGTGCTAACAACTTGTTGACACAGTTGGCAGATCTTCCTGCCGCTAGTACTTCTCCAGCCGATACACCGCCACCAGGGGAATGTCGTACTCGCCACGCGTGCGCCCAATTATGCGTGAGCGCCCAATGTGGAGTACACGATTGAGGTCACCAGGCAGGGATACATCACCAAGCCATCTGCCAAGGGTATCGAATACACACCAAGTGTGTTGCAGTGCATTGGGCTCGGGATATTCTCGGACCCACAGGTTGCCGTCCGGATCGAATCTGAGATCAGCAAAAGCTGGAAGCGTCTCCGGGACGCTTACGTGGTCCAACATCTCAAAATGGGCCGCTCTCCACTGCTGATCGAGGCGGTTGTCACTAGGAGGTGCACGGCGCTCGATATAGGCATCGACATCCGCTCGTCGGACTGGACGTGATTCGTGCGGCATGTGAAGAACGAGGACCAGGTGTGCAGCCGGGTCATAAATCATCACGGAGTCAGCCCAACTGTTACCCACGGCGAAGCGATCCCACCCTGCTGCCACGTGTGTGCGGTGATCGAAAGGGAACTCGACACCCATGTGAAAGTTGCCTCGATCGACGTTATAGACCCTCGCTCCTTCAAATGGCCCAACCGACGCCACCTCTTTGCCATCGAAGTCAACGATGTACACGTGGAAGGGCGGCCCTTGTACCACGCCTGTTCCGAGACCTGGAAGGTCCCTATAGACAACGAGGCGATGCCCCTGGAGCACGCCAGCGATGGCTCGCAGCGGACCACCAATTCGCCAAGTGGAGACAAGACTCCCGTCAGCAGTGAACAGCGTAATGCGAGCCGTCGCAAGATCTCTCACCGCAATACTATCCCCCTCAAGCAGGAATAGATCGTTCGGGTCAGAGAATTCTCCTGGTCCACGACCACTTCGACCAATCGTCTTCAGGAAGCGTCCATCTTCGGAGAATAGCAGGAGTTCATCGAACGAAGCCTCCGCAACAACGATTCGATCGTCTGACAACCCGACGGCGCCACGAATATCGTGGAAATAGACTTCCGGCTCCGAGTCAGGTAGCCCGAGAACCAGATCTGGCTCTGGGCGCACCGTCCAAGCTTCGTCTGTTGTCCAAATGGGTCCGGACAGCGGTACCTGGCGCGTCTTGTCTGGCGCACTATCACACCCAATCATCGCGACCGTGAGAGCCAGCATCAGCTGAGGGCGACAAGCCGTGCGAAGCTGCGGCCCTCTAATCATTGCAGGCCTCCTCTCGGTGTTCATTCAATGATAATCGTGGTGGTCCGCTGTACACCGTCCGGCTCCATGTATGTTGCCCTTGCCCAGCCGCCGGAACTGACCTGTAAACTGTCATGGACTGCCGGGCCAAAGCTGAATGGCATCACCGTCTGTAGACTCCAGGGTGGACACGGCGGTGGCGGTACCTGGTCTGACAGCACGCACTTGGGAAGACTGGGAGCCCGGAATGACTATTCCACGAACGGGAACATCGCTGCTCGCCTCACCGCCTCTTCGGTTGCTAGATCGCCCATGGGGACCAGGAAACGATATTGCCCCCCAGGCCGCGTGCTGAATTCCCACCATTAAATCAGTTCACCACTGACGGCACGCTCGACCTCGTGAACTTGCTGGGCCGTAAGGCTGACCTCGGTATTGATACCGACGACATTGCACTTGAGCCATTCGAAGTTGAAGGGGAACTCATGCGTTCCCGGTGCAGTCAAGAGGCAAGCAAAGGGAATCAGGAGAACGGTGTCGTTGTAACCTCGGTCCGTTTGTACCACAAGCTCCGTAGGCAGCCAATCTCTGTGTGGTACGGAGTCCGGAACCGTGACTCGGAACAGAAGCAACATGGAGTCGGGATCTGGATGTGGCACGATTTCTGGATCCGCGGTCAGAAAGAACCGACGTGGTTGGTTTCCCTGTATCGGCTCCAAGTCCCCAAGTCCGGTTGACTCACCGCAGGACCTCACCAAGAGCACCAGCACACAAACGCTGGGGGTAATTCTACGTCTAAGCAGTAGCGTGTTCACTTGTAGTCCTCGGGTTTGGTCCCTCGGTACGGCACCGGATACGTGTTGCTAGGAATTGGGATCGATTCTGTGTCATCCTGCCCGTTGCGTTCTGGAGAATAGGCCCAGCTAAGCTCCTAAGGACGGCTCGGTACCACCAAAAGGCACGGCAACTTTCAGTATGGAGGGGAGCCCTCCAAGAACCGGTGCTGTTGTGGATTACTCGCACGGGGGGTCTTCACCCAAACCGGTGATCGGCACGCCAAAGCCCTCTGGTAGATCACACATCCTCAAGTTTGCAGCTAGCGTTGTCCCATCTGGCTGCCTGTACTCGACAGTCACGATATCTCCCGCACGAGTTTGAACTATGAGATCGCCCAACTTGGGAGTGCCGAATTCTACCACTGCTATGCTTAGCGCGAAGTTCTGGAGTTCTGAGCCGACGTCCTGCACAGTGAGATAACCACTGCGCTCGGCGGACTGCACGCCGGGCCATTTCTTCGCCGTCTGGATAGCTGAGTCTACATCCCCGTCACCTAAAATCATCATGCTGCCCCAGGAACCATCGTACGCAACGTGGGAGAATCGGCCAGAGGCCTGGGAAAGGTAAGGCCGAAGACCGTCGATGTGTTGACCAGGTTCCATGGAAAGGATGAACGAGACGCAAGAGGACTGATCCCCACATATCGCCGGTCGTAGAGTCAACTCTTCTATATCCCCCCGTTCTGTCTGAAGGCGGATCGGCATTCGCATTGTATGCGTGAGCGATAGCTCAGTCTCACCCAGCGAGGCTGTCACCAACAATCCCCATTCACTGTGGTAACGGAATGGATAATGCCTGACTTGGAGATCCCTCAGCACGGGGTTCACCATTTCGACTGGCTCGGTTGGGTCTGTGCAGGCGCTCGGGCACGTCAGAAGGGCCAGGCTCAGAGGACCTACGAGTCGCATGAGTACTCTGCGCATCGCAGTCTCACCGTAGTGGGTTGCTATTGTGGAGGGTTTCTGAGTGCAGGGATTCTGAGCGGAGCTGATAGAAACTGCTAGACTACCCATAGAAACCGCCAAGACCCAAGCGTCACGATACCGCAAACGCAAGACACGCCGGGGGCTCACTTGCAATATACGTCAAACTGTATCGATGTGAACCCTGTGCCTACATGGGGTCCGCACCGATCTTGTGCCCCGCTTGAGCCTTCTCATTACTTGCCACGGTAATATCTATGGTCAGGCAGCAATCCGCTCCAGGACTGAGCTGAAGGGTAGCCCCTCGATGTCCCCGCTAACGACTGATAGGGTTGTGAATGGGACCGGGAACGGCGAAGACCTCCTTCCCCTCGTCGAGGGCGTAGTGGGCGGTGATGAGGGCGCCGCTCTTCTCCGGCGCCTCGACCACCAGCACGGCACGGGCAAGGCCGGCGATGATCCGATTGCGTTGGGGAAAGTGCCACTTGTGGGGCGGCGTGCCGGGCGGAAACTCGCTCACCAGGCAACCGCGCTCGGCAATGGTCTGGAACAGCTCTTCGTGCTCCGGCGGATACGGAACGTCGATCCCCGTCCCCAGCACGGCCACGGTGTCGCCGCCTACTTCTAGCGTCGTACGGTGGGCGATCCCGTCGATCCCTCGCGCCAGTCCACTGACGATCGTGTAGCCGGCGCGGACCAGGCCGACGACGAACGAGACCGTCGCGTCACGGCCGTAGGTCGAATGCGCGCGCGTCCCGATAACCGCGATGACCGGCCCGCCCAACAGCTCGAGGCGACCGAGGACATGAAGCACGAGCGGGGGCTGCCGAAGCACACGAAGTGCGTCCGGGTAGTGCGGCTGGTCGAACTCAAAGCTGCGCGGCGCGCTCACGGCTGCAGGCTACGTTGGGCCTATCAACAATACGTCACCACCTCAGTGGAACTAGATCGCGAGACGACGAGCGGGCTTGGGCGGCCTCGGATCGGCCGAGGGTTAGACTTCGGGGGCGGCAGGGACCGGGGCGCCTCCTTCCTGGTACAGCCAGGCCCCGGCGACCGTGGCGATCGGGACCTGGAAAACTCCCCAGATCAGCGTGATCACTACGGCGTTCGTCGGAATCATCCCCGCGAGCAGTGTGCCGCCGAACCCGAGGAACCAAACGATGAACCAGACGGCCAGCCCCGCGAAAACCGCGGTCTTGGGACCCGGCCCGAAGCGCGGTCGCACGGCGGCGTAGAACCACACGAGCGCGATGCCCATCAGGAAGTTCCAGATCAGGAAGTTCCAAGTGATGTACCCGACATGATGCACCCGGATCATCGCGCCGGCCCCTTCAGGCACCCCCCTGCCTAGCGACTCCGTGGCCACAGCCCACTGGTCGCCGAGGATTTCCTCGAGCGAATTTCGCTCCTCACCCTCCCCGGCGATCGCCAGATACACGGGCCAGCGCTCGATCAGGCAAGATAGGACGTCTGGGGCCAGGTCGAAACTCTTCTGAAAGGCGAGCCGTCCTGCCCCTCCGATCAGGATCGCCTGCTCCGGCACCCCGAGACTGCGGCGCAGCCCATCGCTGCGATCTCTCCGATCGAGGATCGGGAATACGTTTCGAATCACGACGATCTGGCTGGGCGGGATGAAGGGGGAGTTCTCGAGGACACTGGCGCGCAGGTACTCGCTGTTTGCCACCAGGCGGTCGGCAAGTCGGGAGAAGACCGTATTGTACTTGGGCCAGCGTGGAAAGCTACGCTCGATGCCCAGGTACAGTACGATGCTCGGGACGCCGGTGATGCGCCCGGCCAGCGAGCCCAGCCAGAAATCCATCTTCTGAGCGATGAAGAGGGCGTCCGGTCGCACGGCGCGCAGGTGGCGGATGAACCGGTAGAGCGCCGTGATGTCCAGGTCACCTCCGCGGCGTGGAAACTGCGGCGCACGTAGGCTCGTAGTGTGTGAGGACGATCCGCGACAAAGCGTGGAAGCCGGGTTCGGCAAAGCCCGAGCCCCAGACTCAGCTCTTCGGCACCATGGACAGGCTCCGAAAGGACTTGGGCTTTGCCTTTCGTATGCTCGTCAAGCATCCAGGCCTCTCGTTCGAGGC
>CAYFSW010000069.1:0-148638 GCA_964345885.1 uncultured Gemmatimonadota bacterium | reverse complement strand
CCCGCCACAGCCGAAGCCGCTGCTGCACCATCGACCGCACCGGCTGCCGTCGCGGATGGTGTCGAGCGGAAGTCGATCGCCGTGCTGCCGTTCGCCAACATGAGCGATGATCCCGAGGCCGAGTACTTCAGCGACGGGATGACAGAAGAGATCATCAACGCGTTGACCCATCTCGAGGGTCTGCATGTCGCGGCGCGGACCTCATCCTTTGCCTTCAAGGGCAAGTCGCCGGACGTACGTGAGTTCGGGGCCAAACTGAACGTGGCTACGGTCCTGGAGGGGAGTGTCAGAAAGGCCGGCACCCGTCTGCGGATTACGGCGCAGTTGGTGAACGTCGCCGATGGCTATCACCTGTGGTCGGAGCGCTACGACCGGGAGATGGAGGACATCTTCGCCATCCAGGACGACATCGCACGGGCGATTGCGGACAGGTTGCAGGTAACGCTGGTCGGCGGGGCCGGCGAGCAGCTGATCAAGCCGCAGACGGGGAGCGTCGAAGCCTACGACCTCTACCTCAAGGGACGCTTCTTCGTCAGTCAGTACGTTGATGCGAAAGGGGAGGATCCGCGTAAAGGCATCAAGTATTTCGAGCGAGCCCTGACCCTCGATTCGGGCTACGCCCTCGCCCACGCCGGCATCGCCGACGCATATAGCCACCTGGGCGCTCTGGGCACCCTCCATCCCAAGCAGGCGCTGCCGAAGGCGCGTGAGGCGGCGATGCGAGCACTCGAACTCGACGACACGTTGGCCGAAGCGCATTGTGTGTTGGCGTGGATAGTCTGGCACTACGACTACGACTGGGGGGGTGCGGAGAAGCACTTCCGCCGCGCGATCGAGCTCGATCCCTCATCTGCCGAAGCGCATTGGCGGTATGGCTTTTACTTGGTCTGTGTCCGAGGACGCTTTGACGAGGCCGTTGCCAAAGCCCGCCGCGCGGTGGAGCTCGAGCCGCTATCCGTGACCACAAACACCCGGCTGGGCCAGATCCTCTGTCGGGTGGGTCGCGACGAAGAGGCGATTCCCCAGCTGCGCAAGGCGGTCGAGATCGACCCGTCGAACTGGTGGGCACACTGGAGCCTAGCAGAAGCCTATCTAATGGACAGCGTGTACCCGGAGTCGCTCGCAACGATGCAAACCGCGATCGCTCTGGCCGGACCGCACCCGTGGAACCTCACCCTCCTTGGAGCTATTTACTCGGCTTCAGGCAAGATGGCGAAGGCCGAGGCCATCTACGACGAGCTGCTGGCGCGGTCACGCCGCGAGTATGTGCAGCCGTTCGTGTTCGTGTGGTTGAGTGCGGTACTGGGGAGAACAGACGAGGCGTTCGAGTGGCTCGACCGAGCCTACGATGGGCGTGACCCGATACTCGCCGTTCTCAAGCACTACAGGCCTCTCGATTTTTTGCACGACGACCCGCGGTTCGATGCGCTGTTCAAGCGGATGGGACTGGAGGAATGACTGGAGCACTCCGCCCGCACCCGCCATTCCGGATGCTGCTGGGGGAGTACGAGCAGCGGGACTGACGCCGCTCGTTGATATGCCGCTACTCAGGCCGCATCTTAATCGCAACCGGGAACCTGCAATACCACATACCTCAGGCCGCAGGTGGCAGCTATGTCCCGTCTCAAGCGGCTGATCGTCGAGATCCACCGCCGGTCCCTCTGGCAGGTGCTGCTGATCTACGTGGGCGCCGCCTGGGCCTGCTTCGAGCTGATCGATGCTGTCACCAACAGACTTGGCCTGCCCACCTGGCTACCCGGGCTCGCGGTCGTCCTCTTTCTGCTGGGTCTGCCGTTCGTGGTGGCGACGGCGTTCGTTCAGGAGGGCGTGGGCGGGGGCGCAGCCCGGTCGGGGGCGGCGGCTGCGCCTGAGGCCGTAACTGCTGAGGAGGAGCCCACACGCGAGACGCCGGGACCCGAAGTGCGCCGTGGTGTGCGCCGTGTGTTCACCTGGCGGGCCGCGATCCTCGCAGGACTTGCGACGCTGGCGCTGCTGGTCCTCTCGGTTCCCACCTATATGGGGCTGCGGGCCGCGGGCGTCGGCCCGTTCGGGACGCTGCTGAACAGGGGCGTGCTGGAGGAGCGCGACCGCGTCGTCCTGGCTGACTTCGAGAACCAGGCGGGCGATCCGCGGATCGCCGTTGTAGCGACGCAGTGGTTCCGCTCCGCTCTGTCTCAGTCGACAGCGGTCCAAGTGGCCGGCCAGGAGTATGTCGCCAACGTGCTCCGGCGGATGGGAAGGGAGCCGAACGCCCCACTCGACTACGAGCTGGCGCGCGAAGTCGCGATCCGCGAGGGGCTCAAGGCGGTCACCGCCGGCGAGGTCATAGAGGTCGGCGGAGGCTTTGTGGTGTCGGCCCGGTTGGTGGCGGCAGAGACCGGCGAGGAGTTGTGGACGGACAGCGAGGCGGCTCGTGACTCGACGGCGATAGTGGAGTCGATCGACCGGCTGTCGAGAAGGCTGCGCGAGCGGATCGGCGAGTCGCTGAGGACGATCCGCAGCAACAGGCCGCTCGAACAGGTGACTACGAGCTCACTGGAAGCGCTGCAGAAGTATTCGCTAGGTGCTCGCGCCATCCACGTTGAGGGGGATTGGGACAAAGGTGTTGGGCTTCTCAGAGAGGCGGTGGACATCGACACCGCGTTCGCCATGGCGTACCTGCAGGCCGGGTGGGTCTATGTAGTCAGGGACGAGTGGAGTCACGGCGTCGAGGCTGTCACGAAGGCCTATAGACACCGCGATCGGCTCACCGACCGGGAGCGCTACCTAACACTATGCGGCTACCACCTTGCGGTCACAGGGGAGCGTGAGAGGGCGATCACCGTCTGTCGGACGCTACTGGATGTGTCCCCGGATGACATTATTGGCATGTATCTCCTGTGGGCCCTTTACGTCGCGAATAAGCAGTTTGAGCTAGCAGAGGAGGTCGTGCGCCGGGCGATAGAGGTTGCCCCGTCCTACGCGCTGGCCTATTGGGTTTTGCTGAACGTACAGGTCGCGCAAGGCGAGTTCCAGGAAGCTCAGGCGACCCTGGACCGGATGATCGAGAACCGCAACCCCTATAGCCTGCCCGCGGCCGCTTGGCTTGCAATCGCACGCGAGGACTACGAGGGCGCAGTGGAAGTCCTCCGAACGACCAAGGAATCTCAGAGTGGGTATGCTATCTCGAGTTCCCACCTGGCCGGCCTGGCCCGACTCCGCGGCCAACTCGCCCGGGCCGAGCGAGAGTACGGCGACGCAATGGCCGGCTGGGAAGGCTTGGGTCGGGAGGCTGGATACCTCCGTCATGCGGTCAGAATGGCTTTGATGCGCTTGCAGCTGGGCGGTGGCGTGGAGCGCGGGCTACAGACAGTGGAAGAGGCGCTGGAGCGGCACCCGCTGGCGACGATCCCCGCTCTCGACCGACCGTACGTGCAACTGGCTGAGTTCTATGCGGTTGCCGGGAGACTCGACAGGGCCAGGGCTACGCTCGCCGAGTACGATGCGGCGGCCGACTCGGTTCTTCGCCGGCCCAACGAATGGTGGCGTCATCGTGCAGAGGGCTACATCGCCCTGGCCGAGGGCCGCCACGCGGAGGCGATCGCCGAGTTCCGTCTCTCCGACGATCACACATTGCACAACTGTCGATGGTGCGCGCTTCCGGCACTGGCCGATGCCTACGACCTGGCGGGCGAGCCAGACTCCGCCGTTGCCGTTTACGAGCGATTCGTCGAGGAGGCCGTCTTAGGGATCGATGAGCTCCACGCCGCCGCGCGTTACCGGCCCTCAGTTTACGAGCGATTGGGTGCGCTGTACGAGCAGCGGGGCGACACGGCGGAGGCGATCCACTACTACGCCAAGTTCGTGGAGCTTTGGAAGGACGCCGATCCCGAACTCCAGCCGCGGGTCGAGGCGGCGCGCCGGGCGATCGAGACGCTATCACCTGACACCTAGCCATGAACCGTCTAAAGCAGCTTATCAGGGAGATCCACCGCCGCTCGCTCTGGCAGGTGCTGGGCATCTACGTGGTCGGTGGGTGGATCGCCTTCCAAGTGGCCCAGACCCTGACTGAGGGGCTCGGCCTCCCCGACTGGTTCCCCGGCCTCGCCCTCGGGCTGCTCATAGTGCTCCTGCCCGTCGTTCTGGCGACGGCCTTTGTGCAGGAGGCTGTGGGTGGCCAGCGGGACGCGGAGGAAACGCCGCCGGAAACGGCGGCCGAACCGGCCGTAGATGACGCTCGCGGTGCACAGCGCAGGTCCTTCACCTGGCGCAACGCCGGGCTGGCCTTTGTCATCGCGTTAGGGGTGTGGGGCGTCGTGGCGACGGGTTGGCTCCTTATCGCGGACAGAGCTGAGCCGGAGGGGATGGGAGCCGCGGAGGAGATTCTCAAGTCCGTCGCGGTACTTCCCTTCGAAAACGTGAGTCCAGACCCCGAGAACGAGTACTTCGCCGACGGGATGCACGAGGAGATCATCCTCCAACTTTTCAAGGTTGCCGACCTCCACGTGATCTCGCGTACGTCGGTCATGGAGTACAAAGGTAGGTCGGGGAACCTGCGTGCCATCGCCGACTCGCTTGGAGTCACGAACATCTTGGAAGGTACAGTACGTCTGGCAGACGGCCGAGTACGCATCACAACGCAGCTAATCGATGCCCTGGCCGACAAGCATCTATGGGCGGAGACCTACGATCGCGATCTCAGCGATGTCTTTGCCGTTCAGAGTGATGTTGCACAGCAAGTCGCGGCTGCCGTGGGGGCGGAGCTGACCCCTGCCGAGAGAGGGCAAATCGAGGAGGTGCCGACCGAGAATCTGGAGGCGTACGACTACTACCTCCGTGGGACGGAGTACATAGGGCGGGCGGGGCTCGCCCTGGAAGATTGGCGTTACGCACAGCAAATGTTCGAGCGGGCGGTGGAACTCGATCCGCGCTTCGCCCTGGCTCATGTGCGGCTGTCGTACCTTCACGCGCAGGCTTACGAGTATGGGGTTGATCGATCTGAGGAGCGCCTCAGGCAGGCCCGGGAAGCGGCAGACCGGGCGCTCGAGATCGACCCCGACCTGCCCACGGGACACCTTGCCCTGGGTACGTACTACCACGCGGTTCGCGATCTGGACTTGGCGCTGGAGGAGCTAGAGATCGCGGAGCGCGGTCTACCGGGATCGGGTTATGTGCTGTCGAGGCGGGGCTTGATTCTGAAGCGGCAGGGGAGGTGGGACGAGGCGTTGGCCAGCCAGGAGCGGGCGCTGGCGCTGAGCCCGAGGGAGCCCGGCCTTCTGTTCCAGCTTGGGGTGACGTACATCTCACTCCGCCGCTACGAGGAAGCCGAGTCGTATCTTGACAGGGCTCTTGCGCTGCAGCCCGACTTCGTCGAGGCGGCGCTGGTCAGGGCCGCGGTTTCGGTTTACGGCAGGGGAGACACAGGACCGTTTCGATCGTTCGTGGAGGGCATCCCGCCGGGCTTCGACCCCCGGGGGGTGGTCACAGCGCTGCGCGCATACGCGGACTACCTCGACCGGGACTATGAGGCGGCGCTCGAAGTCCTGTCGCATAGCGAGCTCGAGTACTTCGAGTTCCCGGGGCCAGGGGGCTCTGGGCAGGGCGTCTCTGTCCCGAGGACGCTCATGATGGGGCTGTGCTACGCCGCGATGGGGGAGACCGACCGGGCTCGGGCTGCGGCCGACTCGGCGCTTCAAGACCTGGAGGCGCGGCTTCGCGAGCGGCCTGACGAGCCCCGGCGACACGTTTCTCTGAGCCAGGCGCACGCCGTTCTCGGTCAGAGAGAAGAAGCCATCCGGGCAGCGCAGCGAGCGGTGGCGTTGCTGCCGATCTCGGAGGACGCTATAGCCGGCCCAGACTACGTGTATAGCCTCGCCGTCACGTACGCCTGGTTCGGCGAGGTCGATGCTGCCGTCGAGCAGTTCGAGCTCTACCTGTCGGTGCCCGCGGATGGGTCCGTCGATTACATTCTGCTTGACCCGGCTATAGACCCCGTGCGGGACCGTCCGCGCTTCCAGGCGTTCGTGGAGCGCCACCGATAGAGCATGGCTGAATCACGCTGGGACCTGCGCACATTCTTGGCTGAGCTCAAGCGTCGGCGCGTCTTCCGCGTCGCGGTCGTCTACGCCGTCGTCGCCTTCGTCATCTGGCAGGCGGCTGAGATCGCCGTCCCGGGCCTGAACCTCCCCGATTGGGTGCTCACGCTGGTCATCCTACTCACTGTCCTCGGCTTCCCCATCGCGCTGGTCCTGGCCTGGGCGCTGGAGATCACCCCTGAAGGAATCCACCGAACGCCGGCGCTCGAGCCCGCCGTCGGCGGGGACGGCGAGGACGCCGCTGAGCCCGCCGCCACACCGGTGGAGCCGCAGCCTACCTCCATCGCGGTGCTCCCGTTCACCGACATGAGCCCGGAGGGGGATCAGGAGTACTTCTGCGACGGGATGGCGGAAGAGCTGATCAACGCGCTGACGAAGGTGAAGGAGCTACGGGTCGCGGCCCGGACCTCGTCATTCCAGTTCAAGGGGAAGTCGGAGGATGTGTGCGAGATCGCGAAGATGTTGCGTGTCGGTTCCGTGTTGGAGGGGAGCGTGCGGCGTGCCGGTGACCGGTTGCGGGTCACGGCCCAGCTGGTGACCGCGGAGGACGGCTACCACCTATGGTCCGAGACGTACGATCGCCAGCTCGAAGACGTGTTCGCGATCCAGGACGAGATCTCGCGTGCGATCGTCGACGCGCTTCGCCCGACCCTGCTCGGCGAGCCGGAGGCAAGGTTGGTCAGCGCGTCCACTAAGAGCATGGAGGCTTACGACCACTACCTGCGGGGGAGACACTACTGGGACCAGCGATACAAGGTCGGACTGGAAGCGGCGCTGAAATACTTCCAGAAGGCCGTCGAGATCGATCCCGGCTTCGCGCTGGCCTACAGAGGCATCGGCGATTGCTACACGGTCCTGGGTATCTACGGTTTCCTTCCGCCGGATGAGGGGCGCTCGAAGGGTAAGGCCGCCGTGTTCCGGGCGCTGGAGCTAAATGAGGAGCTCAGCGAGGCGCGCGCTTCGCTGGGCTGGTCCCATTTCTTCTACGGATTCGAGTGGGAGCTCAGCGAGAAGGAGTACCAGCGTGCCATCGAGCTGAGCCCCAGCAACGCGGAGGCCCACACCTGGTACGGCGTCCTGTGCGGGGCGCAGGGACGGTACGCGGAAGCGTTCGAGCACCTGGCGATCGCGCTGCAACTGGATCCGCTCTCCTCCTACATCACCTCGATGTTGGGTGTGCTGAAGATCTACGCCGGAGATACCGAAGGTGGAATCCGCACACTGGAGGAGGTAGTAGAGAGGGATCCACAATATCTGATGGCAGTCTGGTTGTTGGGCTGGGGTTACACCTGTGGTTCCAGACACGACGAAGCGGTGCGGACCGGTGAGCGAGCCCTGGCGCTCTCCAACGAAGCCAACTTCTGGAAGGGCGGGCTGGCATTGTGGTACGGGCGAGCGGGTCTGCGGGATAAGGCTCTGGAGCTCATCGACGATCTCTCCGAACGGATGGCCTCGGAGTATGTCTCGCCGCTAGTGCTGACCTGGGGCTATCTCGGTCTGGGCGATGAAGAGAAGTTCTTTGAGTGGCTGGCTGAGGCGGTGGCCGAGCAGAGTCCCTATCTGTTCTCGATCCATCTGGACCCGCAGTATGATCCCTTCAGATCTCACCCACGCTTCACTGAGCTCGCCAAACAGATAGGCGCTGGGGTCGTGGACCGCTACTCCCCCAGCGACTGATCGACCATCCCGACCCTTTCAACCAGCGCGATGAACCGCGGCTCCGAGCGGAGGTCGTCCCAGGCGGGGTGGTAGTGGAGGGTGACCATGTCGGGCCCGCGTTCCTCGAAGGCCATCTCGAGAAAGTCGAGGGCCTGATCCTTCTGGTCCAGAGCCATGTGGATCAGTGCGAAGTAGAACGGGCGTACATACTCTCGCTGCGATCGCTCTTCCAGCGTGGCGAGCATCTGGCGTGCCCTATTCTCATCGCCGAGTTGCGCGTAGGTCCTGCCGAGAAACGACACGAACCACGAGTTGCCGTCCGATAGTTCGACTGCCCTCTGATAATGAACCAAGCTTTCGGCGACCCGGGCATCGAATGCGTAGGTCTGTCCCAGCAGCCAATGTGCGATCGCGTAGTTGGGATCCAGTTCGATCGTCCTGTGTATCTGCTCTCGCGCCTCCGCGTAGCGGCGCACGCCAATCAGCTGCCAGCCCAGAACCGTGTTTGCGTGAAGCGAGAGGGGGTCGAGCTCTATGGCACGCTCCGCTTCCGCGATGGATTCGTCGTATCGGCCAGTGTTCAGAAAAGCGCTGCTATACCAGTAATGCGCCTGAGCGGAATTGGGGTTGAGCTCGAGGGCTCGCTGGTACTCCGCGGCTGCTCCCGGCGCATCCCATTCGTAGAACAACTTGACGAACCCAAGCGATATGTGTGCTTCGTCTAGTCCCTCGTCGATCTCCAGCGCCGTGTGCGCCGCCGCTCTTGCCGCGGGGAATGCTTCGCTCGGCCGGAGGTAGGCGTAGAAGCCGAGCAGGCTGTAGCAATCGGCGACGCCGGCGTGGGCGCGGGCATAGTCCGGGTCCCGCTCCAGCGCCTGCCGAAAATACTCTAGACCTCGCCGGATCCCCTCCCCCCGCTGGTTCCAGAAGTAGCGGCCCCTGAGATACAGGTCGTAGGCTTCTAGATCTTCTGTCGGGGGCCTCTCGATTCGGTCCCGTTCGTCCGTTGTCAAAGTCGCTTCGAGGGCGGTGGCTATCCGTTCCGCCACGTCGGTCTGGATTGTGAAAATATCGGTGAGTTCTCTGTCGTAGGTCTCTGCCCAGAGATTCGCGTCGGTCGCTGCATCGATGAGCTGGGCGCTGATCCTCACGCGGTCGCCGACCCGGCGAACCCCTCCCTCGAGGATGTTCGTGACGCCGAGCTCGCCGCCTATCTCGCTTACGCTCATCTCGCTGCCCTTGTAACGCATCACGGTAGTGCGTGAGATGACGGTGAGGTCGGCGATCTTCGACAAGTGGGTGATGATGTCGTCGGTGATGCCGTCGCTGAAGTACTCGTTCTCGGGATCCGCGCTCATGTTGGTGAAGGGCAGGACCGCTACCCACTTCACGGCAGGCGAAGGCGCGGGGCCTGGCTCGTGCTGCACGAGCCAGGCAGCAGCGAGGGCCAGGGCGAGTGCGAAAATGCCGACCGTAACCGCAGCCGCACGGCTCCCGGCCTCGGGACCGCCCGCGCCCTCGGTCGTCGGCTGGGTCCACTTCACGCCCTCGGGTGTGATCTCCAACGCCCAGGCGAGGACCAGGGCGATGGGGAAACCGAGGAACGTCACGAGGATGACGAAAGTGAGGGTCCAGTCCGGGAGGTTGAGGCCGGGAACCGCGATCTCGGCCACCTGCCAGATGACGAAGGCGACGGCGGCGTAGACGATGGCGACGCGGTAGACCCTTCGACGCTTCAGTTCGGCTAGGAACTCCTTCATTGCTCCGATCCCTGTCCGTCCTGTGACTGAGCGGCGAGCCCGACCGTTTCAATCAGCGCTACAAACCGCGGCTCCGAGCGAAGGTCATCCCAGAAGGGGTAGTAGTGGAGGCTCATCAAGTTCGGGTTGCGTTCCTGGAACGCTTGCTCGAGGAAGTCTAGGGCTTGGTCATTCTCACCCAAACCCAAGTGGACTTCCGCCAGCATGTACGGGGATACGTATTCTCGGTTCGATCGCTCGAGCAGCTCGGCGAGTATCTCTCGCGCTCTGGTCTCGTCACCGTGCCGCGCGTAGGCCCAGCCGAGACCCGAGACGGCCCATGGGTTTCTACCGGATAACTCGACGGCTCTCTGGAAATGGCTCAGGCTCTCGGGGACCCGAGAATCGTACGCGTAGGCTTCGCCCAAAAGCCAATGTGCGAGCGCGAAGTCAGGGTTCAGTTCGATCGCCCTCGGTAGTCGCTCTCGCGCCTCGGCATAACGGCGCGCGCCAATCAACTGCCACCCGAGGGCTACGCTCTCGTAGACCGACAGGGGATCGATTTCCACTGCACGCTGGGCATGGTCGATGGCATCGTCGAACCGACCCAGGGTCGCCAGAGTCGATGCGTACCAGTGGTGTGCCTGAGGAGAGTTGGGGTTGAGTTCGAGGGCGCGCCGGTGCTCCGCCGCCGCGCCATGCGCATCCCACTCGTAGAACAACTTGACGAACCCCAGAGAGGCGTGAGCTTCGTCGAGCCTCTCATCGATTTCCAGTGCTCGAAGCGCAGCCGCTTTGGCCGCGGGGAAGGCCTCCTCGGGTCGGAGATAGGCGTAGAAGCCGAGCAGATTGTAGCAGTCGGCGACGCCAGCGTGGGCGCGGGCGTAATCCGGGTCCAGCTCGAGCGCTTGCTGAAAGTACGCCAGACCTCGCTCGATTCCCTCTCCGCGCTGACTCCAGAAGAAGCGGCCCCTCAGATACAGGTCGTAGGCTTCCAGGTTACCAGTCGGCGCTGCCTTGATCCGCTCTCTCTCATCGGCTGTGAGCGTGGCCTGGAGAGCGGCAGCTATTCGCTGTGCCACATCGCTCTGGATGGCGAAGATATCGGTAAGTTCTCGATCGTAGCTCTCCGCCCAGAGATGCGCGTCGGTCGCTGCATCGATGAGCTGGGCGTTGATCCGCACGCGGTCGCCGGCACGCTGGACGCCTCCTTCGAGGATGGTAGCGACGCCGAGCTGCTCGCCGATCTGACGCAGGTTCAGATCGGTGTCCTTGTAACGCATGACTGACGTACGCGAGATGACTTCGAGCTCGGTGATCTTAGAGAGATGGAGGATGATGTCGTCGGTGATCCCGTCGCTGAAGTATTCGTTGTCGGGATCGGCGCTCATGTTTGTGAAGGGCAGGACCGCTATCGACTTGGCATCGGGTGAGGGTGTCGAGGCGTTGTGGCGGAGCGCGAGCCATGCGGCGCCCATCACCAGGGCCAGGAGTACGACACCAGCGGTCATCTGCATGGCCCTGTTGCCGGGCTCCGCGGCCTTCACGCCTTCCGGCGTGATGTCGAACGCCCAGGCTAGAACCAGGGCGATGGGGAAGCCGGCGACCGTCAGCAGGACGACGAGCGTGAGTGCCCACTCCGGCAGCCGCAGGGCGGGTACGGCGATCTCGGCCGCCTGCCAGATAATGAAGGCGACGGCGGCGTAGACGATCGCCACGCGGTAGACCCTGCGACGCTTCAGTTCGGCTAGGAATGCCTTCATGGTGCGGATCCGGACGTGTCTACTGTGCGCTCATGCCGCCAAGGATCTTCCACGTCCCAACCTCTCTCAGCCAGGTGTGGGTGATTCGGTATGTGTTCCACGAGGCTTCTGTCTCCGAGTCATGTTGTTGCAGGTCGACGAAAGAGTGCGTGACGGCGACGTCGCCGCAGATGACGACCGCTTGAGGGCGCACTTGGATGGAGAGCACCTCGGTGTTCGCCAGGAGTTCTTCCAGGGACTGCCTTCCAGCGTTACGGTCGACAGGTTCGGGCGAATGGGACGGCCAGCCGATGAAGTCCGCGTGGTAGAGGCTCTCGAGCGCCTCGAAATCTTCTTGCGCCATATACGCGAAGTAGGCGTTCTCCAGGCTCCATAACGTCTGCTCGTCTTCCGAACCCTCCTGGGCCCTTGAGACCTGAGTGGAGGACGTCACGCCGACGGCGAAGAGCGCGAGCAAAAAGAAAAACGTCCCTCGTATCATAGGGGCACCTCTCATCTAATAGTTGAGGCCCATTCTCCTGAGCGCCGCTGAATACCTCGGGTCGGACCGGAGGTCGTCCCAGATCGGATGGACGGGCAGCGACATTACTCCGATCCTGCGCTCCTGAAGAGCGATATCGAGCCATTCGAAGGCCTGATCGGTTCGGCCGAGCATCGCGTAAAGACGAGCGATGAGGATAGGCTTGCCCTCATCCGCGCCCAACTCCTCGGTACCCAAAATCTCGCCGGTCTCGAGCTCGGCTCTGTATTCCTCTGTTAGGCGCTCGATCTCCAGCTCGAACACGCCCTGCCAGCCGGAGCGGGCATAAACCCGATCGATAGAGTCGAGCTCCGCAGGGCTCGCCCCGGATCCCCTCCGCGAGAGCTTGAGTGCTTCGATCGCCTCATCGTGCCGTCCCAACAGCGTGTAGACCCTGACGAGCCAGCCGTGCGGGTTGCCGATGTTGGGATCCATCTCGGCCGCCGCTTTCAGCGCGTCGATGGCCTCGGTGTACCGGCGCTGGATGAACAGAAAGCGGGCCAAGTGATTTCGCAGAAAGACCGAGAGCGGGTCCAGCTCGACGGCCCGGCGCGCTTCAGCCAGGCCTTCGTCCGGTCGACCCTGCGCCATCAGGTACATGCCGTACCATTGTCGGGCCGTCGCGTAGGAGGGGTCGAGGCTCAGCGCCCGCTCGAACCGGGTCTTGGCCGCGGGCCAGTCCCAATCGTACCACGTGTGGATGTGGGCGAGGCAGGTGTGGGCTTCAGCCAGGTTGGGGTCGAGCTCGAGAGCCCTCTCCGCCGCCGCCCTCGCCAGTGGCACCGCCTCATTGGGCGGCAGCATCCAGTAGACGGCGAGCAGATCGTAGCTGTCGGCGAGACCGGCGTAGGCCTGTGCATAGCCCGGATCTTCTGCGATCGCCCCCTCGAAGTGCTCGATCGCTCTGTAGAAGCCGTCCTTGCTCCTGCGGTTCCAGAAGTAGCGTCCACGCAGGTAGAGATCGTACGCCGCTTGGCTCTCGGTCGGCGCGGCTTCGATCTGCTCTCGCTCATTCTCCGTCAGCGTCGCTCTCAGAGCCGTTGCGACCTGCTGCGCAACGTCGCTCTGAATGGCAAAGTAGTCCGTCCACTCGCCCTCGTACTGGTCCGCCCACAGGCGGTCGTCGGTTTCGACATCGATGAGCCGTGCGCTAATGCGCCACTGACCTTCGACGCGCCGAAGGTCGCCCTCTACAATAGCCGACGCACCCAGGGCCTCCCCGATTTCTCGGAGGCTCATGTTGCTGTTCTTGTATTGGAAAGACGAGGTGCGCGATTTGACCTCGAGGTCAGCGATCTTCGATAGACGACTGATGATCTCGACCGCGACACCGTCGCTGAACAACTCGTCCTCTGGATCCGCGCTGAGATTCACGAACGGCAGGACCGCTATCGACCTCCTGTCGGTGGATGAAGTCGGTCCACCATCTCGAATGGCGAGCCAGGCGGCGGCAACCGCCAGAACCGCCACAACGATGATGGCGGTTGTCGTTATCGCCCGGTTGCCCGGTTCGGGGCCAATCTCGCCTTCGGCCAGCGGCTCGGTTCGTTTCACGCCCTCGGGAGTGATCTCGAACGCCCAGGCGAGCACGAGAGCCAGAGGAAAGCCGAGGAAGGTGAGGACGATAACGAAGGCGAGAGTCCAGTTTGGGAAACCGAAAGCCGGGAAAGAGATCTCCGCCGCCTGCCAGATGACGAAGGCGACGATGGCGTATACGACGGCGACACGGTAGACGCGGCGGCGTCTGAGCTCGGAAAGGAAGCGCTGCAGAGCGGAAGGGTCGTCACTCATGGTGAGGCCCCTTCGGCTGTCAAACGCTCGAGGGCGCGCCGCGCCGTCTCGACCCGCGGCTGCAGCTCGGGGTCGGCGTTCTCCCAGAGGCGGACGAACCGGGAGTAGGCGCGGACGGCGCCGGCGCTGTCGCCCGACTGTTCCAGTGCCTGGCCGATCACCAGGTAGCTGAGGGGAAGGTAGATCGCATCCCAGGCAAACAGCCCGTAGCGCAGCAGGCGGATCCCGCGGTCGCGAGTCTCCGGGCGGGCGGCGAGGGTGGCGGCTCGGACGAAGCGCAGTGGTGCCCCAGAGAGCATGGCGAGCCGGCCGTAGCCGGCGTTCTCGATCCCTTCATCGAGTTTCTGCAAACCGGAGAGCGTATCGCCGTCGATCAGGTCGGCCCAGCCCAACCCTGCCGACACGAGGCCACGCATTTCATGCGCAGCGATCGCTGTATCCGGGACCAGCGCCTCATCCGCCCACCCTCTGGCCGTCAGCGCGTCGCCCTGGCTCAGCGCATAGAGCATTCGGAAGTAGGCAGAGATCGACCTCATCCCGGGCAACTGGCGAGGGTTCAGGGTCAGGCGTAGCGCTTCGGCTGCGTAGGAGGAGTCAGCGAGCCCCGCAAAGACGGGCATCAGGTTGATCGTCCAGCCGCTCGGCGCGATCGCTGCCAGACTGTCGCTCCACGGTCGAGCGTCGTCGAGCCGTCCAAGACCGGCAAGGCACATGAATCTCCACCCGAACGCGTACTCGGCAAGCTCGCTTGGAATCGCCAGGGGCTGAGCGGTGGAGTCGAGGAAGTCGAGTAGATCGCCAGGCGCGAGCTCGTCCGACGTGTAGGTCGCCTGGGCGATCCAGAAGGGCAGGCTCCCCGCGTGGCTGCTTTCCCATATGGTCGAGAAGTCCGGCGGTAGAGAATCGGGTCGAGTCCAAATTGCGGTCGCGAGCGCCAAGAGCTCGACGAGCGATTCGTCGCCCATACCGGTCTTGTAGTCGTCCAGGTACCGGTAGTAGCGGGAGCTGTCGTTGTGAGTCAGGCTCAACTGCAACAGGTGGAACGTGGCGGGGGTCAGCGACGGATCAAGCTCCAGCACGCGCTCGAAACCCGAGTACAGCGTCTCGAGATCGAACCCGTGGATCTGCTGCGCATGAAATCGCACGTCGGCCAGTTGGAACAGGCCTTCCGGGTCGTCGGGGTAGCTCGCGACATAAGCCTCAAACGTATCGAGCGCTGCCGGTTGCCCCCGCTCGTGCAGGTAGGTGCCGACCATCAACGTCCGCTCCCGGGTCGGCAGGCGGTCGGTGTGGCGGAGGGCCGCCTCGCTGTGGCGGTAGGTGCCCGGGGAATACATACCGTGCCGCGTGCTCCAGCCGTAGGAACTGGCGAGCTTGTGGTGGGCGAGTGCGAAGGTGGAGTCCTCCTCGACCGCAATCTGCAAGGCGGCGATCGCCGAATCCCACCGGGAGCGGCGGTAGTGTTGCATGCCCTCGAGGTAGGCGCGGATCGCGTCGACAGAGGTAGTGGTGATGGCGCTCACCCGCAGGTTCGGGATCGGCTCGCGCGCCAGCCAGATCTCTCTCAGCAAGTCGATCCCCAGGCCGTCCACCAGCGCCAGGACGCTGTCGGCGGGGCCGTCCACCTGAGCACGGGCCAGCTCGTCGCCGCGGACCGAGTATAGCTCGGCGGTCATGCGGACCTCGGGGCCGGTGGAGACCACGCTCCCCAGCAGTACGGAGCCCGCGTTCACGTCGCGGCCCAGGGCAAGCGCTCCCTCCAGATCGAGCCTCCCGTCGGCGGCCTGCTGGTGCCAGCGGTGCATCACCGTTCGGGGGTCAACGGTCCGGATACCGCCCACGTCGTTGAGGTTGGCCGAGAAGAGATCGACCATCCCCTCGCCGAGCAGGTCGACGCCGGGCCCCGACGTGTTGAAGGGGAGCACGGCGGTCACCTGGGCGTCGGGGTTCACGGGGCCCAGGACGCGAGGACGAATCCACCAGAAGATGCCGCCGGCGATCAAGAGCGCGATTATCACGAGCGTCGCGACCATGGGCCAGCGTTGCCTGACCTTGGCCTCGCCGGGCTCGAGGGGTTCCGTCCGCTTCACCCCTTCCGGCGTGATGTCGAACGCCCAGGCGAGGATCAGGGCGATGGGGAAGCCCAATATCGTCAGTACGACGACGAGGGTGAGCGTCCAGTCCGGTAGTCGTAGCGCTGGGAAGGCGATCTCGGCCGCCTGCCAGATCACGAAGGCGACGGCCGCGTAGACGATCGCGACGCGGTAGACGCGACGGCGTTTCAGCTCGGCGAGGAAAGATCCCATGGCTCGAAACCGATGCCGGTTACAACTGCGGTGTACCTGGGGTCGGAGAGTATCGCGTCCCAGAGGGGGAAGCGGATCGTGTAGCAGAGCGAGGGTTTGCTATCGGCCAGAGCCTGCTCTAGATAGCGGAGCGCGTCTTCCGGTAGTCCGATGTTGGCGCAGGCCCAGGCCATGGCCGCTGGACTGATGTACTCTCGGCCCGCGCGATCCCGCAGTTCCTCGAGCATGGCCTGAGCCTCGGTCATCATCCCCGCTCGCCCGTACGCGGCGCCGAGTAGCCCGACGAGATGTGCCATCCTGTGCGAGAGAGCGACCGCCTTCTCCATGGTGGCGATGGCCTCCGCGTGCCTTCCTACCGCGCTGTAGCAGGTTCCAGCGACCCACAGGGCAAGGATGTCTTCCGGCTCCAGCTCGAGCGCCTGTTCGAGGTGCTCGAGCGCCTCTTCGTACCGCCCGCCCAAGAGGTTGGCCAAGCCAGCGAGCCCCCAGATGTAGGACGAGTGCGGGTCGAGGGCGCAGGCTTGGCGAGCGTACTCGAAGCCCTCGTCCACTCGCACACCGACAACGACAAGCGCTATGCCCCTCCAAGCGTGTGCCGCGGCGAAGTCGGGATTGAGCTCGACGGCTCGCTTGAGTGATCCGTCGCCCTTCTCCCAGTCATAGTGGAAGCTGTTTCGGATCAGGGCCTTGGAGAAATGGGCTTCGGGCAGATCGGGATCGAGGGCCATCGCCCGCTCGGCCGCCTTCTCAGCTACGCCTTGGGCTTCGGCGGGGTCGAGAAGCCCGTAGATCGCGAAGATCGTGTGGACGTCGGCGATACCGGTATAGGGAAGAGCGTACTCGGGGTCCCTCTCGATTGCTTTCTGGAAGTACTGCAGAGCTGTTTGAAGGCCAACCTTGTAGCGACGGACCCAGCAATGGCGGCCCTTCAGGTAGAGGTCGTAGGCCCCGGGGTCCTTGGTCGCGACTTTGACCAGCGGCTCGTCCTGCTCACCCAGTAAGGTGACCCGCAGGGTGTCCGTGATGGCCCGGGCAATCTCGTCCTGGATGGCGAAGATATCCTCGAGCTCTCGTTCGTATGTCTCGGACCAGAGGTGGAAGCCGCTGGGGGCCTCGGTGAGCTGTGCGGTGATCCGCAGGCGGTCGCCTGCTTTGCGCACGCTCCCTTCCAGCACCGTCGCCACGCCGAGCTCCCGGGCGATCTCCTGGACCGTGCAGCCTTTGTCTTTGAAGGAGAACGAAGAGGTCCTGGCTGCGACCTGCAGGTCCGGGATGCGTGTCATGACGTTGAGCACCTCTTCCGCCACGCCGTCGCCGAAGTATTCCTGATCGTGATCGGGGCTCATGTCGGCGAAGGGGAGGACGGCGATGGATTTCAGATCTTCAGAGCGCTCTGGGGCCGGTCTGACGGCGACGGCCGCCGAGGGCGCTTCTTCTTGGTCCGCCTCCAGCGCCGGGGTGCGTACCACGCCCTCCGGCGTGATGTCGAACGCCCAGGCGAGAGCGACGGCGACTGGAAACCCGAGGATGGTGAGGGCAACGACCAGGGTGACTGTCCAGTCGGGGAGATTGAGCGCGGGAAGCAGGTTGTTCGCCGCCTCGACCACCACCAGGCCCACGACGACATAGACGATGGCCACGCGAACGACCTTGCGCCGCTTCAGCTCGGCGAGGAAGGGCTTCACCGGTCCAACCCCCGTATGGTCCAACAGGGTTGTGTTCCGGGTTCGAGCAGAGGGTCGGGGCTGCCATCAAGCTAGTGGCCTGGGGGCTGCCTTACAACGCCGCTGGGGGCGGGTCCCTTGTGGGGGGGCGCAACCGCCCTATTTATAGGAGTCGCTGACGCTTACCGGAGGGGCTATGCATGGCCGCAGGACAGGATCGGCCGATAAACGAGGTGCGGCGGCGTGACAAGGCGGTGACCGACGAGGGCTGGATCGAGGCGTTTCTGCACTCGGGTGCCTGGGGCGCTCTGGCGACCGTGGCCGAGGGGCAGCCGTTCATCCACACGAACCTCTACGTCTACGACGAGGGTGCGCACGCCATCTACCTGCACACGGCGCGGGAGGGGCGGACACGGTCGAACCTGGAGCGCGACGGCCGGGTCTGCTTCAGCGTGTCGGAGATGGGGCGGCTGTTGCCGAACGAGATTGCGGCGGAGTTTAGCGTCGAGTACGCCGGGGTAACGGTCTTTGGGCGGTGTTCGGTCGTTGAGGATGATGAAGAGAAGGCCCACGGCCTGCAGCTCCTGATGGACAAGTATGCGCCGCACCTGCTGCCGGAGCGGGACTATCGGCCGGCGAACCAGGAAGAGCTGAATCGTACCTCGGTGTTCAGGGTCGACATCGAGAGCTGGAGCGGGAAGAAAAGCGAAAAGGAGGCCGACTTCCCCGGGGCCTTCTGGTACGACGGCGTGCGTAAGCCGTCGCCGTTCTCACCCGGGGACACGAGGTAGGCGAGATGGAAGTCCGACTGCTCGATCTGAGGCCGCAGTACGTAGCGATAAAAGAAGAGATTCGGGAAGTGATCGACCGGGTTTGTGAGGCTCAACACTTCATCCTGGGACCGGAGGTCGCCAAGTTCGAGGCGGAAGTAGCGGAGTACTGTGGGACGCGCTGCGCGGTGGGCGTGTCGTCGGGCACCGATGCGCTGTTGGCGGCGCTGATGGCGATGCGCGTCGGTCCCGGCGACGAGGTCATCACGTCGACGTACTCGTTCTTCGCGTCGGCGGCGGTGATCGTGCGGCTGGGGGCGCGTCCGGTCTTCGTCGATATCGATCCGGTTACCTTCAACCTCGATCCCGTGGCCGCGGCGGCGAAGATCACACCGCGTACTAAAGCGATCATGCCGGTCCACCTGTACGGGCGTTGCGCCGACATGGCACCGATAAACGCGGCGGCAGACGCTCACGAGCTGACGGTGATCGAGGATGCGGCGCAGGCGCTGAGTGCCTCGGACCAAGTGGGCCGCAAGGCAGGAGCCCTGGGCCACATGGGGTGTTTCTCCTTCTTCCCCAGCAAGAACCTGGGCGGGTTCGGCGACGGCGGGATGGTGACCACCGACGACGAGGAGACGGCGGAGCTGCTGCGGGTGTTGCGGATGCAGGGCGGCAAGCCCAAGTACGAGCACAGGGTGGTGGGAGGCAACTTCCGACTGGACGCGCTACAGGCTGCGGTACTGCGGGTGAAGCTGAAGTACCTCGATGAATGGTCTGCCGGCCGCCGCGCCAACGCGGATAGGTATCGGGCTCTGTTCGAGGAGCTGGATCTGCTCGATCACGTTCGGCTCCCGGACGACGTCGACGGCCACGTCTATAATCAGTTCGTAATCCGCGTGCCGAAGCGCGATTGGCTGCGTGACTTCCTGACGGAGCGCAAGATCGGGACCGAGGTCTACTACCCGATCCCGCTACATCTCCAGGGGAGCATGTCTCACCTGGGCTACACTGAAGGCGACTTCCCCGAGGCCGAGGTGGCATCGCAAGAGTCGCTGGCGCTGCCCATCTATCCCGAGCTGACCGAGGAGCAGCAGCGCTACGTCGTCGCCACGATCCGGGAGTTCTACAGCTAGAGCTGGCTGCTGAGAGACGGGATTCTCGGAGCGTGGTCGGCGCCAGGGTCCCCCTCGCTCCACCGCTCGCGCGCACCGAGGGAGGCCGTGGCGCCTCGCTTGCTCGCTCGCGAGTTACGCTCCGGGCGACCCCGGCACCTTCCCAGCAGACAACAGCGGTCTTTTTCCAGCAGCCTACTCTAGTTCTCCCGGGTGAGCGGTGTGATCTGGGGCGCACCCGCATCGCGGCCGGGCCCCGGGTGCGGCGCGACGACGACCGACCACTGGTAGACCTTCTCGATAATCTCCTGCGACAGCACATCCGCCGGCGTGCCCTCCGCGGCGGGCTGCCCTGCGTCGAGCAGCAGTAGGCGATCGGCGTAGCGGGCCGCGAGGTTCAGGTTGTGGGTCACCAGGACGACGGTGACGCCGTCGCGGTGCGTGAGTTCGGCGAGCAACTCGAAGATGGTCATCTCGTGACGGATGTCGAGCGAGACGGTGGGCTCGTCGAGCACGAGTGTGGCCGGCCGCTGGGCCAGCGCCCGGGCGATGAGTGCGCGCTGGCGCTCGCCGCCCGAGAGCCTCGAGATCGGACGCTCGGCTAGCTCGATCACGTCGCAGCGCTCCATGGCCTGGTCGATCGCCTCGCGGTCCTCGGGGCCGGGGCGGCCCAGAACGCCGAGGTACGGGTAGCGCCCCATCGCCACCATCTCGCGGACGGTGATGGGGAACGCCATCTCCTCGCCCTGCGGCACCGCACCGATCTGTTGGGCGAGCGCCCGGCGGGTCCAGTCGGCGACGTGTCGGCCGGCGTAGCTGACCGCCCCGTCCTGCGGCTGCAGCGCACCGAGCAGCAGTTTCAGAAGGGTCGATTTGCCGGAACCGTTGGGTCCGATGATGGCGTAGAGCGAGCCGGCGCCTACCTGCAGATCGACTTCATCGAGCGCCGGTCGCGCTGCGCCCTCGTAGCTGAAGCGCAGGCCGCGCACATCGAAGACCGGCGGCCCGTTCACACGACCCTCCGCGTCAGTAGCACTACGAAGAGCGGCACACCGACCAAAGCGGTGATCACGCCGACCGGTAGCTCGGCCGGTGCCGCCGCGGTTCGTGCCACCGTGTCGGCGGCGAGCATGAAGCCGCCACCCAGCAGGACCGAGGCAGGCAGCAACAGCTGATGGTCGCTGCCCCACATTAGCCGAATCGCGTGGGGCACGATGAGGCCGACGAATCCGATGACACCGCTCACCGCCACACCGGCGGCGACGAGTAGCGATGCTATAAGATAGGACGCGAGCTTCACTCGCTCGACGTTTGTCCCTAGGTACAGCGCCGTCTCTTCTCCCATGGCGAGCAGGTTGAGCGGCCGGGCCATCAAGAGGAGCACAGCTATCGCCGGTGCGAGGTACGCCGCGAGCAGCAGGACCGCGGACCAATCGGCCGCGGCGAGGCTGCCCATCATCCAGAGCCCTGTGGAACGGTAGGCTTCCGCCGACGCGAAGGTGAGGAGCAACAGGATCACGGCGTGGAAGAAGGCGCCGACCACGACGCCGGCGAGCAGCAGTACGCGCGTGTCGAAACCGCGGGCGGCGCGGGCGGCAATGCGAAGGACCAGCGTGATGGCGAACAGCGCGCCCACGAGTGCGGCGATGGGCAGTGCCCAGGGCGCGTACAGGTTCCAGCCGAGCACGACTGCGGTGACCGCGCCCACCGCCGCGCCACCGGAGACGCCGAGGACATAGGGCTCGGCCAGCGGGTTACGGAGCAGTGCCTGGAAGACAGCGCCGGCCAGCCCCAGCGAGCCGCCGACGAGCACGGCCAGCGCGGCGCGTGGCAGTCGCAGGTTGAGAACGATCGTGCGCGCCGGATCCTCGCCGCCTCCGCCCAGCGCGTCGAGCGCGGCCCGCAACGGCAGGTCGGCGGCGCCGAAGGCGATGCTCGCGACCAGCAGCGCGGCGGTGAGGGTCGCCAGAGAAAGCAGGCGCAGCGAGTTACGCGCGGTCACTGGTCGGGGCCGTCGGGGAAAGCGTCAGGGTGCAGTAGATGAGCGAGCTGTCGAGCCGCATCGATGACGCGCGGTCCCGGCCGGTTGTAAAGGTCGGCATCGATCTGTAGCACGCGCCCGTCGCGGACGGCCTGGAGTTCACGCCAGCCGGGCGCGGCGCGTAGCTGCTCGATGTCGACGTGGATCTCCTCCGTTTGTGAGAGGAGCACGATGTCCGGCTGACGGTTCAGTACCTCCTCGATGCTCACCATGGGCCAGAGGCCGGGCGCGTCGTCGAAGATGTTGTGGCCGCCGGCGATCTCGATGAGCTCGTGGACGTAGGTGCCTGCTCCCGTTGTGGTCGGCGGCGCGTACCAGACGACGTAGAACACGGTCGGCCGCCCGCGGTCGGCGACGGCCTGGCGGATCGCATCGAGTTCCACGTCGATCATGGCGATGAGCGACGCTGCGGCGATCTCGAGCCCCAGCATGTCGCCCAACTCGCGGGTCGTCCGCTCGATATCGGCGAGCGTCTGGATCTGTGGTGTGTAGACGGTGACGCCGAGGTCGGTTAGCCGAGTGATAACGGAGCGCGACTCGTTGTCGGGCCAGGCGATCACCAGCTCGGGCTGTAGCATAGTGAGCTGCTCGAGACTGGGAGTGAGCCCCTGGCCTACCGTCGGCAAGTGCGCCAGCGCCGGATCGGTATCGAAGTCGCTGCGGGCGACCAGTCGATCGGCGGCACCGAGTGCCAGGATCATCTCGGTGACCGATGGTATGAGGGAAACGATCCGCTGCGCGGGTTGCTCTAGCTCGCGGCCGGCCAAAGCCGAGGGTTGTGTGTCCCGTTCGCCGTTGCAGGCCGTCGCGCCGACCAGTAGAACCGTCAGGAGAATGCGACTTCGTAATCTCACTGTTCTTCCACTTGAGTGAAGGTGACGGCGATGGGGCAGACGCCGACGTCAATCTCGCGGTCGAAGGCGAGGGTGGCGTCGAGACGGACCGCGACGCTGGGCGCGATGCAGTCGCCGGGTATCAGCGTGTAGAGGCGTCCGTCCGAGTCGATCCCGACGCCGCTCGAGATGGTGTGACCGTCGGCGACGAGCGGATCGTCCGGCGGATTAATGAAGCTGTCGCCGACGGCGTCCCAGACGGCGATTCCGTAAGCGAACGAGCTGACATACGCGTGACCCGCGTCGTCGAAGGCGATGTCGCCGGGAAACTCGCCGAAGCCGGCATGATGTTCGACCTCGTCTAGGGTCGCCGGGTTCACCACCGAGAGGCTACCGTTGCCGTCGCCGAAGGCGCCGGAGTTCACGATATAGAGCAGCCCATCGGGCCCGTACGCGGCAGCCGCCGGATTGAAGCCTGTGAGGAATATCGATCCGACCACCGTGTTGGACGACGCGTCGATGGCCGACACGACGCCCTGGCGGGCCGGGCGGAAGTCGAGGCCGAGCTCGGCGTTGAGCACCAGGGCAGTGTCGCCCCAAACCGCCACCGCCTGTGGAAAGACGCCGACCTCGATCTCGGCGCCCGCCGTACTCGCCGAGACGTTGAGCACGCTTACCGTGCCCAGGTTCGGGTTGGCGACGTACGCGATGGAATCGTTCAGGAACGCCACGCCCGTGGCGCCGGAATTGTCGGGGAGCGGGATCATGTTCACGTCGCCCGTCGTCAGGTCGACGACGGCAGCGGCGGGAAAGAACCCGAG
Organism: uncultured Gemmatimonadota bacterium; assembly: GCA_964345885.1. Lineage (GTDB taxonomy): Bacteria > Gemmatimonadota > Gemmatimonadetes > Palauibacterales > KS3-K002. The sequence continues at coordinate 125,542 of CAYFSW010000069.1, read as the reverse complement.
CGGCACGACGACCTTGTTGCCGCGCGCTGCAAGGCTGACCGGGGAGCCGGCCGCGGCTAGCCCGATGGCGCTGGCGGCGTCGGGGTCGTCGACGGGGAAGACGGTGATCGAGAGGTCGATGCTGTTGAGGACGACGGCGGTCTCGACGCCGGTGAGCGGTTCAAGTCCTGTCGTATCGTCGCAGCCGGCGATGGCGATGGGGATGGCGATGGCGATGGCGAGCGTGTGTCGCACGAGGGTCATTCCTTTCTGGTAGGGGTGCGCGGTCGGGCCGCGAGCTCGAAGCGGACGACGCGGCCGGGCTCGGGGTAGCCGAAGATCAGCGAGTCATCGTTGTCGAACAGGCGGTCGACGGCCAGTGTGGGTGTTATCTGCCAGCTGCCGGCGTCGAAGCTGCGACGTAGCCGCAGGTCGACGGTCCAGTATGGATCGAGCGCGTTGAGCGGCGCGGGCACCGGGTAACGTTCACCGATGTAGCGCGCGTCGGCGCCGATCTCCCAGCGCGCCGTAAGCCAGCGGGCGCCGATGCTGCCGCTGTACCGGGGTCGGTACATCACCTGTACCGTGTCGTCTTCGGGCCGGTCGTAGGTGACGCGGGCGTAGTTGTAGGCGGCCCGTACGGTCAGGCCCTGCGGCGCGAGCTCGATGCTCCCTTCCACGTCGAGGCCGCGCCGCTTCACGTCGAAGTTTCGCGGGCTCCAGACGAAGCGGAAGTCGGGGGCCCAGATGATCATGTCCTTCACATCCGCGATGTAAGCGTCGACGGCGAGTCGACCGCGGGTGCTGCCGATGAGACCCTCGAGTGCTGCGCTGAGGCTGAGTTCGCTTGGCACCCGCTCGGCGCGCAGCTCCGGGTTCGGCTTCACCAAAACGCCTTCCCGGAAGAACTGGTCGCCGAAGGTCGGCGGGCTATAGCTGCTGGCGTGCCGCAGGTGGAACGTCGCGAACCCGGCACTCGCCGTGAGCGTGAGCTCGTGAGTCAGGCGCCAGAGGTCCTCGAGCCCGTCGCGGTCGAGCCGCAGCGCGGCGCGGAGCTGTGGGCTACCGTCTGGTGTAGCGGCGAACGCGGCGCCGGCGAACAGCCCCAGGTCGACCCGGCCGCCGGGTGTCGACTCATCGAACGCATCGCTCTTGTAGCGTCCCCCGCGAAGCTCGAGTCCAACGGAGGCCGAGCGTACACGGTCGCTGGGCGATGTCTCTACGACGAAGCGCCCTCCGAGGGAGAGAGCGTCGGTCCGGCTGTCGTACGGTGTGCCGAGCGGTGGCTCCGGGTCAGAGAAGTGTGCCCTCTGGAAGACGCCGTGGAGGCTGGCCGATAGTCGGGACCCCCCGATCAGACGCTCCCAACCGGCCTGGCCGTTCCAGCGCGTCAGCTCCTCGCGCGCGTCGCGCGTCGGCTGGTAGCTGGGGCCGGGGAGCCCGCGGTTCAGCCGGGTGAAGCCGGCGCGGATCCGCAGGTCGCCACCGGCGGCGTGCCCGGTTGCAGCGGCGAACAGGTTCGCTTCCGACAGGTCGTTGTTGTCACGCGTGTCGCTACCGCCGCCCAGACCGTCGGGTCGTTGGTACTCGAACTCGCCGTCTAGGGTGCGCGCGTAGCCGCCCGCCGACCAGGCGAAGCGAGGGTCGCCGCCGCTCGTCTCAGCCGAGGCCGACCAGCTTCCCAGCGAGCCCGTCTCGAGTCGGGCGGCGAGGGGCGCGGCGTCGCGTCGTGTTTCGATGAGGACTACACCCGCCTCAGCACCGGGGCCGAAGCGCGCCGACTGACTTCCCTTGAGTACGGTGATCGACTCGATCTGTGACGTGGGGACGGTGGAGAGGTCGGCGGCGCCGGTCAGCGCGTCGCCGAACGGCGCGCCGTCGAGTAGCACCAGCACCTGGTCGGCGGAGCTGCCCCGGATACTCACCGTCTGCCGTCCCACGGGTCCACGGCGCTGGACCACGAGACCGGCTCGCCCTTCGAGCAGGCCGGCGGCCGTGTGCTCGCCGCTGCCCTCGATCTCGGCGCGGTCGATGGCGATGACGCCGGGCGCGGTTTCTGCAGCTTGCGCCGCGCTCGGTGCCGCGCGCACCTCCTCTAGCTCTATGGGACGAGCGCCAAGACGTACGACGAGCCAGGTCGTTTCGCCGTTGCGGACCTCGATCTCGCGCACCTGCGATTCGTAGCCCATACGCGTGAAGCGGACGGGATGCCTGCCCGGCTCTAGCCCGCGCAGCTGGAACTGGCCGCGTCCGTCGCTGAGCGCGGTGAGGCTGGTTCCGACCACCTCGACGAGCGCGTTATCCACCGGTGCGCCGGTGATGGCGTCGGTGACCCGGCCACTCAGCTCGCCGGGGTACTGTGCGGATGCGAACGATGGCGTGAGGACCGTGGCGAGCGCGATGAGCGTGGCGCAGTGGACCCTCGACCGTCGCCGGCCGGAGTGAAGAACCGTTGGCAAAAACAAAGCCCGCACGTCTTGCCCTGGAAGAGTGCCGTGGCGCGCGAGGCGGAACAGGTCTCCTGACTCGAGGCAGCCGAGCCCGCCTTCCCAGGACTCCCGCGAGTCCCAGTGGCATGGTGGGCTGGCTTCTTCCGGCTTGCAGCCGGGCCTCACACAGTGGCGGGGCCGTGCCGGATTCTCACCGGCTTCCGAGTTGTTCCGCCCGCCGTTGTGCTCCTAGTTGTCTGTGACACTCTACGTCTTGCAGGTGGTCCGTGTCAAGCGGCCGACCTCTTGCTCGACCGCGCCCACTCGCCGAACACGAAGGCCATCGCGACCACCATCACCAGCGCCGTGCCCAGCTTCATGATGCCCGCGGCGAGCTGCTGGTCGCTGAGCGCCGATGTGCCAGGGATCGGCGGCGCCAGCTCGTAGGTCGCGTATGCCGGGTACTTGCTGAACAGGAGGATGAAGAAAGGCGGCCGGATGATGATCCCGTTGAGCCCGAGATAGGCGAGCTGGAAGAGCGGGACGAAACGCGACCAGGCGGGCACCGTGGCGATGAGTGGCCACCAGAAGACGAGCCCGGCGACCAGCCAGGCCATGTCCAGGGCGAAGGCACCTAGCTGCGAGCTCATGAAAGGATCGACCAGCGCCGGCCAGTGGGTCACCGTGATCAGGACGTTGAAGATGAAGAACGCGACGAGCGGTTGCGTCGTGTTGCGCAGGAACGCCAGGGCGCTTGGGCTGTCGCCTAACTTCTCGTAGCTGGCGCTGGGGAAACCCAAGAGGAGCAGCGGCGGAGCGATGAGCGCGATCAGCATGTACTGCACCATGTGCACGCTGGCCAGGTAACCCATGCCCAGCGGTGCGATGGGCCAGTCGAGGGCCAGCCACAGCGAGAAGAGTCCCAGGGTGAAAAGGACGATGCGTCTCCGTCGCTGCGTGCAGTTCTCCCAGGCTGATGGCTCGAGGCAACGGAGGTGCAGCCAGTAGGCGACGGCGATCAGAAGGATGAAGAACCAGACGCCGACGTAGGGCTGCCAGGTCCAGTCCCAGGCGACCCCCTGGGACGAGGTGCACCAGAGCCTCATGTATTACCCGCTGTTATGCGGGTCCCGCTGCGCCGCGCCCCCGACTAGTTCCTCCACGTCTTCGTAGCGGATGACGCGGGCGCGGGCCACCACTTCGCCTGCGTGGCGGAAATGGAGTGTCACATCGAAGCGATCGTCGGGGAACAGATTCTGGGTGAGTTGGAGGAGCATCACGTGGTAGCCGCCGGGTGCGAGATCTACACTGCCGCCGGCCGGCACTGTCAGCGCATCGACCGGCACCATCTTCATCGTGCCGCCCTCGTGTTCGGTACGATGGATCTCGGCGACCGCGGCGGCCGTGGTCGAGACGGCCAACAGCTCGTCGTCCACGTCGCCGTTGTTGGTCACCGAGAAGTACATCGCCGCCCGCTCACCGGTCACGGGCTCGGTGACGAAGACCTGTGATACCTCGAGGTCGATGGTCTCCGGGGTCTCTCGCGCTGTGCAGGCGAGGGCGGTGGTGACGGCGAGGGCGAGGATCGCCTGCTTGTTCAGCTTGTGTTTCGAGTTCGTCATCGTCACTCCCAGCGCTCGTCCACCAGCTTCGGGAGGTCGTGCGCCCAATCGGCCTGGCGCGTCCCGAAGGGGTAGGCGACGTGCGCGAGGTTGTCTTTGGTGAAGGCGAGGACGCGGGCCGAGTGGCCGACCAGGTAGCCGCCGCCCTCGGTTTCCTCGATCACCGAAGCCGGTAGCCCCAGGGCGACCTGGATCTCGTTGACCTCATCGCGGTCCCCGCGGAGGCCTATAAAGGAGGTATCGAAGTTGTCGAGCCAGAGGCGCAGCCGTTCCGGCGTATCGCGCTCGGGATCGGTGGTGACGAAGACGACCTTGATCTGACTCCTCACCTCGAAGGGAAAGTCGTCGAGCACGGCCCCGATATTCGCCATGTGGATCGGGCAGACATCGGGACAGTAGGTGTAGCCGAAGAAGAGTAGCGTGACGTAGCCCTCCGTCTCTGACCGGAAATCGTACGGCTGGCCCTCGGTGTCGGTCAGCGTGAAGTCGACCTTCTCCTGGGGCCGGGGCATCAGCCAGCCGCGATAGCCCGTCCCGCTGGCACCATCGTTGCCAGTCGAGCAGGAGATATGAAATAGTAGACAGGCACACGCCGTGAGCGTGGCCGGGAGAGTCCGGCGATGCCGCCGTGGGGTGCTGCTAAACTCGGTGTCCATGATGGCTCGTCGAGGAAGATGGGGGGCGGCGATCCGGCGTCAAGCGTGCCCGATTTGGGGCGATCATGAACAGCCATAACGAGACGGGAAGCGGCCGAGCCCGTGAGGTACTCCTCTGGGGCTTGGCCTTCGTGCTCACCGTGAGCGCGGCTGGCTACCAGCGGTTCACCGGCCCCAGCTACCCGGCGCGCGGCACGTTCGAGGTCGCGGGGGGGAGCTACGAGTACCGCCTGATCCGGAACACGCTGACGACGGACGACGCCAGGGTCGCGATCCCCGATCCTGGGGTGCCCGGCGCCCTGCACTACAAGCGCTACCGGACCGACGATGACTTCACGTCGGTAGCGTTGCAGGTCGATGAGGGTGAGCTGGCGGGCCTGCTACCGGTCCAGCCGCCCGCCGGCAAGCTCGAGTACTTGCTGACGGTGCGGACGTCGGACGGTGTGATCCGAGTGCCGGGCGAGGCCGAGGGCAGCGTGGTCATCCGCTTCAAGGATCCGGTGCCCTGGTACTCGCTGGCGCCGCACATCGCGATGATGTTCCTGGCGCTGTTGGTTGGGATGCGTGCTGGGCTGGCGGCGTCCATCTCGCCGTTCCCGATGCGGCGGCTGGCCTGGACGACGCTCATCATCATGACGATTGGCGGCATGATCCTCGGCCCCATCGCCCAGAAGTATGCGTTCGGCGCCTTCTGGACCGGCTGGCCGTTCGACTACGACCTGACCGACAACAAGGTGCTGATCATGTGGCTGGTCTGGATCGCCGCCTGCGGCGTGATCTGGCTGGGCGCGCGGAAGGACGAGTGGGTCTCGCGCGCCGCTGTGGCGCTCGCCGCGCTGGTGATGTTCGTGGTCTACCTCATCCCACATAGCGCCCGGGGCACCGAGGTCGACTACGAGTTACTCGATCAGGGGGTCCCGGCCTCGGAAGCGCTCAGGTCGGGGCGGCCGGAACAGTAAGAGTGAGAAGCGCTCTAGCGTTCGCTCTCCAGCAGCGCCTGGAAGCGTGGATGATCGCGCAGTGGATCGTAGAGCGGATCGACGCGCAGCAGCGGGATCGTTATCCATGAAGGGACGGAGAGCAGGTACTCCAGCTGGTCGATCGCCGCGTCGTACTCTCCTACCCTGACATAGATCTCCGCCAAATCGTCAGCCAAACCCACACCTCTTTCGGTATCCAGAAAGATCGGCACCATGTCTAACGCCGACTCGATGGTCCGAACCGCCTCGTCCTTGCGGCCCAGCCCGGCATAGGCCAGGGCGAGATCGTCGCCGAGGCGGCCGAATGCCGTAGCGCCTCTGCGGACGGCTACCTCCAGATCCGCTCGTGCAGAGTCGTAGTAGGCCGCGGCCAGCTGGGGTCGACCCGTGCGGCCACTTAGTTCGGCCTTGGCTAAATAGTAGTAGATCGTATCGCTCTGCTCCTTGAGGGTTAGGCGGTCCAGCGCCTCGGCGTACTCTTCCCCTAGTACCCTGATGAGCTGCCTGGAGAACGACATGATCCACGCCGGGTCGATGCCGACCGTGTTGGATGCCTGCTCCAGCACGCGACGGGCCTGCTCGCGGTCCCCCTCCCAAACGAGGTAGTTCCTCGCCTTCATCATGTAGAAGGTCGGGTTGTACGGGTTTATGGCGATCATCCGATCCCAGACCTGGCCCGCCTCGCGGTAGCGGCGCACTAGTGTGTAGACAGTTGCGAGCGATCCGACGCGGACCTGGTTGCGCGGGTCGAGCTCCGCGGCCCTCTCCGTCCTGGCGATCGCCTCGTCCCAATCCCTCAGGCGCCTGAGGATCCCGCCGCTGATCCCCAGCGCGTCGGAGTTGTTCGGCTGGCTCCTGAGCACGGCATCGAACTGCTCGAGGGCTTTCTCGGCGTTCCCTGTCCCGTAGTACTCGTAGAAGCCCTGCGCCATCCAGGTCTCGACCAGACCCGGCTCCAGGCGCACCGCCGCGTCGAGGGCCGCCGCCGCCCGTGTGAGGTCATCGCTCAGGCCCCGGAAGTAGATGCGGACCAGTGCTTGCGAGAGGGCCGCCTGCGCCAGCGCGAACTCGGGGTCCAACTCGACCGCTCTGCCGAACAACTCCGCGCTCGAAAGAAGACGCTTAGGCCAGAAGGACTCGCCCCACGCCTCCTTACCGCGCAGGTAAAACTCGTATGCTTCGAGATTGTCGGTCGGTATGGCTCTCGAGGATCGCCGTTCGGGTTCGAGCAATGTGACGTCGAGCTCCCGAGCGACGCGCTCCGCGATCTCCGACTGCACGCGGAAAACCTCGACCCACTCCTCGTCGTAGATGTCTGCCCACAGGTGTCGGTCGTCGGCGACCCGGACGAGCTGCACGGTCACCCGTACCGGACTGCTGGGGTCGCTCGGATGTTCGCGCTGGAACGTGCCCTCGAGGACATGAGCTACGCCCGCCTCCGCCAGCTCCGCTCCGATTTCCTGGATGGTCTTGTCGCTGTGCTTGTACGTGTAAGCGGTCTGGCGCGAGATGATCCCCATGCCGTCCAAACCGGTCAGTCGGGTGGTAATCGCTTCGGTGACGCCGCTGGCGAAGTGCTCGTCCTCCGGGGGCCCGAGGTTCACAAAGGGCAGGACCATGAGCTTGCCCTCGCGGCCGGCCGACCCGGCATCTTCGGGCGCTCCCTCGGACAGGAGTATCCAGGCGGCGGCGACGACAGCCACCAGCAGCGCGGATCCAGCGGTCACGGCGATGGCTGAACTCCGTGCCTGTGGGGCAGTCGCCTCTTCGCCCAGGGGCTCGGTCCGCTTCACACCCTCCGGCGTGATCTCGAACGCCCAGGCCAGCACCACCGCGATGGGGAAGCCGAGCAGGGTCAGCACGACGACCAGGGTTGGGGCCCAATCGGGGAGTCTCAAGGCGGGGAAAGCGAACTCCGCCGCCTGCCAGATGACGAAGGCGACGGCGGCGTATACAGTGGCCACGCGGAAAACGCGGCGCCGCTTGAGTTCCCGGAACGCTCGGGCTAGCTGCGACATGACGCCTATGACGACGGGGATTCGGCTATAGGCTATAGCGAGCGATTACCAGCTCGCCACTGCAAGATGGGGCTGCGGTTGGCGGGGATCAACGAGGAAGGCCTCGCTGGATGATGCGCGTCGGTAAGGTGGCCTAGGTCCAATTCACGAATTCGATGTTCTGCCAGTCATCTATGGTCAGCACGACACTCGAGGGGCTCGCCGGGACGAACTTGTCAAAATCGCCTGGCACCTCTACGCCTACTCCCACCCCGTAACCGGCTTGGAACTCGGCGGCCCAATAGCGGTTCTGAGCAGCCTGCTCGGGGGTCGTGACATAGATAACCCCGTACTGCCCAGCCGCTCCGATGAGCTCGGTCTCCGGTAGGGTAGCGATGTCGTCGCCCTCCCCCACGGACTGGTTGGTCGTCACCACAATGACGCCCACTCCAAGCACACCGGCATTGCGCGCCTCGGCAGGTGGTGGTAGGTCGAGACGAACCTGAAACGTGCCCGCGTCCCGGTCCAGCGATCCCTCACCAAACACGTACGTATAGTCGGCTGGTCCGGAGGATACCACCCAGACCACGAGCACGCGAGCGTCCCCTGGAATCGGTGCCTGAGTATTGTCCTGAATCGTGCCGCTCACGAGGAGCTCCTGTGAGGGCCCGGTGCTGTCGCCGCAACCCGCAGACAGCGTTGCGACGACGAACGTCAAAGCCAGGGATTTGTGCCGATTCATGTTGTCTCCCCCCGCAAACCCCAAGATAATTCCGGGGCGCAGCGCGAGCGAGCTGGCAGGAAGCTCAACAGGGACCCCTCGATCGCAACGGCAGCTCCCTTGACACCGTTGGCGTGCTCGTTTCGTTTCTGGCACCTGTGTTGCCCGAAATAGGGGAAAGCAGCGCCCGGCCTCCCAGGGGGCGCCCCGAGTAGAAAACGAATGACCGAAGATTACCCATTCCTGAGGGCCTGCCGGCGGCAGCCGGTGGAGCGGGTCCCGTTGTGGCTGATGCGCCAGGCGGGCCGCTACATGCCGGAATACAGGGCGTTGCGGAAGAAGCACTCGATGCTGGAGCTGTGCCGCACGCCGGAGCTGGCGGCGGAGGTCACGCTGCAGCCAATCAACCGCTACGACCTCGACGCGGCGATCATCTTCGCCGACATCCTGCTGCCGCTGGAGGGGCTGGGCTTGGGCTTCGAGTTCAGCCCCAGCGAGGGACCGGTGGTGGAGAGGCCGATCCGCACCCCCGAGGACGCCGCGGCGGTGAGCGCGTTCGACCCAGCGGTCGAGCTGGGCTACGTCCTGGAGGCGATCAAGCTGGTGCGCGATCAGCTGGAGGGGCGGGTGCCGCTCATCGGGTTCGCCGGCGCGCCGTTCACGCTGGCCAGCTATATGATCGAGGGCGGCTCGTCGAAGAACTACCTGCACATGAAATCGTTCATGTATCAGCACCCGCGGGCGTGGAATGGGCTGATGCGGGCGATCTCTGAGGTGACGCGCGACTACCTAGCGGCGCAGATCGAGGCGGGCGCCCAGGCGGTCCAGTTGTTCGACTCTTGGGTCGGTAGTCTGTCGCCCGAGGACTACCGCAGGTTCGTACTGCCGCACTCGGCCTGGGTGCTGGAAGGGCTGGCCGAGTACGGCGTGCCGCGGATCCACTTCGGCACCAACACCGCTACGCTGCTGGAGACGATGAAGGAGGCGGGCGGCGAGGTGATCGGCGTCGATTGGCGGCTGCCGATCGAGCGGGCGCGGGAGATCATCGGCCCCGATTTCGCGGTGCAGGGTAACCTCGATCCGGTGACGCTGATGGCGCCGCGGGAGCTGCTGGTGGCGCGGGTGCAGAGCATCCTCGAGCGCGCCGACGCGAAGAACGGATACATCTTCAACCTGGGTCACGGGATTCTGCCGCCGACGCCGATGGGGAGTGTTGATGCGGTGATTGAGGTAGTACACGGGTATGGCGTTTAGGCGGTCAGGCCGGTGGGAAGTTGAATTCGGGAAGCTGATCAAGAAGATCATTTGAACAGTAGAACATTCGAAATCGGAACCGGTAGGAGATGGCGAGTAGAGTACTGAAAGGGCTGTTGGTCATGGCGTACGGGACGCCGGAAACGATGGACGACGTGCGTCCCTATCTCACGCATATCCGGCGTGGGCACGAACCGTCCGACGAAGCGGTGGAAGACCTGAAGGAGCGCTACGGGTTGATCGGTGGGCCGTCGCCGCTCTACCAGACGACCGTAGACCAGATGAAAGCGCTGGAGCGGAGGCTAAACTGGTCGGACGGCGGCTATCGCGGCTATCTGGGCATGAAGCACTGGCACCCGTACATCCCGGAAGCGGTCAAGCAGATGGCGGAAGACGGGATCGAACGCGCCGTAGCCATCACGCTGGCGCCGCACTACTCGACGATGAGCATCGCCCAGTACCTGAACTACGTGAGCGAGGGGCTGGAAGGGCTGGAGCAGCCGCTCGATGTTCTCTGCATCAAGTCGTACCACGACGAGCCGCTGTTCATCGATGCGCTGGAAGAGAAGCTGCGCGAGGCGATGGACTGTGTGCCCGAAGAGCACAGGGCGGGCCTGCCGGTCGTCTTCACAGCTCACAGCCTGCCGGAGAAGATCCTCAAGGAGAACGATCCCTACCGGGAGCAGTTACTGGAGACGAGCCGGCTGGTCGCGGAGCACTTCGATGATCTGAGTTGGCGGTTCGCCTTCACCAGCCAGGGTGAAACGAAGGACAGGTGGCTGGGTCCGACGCTGGCCGAGTCGTTGGACGAGGTGGCGGCGGAGGGGCACAAGGCGGTGATGGCCTGTACCGTGGGCTTCGTGTCTGAGCACCTGGAGACGCTCTACGATTTCGACGTCGAGGGCAGGGCGGACGCGGGGGCTCGTGGGCTGGCGTTCTATCGGGCGGCGGCGCTGGGGACGAGCGAGAAGTACATAGCGGCGCTGGCCGAAGTCGTCCGGAAAGCGGAGGATGGCTCGCATCCCGACGTCGTCGCGCTTCCGGAAGGCGAGCTTCAGGCCCCCACCTATCCGACCTACAGCTGACGCAGCGGGAAGGGACGGGATGGCGCAGAGGCAGGGCGAGGTAAAACGGGTCGCCGTCGTCGGCGGCGGCATCGCCGGCCTCGCCGCGGGTTACGAGCTGGCGGTGCAGGCCCGCGAGCGAGGCTTCAATCTCTCCCTCGATCTCTTCGAGTCGTCGGGTCGGCTGGGCGGAGCGATCCTCACCGAGCGCGTTGATGACTACGTGCTCGATGCCGGACCCGACGCGGTGCTGACGCTCAAGCCGTGGGGTCTGGAGTTGTGTCGGGAGATCGGTCTGGAGGACGAGATCATCCCGACCCAGGACGAGCATCGCGGTGTCGCGCTCTACTCGCGCGGCAGGCTGCGCTCACTGCCCTACGGCACGGGCTCTAGCGCCGTACGGAAGATCAGAGCGTACATGGCGAGCGGTGTGGTCTCGTGGCCGGCGAAGCTGCGCATGGCCGCCGATCTCGTGTTGCCGCGCGGCGTGCAGAAATACGATGAGTCGATGGCCGATTTCTTCGGGCGTCGCTTGGGCCGCGAGGCCGTCGAGCGCATCGTCGATCCGTTGATCGCGGGTATCTACTCGGGCGATCCGGACAAGCTGAGTATCTACAGCACCTTCCCACGCTTTCCCCAGATGGTGGCGAAGCGGCGCAGCATCCTGCTGTCGCTTTTGCGGGCCCCGCAGAGCGCCCGTTCGGGGACGCGGACGCTGCCGATCTTCTGCTCGCTGCGCGGTGGGCTGGGACGGATGGTCGAGGCGATCGTCGAGCGCTTGGGCGGCACGCAGATCCATTTGAGCACTCCCGCGACCGCGGTAGTGAAGACCGACTCGGGCTACTCGCTGGAGACGCACGCCGGGCGGCACAACGGCTACGCGGGTCTCATCCTGGCAACGCCCGCCTGGACCACGGCGCGGCTGCTGGGCGATCTGGCGCCGGGCCCGGCCGACAAGCTGAAGGCGATCCGCTACGTCAGCTCGGCGACCGTCTTCTTCGCCTACCGAGCGAGCGATCTGGGCGGGCGCCCGCGGGGCTTCGGCTTCCTGGTGCCGGCGTGCGAGGGGCGACGTATCAACGGCGCCACCTGGATCACCAACAAGTTCGCGCACCGCTCTCCGGGTGACGGGTTTCTGGCGCGCTGCTTCATCGGAGGCGACCGGACCGGCGAGGAGATGCGGGCGGACGACGACGGGCTGGTTCGGATCTGCCGGGAAGAGCTCCGCGACATCGCCGGGATCACCGCGCAGCCTCTCTTCACTCGTGTCTATCGCTGGAAGGACTCGGGCCCGCAGTACGATGTGGGCCACGCGAGCTTGATCGGCGAGGTCGACGCCGCCCTGGCGGAGCACCCGGGCCTAGAGGTCACCGGTGCCGGTTTCCGCGGCATCGGCATCCCCGACTGCGTCTACGACGGGCGCGAGACAGCTCGCCGGTTGATTCAATTTTTGGCTAATTAGACGGCACCCCGGTCGGATGAACGCAGTCGGCTGGTGCAGGACAAACCGTGGTTAGGGTCGACGGTCGTAGCCTTCCTCCTTCCCTCTCTCCAGCTGACGCCGAAACTCCTCCGCTTCTACCAGTCGCATGACGTTCTGATCGAGGTGCTCGTAGGCGTCCTCGAGCCTGGCGAGACGTCGCTCGACGTCTTCGTTCGCCTGTGTCTTGCCGGCGCTGATCGCCTTGGTAATGTCGCGGACCATCGGCCGGAGGACCAGATGCGCCGCCAGTGCGACTGCGGGGATGCCAACTGCGCAGGTGATGGCGACAATCGGTATCAGTAAGGGGTCGATCAAAGCGAGCATCGTGTGCCTCCGAGGATGCAAGAAACCGGGTAGTGAGCTAAACAGATTCTTCGGCCGACTCGTCTTTGGCAAGTGGCTCGTCGAGGCCGACGATCTGTAGGAGTTTGAGTGCGTTCTTCGAAGTCGCGACCCCCGGGCGCAGCCTGTAGTCGAACGAGATTCTAGGTCCATCGGGGCCTTCCTGGACCTGCTCGGTGAAGTGAACGGGATCACAGGCAGCCGAGAGTTCCTCGGTATCGGCCAGGGCCAGATCATGGGATGTAACGCCGCCGATCGCGCCCTCGGCTAGCAGGTGGTTGATGATCTTGCGGGCCGCGATGCGCCGTTCCGCCGTGTTGGTGCCCTGCAGGACGTCGTCGAGCAGGTAGAGCAGCGTCCCGTCCCCATCACGGCGCACACGGCGCGCCGCTTCGACGACCCCCTTCAGTCGTGTGAGTTCCGCCATGAAATGCGAGAGCCCTTGCTGCAGCGAGTCGTGTACCCGCATGCTGGTCTCGAGGATGAGCGGCGGAAGGCGCATCGCTGAGGCGCAGACCGGGGCACCGGCTCGCGCCAGCACGGTGTTCGTTCCGATCGCTCGCAAAAGCGTGCTTTTACCCGACATGTTGGAACCTGTGACGAACAGGAAGGTGCCGGGCGGTCCGACCTTCACATCGTTGACGACCCGCACGGCGTCGGGGAGCAGCGGGTGGCCCAGCCCGGTCGCCTCCAGCGTCGGAGTCTGGGCCTCTGCTATCTCCGGGAACGCCCAGTCGGGGTTCTCGTAGCACAGACCGCCCAACGCGGCCAGCGCATCGAATTCAGCCAGCGCCTCGAGCCAGCGGCGTGCGTGGCGGCCCGCGGTCAATTGCCAACGCTCCAGACGCCAGAGAACATGGAAGTCCCATAGGGTGAGCGCCTGAATGAACATGTAAGTCATCGAGTAGCGCACTTCGGCCAGTGCGAGCAGGCGATGGAGCCGCTTCATCTGACGTTGCGCCGTGCCAGGTCCCTGGGAGAGCTCTGCCTGGATGTATGTGAGCGCCGCGCAGCTGAAACGTGACTGCGCGACGGCAGCTAGCAGCCGGGCGTAACCCTGGAACTCGTTCTCACGGGCGAAGGCACGGGCGAAGGTGCGGTGAACGCCCGTGCCGGCCGTGAACGTGAAGGCGACGTTCACGATCAGCGCCGTGACCCAAGCCTGCCAAGAGACGATCCCGGCTACGTTGAGGATGATGAGCAGCGACGGCGCCAGCGAGAGCAGGCGGGCGGTCCAGGCGAGATGAGGCCTGGGCCGAAGCCACGGGTCGCCTTCCGCCCAGGTAAGAAAGCCCTCCAGTGCGGCGGCGTCGGCGCTCGGGATCGTCCGGCCGGTAGCTGTGATCTCCTGCCTGATGTCGATGAGCGGCGCCAGCTGTGCTACCGCCGCTTGACGCTCGAGTATCGTCCCGCGGCCGGCCGGCTCGAGGAGCCGGCGCCGCAGGACATTCCGTCCCAGCGGCGTGGCCACGGTTTCCAGCAGGCTGAACAGCGATGCGTGGCCGAAGAGGTCCAGATCTTCGGCGAACGGATGTTCGGGATCGGGTGGAAGCTCGTCAGAACTCGGCAGCGCTTCCCAGTCGCGCGCCAGCCGGCTGCGTCCCTCGTCGTTGATTTTGACGAGTTCATCGAACCGGCTAACCCGGCGCTTCAGTCCGTTGTCGTAGATGACCAGTACAACGAACCCGACAAGGAAGAGCAGGGCGATGCCGATAAGAACCGGCGGTGTGTCTCGACCGAACGGAACCAGGGCGAGTGGCAGGGCGATGCCGAAAAAGGCGACCAAGCGGGCGTGCGCCACCCTGCGCGAGCGCTGGGCGTAGACGTCTCGAGCCCGGGCGAAGCGCTCGCTCCGCTCCCTGTATATCCCGGCGACTCGTCCGCTCTGGTCGGGCATCCGAATCCTGCCGCTTCGCCTCATGATGGGTGTGGCGCTGCCCTGCACGTTAGGCGGGTGCGGTGCCGGGCACCAGGGTTGCGCCAGCGATCTGAGAAGTCCAGCATGGAGCGACGGAGCGAGAGCAGCGACCGCGAGCTGGAGAGAGCCGTATGAAGGGTGCAGAAGAAGGTGGGCACGGATCGGGTGGACCCGGCCGGACCGTGGAGGAACGATTCGCCAACCGGATCGAGATGGTGTTACCGGCCCGGAAGAACGAGAAGCTGGGGCGGCTGGTCGAACAGGTAAATGCGGACGACGAGCTGTACGCGCTGTGGGTCGCCGAGAACGTCACGGCCATCGACCGGCTGAATATGACGGATCACGGGCCGGTGCATGTGAAGATCGTGACGAACCTGGCGGTCCGTATGCTGCGCCTGCTGATGGACCACGGAGTGGAGCCCTCGGTGGTAAAGGACTACGGCATGTCCAAGGAAGATGCCGAGGTGGTCGTGGCGCTGGCGGCGCTGTTCCACGACGTGGGCATGTCGATCCAGCGGGCCGACCACGAGAGCTTCTCGCTGTTCGTCGCCCAGTCGAAGCTCAAGGCGCTGCTCGAGGCTCTCTACCCCGTGGCGGAAGCGACGATCGTGCGTTCGGAGGTGCTCCACGCGATCATCGCGCACCGTTCCGGCGGCAAGCCGCTGACGCTGGAGGCCGGGATCGTGCGCATCGCCGATGCGCTAGACATAGCGAAGGGGCGCTCGCGCATTCCGTTCGAGGCGGGCGGGATGAGCATACATTCTGTGTCCGCCGCGGCGATCGAAGCGGTCCGACTGGAGCCGGGTGAGAAGAAGGCGGTCCGAGTGATCATCGAGATGTCGAACTCGGCCGGCGTTTTCCAGCTCGATGAGCTCTTCCGCAAGAAACTGTCGGGGAGCGGACTCGAGCCGTACGTAGAGCTCGAGGCTCAGGTCGTCGGGGAAGAGAAGAAGCTGATCGAGCGCTACGCCTTGTAGCTTGTGAGGGTAGGGCAGCCAGGATCACGCCCGTCGCAGTCTCTTGATCTGTTCCAGTATCTCGATGTCGGCCGCGTCCTGGAGTCGGCCGGTCCGCTTCGACGCGATCAGGTGATCGATGGAAGCGGCTGGGATCTCCACGCCCTCTATCTCGAAGAGGGCGGCGGCGGGCGCGGCCTCGTCGTAGCGAACGGTCCACGCCACGGTGAGGATGTCGACTCGCGGCGTGTCCCCCAGCACCGTCACGGGCTTCGACGCGACCTCCTCCGCCAGCCACTCGCCGGCCAACCCCAAGCCCAGTTCGGCTAGCGCCGCCAGGACGCGCCGTGCGTTCTCGAAAGTGGACTTTATCAGAATGTCGATGTCGCGGGTCGCCCGGGCGCTGCCCCAGAGCTGGAGGGCCGAGGCGCCGAAGACCACGTAGGCGGCGCCCTGGCGGTTGAGCGCCGCGCAGACTCTGGCGAGGCGGGTCTCGGGTCCCGTCATGGCGGCGCGATGTCGGCCCAGCGCTGCCAGGCTAGGTAGTCCTCATAGGTTTCGAAGACGAGTAGGCGTTGCCGGGCCGACTCGCGCCGGCCGAGCTCGCTCAGGGCCGCCGTACTTTCGGCCTCTCTGACCCTTTCCTCGGCTGTCAGGCGGAGATCCGCCTCCAGCTGGGCGCGGCGGTATTCGTCAGGTCCTAGTCCGTAACCCGGCTGGGGCGCCACCTCGCGAACGGTTGGCTCGGTCTTCCTGTGGTCCGGCCCGCGCTCCAGGTACCGGCGCACCGCCTCGGCGACGACCCAGCTGCGGGAGCGATCGAGCTCGCGGGCCAGCAGGTCGGCCTCGGCCACCAGGTCTCGGGGGATGGTGATTGAGATCCGTGAGAGGGCCATCAGATATCCTCATACGTAGTATTACCAGGTATGATTATATAGTCTGCTAGGCTCCCGGGTCAACTGTGTGGCCCGTTGCCCAGCGCGGGGATTGTCGCGGAGGGTGGGGGCGGTAGATTGCGCGGCGTGACCTCTCCTCGGGGGTGAGCAGTTATCTCTTCGATGCATCCTGCAAAGAAAAGGTGGGGCGATGCGTAGCTCCTCGGTTCTGCTGGGCCTGCTTCTCGCGTTTGCCAGTCCGCTGCGGTCTCAGGATCTCGTCATAACCAAGTGGTTGGTGCACGGCCCGATCCCGTCGGGCCGAGGCGAAGAGCGTGTGCTGACGGATCAGCTGGGCGGCGAACGGTCGTCTATGCCGACCCTGGGGGACGAGGGTTGGGTCGAGGCCGAGACCGACCCGTTCGGCCGGCTGAACCTGAACGAGGTCTTCGCCGGTCAGGCGACCGAGTGGAGCGCGGCCTACGGTCACGTCTACGTGTTCGCGCCGGAAGATCGCACGCTGCTGCTGGTGGCGGACAGCGACGACGATCTGGTGATCCACGTGAACGGACAGCGCGTCTGGGTGAACGAGATGGCAAGGGGGCTGGGCACGGGCAGCGACTCGCTGACCGTGCGACTGGCAGAAGGCTGGAACAGCCTCTTGCTAAAGCCGCTGAATCGAGGTGGCGGCTTCGGCCTGCTGGCGCGCCTGTCTCCGGGTGCCGGACTCGAGCTCTCCACGGTGAAGCCGCCGGGCCTGGTTGCCCACAACCACCCAAGGGCGACGGTCACCGTGGGGCCGATCTTCCTGCGGGGCGGTCTGAGCTGGCGCGGCGGCGAGCTGGTTGCGACGGTCCGTCTGCCCATCGCTGCCTGGGGGGCGGAGCCCTTCGCCGATGTGAGTCTCGAGTTGGAGCAGGGCGGTCGGACGCTGGAGCGCGGCGGCTTCGCCGAGGTCGCTCCGGGCGAGCCGGCGGAGATCGAGCTGTCGTTGGGGCTCGAGGCGCTGCGAAGGGCCGGCATCGGCGAGGCGCCGTTCGTTGCGGCGACCCGTTGGAGCGGCGGCTCGGACCGTGCCGAAGTGTTCGTGAACGCGGACCAGCTGCTGCGTCTGGTGGGCGGCCGCATCGCCATCGACGGGTTGGTCATCGATTCGGCGGGCGGGGGCCCAGTGCGTCTCACGGCCGAGTTGGTCATCCCGGCCGCGTTCGACGGCCTGAGCCTCGACCTGGCGACGCGCGGGCTCGGCTCGAGCGCGGAGTACCGGGTGAACGAGCACCATGCGGAGTGGCGCGGCGGGGACGTGGAGCTGTGCGCGCCGTGCAGTGCCGGTGAAGCGCTGCGCATTGAGATCGTGCCGGAGCCCGGACGGCCGCTCTGGATGATGCCGGTCGTGCGAGTGCGCGAGATCGGTTATGTCGAGTTCGCCGACGGCTACGAGTACGCGAAGACGCTGATCGGTCGCGCGCCCGAGATCGAGCGGCCCGATCCCGTCGAATGGCTTCGCGCCCGTGGCGCGCCGAGCGCCGCGGCCTACCGGGATCTACTGCGGCGCTATCGCGAGGCGTATGCGCCACTGGCGGCGGAGATCCGACGCGACACGCTGCATCTCATCGGCAACTCGCACATCGATGCGGCGTGGCTGTGGCCGTGGAGCGAGACGCGCGACGTGATCCGGGAGACCTGGCGTACCTCGCTCAAGCTGGCCGAGATCTTTCCCGGTTACATCTTCAGCGGGAGTGGAGCGGCGTACTACGACATGCTGGACCGGCTGGAGCCGGGTCTGTCCGACTCGCTGAGCGCGGCGGTGGAGCGCGGCCGCTGGGTGCCGGTGGGCGGCTGGTGGGTCGAGTCGGATCTCAACGTGCCGTCGGGCGAGTCGTTGGTACGTGAGGGACTTTACGGTCAGCGCTACTTCGAGCAGCGCTTCGGCCGTCGCTCGAAGGTAGCTTGGACGCCCGATTGCTTCGGCTACCCGTGGACGATCCCGCAGATTCTGCAGGGCGCGGGTCTCGAGTACTTCGTCACACAGAAGATCCGCTGGAACGATTCCACCGAGTTCGCCTACAACGCCTTCCACTGGGAAGGCCTCGATGGTACGCGGGTCCTCACCTACAACCCGTACGGCTACACCCACAACCTCGACGCGGGACGGCTGGCGGCACAGCGGGTTGAGGACCGGGAGCGTACCGGGATCAACCATCAGCTGGTGTTGTACGGGGTCGGTGATCATGGGGGCGGTCCGACGATCGAGATGCTGGAGCGGGCCGAGGACCTGCGGCGCGTGCCGACCTTCCCGGCGATGGTCTACGACCGGCCGTTGGCGGCGCTGGAGACGGTTCGTGGGGCCGAGAGCGGTGCCGGCTTCCCCGTTTGGGATGATGAGTTGTATCTCGAGTACCATCGCGGGACGTACACTACACAGGGGCTCGCCAAGTTACGCAACCGCCGTAGCGAAGCCATGCTGCAGACGGCAGAAGCACTAGCGACAGTCGCGACGACGTCGTACCCGCGCGAGCGACTGGAGGAGGCGTGGCGCCTGGTGCTGTTCAACCAGTTCCACGACATACTGCCGGGCTCGAGCATCCGTGAGGTCTACGACGACGCCGAGCTCTTCTACGATAGCGCTTGGTCGATTATCGAGCCGCTGACGTCGGCCGGCTTCGACGACCTGCGGGCGCGGATGGACACGCGCGGGCGCGGCCAGGCGGTCGTCGTCTTCAATCCGCTGGGCTGGGAACGCAGCGGCTCGGTCACGCTCCGCGAGGAGGCCGGTGATAGCACGGTCATCACGGTGAGCGGTGTGCCGGCGTTCGGCGCGCTGGTCGTGCACCTGCCACGCGAAGCAATGTCGCGGGAGGACCGAAGGCTGGCAGAGCCGAAGGCCGGCGCGAATTGGATCGAGAACGCCTACCTGCGGGTCGAGGTCGACACGCTCACGGGCGAGGTCGTGCGACTGTACGACAAGGCGAACGAGCATGAGGCGCTGGCGCCGGGCGGGCGAGCAAACGTGCTGCAGGTCTTCGACGACCGGCCGGGCCAGTGGGACGCCTGGAACATAGTCATCTGGGGCGACCGCTGGGACGTTCAGGACGTGCGGCGTGTCGAGGTCGCTGCCGACGAGCGCGAAGCACGCATCGAGATCGAGCGTCGTTGGGGCGAGTCGACCTTCCGGCAAACGCTGGTGCTGGCGCGCGGCTCGCGGTACCTGGACGTCCACAACGAGGTGGACTGGTACGAGCATCGCAAGCTATTGAAGGTGGCGTTCGAGCTTGCTGTCGATGCGGACTCGGCGACGTACGAGATACCGTACGGGACCATCGGCCGGACGGGAAACCCGCGGACCAAAGCGGAGCGTGCCAAGTTCGAGGTGCCCGGCCATCGTTGGGCGGATGTCTCCGCCGCCGGCTACGGCGTTAGCATCCTGAACGACAGCAAGTACGGTTGGGACTACAAGGGCAACGTCCTTCGACTGTCGCTACTCCGCTCGCCGGTCTGGCCCGACTCGCTGGCCGACCGGGGGATGCACCGTTTCCGTTTCGCCGTCTATCCGCACGCCGGCGATTGGCGCTCCGCCGGCACTGTTCGTCGCGCCGCCGAGTACAACGTGCGGCTCGTCGCCGGTCCCGAGCCGGAGCATCGGGGCGAACTGGGAAGCGAAGTTTCTTTCGCCGCCGCCGAGCCTGAGAACGTCGAGCTCGTCTGGCTGAAGCGGGCGGAGGATTCCGATGCCTGGGTGCTTAGGTTGGTGGAATGGCATGGGCAGCCGGCCGAGGCTCGCGTAGTGGTCGCCTGCGAGGTCGGTGGGGCGTGGCGGGCGAACCTGCTGGAGGATCGCGGGGATTCGCTCGTAGTCGACGGGAGGTTGGTGCGGGTGTCGGTGAGCCCGTATGAGATAGGAACGGTGATCGTGGAGTGTGAGCGCTGACGGTAGCGGTGGCGGTCACGATTGCGACAACGATAACGATAGCGATGGGGATAGCGACGGCGATGGCGATGGCGATGGAGAGGCGGATGTGGTGGCGCGCGGTCGCCGTTATTCTGGTCGCTTTCGTCATTACCTACGGACCGCATCACAAAGTTCAGCGGCTCACCGTCATGAGCTTCAACGTCCGTTATGGTACGGCGAACGACGGGGAGAATAGTTGGCCGCAGCGGCGCGAGCTCGTGTTCGATGTGATCCGCGAGCACGATCCGCATGTATTGGGGGTGCAGGAGGCGTTGCGGTTTCAGCTCGACGAGATCGGAGCGGCGGTGCGGGGCTACGGCGAATTGGGCGTCGGCCGCGACGACGGCCGGGAAGCCGGCGAGTACGCGGCGATCCTATATAAGACGGACCGCTTCGAGGTATCGGAGAGCGGCACCTTCTGGTTCTCGGACGAGCCAAGAACTGCGGGCTCTATCGGCTGGGGCGCGAACCTGCCACGGATCTGCAGCTGGGCGCGGCTGGTGGAGAAAGGCTCGGGCCGCGCCTTTTACGTCTTCAACGTGCACTTCGATCACCAGTCACAGGAATCACGGGAGCGCAGCGCCGCCCTGTTGGTCGCCCGCATCGGCGCGCGCTTACACGGCGATCCGGTGATCGTGACCGGCGACTTCAACGCCGGCGAGGAGAATCCGGCGCTGCTCTTCCTGCTGGGCGCGGGGAAAGCGGAGTCGGACACGAGGTTACGCGACAGCTTCCGTGTGGTTTACCCCGAGGCGGTCTCGGTCGGAACCTTCAATGGATTTGAAGGCCGGACGACGGGGCCGAAGATTGATGCGGTCCTGGTCTCGGGAATGTGGAAGGTGGAGTCGGCGGCGATCGTGCGGACGTCAGTAGATGGGCGTTATCCGTCGGACCATTTTCCGGTCGTGGCAGTCATCAACCATTGATCTGTGAACTTGGACATTCAACAGCCGACAGCCAACAGCCGATTTTCCGGCTGTTCTTCAAAGATCGAGATCCAATATTCCACGTCCAGCATCCAACATCGGGCGATGGGGTAACGTCGAACGTTGAACGTCGGGCGTGGGGAGTCGCCGGTTGCTTCCGCCACTCGAGAATCGGTCGTCGAATGCCGGCTGTTCAATGTCGAAGCAGTTCCCCTATCACACCCACCCGTTTGCGCGAAAATCTTTGAGCACTTCTGTGAAGCGCTGCATCTCTTCCACCGACCCGATCGACAGTCGGTTGTACTCGAGCATCGGCGGGAACGGCCGACCCACGAGGACATCGCGCTCGCGCATCCGCTCGCGGTAGGTCCGCAGATCTCCGCTGATCCGGTGCAAGACGAAGTTCGTGTGGCTGGGCAGATATTCGAGGCCGAGCTCGTCGAGGCATTCGTGGAGGATGCGCTTGCCCTCGGCGTTGGCGCGGCGGCTCCGCTCGATCAGCTGGGAATCGCGTAGCGAGGCGAGCGCTGCCACGAGGGCGAGGTGGTTGGCGTTGTTCCTGCCGATGTAGCTGCGCAGCAGGTCGGCGGTCTCGGGGTGGGCAATCCCGTAGCCCAGGCGCATACCGGCCATCGCGTAGATCTTCGAGAAGCTGCGCGTAACGATGACGTTGCGGCGCTCGGCGATCCACTTGATGCTGGTCCAGTAGCCCGGATCCTCGCAGTACTCGTAGTACGCCTCGTCGACCAGGAAGTGGGTGTTCTCAGAGGCCGTCTCGATCCAGGCGTCGACCTCGGCGCTGGGCGTGAGCGTGCCCGTCGGGTTGTTCGGATTGCAGACGTAGACCACGACGCGACCGGGCGCGGCTGCGGCGCGTTCCTTCATTCGCTCGAGGTCGTGGGCGAAGCGCGCGTCCAGCGGCACCTTCTCCAGCGTGTAGGTGAACGGCCGGCAGTACCAGGGCACGTCTTCGTAGGTCGGCTCGGCTAGGATCAGGCGGGCGTCCGGTGTAGAGAGCGCTTGCACCGCCATCTGTAGGACCTCGGTGGAGCCGCAGCCCAGGACGATGTTCTCCTCCTTCACGCCGTTGATCGCCGCCAGCTCTCCTGCCAGCTCCGCCCGCTCGCCGGGATAGCGGTTCGCCCTGGCTATCCCGTCGATCACGGCGCGCCGCGCGTCGGGCGCCAGGCCCAGCGGGTTCTCGTTCGAGTTCAGCTCGAGTGGCCCGTCAGAAGGGGCGGGGAACGCCAGGGCCGGCTCCGGGAGCACTCCGACTCCGCCGATGCTGGCCGCTCCGATCCCTGCTCCTAGTGCTAATCCACTCCGCAAGAAGTCTCTGCGTTCCATGGCCGCCTCGTCTGTAGAGGTCACAGTGTACTGGGAGTTCGGGCTTGAGGCCCTAAGCATGGAGCGGCGGGCGGTGCCCTCGCAAGGCCGGCGGTGGGGCGGTTCGCAGCGTTTACATCCTCGCCGGATTTCGAGAGATTGGGGCGGTCGAGCAAGGGAAAGGATACCGGGCGGAACGAGATGAGATCGAGGTTCCTCGAGAAGGCGGCGGAGACACCGACGCCGAGCATAGCCAGCGCCTCGCTGAGCGGGCTGCCACCCGATCTGCTGCAGGAGGCGTCGAAGCGGCTGGGCTGGGCGGCGCTGATCTACGCCGGCACATTCTTCCTGGCATCCATCGCCCCGCACCTTGTGCGAGTCGAGACGGCGTTCATGCCGGAGCACGAGCTGTGGGATCGCGGTTTCCAGTTGTCGGTATCGGCGATCTCGATCGCTCTGGGACTCGCGGTCTTCCTACTGTCGCGGTACGGGAAGATCAGGCCGGATCTGCTGCTCGATCTGGGGCTCGTCTTCGAGGTCGTGGGGGCCTTTGGGATCTCGATGTCTCAATTCTGGGGCGTCTACTCCGAGTGGGACGCCGGCGTAGCGCTTCAGGATTACTTTGGCATTCCTTGGGAGTGCGTCTGGATCATCTGCTTTCCGTTGCTGGCGCCCAACACGATGGGCAAGACGGCACTCGCCGCTTTCGCCGCCGCCTCGACCGGGCTGCTGACGGTTCTGCTTTCCAAGGCCATGGGCGCCACGAGCCCCGACGCGCCGATGGCCTTCTTCGTCTTCTACTTCGGGTTCACGACCTACATCTGCGCCGGCATCGCGATTATCATCGCGGGGATCGTGTATCGGTTCGGGCATCGCTTGAGGAAGGCGCGCGAGATCGGCAGCTACCACCTGGTGAAGCCGTTGGGCCAAGGAGGGATGGGCGAAGTCTGGCTGGCTCAGCACCGCATGCTCGCGCGGCCGGCAGCTATTAAGCTGATCCGGCCGGAGGCACTGGGCAACGATGATGCTACGAGGCTCACCGTGCTACGCCGCTTCGAGCGCGAGGCTCGCGCTACGGCGGCGCTCGGGTCGTTCAATACCATTCAGCTGTACGACTTCGGGATCACCGAAGATGGCTCCTTCTACTATGTGATGGAATTGCTCAACGGGATGAACCTGGACGGTTTTGTCAGGAAGTTCGGTCCCGTCATACCGGAACGTGCGGTCCACTTGCTGCGCCAGGTGTGCCGCTCGTTGGGCGAAGCGCACGAGAGCGGGATGGTCCACCGCGACGTGAAGCCGGCGAACATCTACGTTTGCCGCGTTGGTCTCGACTGCGATGTCGTGAAGGTGCTCGACTTTGGACTGGTGAAGTCATTCAACGTCGACGAGCCGGGCGCGACGGAGCTTACCGCCGAGGGGATCGCCACCGGCACACCGGCGTTCATGGCGCCGGAGATGGCGACGGGTAAACGCGAGATAGATGGCCGAGCGGACATCTACGGCGTCGGTTGCGTGGCGTACTGGCTGCTCACCGGTCAGCGCGTTTTCGAGGCCGACGGTTCGTTGGCGACCGTCCTCGCGCACGT
Source organism: uncultured Gemmatimonadota bacterium (assembly GCA_964345885.1). GTDB lineage: Bacteria > Gemmatimonadota > Gemmatimonadetes > Palauibacterales > KS3-K002. The sequence goes on along the minus strand of CAYFSW010000069.1, from coordinate 101,476 downwards.
TCAGGAGCAGCCGGTCCCACCCTCGCAGCGTACCGAGCTGGAGATACCCGAGCCGTTGGAGCAACTCGTCCTCTCCTGTCTGGAGAAGGATCCGGCGGCCCGACCGCAGAGCGCCGCCGAGCTCGACGAGCAACTGTTGGCCTGTGGCCTCGATTCGAAGTGGGGAGCCAAGCGAGCCAAGGACTGGTGGACGCTCCACATGCCCGAGTCGGATTTCGTGGAGTTGGAATCGGAGGCCGCCGATCTGGGGGAGGCTTCGCTGCTCACCGTGCAACGAGAGTCCATCCCATAACCGCTACACCGCTACTTCAAGCCTGTCGCAGGAATATGAAGGGAGGCGGGGCGAGCGCGAGGACAGCGCTTGGACGTGCAGCTATCTCGGAATTGGGCACGCTTGTGCCGGCTCGGAGGTGGGGGCTCCAGGTGCGGCTAGCGCTGGGGAGCGGCGCTGTGGGCTTCGAGATAGTCGAGCAGCAGGTTGGACATGACCCGCATGCCGACGGGCACCGACGCGTCGTCAGCCATGAAGTTGGGGGTGTGGTTCCAGCCGGAGGTGGTTCCCGGTTTGGTGGTCCCGAGCGTGAGGTAGAAGCCTGGGACTATGTTGGCGAAGTAGGCGAAGTCCTCGGCGGCCATGAAGGGTTCGAGTAGGTGAACGTTCTCGCGCCCGAGGACGCTCGCCATGGTGCTGGCTGCGCTTTCGGCCAGCTCGGCGTCGTTGATGGTCGGTGGCGCGCCGCGCGAGTAGGAGAACAGGTAGGAGCCGCCGCCGGCCTGGGTGATACCGGCGAGTATCTCGTCCATGCGGCGCTCGATAGCGTCTCGCACCTCGGGGTTGTAAGCGCGGACGGTGCCCTCCATGTATACCTCGGCGGGTATGATGTTGAAGCGCTCACCGCTCCTGAAGATGCCGACCGAAAGGACGCTGGGTTCGAGCGGCGAGAGGTTGCGGGAGCGGATCGTCTGGAAAGCGATCACCGCCTGCGAGGCCATGACGATGGGGTCGACGCTGAGGTGGGGCGCCGCCCCGTGCGACTGCTGGCCGCGGATCGTGATGGCGAAGTGGTCCGATGAGGCGTAGATCGGGCCGGAGGTGTAGCCAACCTGGCCGACCTCGAGGCCGGGGTTGGTGTGCAGGGCGAAGATCGCCGAGGGCCGGGGGTTTTCGAGCACTCCCTCCGCAACCATGAGAGGGGCGCCGCCCTGCTCGCCGGGTGGTGGCCCTTCTTCGGCTGGTTGGAAGATGAACATGACGTTGCCCGGCAGTTCATCGCGTAACGAGGCTAGGACCGAGGCAACGCCCAGCTGCACGGCGGTGTGGACATCGTGGCCGCAGGCGTGGCTCACTCCGACCTCTTTCCCCAGATAAGTAGTGCGCACGGTCGACTTGAAGGGGTAGGGCGTATCCTCGGTCACCGGTAGGGCGTCCATGTCGGCGCGCACGGCGACGACCGGCCCCGGCTGTCCGCCCTTTAGGATCCCCACGACGCCGGTGTGTGCGACGCCGGTTCGGATCTCATCGAAGCCGAGCTTCTCGAGGTGCGCGGCCACGATGCGCGCCGTCTCGAACTCCCGGTTGCCGAGTTCCGGGTACTGGTGGAAATGATGGCGAAGCTCGATGATCTCGGCGGCGTGGCGCTCGACCGCCGCGTCCACCCTCGGGTCCTGGGCGGCGGCGAGTCCTGGAAGCGCTAATACGAGCGGAAGGTAAAGAACGGCAAGTCGCTGCACGGGATCCTCCTGTTTCTGGCATCTGTTTGGACGTGACAAGGTTAGCTGCAAGTGGCCGAGCCGCAATGCCTAAACCACCGTTGGCCGCCTGGCCACGGCTCGTGCTGCGCGCTAGTTTGCCTGGACTTTTCGCCATCGCCAGCGCCATCGCCATCGTCATCGTCATCCTAGGAGGGGGTCGATGGCGATGGGGATGGCGATGGCGAGGGAGACGGAGAGTGAAGGACTGTCCGAACAGGGGGGCCCGAATGAGTACGACGAGAAGGGAGTTCCTGCAGGTGACGGCGGCCGCCGGCGGCGCCGTCGGCCTCGGGATGCTGGCTGAGGCGCAGGCGCAGGAGCCGCAGGTGCCGCAGGCGGAGAAGTCGCTGCGCATCCTCATCCTCGGCGGTACGGGCATTAGCGGGCCGCATCTGATCCATTACGCACGGGCTCGCGGACACGAGGTGACGATCTTCAACCGTGGGCGGACTGAGCCGACGGTGCACCAGGAGCTCATCGCGCAGACCGAGCGACTGATCGGCGACCGGGACAACGATATCGAGGCGCTGAAGGGTCGCGAGTGGGATGTGGTGATCGACAACTCGGCCTCGATCCCCCGCTGGGTCAGGCAAACGACGGAGCTGCTCAAAGACTCGGCAGATGTCTATCTGTTCGTATCGTCGCTTTCCGTGCATGCCGACAACAGCAAGATCGGGATCACCGAGGACGATCCGGTGGCGACGATCGACGATCCGACGATCGAGGAGGTCACCGGCGAGACGTACGGGGCGCTCAAGGCGTTATGCGAGCAGGAGACGCGCGACGCGTTCCCCGACGGCGCCATCGTCGTTCGGCCGCACCTCATCGTCGGTCCCGGCGACTACTCCGACCGCTGGACCTACTGGCCGGTACGGATCGATCGCGGCGGCGAGGTCATGGCGCCGGGTGAGCCCGCGGATCCGACCCAGTACATAGATGCCCGCGACCTGGCCGAGTTCGAGATCCATCTGCTGGAGCAGCGCGCTCTCGGCACCTATAGCGCCGTCGGTCCACTGTCGCCGCTCAGCATGGCCGAGTTGCTCTACGGCATACGGGCCGTCGTCAGCAACGATATCTCCTTCACCTGGGTGAACGCCGATTTTCTTGCCGAGCACGAAGTGATGCCGTGGGGACATATGACGGCGTGGATCCCGCCGCGTGACGGCATGGAGGGGTTCAGCGCCTTCGACAACTCGCGCGCCGTAGCCGCGGGTCTCAAGTACCGTCCGCTGGCGGTGACGGCTAAGGACACCATCGATTGGTGGAAGACCTTGCCGGAGGAGCGAAGGGCGCAGCCGCGGGCGGGGCTTGCACCCGAGCGTGAGGTCGAGGTTCTCGCCGCGTGGCACGCGCGGGAAGCCGGTAGTCGGTAGTCGGTGGTCAGTAGTCGGTGGTCGGTCGTTCTGAATTGCGCCTGCGCCGTTGCTAAAAACCGATCACCGACCACTGACCACCGTGAAACGGAGGTCACCTACTAGTGGGCGCACTGGATTGAGAGACAATCGGCCTAACGCGCTGACCCGGCTGCTACAACGGGCGGTGGATGTAAAGCCCGAGGAGGTAGGCGCTCTGCTTCTGTCGTGCGCCTACTACTTCTTCGTTCTCGCCAGCTACTACATCTTGCGGCCGATCCGTGACGAGGTGGCGGTCTTCAGTGGGGTGCGGACTCTACCGTTCCTGTTCACCGGTACGCTGATCCTGATGCTGTTGGCGCACCCGCCGTTCGCCGCGCTGGTGTCGAGGCTCCCTCGCAAGCGGTTCGTTTCGCTCACCTACCGCTTCTTCGCGGCGAACCTCCTGATCTTCTTCGCGCTGCTAAAGTGGGCGCCCGAGAGCGCGAACATCTGGATAGGTCGCAGCTTCTACTGGTGGGTCAGCGTATTCAACCTGTTCGTGGTCTCGGTCTTCTGGGCGTTCATGGCCGACGTATTTCGCAACGAGCAGGGTAAGCGGATGTTCGGGTTCATGGCGATGGGTGGGACGCTGGGGGCGGTCGTCGGCGCCGCTACGACAGCTTCCCTGGTCGAGCTTATCGGGCCGGTCTACCTGATCCTCATCTCGGTGTCCTTCCTCGAGATTGCGGTTCGCTGTGTTCACGCACTCTCGAGGCGATCGGCGGCCGACGGTCGTTCATCGCCGGAGGAGTCGGGGATCCGGGTAGGCGGTCTGCCCGAGGCCGAGCCGGGACGCGGTTACTCGACCAAGGCGGCCGAAGAGCCGATTGGGGGCGGAGTGTTGGCGGGTTTCGTCCAGGTCGTCCGGTCGCCGTACCTGCTGGGCATCTGCGGCTACATGCTGCTCTACACGATCATCGCGACGTTCCTCTACTTCCAGCAGACGGCGATCGTAGAGGACACGATAACCGATCGAGCCGTGCGCACGGCGTTCTTCGCTAAGATCGACCTGGCGGTGAACGTTCTGGCGCTCTTCACGCAGGCCTTCCTCACGGGGCGATTCATCAAGTGGCTTGGCGTCGCGCTGACGCTTGCGATTCTGCCCGCGATATGTGTGCTGGGGTTCACCGGCCTAGGACTGTGGCCGTTCCTCGGCGTGCTGGTCGTGTTCCAGACGTTGCGGCGCGCCGGCAACTACGCGGTGGCGCGGCCGACGCGTGAGGTCCTCTACACGGTGGTGACCCGGGAGGAGAAATACAAAGCGAAGAACATCATCGACACCTTCGTCTACCGGGGCGGCGATCAGGTGGGCGCCTGGTTCTACGGCGGGATGCTGTGGCTGGGCGTCGGCATGTCGGCCCTGGCATTCCTCGCCGTGCCGATCTGTGGGGTCTGGCTCGCCGTCGGGTACTGGCTGGGACGCCAGCAGGAAGTGCTTGCCCGGGGGCAGGCGCGAGGCGACCTGGCCGCAGGGCCGGCGGCCGCCGCCGCTACTTCACCCTGACCAGGATCGTCGCTGACAGGCGCTCAACAGTTATCGAGTCAGCTTCGCCGCCTCCCGCGGCGTAGGTGAGGTACGTGACGAGACGATAGTACTCGTTCTCGGTCTCGAGCCTTGTCTCCTCCCGGCCGTACGACGCTCCCTGCTCCTCTTTGGTGCGCAGTTCGATAAGCATCGAGGTGAGATCGATGCTCAAGGCGGTCGCGGGATCTCCGGCGCCGGCCAGCTGCAGGCTCGCCCCCTCTAACGATAGCTCTGTTATACTGTCGAGCATCGCGGAAATGCGGGTTGTATCGGAAGCGTGGCGTTCGAGCTGATATACGTAGTCGAAGTCGGTGACCGCGACCGGGTTGGGCGCCGGGGCGCCGACCGAGTAGCCCTCGGGCTCCCGTTGCCAACGGCTGACGTATTCGACCCCCATCTCTCGAGTGGCGACCTGTGGCGTCAGCCCATCGGGGAGTCGACTCGGTTCGGCGTACCAGTCGCGGATACGGTCCGCGCCGTGGAAGTCGATAATGTACTCGACTACGTTGCTGATCTCCTTCTCGCGCTCGAAGGGTAGAGGTTTGACCGTCCGCTCGAGACCGCCGTCGATCATCACCTCATCGGCGATCAACATCTCGCGCAAACGATCCAACTGGCTTCGCCGCGCAAAGGCGGTCGCCCCCCAGGGCCCGAATGCGGCGAGCGCCGACACGAAGCATAGCGAGATCGGTATAATTCTGATGTCCGTCTTGCGTCGGAAACTGAAGTAGATAGCGATACCCAGCAGCCAGGCCGTCGCCAATACTACCAAGTAGCGGTTTTCGGTTACGCCGTAGTCGGAGATGCGGGTGGCTATGGCGACGGAGATCAATACGATCAGAGGGTAAAACGCCCAGTAGAAGAACTTCGCGTACGGGACGACCCACTTGCTTTCCGGCTTGTTGCGGATCGGATGCACGAGCAGCAGTGCGAGCATCCCGGCCAGCGAGACGCCGATCACCGGATAGCCCACCCAGCCTTTGGGCAGATCCCACTGGACGATGATCTTCGCCATGTACGCGTATAGGATCACCATGTACACAACGACCAGCGGGATGAGCACGTACTGGGTGAAGATACGGAGCGCGGCCGGGTAGTCGCTGACTCGCTCAAGACCCCGGATATCCCGCGGGATGCCCGCCATGAAGAACCAGGTGCTGTAGACCAGGACTATCCACCACCAGAGCTGCGCGTACCTTCTGCCCGCTATGTCGAAGCCGAGCAACGCATCGCAGGCGGCCAGCGCGAGTGCCAGGCCGACATAAAGGACCCCGGCATAGAGCACCGCGGTGGCGAGCCTGAGAAACATCACTCTGTTGTACTGCCAAAAGCCGTTCTCTTCCCCGGTTACGCCAAGGAACGGCAAAAACGATGTCGACAGCAGTACGGTGGCGAGCAGCAGGAGGTAGGATACGACGTCGGCGCCTTTGACCGGGGTAGGCAGGGCCAGATAATAGACCACCAGCAGGATCAACCCGGCGAGCGTGATACCCAGATGAAGCCTCCGGGGCCATCCGCGAGCCTCCGCCAGAACACGCAGGGCGTAGAAGAAGGGGATGCCGAGGATCGCCGTCATGATGACCGGCCAGATGGATTGCGTCACCCCGTCGGCTTCGAATTCCTCGATGATGAAATGAACCGCCAGAGCGGCAATAATCGCCGACAGAATGGCGAGCGGAAAGCGCTCGAACGTCTGCCGGGCTTGTTGTGCTAGTACGAAGAGTGAAGTGAAACGCTGTCGGCGGATCTGCTCAGGGGCCTCCATATTTGACTCTCCGCGTTAGCCAACGTGGCGGCGGGCTAATGGGGCCGTCGCAGCTGAGGAAGGTGTCGCTTGGTCTGGCTTTCCGAGGAGCGCCGTGGCCTACATGCCGGCCTGTGCGCCTTCGCCTTCTTGGCCGGCCAGTTCGGCCATCCGTTCGACCGATTTCAGCATCTCGGCTTTTACCAGCTCGAAATCGGCGCCAGCGCTCTCCTCAACCGCTGCCGCGTTGAGTCGGCGGACGAGGTCGATGAAGCGATCGACCTCCCCGCGCAGTGCGAAATAACGGCGCTCACTGGTCAGGAACGGGTGCGCTCCGTAGAGGAAACCCGCCAGGACGATCAGCAGCCCGATCATGATCGTCGCATACCAGGCGAACAGGTTCTGCAAGAATAGGAAGCTGCTCAGCACGATGGCCATGCCGATGATGGCGGTGACCAGGCCTATGTACTTGTTGAAAGCGCGGCGCCAACTACCGTGGCCCTGATCTCCCATTGGCCTCCTCGACTGTCCACGTTAGGGCACGGCAAAGGGGGATCGTAGTAAGTTAGGTCTTGATGCCTGAATTACAAGGACTTGCGGGTTCGGAGGCCGCGGGGGCGGCTAGGGCGTAAGTTTACTTACAGTTCGATGCGCCGTTGACCCGGACCGCTCAGATCGGCCCCGTTCCACACGCCTGGCCGCCGGGATATCTTCTGGGGTCGACCACTAGAGGAGGCGAGGGCGATGCGGATTGCGGTTGCCGGGGCTGCCGTGCTGGGCGCAGGGAGTCGAGCTGTCGGAGGAGCGTGTTCTGGAGGCTGCCAGAGAGACGATGGCAGCGGCGCGCTGTGGATGGGGACGAACTCGGGGTCGCGGAAGGTGAGCCAACTACGTGAGGACGGGCGGGCGACGCTCGCCCACTACGATGTGTCAGGAATGGGCTACGTGACCCTGATCGGCTCGGCTCGTCTGGTCGATGACCTGGAAGAGCGGCGCCGGCGCTGGAAGCCGGGCTGGGAGCCGTTCTATAGTGAGGGACCGGAGAGCCACGACTATATGTTATTGATGAGCTTCACACATGGTGTGGGAGCGGACCCGTCGGGCTTCAGCCCGGCGATCCTGGATCGTAGTGGGTCCGGCTGGGTCCTGCGGGGGGAATCCTAGAGGCAGACTATGATGGCCCGAGAGCAGAGGCCAGAACGGCGAGGAGAAGTGACCACAGCGCCAAACGGGGTGGAAGGCGAATACCGCAAGCTGGAAGAGCTGAAGAGGAGCGAGGCTCGTTTTCGGACGCTGGTCGAGCACGCGGCCGACGCATTTTTCGTGATCGATCCTGAATGGCGTGTGCTGGATGTCAATCAGCGGGCCTGTGACAGTCTGGGCTATACGCGAGCTGAGCTGATTGGCATGGGTGTGGCCGAGTTCGCAGACCGCACGCCCGATCAGGTGGGCGAATTGCTCGAGCAGATCGGCCCGGACGAAGAGCTAGCAACTGAAGGCCGTCATGTACGCAAGGATGGCTCGAGCTTCCCGGTGGAGGTACGGATCGGCGTTCTTGACGAGGGTGGTCAAAGAGCGTGGATCGCGGTCGCTCGCGATATCACGGAGCGTAAGCAAGTGGAAGAAGCGCTGCGCGCCAGCGAGGAACGGTTCGCGGCCATCTTCAGGTCGGCGATGGATGCCATCGTCATCGTCGATTCCGAGCTTCGCATCAGCATGTTGAACCAGGCTGCGGAGCGGGTTTTCAAATGTACGGCCGCAGAGATTCTCGGCAGGTCGTTTCGTGAATTCTTGTGCGCCGACTCGAGGGCCGCACTCGATCAGTGTGTGAGGTCGGTCCAGCGGGCGGAGAGCCGCTACTGCTACCTGTGGGCGCCCGAGGGGCTGAGCGCGGTGCGGGCGGACGGCGAGCGCGTCCCGGTGGAGGCGACCGTGTCGCTGGTGGAGGTTGGCGAGCAGCGACTCTATGCCATCATCCTGCGCGACATCAATGACCGTATGCGCTCGGAAGCCGAGCTGCAGCGGCTACATGAGGAGATGGTGTACCTGCAGCAGGAGTTGGAGACGACCCATGGCTATGGTGAGATCGTCGGCACCGCCCCGCCGATGAAGTCGGTCTACGAAGCGATCGAGAAGGTGGCAGCCACAGATTCGACGGTTCTAATCACCGGCGAAACCGGCACGGGGAAAGAACTCGTCGCGCGGGCCATCCACGCCGCCAGCCCGCGCAAAGACAAGGTCCTGGTCAGGGTCAACTGTGCCGCCCTGCCGGCTGGGCTGATCGAGAGCGAGCTGTTCGGCCACGAGAAAGGAGCGTTCACGGGAGCGACGAGCCGAAAGATCGGTCGCTTCGAGTTGGCGCACGGTGGTACAATCTTCCTCGATGAAATAGGCGATATACCGCTCGATCTGCAGAACAAGTTGCTTAGGGTACTCCAGGAAGGTGAGTTCGAGAGGCTCGGCGACTCGCAAACCAGAAAGGTCGACGTCCGGGTGATCGCCGCCACCAACCGCGAGCTGTCAGATGCCATCGACGAGGGACTCTTCCGCTCCGATCTCTTCTACCGCCTCAACGTCTTCCCTATCGGTGTGCCGGCTCTCCGCGAGCGCAAGAAGGACATCCCGTTGCTGGTCAAGCACCTCGTCATGAAGTACAGCGTCAAGCTTGGTAAGAACATCGAGTCGATCCCCCAGGCGGCTATGAACGCTCTCATGGCCTACGACTGGCCCGGCAATGTCAGGGAACTCGAGAACGTGATCGAGCGCGCCGTGATCCTCACCACCGGCACCGAGCTCGAGCTCGGCGACTGGCTCAGCGGCTCGGCTACCGCCGGACCCTCGCGAATCCGCACCCTGGAAGAGGTGGAGCGCGACCACATCAACCGGGTACTCGAGGCCACCGGCTGGCGCGTCAGAGGCGACGCCGGCGCCGCCGCCTTCCTCGGCCTCAAGCCCACCACGCTGGAAGCTCGGATGAAGAAGCTGGGGATCGAGCGCCAGCGGTGAAGCTGACTCCAAAATAGCGTAGCCCCTCCAATATATTGGAGCCAGGCCGCCGCCGGCCCGCCGAGGCTGGGGACCGGCGATTCTGGTAATTCCCATCATAGCAACATCTTATAGCGCTGGGCCGGCGAGTCGCTCGCCTGGCCCGGAACTTCCTTAGGGTTTGAGAAGTGAGGCGCGGCGCCGGTGGTATCCCGGTCTGTGCCTCGGACTCGAGGGAGAGATCAATCACCCGGTTCGCGACGAACCGATATCGCCCTGAAGGGTGGCCCCTATGTACGCGACGCCGACAGCGATTGCCGACGCGAGAGCGAGCACGTTCGAGATCGAGGCGCTGCCTCACCTGGACGCGGTGTTCAGGTTCGCGACGATGCTTTCTGGTGACCCGGTCCATGCCGAGGACCTGGTACAGGAGACGATGCTGAGAGCATTCCGCTCATGGCATAGATTCCGTAGCGGGACGAACGCGCGGGCCTGGCTGTTCACGATCCTGCGCAACGTGTTTATCAGCGACTACCGTCGTAACCGGCGGAAAGATCAGGCGGTCGATCTGAGCGAGGTGGAGGAGATCACGTTTGTCGAGCCTATGGAAGGCAAAGACCCGGAGTCACGTCTGCTGCATGGCTTGATCGACGACGAAGTGCTGGACTGCATCGCGAACCTGCCGGATGTGTACCGTGCGACGTTGCTGCTGAGTGATGTGGAGGGCTTGAGCTACGAGGAAGTTGCGAAAGTCTTGGATCTGCCGCTGGGCACTGTCAAGTCGCGGCTCTTCCGGGCTCGTCAGATAATGCAGCGTCAGCTACACGACTACGCCGTCGAGATGGGATACATACAGCCTAGGGAGGAGCTACAGGTCGCGGTCGGAGCTTAGCGATGAGCGGGATGAAGTTATCGGGGGCGGTGCTGCTGTCATTGGGCTATTTGCTTCTGGGTCCTTCAGCAGCGTTATCGCAGCCGCTGACCCACCGGACTCCGAACATGGAGGGGACATGGGTGACGTCACCGTGGAACCTCCATTTTCAATTCAATCACCGGTTCCGGGTGTTTGGTGACGATGCGGACGTCATCGATCTCTTCGACGACGGGGTGCTCGACAACTCGCCGACTTTCACGTTGAGCCTAGGACTATGGTCGCCGGCGATGGTCGGGGTCCAGTACGTGACGTCGCCGGCGATCATCAACGGGACGCGTCAGAACGAGTGGTTCCCGTACGTTAAGGTGGCGCCGCTGCGTCGCGACATGTGGTCGCTTTCTGTACTGGGCGGCTATAACACCCAGGCTGAGAGTTTCGACGGCGAGCTGGCGGGCCAGGCATCTGTGGGCCGGATCGAGCTGCTGGGCGCGGTTCGAGGTTTCAGCGACGCGCTGCATACGGGGCAGGAAGGTGTAGCGCTGTCGGGCGGCGTCTTGCTGAGGCTCACCGACTACCTGGCGTTGGGTGGTGATTTCGGCGGCTTCCTTCTGGGTCCTGACACCACCGCGGCCTGGAGCGCCGGCATCCATATCGGCATACCCTTCACGCCGCACACTTTCTCGCTGCAGGTGAGCAATTCCACGGCGACTACCCTACAAGAGGCGTCGTTCGAAGGCACCGAACTCGGCGGTGGCGGCCTGGTGTGGGGCTTCGAGTTCACGGTCCCGTTCAGCGGATTCGCTCGCTGGGGCCGGATCTTCGAGCGAGGCGGCAGACAGGAGCGAGCCGCCGAGCAGGAGGCCGCACCGGCCCGCGTGGTCGAAGTGGAAATGCGTGAGATGCGCTTCGCTCGCGACACGATCCGCGTAGCGGCCGGTTCGTCGGTGCGCTGGGTGAACCGCGATCATGTGGCGCATACAACCGCTGGTGACGACGGCGAGTGGAGTTCGCCGCTCATCGGTCCCGGCGAGACATACACCATGCGGCTGACGGACCCTGGCGAATATTCCTACTACTGCACACTTCACGCGTTCATGCGCGGTGTGATCATCGTCGAGGATGACGGTCGCCCGGAGTCGGAGGATAGTTCCGGCCGCTGACCGTCAGCGGCGCCGGAGCGGCGCGCGAGAGGAACTTTGGGGATCTGGATTACGAAAATCTTTGAGGATGCGACGCTCGTTAGGTTGAAAGTCGATGGCCAGATCATCGGTGCCTGGGCTTCCGTTCTCGAGGATGAGTGTGCGAGATATCGCGCAGAGGGGCGAGCGATCGTCCTCGATTTCACCGACGTCTGCTTCGTCGGTCCCCAGGCCATCGGAATGCTGAGGCGTCTAAAGGGTGACGGCGTGAAGTTCGTAGACGTTCACCCTTTAATCGAAGAACTGTTCGAGGATGCGTGAAGCCGTACGCTCAACTTGATGAGCGAGGCCTTCCCTACAGCAACTGCCCGACCCTCCCACTAAGCTACCTCAGGCACTAAACTGCACTCGCAGCCCCGCTGCCGGCCCCTGGGAATGGCGTGGGGTAAGGCGGCGGCTTATGGGAAGAGGATTCTCTCCGACTGGGCTCAGCCGATGAACGACGATCATCCGGGCAGGAAAGCCCTTACCATTGAGGCGGTCCTCCGGATCACCCTGTCCTTTCCCCTGTTGGCGCTGATGCTTTTCCTCCCGGCTGGCCGCTGGGACTGGACGATGGGGTGGGCGCTGATCGCCGTGATGCTAGTACTGGTCTGCATCAATATGGCGGTCCTGTTGGTGAAGAACCCCGAGGTTATCCGCGAGCGCATGCGTGGGGGAAAGGGAACCCGGAAGTGGGACAGGTTGGTGGCAGGCTCTATGGTTCCCTTTGCGTTGGCCGTGGTGTTGCTGGGCGGGCTCGACCAGCGTTTCGGGTGGTCACCGCCGTTCGCGCCGTGGATCCAGGTGGGCGCGCTGGGAATGCTGGTGCTGGGCGACCTCATCTTCCTGTGGGCGATGGCGGAGAACAAGTTCTTCGCCAGCATGGTCCGCATCCAGAGTGAACGGGGTCACTACGTCGTCACCGGCGGCCCGTACCGCTACGTGAGGCACCCCGGGTACGTGGGTTGGTACATCCTGATGATCGGACTGGCGGTGGCACTCGGCTCGCTCTGGGGTTTCATCCCGGCGGCTGTCCTGCTGGCGCTGATGTTGGTGCGTACCGCGCTCGAGGACAGGACGCTGAGAAAGGAGCTTGCCGGGTACCAGGAATACGCGGAGCGGGTGCGGTACCGCCTGATCCCCGGAGTCTGGTAGTGTCCGGCGTCTGCCGCATGATTCCAGCCTGATCAGGCCCCGGTCCGCATGATAGCCGGATGATCGCGGGCTGATCCACACAGAGCTGGCCTGATAGCCGGTGAGAGAGGGACATGATAGGGCCCAGGTAATCTAACCGCAGGTTTTCGTGGGTGGTGACTCATACCGGGAGGCCCACGATGCAGGTGGAGAGCAAGACCAGCAGAACGGCAACAAGCCTGCTCCTATCATTGGCAGTCGTGACGATGTGGATGTTCTTCGTGCTCAACCTCATCGAGGCTGACAGCCCCGTCTTCTAGCCCTACCACCGAGGCCGTCCACGCGGCCGCTCCCACAGCGAGGGCCCGGCGCCTAGGCGCCGGGCCCGTTTCGTCCTACGATCGACCGCTCGCTTATTGTGACCTGAGGGGAGTGACAGTAGGATTGGCTCAAGATGGCTAGGAAAGACTTTGCGGGTCGCGATCTGTCGGCCCGAGCGCAGGCCTCGCTGGAGGAGGCCAAAGGCAGGGGCGCCGCGGATCCGGGTTCACTCGACTTGGATCGCGAGGTGGTCCGACTGATCCGAGAGGCTCGCGAGCGCGATTCGGTTCTCGAGGTGCTCGACCTGGAGAGCCTGGCCGGGTTGCTGGAGCGGTGCGTCGAGCGGCTGGCAGAGGGTGGGGAACCGCTCGATCCCGGTGCGCGAGAACTAACGTGGCATGCCCTCGACCTGCTCCGGCGTCCGACGTTCTTGCGACGGGTCGCCGCTACGGGGGGGACCGAGCTGTGGGCCCAACGGATCCTGTCGGCCGTGGAAGCTTCGCACTTCACGGTCGGTGAGCTGTTCAGGCAGCGAGCTGCGAGCTACGCGACAAGAGTCCTGTTCGAGATCCCGACGCGGGGCGGCGGCGAAAGCCTGTCGTGGAGCGATGTCGCCGCCCGTGTAGAGACCTTGGCGCGCGGCCTTACCGCACTCTACCATCCCGAGCCGCCGGCTCGGGTGGCGATTCTCTCAGAGAATCGGATCGAGCTGGCGTTGCTCGATCTCGCCTGCCTGACGTCGGGCCTCGAGAACGTGATGATACCGGCGAACGCGACAGACGCCGATATCGGCTACATCCTGGGGCACGCGAAGGTGGGTACGGTCGTGGTCTCGGGACGTGAACAGCTGGACAAGGTCGAGAAGAACAGGGGATCGCTGCCGGACCTGAAGCACGTAGTCACGATCGAGCCGCTGGACGGCGTCGCCGGTGCAGTGACGACGCTGCGCGACGTCGAGGATCGGGCGGGCGAGATTCCGGCTTCGCTGATCGAGGAGAGGTCCGCAGCGGTACGAATCGGCGATCGTGCCACCATCATGTACACATCGGGCACGACCGGCATGCCGAAGGGAATCCAATATTCGCACCGCAATCTAGTGTTCAAGCGGTTCGCCCGGGCGCTAGCGCTGCCCGAGATCGGCGACCGAGATGTCTTCCTCTGTTACCTGCCACTGTTCCACACGTTCGGCCGATTCCTGGAGATGCTGGGCTGCGTGTTCTGGGGCGCCAAGTACTGTTTCCTGATGGATCCATCGGTCGAGGCCCTGGTCGACGGCATGGCCTGCTACCGGCCCACAGTCTTCATCAGCGTTCCCAGGAAGTGGATCCAGCTCTACGAGGCGATCGGCAAGCGGGTCGATCCGCTGCATGGGCCGGATGACGAGCTCCAGGATGTCACGCTCGACGTGACGGGTCGCCGGCTGAGGTGGGGGCTCTCGGCCGCAGGCCATCTGGATACCGACATCTTCCGGTTCTTCCACAAACGGGGGATCCAGCTGTTAAGTGGCTTCGGAATGAGCGAAGCGACGGGCGGCATCACCATGACGCCGCCGTCCCAGTACAAGGACAACTCGCTGGGCGTGGCGCTCCCCGGCATCGAGCTGAAGCTCGGCGAAGACGGCGAGTTGTTGATCCGTGGGCCGTACGTGATGATGGGGTACCTAGAGCCGCCGGACGGCCAGCCGTCGTTCGATGAGCACGGTTGGCTGCACACCGGCGACCTGATGAGGATGGATGACGACGGGCACATCCATATCGTCGATCGCAAGAAAGAGATCTACAAGAACATCAAAGGTCAGACGATCGCGCCGCAGCGGATCGAGAACCTGTTCCGCGAGTTCGCATCGGTGGGCCGAGCCTTTCTGGTCGGAGAACATAGGGAGTACAACACCCTCCTTATCTATCCCAACCCGGAGTACGAGGAGCTGGACTTTTCCTCGATGTCCGCAGAGGAAATGCGGGAGCACTTCCGCTCGCTGGTGGTCTCGGTCAACAAGTTCGTCGCGCCGTTCGAACGGATAGTCGACTTCGCGATCATCGATCGCGACCTCGATGCCGAACTGGGTGAGCTGACCCCCAAAGGCACGCCGCGCCGGAAGGTCGTCGTCGACAACTTCGCCGACGTCATCGAGACCCTTTACCGGCGAGCATTTCTCGAAGTCGGTGAGGTCAACCTAACCCTTCCCAATTGGTTGTTCCAAACCCTCGGTCTGACCGCGCAGGACGCGAACGTCGAGGCGAGCAGGCTAGCGTTCCCATCGATCGGCACGAGCCTGACCGTGCAACGGTTGGATGAGAACAGAGTGCGGGTTGGATCGTGCCTTTACAGTTATGGGGGCAGGGCGCTCGATCTCGGGTCTCTGCTGGCCACTCCACGCCTCTGGCTGGGGAACGACGAGTTGTTCGCCTTCGCGCCCCTCGACCTAGACGACAGGCAGCGCCCGGGACGCTCGGCCGAAGCGATCGCCTGGGTGGGACGCGCCGAGCCCTTCCAGCCCAGTGCGGCGGACCGCGAGAAGTTGGAGGAATCCAGCCGCCATGCCGAGTGGAGCTTGCTCGACCTCGATCAGGCAGCGCGGATGCTGATCTCCACCGACGAGGCGAGCGCGCTGAACGCCGTCCGTCTGTTCGAGCGTGTCATTGCCAGCGGCGAGGAGGGCCCTCTGGCCGAGCCCGCCCGATATCTACTCGCCCGCGCCAGCGAGGTCGGTTCTGTAGAGGTCAGACGGCGCGCCTTCCAGGTGCTGGTACCGGTGGAGAGAGTGACACGGTTCCGCACCACGATTGGGCGGTTCTTTGCCAGGGATCCGCAGCTGCTCGATTCCGAGACGCGCGCGGTGCTCTGCGAGCGGAGCCTGTCCGAGTCGATGGTCGAGGCGTTTGCCGACCTCGCTTGGGATGCCTGTACGGAGTCGGCGCAGGACGAGGACGTCGAGGGTCTCGCAGCGACGCTGATAGACTTCCTGGCCGAGTACGGTGCGGCGCATCCCACACTCTTCCGCAAGATCCGCGTGTTCCTCGTGCGTGCGAACCTCTTTGCAGGTACTCGAAGTCTGCGCGCGCGGGCGGGAGAAGCTCGTAGCACCCTCCGAGACGGTCTTTTCCACTGGCTCGGGCCGACGATGATGATAGCCGTCGATACCGAGACCGGTCAGGAGTATCGCTGGGACGACGTGATCGTCTTCGAGGAGGGGATGGACGAGGACGATCGTAGACGCCTGCTATCGGCGATCAAGAACACACCGTTGCTGAGCGGCTCGATATTTCTCCTCTACGGTGGCAGGGTGATCCGACTGACCGACGTACCACCCGGTGGTGTCTGGATTCGCCTGATGGGCGAGCGCCACAGCAAGGCCGTATACCGAATAACGGTCCAGACCCGCAGCCAGGATTCGTACGAACTGGCCGCCAACCTGAACAAGTCGCTCAGCGCGGAAGCGGTACAACAGGAGATCGACTGGCTCATCCTCTGCGGCGAGTCGGGCGACAGGGAACCGGTCGTCGAGGATTTCGGTGGGTACGTTCCCGAGCAGGACGTGTGGGCGGAGGAGTTCATACCGGGCGCGACGCTGGACCGCGAGCTGCGGCGGCTGGCGCGCCGAGCGGATGAAGGAGAACAGCTCGGCCTGCTGTGGCCGTTCCTGGCGTGGAGCGCGATGAGCGCGTTCGTCGACTTCTGGGATCGGACGGGCAGGCGCTGTGAGATCGCCGAGCTCAGCCCCAGTGACATTGTCGTGCCGACGCACGACTATCACAGAGGGTCGCGCATCGTATCGTTGTCGGTCCGCTGCGACCACCGGGGCCTGCTCGCCATGCTCCAGTCGTTTAGGGAACGGTTCGTCGAAGCCACCGAAGGTGAGTATAGCGACCTCGAGGGGCTGGTCGGTTGGGACGTGATCTTCTCGTCGGTTCTGGAGGTACTTGGCGAAAACGACGGCCTGGCTGTCTACGAGCGGGCGCTCGAGCTTGAAGCTGATGCGCCCGACGAGCTGCGGACCGCGCTGCGTGAGTACGCGTCTACGGTAAGCAGCCGCGGGTTCTTGCCGATGCGACTCTACTTTGCGGCGAAGCGCTATCGCCGCTGGGAGCTACTGAACGAAGGCGCGACTCCGCAGGCCCGGGCCAGGACGTTGGGCGAATTCTACGATACGTACGGGCTCGACCGGTTGGCCAGGTCGTACCCCGAGGTTAGGCTTCGTTTCTTTCGCGAGACGGTTTTTCGTGACAGCTCGCCCGAGCTTACCGGCGGCCTGGACGACCTGATCCGCAGAGTGCGCTCGGGAAAGATGCGAAACGGCGAGCTCGCCGGCGCGGTGGCCGACCTGCGAGGGCGGCTCAAAGTGCAGCACGACGACGACTATTTCCTGGCGCGGATGGCCTTCGCCTACCTCCAGCCTGAGGACACCGTCGACTTCGTCAGCAGTGACCTGGGCGGCGAGTATCAGAGCGAGATAGTGGTCAGCTTGGACGACGCCGACGGCAACGCCTTTCGGGTTCGTCATGCCCTGTTGCCCAAGGAGGTTGAGCGGCTGCACCGCCTGTTCCTCGCCGCCAAGCTTGATGTGCGGTTCGGACCCGAGCACCGCTACCTGGTGGCGATAAACGACCGGGAGCAGATCATCGGCGGCATCTACTACACCGTCGAGGAAGGAGCGGCCAGCGCACACCTGGAAAAGATCGTCGTTGCAGAGCGCTATCGTGGGAGAGGTGTGGCGGACGGCTTGATGCGGCAGTTCTTCAACCGCCTGCGCGACGCCGGCGCCCAGACGGTGACCACCGGGTTCTTCCGGCCGGAGTACTTCTACGCATACGGCTTCAAGATCGAGCGCCGCTACGCCGGCTTGGTCAAGGAGTTGGAGGAGGAGTCGGCGGGCCCCGGCGCCAGCTGATGCTTCTGGGTGGAGCCACCACAAGTAGTAGACCATTCCATTGCCTTAGAGCGGAAAGGAGATGCAGTCATAGATTTGGCTTGCGCAGAAGAAACGCATCCCTCTAGGCGGGCAGTCGAACCATTCAACCCCAGTACCGGTCTTCGAGGCGAACGAGCAAGCCGGACTAGCGGGTGATTGGGAGTCCTTCTTGTCTCACTTCACGGAGGATGCCGTTATTATGTGGCCTAACCGCCCGGCTGTCGAAGGGCTTGAAGCCATCAAGGGTGTGAACTGGGTACGCGCAATTGAAGTGGAGCACTCAATAGTCCAAATCGACGGCCAAGGTGATCTTGCATTCGCTCGTGGTACATTGTCGTTGCTGCTGGATTACGAGGGCGCTGTCAAAGAGGAAAACAAGTTCCTGTACATACTGCGAAAGCAACCCGACGGCTCGTGGCTCTGGGCCATTTGGATCAGCAACTCGGACCTGCCGCTTCCCGAGGAGGGCTCGGGGACCTAGATATCGCGCGGCGGTTAGGTGCCCATTAAACCGAGTACCGGGAGGTTACTATGAGTACGCGATCTGTACTGCTCACGGCGCTGGCGTTCGTCGTCGCGGGCGCCGCCTGCCAGCCGCCCGCCCAGGAAGCCGCCGGATTGTCCGAGGAGGACGTGGCAGCGATCAGAGACGCGATGCAAAACCACGTGGAACTCGCGTTGGCGGGTGACATTGACGCCATCGTGCTGACGTATACCGAAGACGCCGTTCAGATGCCGCCTAACGCGCCTGTCACAGAAGGGCGAGCAGCTCTCCGGGAGTGGTTCGCTGGATTCCATGCGACCGACTACGTCCAATCGATCGTACAGGTCGATGGTCGCGGCGACTTAGCTTTCAGTCGGAGTAACTACACCGCCACCGTTATGGTGGATGGCGCTCCCGTAACGGATCAAGGCAAAGCGTTGGGCGTATGGAAGAAGCAGAATGGTAGCTGGCTCCTGGCCGTCGGGATCTGGAACTCGGACCTACCGCTTCCTGAGGGGGGCTCGGCGAACTAGTCGTCGCGCGGCGGTTTCCCACTTCTGCGCCTTTCTCCGTCACGAAGCGATTCTTACGCAGGGAACGCCTTTGACGCCCGTGAAAGGGTCCGGCCGTCGAAACAGTGAGAGGGCTTATGTCTTCCAGGATCTCGTTGCTGATCGCGCTCGGCCTCCTGCTGACACTCACGACAGCGGACGCCCGCGCCCAAGAGGCAGAAGAAGATTCGCTGAGACGCGCGTTCGCGGGTATCAATCTCGCCGGTGCGTTACCGACGGGCGCGTTTAAGGAGTACGTTGAGACGGGTCTTGGGCTCGGTGGTTATTTCCTTTACTCCTTTGATCAACGCGGCGCGTTCGGTCTCCGATTCGACTTATCGTGGGTCCAGTACGGTAGCGAGACGGAGCGCCGAACCCTGATCCCCCGCATCCTGGTCGACGTTACTACACGGAACTACATCTACTCGGTCCTCGCCGGGCCACAACTCACCCTTCGCTCAGGAAGCGTATCACCTTACCTGAACGCTGGACTCGGTTTCTCCTACTTCGAGACCAGGTCCTCCGTCAGTGGAACGAGCTTACTCGACGAGGACTTCGCGAGTACTCGCCATTTCTGGGACACCACCTTCGCATGGGCAGGAGGCGGCGGTATCTGTGTCGCCGTATTGCGGGACATTAGCTTTGAGTTCGCTGCCCGCTATGTGTGGAATGGCCAAGTCAGCTACCTCAGAGAGGGCAGCATCACGGAAGAGTTGGACGGCTCGATCTCATTCACACCGATCCAGAGTGAGACAAACTTCGTGCTGCTGCAGCTTGGGATCTCATTGGCAGTCCTGTAAGAGTGGACTAGGGACAAGTTTCCCAAGCAGCCCGATCCGCATGATGGACACGTGGGAGATGGACTGAGGCCCGGCTGTGCTATTGATTTCACTTGGTGCGAAGCTGCCCTCTTCTCTTTCACCCACCGCACTACGCGAGTGCGCGTGCGCAAAATTCCACATAGGCCTCACCCCCCCTACGGGCTTCTGTAAGGGTGTTGTGAAGGTGGTTGAGTAGGTTCCCCCAAGCCGCCAGCGCTCTTATTAGGAGGGATTCCCACTTTCCGGGGCATTCTTCAAAGGGACGGACCGGTTCGTAATAATGGCCGCGCGACTGCCACCGCGCCTGGGCTCGGTGGACATATGCCCTAACCTCCTAGCCACCCCACCCATAAAGCACCGGGCAAATCGATCTGCGTGAAGGCGCGGATAGCAATAGTCCTTCGCGGTTCGCGGCGTCGGGCTTGACCCGGGCTTGACTTGCTGCTGGTATTTGTAGTGCCGTCTGGAGCAGTAGGAGGTAGCAGTATGATCGCTCAACGGATGGCCCTACTCCTCACCATTCTCACCCTCGCAGCGCCGACCACGCTGATAGCTCAGCAAGAACCACCCGTACAGGCAGGTGATCGCGTCCGCGTAACCGCGCCCACTATCGACCCCGACATGCTCGTGGGCACTCTCGTGTCGTTGCGCGCCGATACGTGCGTGCTGAAGGTGGACGATCTCTGGTTGCCGTTGGCGTTGCCCCGCACCTCTGTGACAAAGCTCGAAGTCCAGCGCGGTCGGAAGTCGAAGGCGGGCCTGGGCGCTGGCGTAGGCTTCGTGACGGGCGCGGTGATCGGCGGTCTGCTGGGCTCGTATTGGGGTCAGGAGAGTTGCGGATGGATGGAAATCCCCTGCATCAAAAAGCCGGCGGCCACGGTCCTGGGCGCGCTCGGATTCGGCCTCGCCGGGGCTGGAATTGGCGCTCTTGTCGGCTCACGAATAAGAGTCGACCGTTGGGAAGAGGTGCCGTTGGACCAGTTGCGCATCACCTTACTGCCGCAGCGACGTGGACTCTCGGTCGGCCTGAGGGTGAAGTTGTAGAAGCAGTTGAGGTGTGCCGTGCGGACTTCAGCAACCGTGCTTGGATTGATGCTGATAGCAGCACTCGGTGTAGGCGTAACGTCGTGCGCGAAGGGACCGCCCGATAGCGAGGCGTCCCCGGCTGGAGAGCAAAACATCAGTAGCTGGGAAGAGATCCGCCTGTACTGGGGTGCCGTCCTGGATCGCTACGGCCGCCCCAGGAGGTATGCCCAGTGGCCACACTGTGAGTACGTGACCTTGCGCTGGGTGAGTACCCCCCGAAGCTACACCTGGCCCCGATTGGCGAGATTGAAACGTGCCGTCTGGCATGTGGGCGGAGACGCAGCTGTTAGGGTGACCAGAAGGTATGAAAGCGATGGGCATGAGACGTGGTTTGTATACGAGGGTTTGGCAATCCGCTTTACCGACCCGGAGTGCACGCACTAACCGGCTGAGACTCGACCTCAGATCGGCCAGGGCGGCGGCCCAGGCATATCCCACAGCGTTCCGTACTGTGTGATATCGCTGGGCACGCTGGTGGCTGAGGCTAGCCCCAAAAGCTACCCCTCAGGTTACGAGTCACAGTCGATCTGTTCTCTGAAACGCTAGGCAGGGCAACAGAAAAGAAAACGCGCCCGGGAAGACTCGAACTCCCAACCTTCTGATCCGTAGGCGGATCGACGCCGATCGCCGACGGGTCCACTCGTTAGGGTGGGAGAACCCGCAGATGCCGATGCGCTACGTTCGCGCGAACGCCGCCCGTGGTCGGGACGCGTTGGGCGATCGGGCCGACGCCATCCAAACCCCCTTCTAACGCAGACGCTCGCGCAGCGTTATCTTTCCGGTGCCCATCAACCCCAAATACCGGGAGGCAACCATGAGTACGCGATCCGTACTGCTCGGCGCGCTGGCGCTCACTCTGTTGAGTATGGCCTGCCAACCACCCGCCCAGGAGGCCGGTCCGCTGACCGAGGAGGACGTGGCGGCGATCAAACAGCTTGATCAGGACTGGTGGCAGGCTTTCTCAGCCTTGGACGGGGCTGCCATGGCCGAATACTTCACTGAGGATGCAGTATGGTTGCCGCCAGGTGCGCCGGCGCTCGAAGGTCGCGCTGCCATAGTAGCCTTTCTGACGGCGGACGAATTCTCGAGTTCTTCGTACGACCCACTGACGGTCGAAGGTCGCGCCGATCTCGCTTATGTGCGTGGCACGTACACGCTCAAGGGGACGATGGCGGGCCAGACCTTCGACGACGTCGGCAAGTACGTGGAGATATGTAAGAAGCAGCCTGACGGTTCGTGGCGTGTGAGTGTATTGATCTGGAACTTGGACCCGCCGCCTAGCGAGGAGGGCTAGGGGACCTGGACGTCGTGCGGCGGTTAGGACAGCCACGTAAAGGGGACCAACCCAAGTACCGGGAGGCCACTATGAGTACGCGATCCGTGCTACTCGCAGCGCTGGCGCTCGCCCTAGTGACATCGGCCTGCCAGCCGCCCGCCCAGGAAGCGGGTCCGCTGTCCGAGGAGGACGTGGCGGCGATCAGGAGCTCTACCGAGTCGTTTGCCCAAGCCATGTTGGCTGGCGACCCGGCGACCGTCGCAGGGTTTTTTGCCGAGGATGCGGTGGCAATGCCTCCGAACGAGCCAGCGGTGGAGGGCCGAGCGGCTATTCAGGCATGGCTTGAGGCGCTTCCGACCGTGACGCAGGACGAACTCCGTCTGGTGGAGGTAACGGGTCGCGGTGAAATCGCCTACGGGCGGGGAACGTATACTCTGACAGTCATGCCGGAAGGCGCGCCCGAGCCGATTACGGATCGCGGCAAGTACGTCGCGATCTTTCGGAAGCAGCCCGACGGCTCGTGGCTGATTGCGGTGGACATCTGGAACTCGGACCAGCCGCTGCCCCAAGAGGGCTCAGGTACCTAGACCGGTCGCGCGGGGGTTAGGGTAGTCACGGAAGGTCGTAAGCGGCGGCGCTGGGTTACAACAACGAAAGGTGGCGGTTTCGGCGGAAACGAAACCGC
This sequence comes from uncultured Gemmatimonadota bacterium, assembly GCA_964345885.1. GTDB lineage: Bacteria > Gemmatimonadota > Gemmatimonadetes > Palauibacterales > KS3-K002. Next base: position 78,754 of record CAYFSW010000069.1, on the reverse strand, counting down.
CATCAAAATCGCCATCAAACAAGACCGCGAATGTCCCAAAGAGTAACGCGCCCGGGAAGACTCGAACTCCCAACCTTCTGATCCGTAGTCAGACGCTCTATCCAATTGAGCTACGGGCGCGTGGTTACCCCGCCCGGTCCTTCGCCGACCGGTCAACCCAGGTGGTGGTTTTCCCGGGTAGTTTTTCCGGCCGATCTGCGGGGTACGTGCCGGAACGATAACCGGGACAGTACCGGCGGTCCAGTCCCCGGGGGGATCTCACGATCGGGGCCCGACTCCCGCCCCCACCGACGTCTAACGCGCTCCAGCGCGTGGCGTTATCTTTCCGGTACCCATCAACCCAAGTACCGGGAGGTCACTATGAGTGCGCGATCCGTACTGCTCGCGGCGCTGGCGCTTGCCCTGGTGAGCACGGCCTGCCAGCCGCCGGCGCAGGAGGTTGCCGGGTTGTCCGAGGAGGACATTGCGGCGATCAATACGATGATGGAGGAGCTCCGGACGGCCGAGCTCGCGGGAGATTGGGAGGCCGTCAGCGGCTTCCTGACGGAAGACTTCGTCTACTTTCCCTCAAACCTGCCGATGATGGAGACCCGTGCGACGTGGTTAAGCTGGGTCGAGACCCTCGGGATCTCTATGCAGGAGCTGACCTTCACGCCCCTAAAGATCGAGGGGCGGGGCGACCTCGCCTATCTCGCTGGCACCATCACCGAGGTCTATACGGTAGGCGAAAGCGAGGAACCGGCGGAGACTACGGCAAAGTTCGTCTGGATCCTGGAGAAGCAGGCCGACGGATCGTGGCTCATCGATCTGGCCATCTGGAACACGGATGTGCTGATGCCGGCACTGGAGTCGGAGACCTAGACGCCGCGCGGAGGCTAGACGGCGACGTCTGAGGCGTGGTGGTTTTCGCGGTGGTTTTCAGATTGCCGGGCGGACGATAACGAGCTTCCGCCCAGCAACGCAGGTACCGGGAGCTAACCATGAGCACGCGATCCGTAACCTTCGCGGCGCTGGAGCTCGCCCTGGTGAGCACGGCCTGCCAGCCACCCGCTCAGGAACCGGCAGGGCTGTCCGAGGAGGACGTGGCGGCGATCAGGGCCGGCTACGAGCCATTTGCCCAAGCGGCGTTGGCTGGCGACTGGGCGACCGTCGCAGGGTTTTATGCCGAGGATGCGGTCTTCATGCCCCCGAACGAGCCGGCGGTGGAGGGCCGAGCGGCTATTCAGGCATGGCATGAGGCACTCCCCCCCATGACGCAGTTCATCCTCCGACCGATAGAGATCGACGGGCGCGGCGATTTCGCCTACGCGCGCGCAACGCATTCGATCATCTTCACGCCGGAGGGTGCGCCCGAGCCGATCCGGGACATCGGCAAGATTGTCTCTATCTTTCAGAAACAGCCGGACGGCTCGTGGCTCACAGTGGTGGACATCTTCAACTCGGACCATCCCCTCCCCGAGGAGGGCCCGGGGACCTAGCCGCCGCCCTTCTTGCGCTGGACCCGCCAGGTGCCCTCGTAGGCCGGGCCGTGGGCGGGGCGTGAGACGAATGTGCCCTCGATCACGTCACCCAGCAGCCGGCCGGTGAAGGTGGTATAGACGGCGCAGCCGCAATCGGGGTCCTTGTAGGGCTCCAAGGTGCCGCTCACGACCCCGTACTCGATGCGCACGAAGCGGATCCGCAGAACCTCCGGAACGGGGGCGTCGCGAGCCGCGGCCGCCGGGTGTTCCGCCGGGCCCAACGGCCGGGTCCAGCCGCGCGGGACCATCGTCACGTCGCCACGGGCTGTGTCTCTGCCGGCCTCGAGCTTGAAGATGATGGTGCCGTGCCGGTCGACTACTGGGCTGTCGTAGTTGCCGTGCCATTCGCCGGCCAACTGGAGTAGCTCGGCCTGGTCGGCGACGACCGGGACGGGACCCGGCGCCGTCGAGCATGCCGCAACGAGCGCCACGCTAAGCGCCACAAGCATCTGATAGCGGACCGGCATCGCCCTCCCTCCGGCGGCTCCATCCCTGGACGAACAAGGCCGCGACCCGGGTTCTGCCGCACCCCGTGTCAGCGGCTGCTCGGCCCAAAATGCCCACGACAGGACTCGAACCTGTACGCCCCGAAAGGCACCAGCCCCTCAAGCTGGCCTGTCTACCAATTCCAGCACGTGGGCGAGGCTACGGATGCTCGGAGGGGGATTCGAACCCCCACGGGATTGCTCCCACAGGATCCTGAATCCTGCGCGTCTGCCAATTCCGCCATCCGAGCGTAACTCAGAATCCATTGCCAGGCAACAGGTTCCGGAACCACGGCCCACTCGACCGGCTCGGCGGCGGGCCCGCTGAGCCGCTATGGCAGGCCGGATCTCTCTGTCGTCTTGGCGAGGCGTAACATAGTGGCATCGTCGGGGATTTGGTAGGCCTGGCGGGTGGTTCGAGGCTTCCCCGGGCCCCGGGCGCTAATCGTGAAAAAAATCTCACAAGGGGGTTGACGGGCCCGAAAACGGCGCTACAATGGGGAGGTGGGCTAAACGTGAAAAAAATCTCACAAAGCCCCAGGGCGGCTATTTCGGATCCTAGGAGGGGATTTGGCGCGACTTCGGAGGGTGGTTCTCGAGCGGTTGATGCGGTACTACCGCTGGCTGACCGAGTCATCGTTCAAGAAGCCGCTGAAGACCGTGACGAGTGCCCAGATCGCGGAGGCGCTAGACGTCGACCCCACGCAGGTCCGCAAGGATTTCGGGGCCATAGGGCTCTTGGGGATGGGGCGGGTCGGGTTCGAGGTGTGCGAGGTGTGCCGTGGCATCCGGCATGTGCTGGGCTTCGACCGGACATACGAGGCCGTGCTGATCGGCGGCGGCCACCTGGGCAGCGCGCTGGCGGCGTACAAGAACTTTGCCAGGTATGGCCTGGAGATCGTTGCGGTGTTCGACAACGACAAGCGGAAGATAGGCAGCAAGGTCGCGGGGTGTACGGTACGATCGATGAAATCGTTGAAGCCGTTCATCCGCAAGCGCGAAATCCGGCTCGCCATCCTGACCACCCCCGCGGAGGTATCTCAGAAGGTGGTGGATCGCCTGGTCTCGGCTGGGGTCAAGGCGATCTGGAACTTTGCGCCGACTCAGGTGACGGTCCCGCCCGACGTGCTGGTGCGTAACGAACATATCTCGCTGGGTCTGTCCGAGATCGCCTACCATCTCGCGCAGGAGGATTGATCCCTTCGCAGCTGCCTTGGCCTACCCTCACATCGAGCTTGTGCGTGCTGGATGGCGAGATTAGGGTGCAGCTGTCCGGTCGAATTGAGGTTTTATGCTGATTCTCGTCGCACATGGCAGTCGTGATCCGAAATGGCGGGCCTCGGTCGAGAGTATGGCTGATTCGCTGCAGGCCGCTGTCGGCCCCGACAAGGTGCGGCTTGCGTATATGGACCATACGCCTCCGGCGCTGGATGAAGTGGTCTCCGAGGCGGTGCAAAGGGGAGTGGCGCGAGTGAGAGTGTTGCCGTTGTTCCTTGCAGACGAAGGCCATGTGGATCGCGACATTCGTCCCATAGTCGACCGACTGCGCGAGACCCATCAATCTGCGGAAATCGAGCTCCTGCCCGCTTTGGCTCAACACGGAACCTTCAAGGAGTTCCTGGCCAAGCTTGCCCTGGAGGAGACAGGGTCGAACGAATGACGACGACACGCAGCACCCCTCCGGGCAAAGTCTATCTGGTGGGCGCCGGTCCCGGCCATCCCGGCCTGATAACGCTGCGCGGCGTTGAATGCCTGAGGCAGGCCGACGTCGTGTTGTATGACTACCTCGTCAACCCGGTCATCGTCGAGCATGCCCCGCTGTCGGCGGAGCTGGTTGGGCTGGGTCACCACAAGCTGGGGCGCGCCGCCTCGCCGGCCGAGATTACCGCACGGATGCTCGAAGAGGCCCGCAAAGGCCGCACGGTCGTGCGACTGAAAGGCGGGGATCCATCGGTGTTCGGGCGCGGCGCCGACGAAGAAGAAGCGCTGCGTGCGGCGGGTATCCCGTATGAGATCGTTCCTGGTATCACGGCCGGGCTCGCCGTCGCCGCCTATTGTGAGATCCCCATAACGCACCATGCTGAGGCCTCGGCTGTCGCGATGATCACAGGCCGCGAGCGCGACGAGAAAGGCGAGTCGCATCTCGGCTGTGGCCTGGCCGATTTTCCCGGCACGCTCATCTACTACATGGGCGTGCGGCGGGCTGCCGACTGGAGCAGTGCTCTGATCGAGCAGGGCAAGCCGCCCGAGACCCCGGTGGCGATCGTTCGCTGGTGCTCTCGGGCGCAGCAGCAGACGGTGCGTTGTACTTTGGGCACGGTCGCGGAGGCCGTTGAACAGCATGATGTTGCACCGCCGGCCGTGATCGTGGTCGGCTCGGTAGTCGACCGTGCCCCGGAGGTTTCCTGGTTTGCCTCGCGCCCTTTGGCCAGCGCGCGGGTTCTGGTGACCGGATCGCCGGGTACGGCCGAACCGCTGCGCGATGGGCTGACCGCGCTGGGGGCGGACGTGCTCACGCGGCCGACGATCCGCGTCACCGATCCTCCCGACTGGGGGCCGGTCGACGCAGCGCTGGGTCGGCTGGACGAGTACGACTGGCTTGTGTTCTCCAGCGCCAACGGCGTTGACTACCTACTGCGGCGGCTCGCTGAGCGTGGAGGTGACGTGCGGTGGCTTGGGGGCGTCAAGCTGGCGGCCATAGGCACGGGGACGGCGGAGCGGTTGGCCCGTTACAGCCTGCGGGCCGACCTGTTGCCCGAGCAGTTCGTGGCCGAGTCGTTGGCTCGGGCGCTGGTCGCGGAAGCCGCCGGCCGCCGGTTCCTGCTGCCCAGGACGAACCGTGGTCGCCAGGTGCTGCCCGAGGAATTGGAGAAGGCAGGGGGACAAGTGGACGAGATCGTCGTCTACGGCAGCGTCGACGTCGAGGAGCCCGATCCGAGCGTCGTCGCGGCGCTCGATTCGAGTGAGATCGATTGGGTGACGGTGACGAGCTCGGCCATCGCGCGATCGGTGGTCCGACTCTACGGCGACGCCCTGCGGCAGACTCGTCTGGCGAGCATCGGTCCGCTGACCTCAGCGACGTTGCGCGAGTTGGGCTATGAGCCGGCGGCGGAAGCGTCGCCGTATTCTACGGCGGGATTGATCGACGCGATAGTACGCGGTGGTCTCACGAAAGGCTGACGTCGGCGTTCGTCAGCGCGCTCCGGACCAGCGCGCCCACGCTTGTATGTCGTAGCGATCCATCCTCGTAGAGCGCGACGCGCCCTTCGTCGGAGAGCAGCTCCGAGTGGTCTGCCAGGGTCGTCGCCCGGCCCACCTGATCCAAACACCAGACAGCAGTGCCCCGTACCTGTGGGTCGGGATCATCGAGCGCCGTGATCACTGCCGCCTGAACTTCGTCTACAATGTCGCTGGCGATCGGGCCGAGTCGTCCTATGGCCCACAGGACATCGACCTTGAAATGGTCGAGATCTTCCTCCGCCATGCTCAGCATGAGGAAGACGACGATGGGAACGTAGTCGCCGAAGGTTTTCGGCTGGTGGCGGACGATCTCCGCCATGGCCGCGGGGGCGTGCCAGCAGATGCCGCCGGACTCCTCACTGATCAGCCAGTACAGGCGTCGCAGGTGTTCGCGGACGTACCCGGGGTCCTCTTCGGCGACGCGCTGGGCCGCTAATCCCAGCGCCTCGACGGCCCGCCAGCTGATCTGCGGATCGGGATCGTAGGTAAGGGCTACGAGGCTTCCCAGGACGCGCCGCTGCTGGGCGGCTAGCTCGGTGATCCCCTCGAAATGTTCCGCGACTAGCAGTTCACGCAGCCTGGCCTTCATCTCCACGCGAGCGGTTTGGGTTGCTGAGTGTGGACCGCTGTCCCTTGGGCGATGGGCTGTTGCAGGAAGACATGAAGAAGGATATCCAGCACACTCTCGCGGTCAATCTCTGGCTGGAGGGGGTGGGACGGCCTTCTCACTGGCTACGAGGTAACTCGCCCGGGGGATGCCTTGTGCCGGTGTAGTGATCAGTACCATTTTCTTAGGGCCACCAGCCTCGTCAGTGGTCGGGATGGTAATTAGAGGTCGCATTGCCTGGAAACTGAGCGCCGCGTTTGTAACGCTCATCGCGGTTGTCACTGTAGTGTCTGCCTATCTCAACAACCTGGCCGACCGGCGCTATGCCGTGGAGTCGGCTCGCGAGGTCTCCAGGTTCAATTCCCTGACGATCCTTCACAGCCTTAGAGACCGAATGATGACCCGCGACATCGCGGCCATCGAAGAGCGGATTCACAACCTGGCTGAAGAAAGTCCGGTCTACACCGATATCCGCTTGGTGGCGCACGGCGGTGAGATCGTCGCGGCGAAGGGTGCCCCGGTCGGAGAGACTCTAACAAAGGAAGCGCGTCCCTGTCGCGTTTGCCACGCGCTCCCCGACCCTGTTGGCGGCCTCGAAGCACGCAGTCACGATCAGGTGATCGAGTTGGAAGACGGCGAGCGGGTCGTATCGGTGATTACTCCAATTCTGAACGAGCCGACATGTCAGACGGCCGCCTGTCACGCCCACGACGAGTCGGCCGCGGTCCTTGGCCTCTTGCAGGTTGGGTTTTCGCTGTCCGAGGTCGACGCCCACATCTCCTCACGCAATCTGCAGACGACCATTGGCGTCCTACTGGCTGTAGGACTGAGCACGATCGCCATCTTCATCTTGACCCGCCACCTGGTGGGCAAACCGATTAGCGCCTTGACCGCTGGCATGCAGAGATTTGCCGACAACGACCTCAACTATCGCCTCAGTCTAGCACGCAACGATGAGTTCGCCTCACTCGCCGAGTCGTTCAATGATATGAGCTCGAAGCTCTCGAAAAGTGTCTCCGAGTTGAGGAGTACCAAAGATTACCTCGAGGGGATCATAGAAAGCTCGGCTGATATCATCATCACGGTGAACCCGGATGGTCTAATCGAGACGTTCAACACGGGCGCCGAGGCGATCCTGGGCTACAGCCGGGAGGAGGTCGTCGGTCAGAGGATAGAGCTGCTCTTTGCCGATCCGCGTGAGCGGGAGGTGGCAATACGCCGGCTGCAACACACGGACCACGTCGTCAACTACGAAACCCACTTCCGCACCAAGAGCGGCGATGTCAGAGAAGTCATCCTGACGCTGTCGCGTCTCCGCGACCCCAGTGGCAGACTGTACGGCACGTTCGGGATTAGTAAAGACATCACCCGGGAGAAGCGACTGCAGGAGCGGCTAGTGCTCTCGGAAAAACTCGCCGCTGTCGGCCAAGCCCTCGCCGGCATTCAGCACAGAATGAAGAACATGTTGAATGCGTTGAAGGGAGGTGCCTACATGGTCAGGACCGGCCTGGCGAAGGACGACCGAGACATTCTCGGGGGCGGCTGGGCCATAGTCCAGGAGGGCATCGATAACCTCACCGACATGTCATCTCACATACTCAACTATGTCAGAGATTGGCGGCCTGAGTTAGAGCAAGTCGATATCGGCGAACTTGTAGAAGGAACCGCCAAGATCTTCGGGCGAACAGCCAGCGACAAGAACGTAGAGCTGCGAACATGCATCCCGGAAGAAGTGCCGCCGGTACTCTGCGACGGCGATCTTGTGCGTTCGGCGGTGTTGGACCTTCTGGCAAACGCCCTGGACGCTTGCCTGGACAAGGAATACGGTGAAGGAGAAAGGCCGGCAATCGAGTTGCGCGTCGATACCGATGAGGGCGAGAGGAATGTGCTGATCGGGGTGTGTGACAATGGGAGCGGCATGTCGGAAGCGGTCAAGGCGAACGTCTTCACACCGTTTTTCAGCACCAAGAAGAAGTGGGGAACAGGATTGGGCTTGGCGCTCACATCGAGGGTGATTAGCGCGCACGGTGGCGACATTCAGGTGGAGTCGGCCAGGGACCGAGGCTCTTCGTTTCGTGTCTCACTTCCGGTGAGCGGCCTAGAAAGGGACAAGGAGGGAATGGATGGCTAAGAAAGTACTTATCGTTGACGACGACAAGAACACGGTAACGTTCCTCTCCCTAGCTATGACGGAGGGTGGTTATGAGGCCATCGGTGCCTTTGATGGTAAGGAGGGTCTGGAGAAAGTGGAGCAGGAGATGCCCGACCTGATCATCCTGGATGTGATGATGCCCCAGAAATCTGGGTTCGTCCTGTTCAAGCAACTGCGGAAGGACAAGAAATACAGGGACATTCCAGTGATAATGCTGACAGGAGTAGTGGCATCTCTGCATGAACTCGATGAGCGGAAGGACGAGACCTTTGAGAGCCCTTACGAGAGTATGCGCGATTCACTGAGGAAGACGATCGCGGCGATGCAAGAGGAGGGAGAGGCTGGACCGGAAGTATTCATCGAGAAGCCGGTGGATCCCGAGGACGTTGTAGGCAAGGTGCGGGAGCTCATCGGGGGCTAGAGGCGAGTCACGAGTCGGGTAAGCAGTGGGGAGTCCACTCTTTCGCTGCATAGTCGATTGCGCTAAGGTGACGGAGTGCGAGCGCAGCTAGACATCAGAATACAGGCTCACATGGTTGGAGACCGAGGAACGGGGCAATGCAGGTAATATGCATTTCCAGAGGCACTCTCGGGCGCGGGAGGGAACTTGCCGAGTTGGCGGCTAAGAAGTTGGGCTATGCCTGCCTGAGCAGAGAGGAACTAGTCGAGGCCGCGATCAAAGAAGGCATCCGGGTAGGCAAACTAGAAGAGGCGATGCTCAAGACTCACGCGTTCGGTGAACGCTTGGCAATTGAGAGGGAGCACTATCTGGTGTTCTGTACCGCGTATTTGTGCGACCGTGCTGTGGAGGGGGGACTAGTGTACCACGGCCGCACTGGCCATCTGCTTCTTCCCGGCGTGAGTCACGTCCTCAGGGTTCGAGTCGTATCTGACCAGGAACACAGAATCCGCGCTGTCATGGATCAGATGGGGCTCGAGCGTAGCAAAGCGCGCAGGTATGTCGAGGAGGTGGATGAGGACAGGCGACGCTGGACAAAGTCGATGTACGGCGTATCGGCAGAGGAGGTGATCAACTACGACCTCATCCTCAACCTCGAGCAGATGAGCTTGGAAAATGCCGCTAGCGCCTTGGTCGGCATAGCGCAGCTTCCCGACTTCCAGATGACCCCGGCTTCCAAGAAGAGCATGCTCGACCTGCGCCTCGGCGCCAAGGTGCGGTTGGCGCTGGCGAGGGATGATCGGACCTGCGGGGCCACCTTTAAGGTGCGGGCAGATGCTGGAATAGTCACCGTGAGCTACGTCCCCCAGGATGCCAAGCTCGCCGAGTTCATACCCGAAGTGCTGCGACCGCTACCGGGTATCAGCGAGGCGAGAATCACGATGGCTGTGACCAACATCCTTTGGATCCAGCAAGAGTATCAACCGCACTCGGAGACTTACGACAAGGTGGTCGAGATAGCCACAAAGTGGAACGCAGCGGTGGAGCTCATGAGACTCGCCCCGGCGGAAGAGAGCCCGGCGACAGAATCTGAGGTGCCCGGAGGACCGCTGAGCGAGGTGACGAACCAGCAGCGCGACGCGTACGATGGGGGGATCGAGGATGACATAGCCGAACTCCCCTATGATAACGGGGGCCTCAAGCCAACGCTTGACGAGCTTGCCCAGATTGGCCGGTCAGGTGGGGGACGGTCGGTGTACGGTGACCAAGATCAACTAGTTGATATGCTTGACCGACGTGTTCCCTACACGCTCGTAGTTATTGGGAACCTGTTCCTATCGAAGGGTCATGCTGCCAAGCTGCGCGCCACCCGTGATCTACGCAGCTTCCTCAGCGACCGCATCAAGGCTCCCGTGGTCACCGCCGATGAACTGGGAAGCCAATACCTGATTGGAAAGCGCGATGTAATCCGCACAGTGGCCTTTCTCGCTGTGACCTCGGCAATCTACTTCCTGCTGTTCACTAACCAGGAGCTGGTGCTGGGGTTCCTAGCGCACTCAGGTTGGTACGCCGAGGCTATAGAGAACACCTTCCTTGCGAGGTTCGGTTGGCTGTCAAGAGTCATCGTGTCCGCCGCAGTGCTTCTATTGATACCTATTGTGGCCTATTCGTATGGCAGCGTGACCAGCGCGATCTTGAAATGGATCAAGATGGAGTAGGCGATCGACAGGAGCGATTATCGCGATGCAGAGTCTTCTCTTCGGACAGTTCGTTCACTTAGACCTGGTTACTGCACTCCAGGTGGTATTGCTGGGGTTCATCGGCGGCACACTGAGCGGGTTCATCGGAAGCGGCGGCGCATTCTTCATGACGCCGGGGATGATGAACCTTGGTGTGCCGGGAGTAGTGGCTGTCGGGAGCAACATCGCCCATAAGTTCGGGAAAGCGATGATGGGGAGCAGGAGGCACGGTGAATACGGGAACGTGGACAAGCGCCTGTCGGTGTTCATGGTTGCCACTGCATTTGTAGGTATAGGCCTGGCGGTATGGATCAACAGCGCCCTGTTCGAAGGAGAGGAGGGCGGCCACGGAACCGGCGGTTCGGGCGCATCGAACCTCTACATCAGCATGGTGTTCATTCTCATATTATCGGTCGTAGCCATCTCGATGTTGCGTGACGCCTTCAAGCGGCGCGAGGGAGATAGTACGCCGTCGATGAGGATCGCGGATTTCCTCTCGAGCATCCACCTTCCTCCATACATTCGCTTCAAAGTGGCTGACGTAACGGTTTCGCTGTGGGTGGTCCTCGCGGCGGGTCTGGCAACGGGATACCTGGCCGGTACGATTGGGGTGGGCGGATTCATCGGCGTGCCGGCCATGATCTACTTGTTCGGGGTCCCTACAGCGGTTGCCGCCGGCTCAGAGCTGTACCTGGCTCAGTTCATGGGTGCATGGGGGGCGGTGAACTATGCGTACCAAGGTTTCGTGGACATACGCCTTACAGTCTTGTTGTATCTCGGGTCGTTGCTGGGCATCTTCATAGGTGCCTATGGCGTCAAGGTGGTAAAAGAAGTGATGATAAGGGTGGTAACCGGGGTCGTGATCCTGCTATGCGTGCTGAGCCGGGCTATCGCAGTCCCCATGTATCTGCGACAACTGGAATGGATCAGCATGAACCCCGATTGGGACAGGTACTTCAACCAGGCTAGTAAGGCCGTGCTGTTTCTGGCCGGGGTCTCCGGCATGGTCGTCATTCTGTATAATGTCGTGAAGGCATATAGGCAACGGAGACGGATACAGACGGCGTTGATTGAATTGAAACCAGAGTCGCTTGCAGCTTAGGTCCTCTAGAAGCCAGGTCATGTAGCTCACGTGCTTCGGCACGGGGTGTGCGCAGGTGAAACGGCGATTACCACTCAGGAGAGAGGGGTACGACTCATGAGTGAGAAGAAGGATAACAAAGAGAAAGGTGAGAAGAAGACCACAATTGATGACTGGATGGTCAGGATCTCGTTTGCCGAGGCGGGAGAACCAGACATGGGCTTCAAGCTCACCGGCCTCGATGTGGTCAGAAAAACGAAGCTCGCTCTGGACAAGATATTGGTTGTAAGATCGGAGCGAAGTGCAGAAGAGAAGAGAGTCGCGTCGATGTCAAGAAGACGGGAAGGGAAAAGAAAGCCAATGGACGAGAAGGTCCGCATCATGATCCTGGACGACGAGCCTATCGTGGGGAAACGGCTGGAGCCGGCACTGACCAAGCATGGGTTCGAGGTCGAGGTGTTCGTGGATCCCGGCGAGGCGCTCGCACGACTCGAGGAACAAGAATTCGACATCGTCGTCACAGATCTTCGGATGGAAGACGTAGACGGCATTATGGTGCTGGAACACATCATGTCGAAGTGCGAGAACACCAGGGTCATATTGATCACGGGGTACGCGACCGTCGAGGTCGCCAGAGAGGCACTAGTCAAAGGCGCGTTCGATTTCATAGCGAAGCCGTTCAAGCCTAAGGATCTCCGTGCCGTGATCAACAAGGCGGCCCTGTCGTTGGGGCACAAGGGGATTATCGAGTAGAATGTTCCGTGGCGACGGCGAGCGGGGACCGTCGCGTGCGGCAGGCCGGCGGAGTGATCTAATGCAGAGTACTGCGGTGCCGCCCCCTGGAGATCTGCGGTCGCCATTGCAGGCGATCGGGGAGGAGGCTCAGCGAGCCCTGCGGGAGCGCCCGAAGCTGTCCATTCGTAGACGCCTCAGTGTGGGCTTTCTGGTGTGGTTCGTTCTCAGCCTGGGCCTAGCAGTCATTTCAATACTCACCATTTCCCAGATCAAGAACAAACTGCACTTAACCGAGGCAGTGGATAGCTACAGCTTCGAGATCCAGCAAGCGCGCCGTTTCGAGAAGAACTACTTCCTGTATCGCACCAACCTGGACGACGCCCTCGAGCACGTTCACAATGCCCAACGAATCTTGGACACCGAACGTGATAACATGGCATCCGTGATAGGGGAGTCAGCCGTAAGGTCGATGGCGGGCCACGTCAGCCGCTATGAGGAGTTGCTAACGCAACTTCAGAGGCTGGAGGGCAGCGAGGCGGCGGACCAGCAGACGGAGTATGCGGACATCGAGACGGAATTACGCGAGCATGGCTCGGAAATGGTGGCAGTCGCCCAAGATCTCGTAGCTCGTGAGCGCCGGTCAGTAAACGCGATGCTTCTCATCTCTCAGCGGATCCCCGTTGCCTTCTTGATTGTTCTAATTCTGCTGATAGTCTATCTGACGAACTTCATCGCTCGGCAAATGCTGGCGCCGCTGAATCGTATGGTGCAAGCTGCACGGCGAATTGCGGCAGGAGACGTAACGCCCATTGTGCCGCGACGAAAGTACCACGACGAATTCTCGGAGCTCGCCCTGGCGATGAACCACATGATGCTGCAGTTGGACTACCGACAGAACCTTCTGGTGGAGGCACACAAACTGAAAGCCGTCGGGACGCTTACGGCTGGTGTCGCGCACGAGCTCAACAATCCGATCAACAACATCATGCTAACCGCCAGCATGCTGTTGGAGGACTACGCAGATCTCTCCGAGAGTGAACGGGTGGATATGGTGGAGGACTGCGTCAGCGAATCCGAACGTGCCCAAAGGATCGTGCGGAACCTTCTCGACTTCGCGCGTGAGAGCAACATAGAATCCGGGGCGATTCGCGCGGAAGAGCTGGTGGAGGACACTCTGCAGCTGGCCACGAACCAGATAAAGCTGGCAAAGGTCAAGGTCAAAGGAGAGGTGGATCACAGTCTGCCGCCCGTCTACGGGGATCGTCAGCAGCTTACGCAGGTGTTTCTCAATGTCGTTCTCAACGCGCTGGACGCTATGCCCGGGGGAGGGAGCCTGAGCATCTCGATCGGCAACACCAAGGATCGGGACTTCGTTGCGTTCGAGTTTACGGATACCGGAGTCGGAATACCGGAAGACAGACTGGAGACCATCTTCGATCCGTTTTTCACCACCAAATCCGATTCAAAGGGAACCGGACTGGGGCTCCCGCTCTCGCTGGGGATCATCAAACAGCACGGTGGTGACATACGGGTTAGAAGTCGGGTCGGCGAGGGCACCACATTCACTGTACTGCTTCCAGTCGCAAAGGTGCCGGCGCACATCTTGGATGAACGGCAAGCGGATGATGCGGTCGTTTGAGGTGTAGCGTGCCAAAGCAACCGGGGGGTGCGAGCCTAGTGCATCTCCCACTTGATAAACGGCTCTTTGACGTCCACCATGGCGTTGACGATCAGTTCGACCAGGCCGCCGTATGTGATGCCGCTCTTCTCCAGCACGCCGTAGTACTGTAAAAGGTCTCGGAGTTGTCCCTTACAGTTGGAGCACGGCGCGCAGAGGTATTTCTTGACTTCCGGCCCCGGCTGGTCGGCGAACGCGTCGAGGATCTGTTTCAGCTTCACTCGACCACCGACACTGACGCGCCAGTCGGTGAAGTTGTTGGGGGACATTACGGCGAAGCCACTTCCCCCACCACAGCAGTAGTTGTCCACCCCGTGCGGCGTCATCTCCCGGAACTGCGGGCAGAGGTAGCGGAGGATACGCCGCTGTGGTTCGACGATCCCCAGGTTGCGGACGATGTTGCACGGATCGTGCAAGGTCACGGGGAAGTCGTTCTTGGACGGGTCGAATTCGATCTTGCCGCTGAACACGATCTCTTCCAGCAGCGGCAGGCAGCTCTCGCGGGCGATCGCCAGGTCGCCGGTCAGAACACGATCCGAGACGGTCATCATCGCTTTGTGCTGATGGCCGCACTCGCCGGCGACGATCTTGTTCACCTTCAGCTTCTTGGCCGCTTGTGCGTGTTTCAGCGTCACGCGGGCCAGCTGCACGTCATCGTAGAAGAGGCCGTAGTTGACGCCATCGTAGCCGACCTCTTCCGACGATAGAGTCCAATCGATGCCTGCGGCGTTGAGGATGATGGCGAAAGCACCAGGGTTCTCGGGCCAAGAGAGTATCTCGCCGGCGTTGTGGATCAGGAGAACGTCGGCGCCCTCCTTGTCCCAGGGGGTCTCCACCTGGACCCCCGTCTCGTCCGCCATATCCTCGTCGATGAACTCGATGTTGTCCTTCACCACCACTTCGTTCATGCCGGTGGAGGAGCCCACCTCGAGCTGGAGAACGGTGCCCTTCTCATGTAGCTCCTTGGCCGCCCAGCCCAGCTCCTGACTGAACAGCTTGCGCAGCTCGCGACTGATCAGACCGTTGTCGAGTCCGATGGGGCAGGCTTGAGCGCAGCGCCGACAGAGCGTGCAGCGATAGCAGAGCTCGTAGAGACGCGTAATCGTGGCCCAGTTGAGCTCGATGTCGCCGTGGGTGAACCTGGAGAACAGCGCCCCGCCCGGCTTGGCGTACTTGGCGACCAGGCGGCGCAGGACCTCGGCCCTGAACGTCGGCCGATAGATGTCGTTTTGGCCGCTGGCGATGAAGACGGGGCAGGCCTCGTTGCAGCTCTGGCAATTCACGCAGTAGTCCAGCGAGAGGAGTAGCGGTTGCAGGAACGTCCAGTTGTTGTTTTTCTCGAGCAGTTTCTTGAGGCCGGCACGGAACTTCTCGACGTACTCCTGTTCCTCGGCTTCGGTTTCCGGCTTGGGTAGGCTAAGCGCCACCACGCCATCCAGGTTGCAGACCAGGCGCTCCTTGGCATCGGCGCTGAGTTCCTTCCAGGCCGGCTCTTCCGCCGGGTTGTCGTAGGGAGGTGGGAGCGGTACCAGGTCCTCCGGTGACACGGGACTTAGTACTTCATCTCCCCGTTTGCTGATATCTCTAACGCTTACCTTTTTGCTCACGATTTAGTCTCCTCGGTCGCTACATCCACCCAGTTCTTCTTGCCGTCCGCCTTCACGTGGGGTCCCGCCCACGTTACGGGCTGGTCGAGGAGCCGAACGGCCTCCCGCTCCAGCCGGCCGCCTGCGTTCAGTGGCTCATCATCCCAGCGGACCTCGTGATACGTGAAGTACTTCGCGACGAAGTGCATCATCCGGGTGAACGGCAGATAGGCGAGGAACACCAGAGCCAAAAGGAGATGCACGGTGAGGATACCGGGAAGCTCGACAGACAGGTCGGCCTTCAGCAATGCCCCGGCGAAGTTCGACACACGTAGCGCGAAGTCTTGTGAGACCGCCACCGCATACGCACCGGTCGCGAAAATCGCCAGAAGCAGCAGGAGGTTGAATAGAGCCGCCGCTGTCGTGAATTCCCTCAGTCGTCGCTCGACGAAACGGCTGACCAGCAGACCCAGCGCCCCGATGCCCCCTAGCGCAAAGCCCAGGCCGGCGAGGACGGTTATGCCGCTGCGCCAGTCGCTGAGGCCTGCGGTCTGAAGACCGGCTAGCTCCAGCGCGCTACCGACTAGCAAGAGGGCTCCCGCGGCGATCAACACGTACATGCCGATATGGAACGGGAAGGAGAACCACCAGAGCCGGCGGTTGTTCTCCCACACGCTCTTCAAGAACACGATCTCTTGGAACATGAAGGAAGCTTCGCTGAGCTTGTCTTTCTCACGCGGCTTCGTCCACCACTCGAACTCCTCGAGGTACGAACCGCCGTAATGGCTCCTGCCTTTCTCATGCGGCACAGGAGCGAGCTCCCAACGCAGATGCACGGGAAGCTTCGCCATCCTCAGTGTTCTGAGGACGAACGCCACGACGAAGATCGCCAAGAGCAGCCACGAGACCACTAGCAGTATAAATCCGGACATCTAGTCCTCTCTCCCCGTGGAGTACTTCTTGCGTTGCATGAGTTCCTGGATGGCGGCACCCGCATCCTGGACGTCGTTCTGGTCATACAGCAGCCGCTTGATGTCTTCCGTGCACAGCGACCCGAATCGGTACACCGCGCAACCCCGGCATTCGTTGCCCTGCGGGGCGCAATCGAGCCCCTTGATCATCCAGCACGGTCGGGTACGGTCCTTGTAGGCCGGACAGGTCTTGCGGGTCTCCTCGCTGCAGGGAAGTAGCTCCCAGCACGGCAGCAGCGCCTGTAACCGACGGATCCCCTCGATGTTGAGCCCCAGGTCGTGAACAAGGTGCTGGATGGTGCGGACGCGGCTGATGTCCTCGTGCGAGAAGAGACGGTGGCCCGAGGGGGTACGGTGGGCGATCAGTAGGCCTTCGTTCTCGTATTTGCGGACGGCGGAAACCGAGAGCGCCACCTGCTGTGCTAGGACGCCGATGGAGATCAGCGGGTCTTCGATGTCGTGATGTGCTGTTGCGTCGGGCACAATAAGAGAGCCCTTCCGGTGCCAAGCGCATAAACCGGTTAGGGCCAGGCTTAATCTACATCAGATGATATAGAAAATCTATACCTAGGGCTGCGGAGAGCAATCTTTACTAAGTAAGGTTAGGCGGGGTGCTTGAAGCCCAAATACTTGTGGCGTATAGAGATACGCACGCGGAAGGCGGCGCTCGTCTGGAAGCTCGCTCAGCCGGTCAGCTCTCTGACCTTGCGCACGAACTCCTCGGCGTCGACCGGCTTGCTGATATACCCCTCGGGTGGGGGGACCTGGCGGCGGGTCGAGATGAAGCGCTCGAACTCGTCGGAGATACCGGTAACGATGATGACGGGAACACCCTTGAGTCGATCGTCTTCTTTCAGCTTGCGATACACGGCGACGCCGGACTTCTCGGGCATGGAGATGTCGAGTGCGACGAGATCTGGCGCCTGCTGCTCGAGTGCCGCGATGGCTTCGACGCCATCATTGGCGGTGGTGGCTATGAAGCCGTTGTCCTGCAGGACGGTGGAGAGATACTCCCGAGCATCCGGGTCATCGTCAACGACCAGGACGGTCTTGGCATCGTCAGTCATGGTCCGCATCCATTTCGGGCTGGTGGGATTCCTCCGACTGCTGGGTCGGAGGCCGCTCGCGGGGCAGTTTAACGATAAACCGCGTTCCGGCGCCAGACTCCGATTCCAGGTCGACGGTGCCGCCATGGGCCCGGGCGATGCGATCGGCAATGAAGAGCCCCAGCCCCGTACCCTCCATTCCCTTGGAGGAGAAGAACATCGTGAATGCCTTCTCGCGGGTTTCCTGGTCCATCCCGATGCCGTTGTCTTCGACCTCGAACTGTACGAGGTCTGCGAATCCCTGAAGTCGTACGGTTACGTTGTGCTCGGGCTTCTTACCGTCCAGGCGGCAGGCGTCGATGGAGTTCTCGATCAGGTTCACGAGCAGCGAACGGACCGCCTGCGCGTCGCCCTCGAACTTGCCCGCGGCCGAGTCGAGCTCGGTGCGCAGTGAGACGCCTTGGTCCTTGGCCCGAGCGTCCATGAGACCGCAAACATCCCGTGCGAGGTCCATGGCTGACAGGGGCTCCCACAAGGGCACGCGATCCTTCGCATAGTAGAGGATATCCGAGACCATGCTCTGGATCCGAGCGACGTTCCGCTGGACCGTCGCCCAGCCCTTTTCGATGCGCGCCCGATCGTCCTTAGCGAACCCCGAATCGACGAGATACATGCCGCCGGCGAGGCCGTTGAGCAGGCCCTTGAGGCCGTGCGATACCGAACCGACCAACAGGCCGAGGGAGGTTAGCCGGTCCTCCAGCTCGCGGACCTGAGTGATATTGGCGCTCATCTCCATCACGCCGGTGATTCTACCCTGCCGATCACGGATGGGGGCGGCCGTCACGAGCACGTTCTGGCGCTTGCCATCGAGTGACGTGACCACCTCTTCCCGAGTGTGCGGCTCGCCATCCTCGAAGGTCTCCTGGACGGGGCAGGGGACACATGGCTCTGAGCGATGTTTGTAGGCCTCGAAGCACTTGCGGCCGAGGCAGTTGCCGAAGTCGTCCTGAAAGGCGCGGTTGGCTTCTATAATGTTCAGGTCGAGGTCTTGAATCGTGATGTAGCAGGGCACCTCGTCGAAGAGCAGGCGGTAGCGCCGTTGGCTCCGCCGCAGTTGACGTTCCAGGTCCCTCATGTCTGTGATGTCGGTGGACATTTCCAGGACGGCCACGACCTTGCCGTTCTCGTCGCGGATCGGCGTGGCGTCGACCAGGACCGAGATCTCCCGCCCGTCCAGGCTCGTGACCCGCTCTTTGCTGCGGTGGCTCTGGGCGTCGTGGAACGCTTCGGCAACCGGGCAGGTCTCACAGCGCTCGGAACGCCGTTTGTAGACCTGATAGCAGAAGCGGCCGTCGATGTCGCCGAAGTCGGTGCGGAATCGCTGGTTGGCGTCGATGATCCGGAAATCGCGGTCCTGCACCGTGAGGTAGCATGGCAACGCGTCGAAGTAGACGTGATACTCGTTATTCATCGCAATCCCCGAGAAAGTCTTGGCCGCGCTCTACCCCATTCTTCACTCCTTACCCAGGAACTTCAAGACTTGTCCCGATCTTCGCTAGGCGCCTCGTCGTGAGCCAACTCCAGAATCTTGCGAGCATTTCGCAGGAGCGTCTCTTCGGTCACCGGCTTGTCGAGGTAGCCCTCCGGTCGCCTGACGGAGCGGTCGTAGATCAGCTTACGCAGCTCGGGTCTACCGGTGATCACGCAGACCTTCAGGCTCTGGAGTTCCGGATCCTCGCGCAAGATTTGGAACACCTCGCCGACGTTCTTTCCGGGCATCTCGAGGTCGAGGGTCAACAGGTCCGGCTTCTCCCTGATGGCCATCGCGAGGGCCTCGTCGCCGTCGGCGGCCCGCAGCACCGTGGCACCGTTGTCCTCGAAGACCGTAGCCAGGTACTCAAGCTGATCGGGCTCGTCGTCGGCCACGAGAATTGTCCGGCCGGCAAGCGGCAGCGCCTTGGGTACCATTTCCTCTACCACCTCCTCGATTGGAATCGCCACCTTCGGCTCGATTACCAAAGCGTTCGCCACAAGGTTGACCAGCTGCGTCACCTCTATTCCCAGCTCGTAGTGGCGGATTAGATCGGTCAGGCCGTCGACACAGTTGTGGCACGAGGTGACGACGATCTCGGCGCCGGTCTCCTTGAGTTGGTTCGCCTTAATGACGGCCGACTTGAGCCGCCGCGGCGTGTATTCGGACATTGACATGGCACCGCCACCACCGGTGCAGCAGTAGTTCTCGGCGCGGTTCGGGTGCATCTCGCGGAAGTCGCTGCAGACCAACTGGAGTAGCTCGCGGGGTTCCTCGAACATGCCACAGCTTCGCCCCATGTTGCAGGAGTCGTGGTAGGTCACTGGCCGGGAATTGCGGGTCTTGTCGACTTTTATCCGGCCTTCCTTGATATAGCGGAGCATGGTGAATATCGAGCTCTCCATCACGAAAGGCACGTCGTATTTGGCCCAGTTGGGGCCCTCGCAACGCGTCGACCGGAAGCCGTGCCCGCACTCGGAGATGACCAACCGTTTTCCGCGGAGCTCAGACACCTTCTCGTAGAGTCGCTGGGCGACGGAGCCGCCCAGGGCATCGTCGCCGGAGAACAGTCCGAAGTTGGTCATGTCCCAGCCTTCGCTGGGCATGGTCCAGCTCTCTCCGGCCACGTGGAAGATCTTCGCCGCGTCTGCGATGCTGCGTGGGTCGTACTTGACCTCGCGCGGGTTGATCGAGTAAACCACTTCGCAATCTGTCTGGTCGATGGGAATATCGACTTCCGGGTCGTCTAGCTCGTCCTGCAGCTCCTCCGCCATCCACTCGAGCGTCTCGAGATAATCTTCTTTGAGCACGCCCATCTGGTTGCCGATCTCCCACTGGTCCTTGCTGACCACGGCCACGCCTTCCGGCATGATCCCGACCGAGACCAACAGCCCCCGGGCCATCCGGTTGAAGGTCGCGAGGTCGACGCCCATCGGGCAGTTGAGCGAGCAGCGCCGGCAATTGGTGCACTTGCCGAATACCGTATCCTTCAGTTCCTCCAACTCTTCGTCGGTCCAGACGCTGCCTGCCTTCACCCACCAGGGGAACACGCGGCCCGTCCAGTCGAAGTGGCGCTTGAACAGCTTGCGGAGCAGGTCGCCCTTGTAGGCGGGCGCGTAGGTCGGGTCGCCGGGATTAGCCAGGACGTAGTGACAGGATTCGGTGCACAAGCCGCAGTGCACACAGGCCAGCAGAGAACCCACCATCTGCCGGTTCAACTTCTGGCCCATCCGCTCCAGGACTATTTCAGCCTTATGGGATCTGGTATTCGCGTTGCTCATCGGGTCTTCCCTTTCCGTCGCCCGTATGCCCGCCGTCTCATGCACGCTGCACCGGGTATACTCCCCGATGCCCCATGGTCTTGCCCAGGTAGTAGCGCGTGAAGGGGTAGTAGAGGTAGTGAGATATCTTGCTGAACGGCACGTAGACCAGGAAGAATGCCGTCATCATGAAAAAGCCCAACAGGTGCCACTCACCGTTGGCGGTCTGGTTCGGCACCGCCAGGAACGCGAAGAAGAACCAGACGGTCAGAAGCACCAGCGAGAAGTAGTCGTCCGGCGAGCTGATGGCCCGCATGTAGCGGTTGCTGACGCGCCGGATGAATCTCACGACGCCGACCAAGAACGCGGCGCCGATGATGATCTGCAGCATCACGACCCAAACCTGGTTCTCGAGCAGGCCGGGCCCGTAGGGGATGACGAACGACAAAGCGATAGCGGCGGTCACCCCGATGTGGAACACCGCGAACTGGGCGTAGAGGAGGTACTGCCGCCGCGTGCTTTCCATCGCCCAGGGCATGGCAATGTTGGCCCAGGAATATAGGATCCCCTTTGCCGGGGTCGTGCTCGGCGGTCCGGTCTGAGCCTGGCGATCGCCACCAACCTTGAAGCCGAGAAACCAGATGATGCGGATCGTATAGACCAGGGCCATGAACCCTAGGGCGACCTCTTGCAGCGTATGCTCGGAAAAGTGTAGCAGCTCGCTCATTGGCTCTTCTCTAGTTCGGTCTTGAAGGCGTTGTATTGAGGTGTGTCCAATACGCAGATGACCACTTCCTTTATGCGGGTCTCACCCTCCAGGTGGCCCTTGATCATCTCGAGCATCACCCGGGCACAAAGGTCCGGTGCGATCCCGTAGTAACCCGCACCCATCGCGGGAAAGGCGATCCTCTCTACCTGGATCTCCGCGGCCCGTCTCAGCGTGTTGAGCATGGTCGTGCGTAGCTTGGCTTCCGTGTCCTCTTCCTGGAAGCGGGGACCGACGGCGTGGATGATATGCTGGGCCTTGAGTTTCCCGGCGGCCGAGACTACTGCCTCGCCGGTTGCGACCGGGGCCAGTTTCTCCAGTTCCTGCTGGATCGAGGGTCCGCCCCGTACGGCGATCGCGCCGCCGAAGCCGGAGCCGAGGGCGAGATCGGGCTGGGCGTAGAACACGAAGGCGTCGATCTCGAGATCGGTGATGTCGGCCTTGCTCAGGCGAACGACGCTCTCGTTTATTTGTATTCCGTCCGCAAGCTCGTTGGTCACTGCGACCTCCCCTCGTTCACGATCAGCCATAGAACGGCAAGCCGGCCATGCGGCACGCTCCTCGCCGATATCCCGCCGGGAACAGCTCTCGCAGCTCCTCGAGACTCAGGTCGTTGGCCGAGCAAGTCTCGTAGACTGTCGGGAGGGCACGATGGGCGGCGTAGTAGTCGCGCAGGTAGCGCACGATCTGCAGGTGTCGCTCGGTCGGCGCGATCGGTGGCTCTCGCTGCGACATGGCCAGCTCGACGAAGTCTTCATCCCACTCGTCGAAATCCTCGAGGAATCCCAATGCGTCAAGCCTGTAGCGGGGCTTTGCGGGAGGCGCGGTCTCGTACGTGATCCAGTAGTTCGTCTCCCACATGAACCGGTAGTTGATGCCGGCGACCTTACAGAGGCCCCGGTGGTAACCGGTGGGGAACAGCGAGCGCAGCTCCGAGAGCCGCATGTTGTTCTCGGCGCACGCCATGACGAGCACCGGTACGGTGTTCTCGTCTAGGAACTTGTGTCTCAGGTAGTTGATGAGTTGCCAGTGCCGGTCCGTGAGCCCCCTCGTCACCCCCACCAACTTCGCCATCCCTTCGGCGAAGTCCTCGTCCCACTGTTCCGGCGGGTCCAGGAACCCGTGAGCATCCAGCTGGTAGGTCTTACCCTTGAACGCTACAGTACTCATCCGTCACAAACGCATCTTGAGGGGCACCTGAATCGGTGCCATGCGGCTCTATGCCGCGTCGCCCGCTGCCCTACTACCCGTGCTGGCGACGCTCGCCGCCAGCTGCTCGATCCGCTCAGCGGTGATTGGAGCGGCGAGTGTGAGCACGGCGCGACTCTCTACCGCCTCCACTTCCCCCTCTCTACTTGCCACGAACACTCTCACACCGGGAATCCGGTCATCGTTCACTATGGAATCCAGCAGGCTCCCGCCGCTCACCTCGGGCAGCTCGCTATCCATCACCACCACCGCGGGACGGAATGTCCCGATCAGCGTAGAGCTCTCGTACCCAGAACGGGCGAAACGCAACGAGACTTTGTCGGCGTCTACTTGCTTCTCGAGCCTGCGGGTCAACGCCTCGTCCCGCGTTATCACCAAAACCGTCGTCGCCAAACCGTGACAGGCCCGATAAAACGGACAATCCATACAATCCGTCTTGCAGAAGTCATGCCCATGCCCCGCCTTCTTTCCCAGCTCGGCCAACCTGTAGCAGTACTGGGCACGGGCCTGGTAGACCAAGCAATTCAGGCAGCTTTCGGGCGGAGCACCTGGCCCTCCGAAGTACTCCCAACAGCGCTGGACCGCGCCCCCACCCTCGGCTCGCTCGCCGCTAGCGGCAACCGGGTCGTCGCCGTTCGAGTCGCAGAGCCCTAGGGCGACACAGTCCTCTCGAGACACCCGGTAGTGTCCGCCGGCGGTGCGGGTTGCAGGCAGCTTGCCCTTCTTGATCCACTTCAGCACCGCGTCCGGCGTGACACCGCAGAGCTTGGCCACCTCACCTGTTCTGAGCAAAGAACCCATAACTGTCTCGGGTTTGTCTGGATTTTCTGGACATCTTCGCATAAATCGACTACAGGGGAATTCTACTGAAAATTGGCGCTTCTGTCAAGAACAGTTCGCGTTCCGGGCGGGAGCTCGGTAAGCCGAAAGTCCTTTTTCTACTTGATGGAACTCGTTATCAACCGGGGCCCAGGTTTAGCAGGAGCGGGTCCGGATTTTCGCGTTTTTTGCCCATTGACTGGGGCGCATCGAGTACGTATTTTATGGTATTGGGTGGTCGGGAAGCGTTGTACCCCATAAAAACCATAGTCGAGCCATGAAGCAGCGGAAGGACGATACCTGGCTCACCACGGGGCAAGCTGCCAGGCTTTGCTCGGTCACCTCCGATACCGTCCTCAAGTGGATCAAGAAGGGGTCGCTCGCTGCCGTGCGAACGGCGGGCGGCCACTATCGCATCAGGCGGCGGGAGCTCGAGCCTCTGCTCACCGTCGGTCGGATCTCGCGAGGCATTCCGGACATTACGAACGGCGAGCCGCGGCAGTTGCGGTGCTGGGAGTACTACAGCCGCGGGGGCGCCATTCGAGAAGAGTGCCAGGCGTGCGCGGTCTACCGCGCCCGGGCGGCGCGGTGCTTCCGGCTCGCGATGTTGGAAGCCGATATCGGCCACGCGCGTCAATTCTGCCAGACGTCGTGCGAGGATTGCGTGTACTTCCAGCGCCTGAGCGGAATGCCGACCAACGTCCTCGTCGTCACGTCGGACCGGCATCTCGTGCAGCGCCTTCAGGAGCATGAAAACGCGGGAATAGAGTTGCGCTTCGCCCGCAATGCCTACGAGGCATCGGCTGTGGTACACAACTTCGCGCCGGCATTTGCCGTGGTCGACCAGGACGCGTTTCCGCGGGGCGACGACGGCTTGCTGGAGGGTCTCGCAAACGATCCTCGACTTCCGGGTTTGAAGATCATCGTGGCGGTTCGGCGCGGTGAGGATCAGCAATTGGGCGACAGCAAGGATCAACATGTCGTATCACGAGTGATTGAGAAGCCGTTCGGTCCGGAGCAGATCGCGGCCTTGATCGACGGTTTTCCGGTGGGGTCGATGGATGTGGAGGCATTGGAGAACGCCTGAGCATCGGAGGATACAGTGAGCCAAGCAGATCAAAAGTATGTGGAAGCCGCCAGCGATGACGACGGTTTTCTCAAGACCATGGCGAGCTGGGATCGAGGGATGGCCGAGACCCTCGCCGACCTACACGACATCGGTGAGCTGACGGACGAGCATTGGATGGTGATCGAGTTCGTTCAGGAGTACTACGCGACCTATGGCCAGGGGCCGCCGGTGGTGAAAGTGCACAAGCATACCGGCCTGACGTCGGAAGACATCTGCCGCCTGTTCCCTTGCGGCATGGTGAAGGGTGCGTACCGCCTGGCGGGGCTCCCGCGGCCGCCGGGGTGTGCGTGAGCGTAGAGTAGTAGTCGCAGCACCAACAGATCACTTTTTCGGCAAGAACAGAGTTCGTAGAAAGGAACAAACTCGATGGATCTTGTGAGGTTCATTTTGGGCGGTGTTCTGCCCTACGTGGCAGTAGTCGTGTTTATCGTGGCCATGGCGCACCGCATCTACACGTGGAGGAGACTTGCGGCACCCTCGATGACGCTGTTCCCGGCACCGCCCGATGATAGAGCTAACAGGCGAAACGTGCTCAAAGAAGCCCTACTGTTCCGGAGCCTGTTTGGAGGCGACCGGGCGCTGTGGGCCTTCGCCTGGGTTTTCCACGCTGTGTTGTTGCTGATTTTGGTGGGGCATCTACGCGTCTTCACGAACGTAGACAGCATGCTGATCACGGCGGGTATGAGCGCCGAGGCGATCCAGGCAATGTCCGGTGGCGTGGGTGGGGCGGCCGGTGTCGTGATACTGATTGCGACGGTCCTGTTGCTGGCCCGGAGGCTGGCGCTGCCGCGGGTCCGTGAGATCACCGGGGCCGCCGACATACTCGCCCTGCTGTTGATTGGGGCGATCATCGTCACCGGCAACATGATGCGTTTCGGGTCCGAGCACTTCGACCTGGCCCTGACGCGCGAGTACTTCGCCAGCCTGGCTACGTTCGGCGGTGTGACGGGTCAGGCGGCGCTGCAGAACGATGTGTTCATGGTTCACATGGTGCTGGCGTTCCTGCTGATCATGGTCATCCCATTCAGCAAGATCCTTCATTTCGGGGGGATCTTCTTCACACATGAGCTTGTTCGGAAGCACTGAGGCGGGGAGAGAGCCTAGAATGTCCGAGAACAATCCGAAGGAGCGGGTCGTCGAGTCTATCAAGGCCATGAAAGACGGCCCTCGTGCGATGCGGATGTACATGGAGATGTGCGTCAAGTGCGGGACGTGTGCATCGGTCTGCCCGGTCTACTACGGCAAGAGCGAGAAGCGCTACAACCCCGCCGAGCGGACCGATCTGATTCGCAGAATCTACCGCAAGCACAACACGCTGAGCGGGAGACTGTTCGGGGGGCTCGCCGGGGCGGCGGATTTCGAACCAGCAGACCTGAAAGACTGGCAGGCGATCTTCTACGAGTGCACCGGCTGCCGCCGCTGCGCGATGTTCTGTCCCTTTGGGATCGATCACTCGGTGATCACGCGGAAAGGCCGCGCGATTTTGGACAAGCTGGGTATGACGCCGGAAACGATGGCGCGGGTGGTCAAGATTTCGCTGGAGACGGGGAACACGGACGGAGCCGGAGAGGCGGCGTTCCGGGCAGCGATAGACTTCCTGGAAGAGGAGATGCAGGACGAGCACGGCATCGAGATCAAGATCCCGATCGACGTGAAGGGCGCCGACTATTTCTACGTCCCGCCGTCGGGAGATGTCCTGGTCAACCCGGAGGCGACGATGGGCGTCGCCAAAGTGTTCCACGTACTGGGAATGACCGACAATTGGACAATGAGCTCCAAGTGCTTCGATGGGGCCAACTACGGACTGTTCACCGGTAATGACGGTGACATGAAGGCCGATAACAAGCTCTATGTGGAGGAGGCCAAGGAGCTGGGTACCAAGGTGATGCTGATGGGTGAGTGCGGCCATGCGTACCGGATCATGAAGATGATGATGGAGAAGACCGGCTGGTGGGGAGAGCTGCCCTTCGAGATCATCAATTGCATGGAGTGGACCGCCGAGCAGATCAGGAACGGCAGGCTCGAGTTCGACAAGTCAAAGAACCGGCAGCCGGTCACCTACCACGATCCGTGTAACTTCGGACGGTCGTGCGGCATCACCGAGGAGCCGCGGGTCATTCTCGAGGCCTCTTGCGCCGACTTTCGAGAGATGCACCCCAACCGGAGCGACAACTGGTGCTGTGGTGGCGGTGGCGGGCTGTCGGCGATGGACGACATCATCGACTTCCGCATGGAGATCTCCGGGAAGAAGAAGCTGGAGCAGATCCGTGAGACCGGGGCCACCTATGTGTCCACCGCCTGCTCCAACTGCAAGCGCCAGCTAACACAGTTGCTCGAGCATCACAAGGAGCAAATCGAGGTCGGCGGCGTTCACGACATGCTCTCCCGCGCTATCCTCGTCAACGGGAAGGCCGCGGAACGCCAGGAGTACGTGTAGCAGGAGTGCGTGTGGTAAGGAGCTACGGTACCCGCGAAAGAAGGGGGCGGTGGCCGTCGGGCATCGCCCCTGGTGCTTGCCGCGCAGCGCCGCCCTCGGCCGCCGGCTACTAAGATCCAAGACCCTTGCTGAAGCGAGTCGCAGCCTTGACGAGTGCCGGCGCCCAGCTCTCCGTCCCTAGGGCATGGACGTGCGTGTAGCAGGCCAGCACGTTGCGATGGCTGAGGCCGTCCCGTTCGCCGTCGAAGGCGTGTCCGCGGTGCACCCGGAAGGCGAAGCTGAGATCCGCGGCGCACGACTGCATGTAGGTGTAGTGGAACTCGTGCCCGCGCAGCCTCTCGCCGACCGCATAGAAGGGATTCTCGGCGACGGCCTCGAGCACTGTGTAGCCGTGTCCCTGAGGCTTGGCGCGGAAGGCGAAGACGACGGGTAGCGCGCCCACCATCGGGTACTCCTTTCCCTCGAACAGGAGCTTTTCACCCAGATAGACGGTACCGCCGCACTCAGCGTACACCGGCAAACCCGCCTCGATGGCGCGGTGCAGCGAATCGCGGAAGGGCCGGTTCTCCGCCAGGGCGGGGGCCAGCGTCTCGGGAAATCCGCCTCCTATATAGAGCGCGTCGACCTCCGGTAGGCCCACGTCGCGAATCGGGGAGACCTCTATCAGGCGCGCTCCCTGCCGTGTAAGGGCCTCGAGGTTGTCGGGATAGTAGAACTGAAACGCAGCGTCGCGGAACACGCCGATCCGTGCCAGCTCCGTCGTCGGTGGCTCGGCCTTGTCCGGGCTTTGTGGTTCCGGTTCGAGGGCTGGGGCCCCCTCAGCCAGATCCCAGATCGCCTGCAGGTCGAGGTGCTCCTCCGCCACCTCGGCGGCACGCTCGACGGCGGACTCAAGTCCGCCGTGCTCCTGAGGCGGCACGAGGCCGAGATGGCGCTCGGGGAAGAGCGGCTCGGCGATCCGGGGGAGCACCCCGACCACCGGCAGGCCGCAGGCGCTCTCGACCGCCTCGCGCAGCACGGACTCGTGGCGCGGCCCGGCCGCCTGGTTCAGGATCACGCCTTTGAGCGGGACCTGTGGGTCGAGCCGCTGGCAGCCGAGGACGACGGCGGCCACCGTGCGGGTCGCTTTGGTGCAATCGACGGACAGCACGACCGGAGCACCCAGTAGTTTGGCGAGCTCGGCCGTGCTGTAACTGCCTTGGGCGTCCATGCCGTCGTACAAGCCGCGGTTTCCCTCGATGACGGCCACGTCGGACTCGGCGGTCGAGCCGGCGAAGGAACCGAGCGCGGCCTGGGGAGACATGAGGAAGAGGTCGAGATTGCGGCAGGGCCGCCCGGCGGCCGACGACAACCAGGCGGCATCGATGTAGTCGGGTCCCTTCTTGAAGGGAGCTACGCGATGGCCCTGGCGGCGCCAGGCCGCCAGGAGTCCCAGGGAGATGAGTGTCTTTCCGCTACCACCACGCACCCCGGCGATGAGGATCCGGGGGATATCCACGGGTCACACCATGTCGATGAAGCCGCAGGGACATTCTTCTGCGCACTTCTTACAGCCAGTGCAGTTCTCCATCTTGAACGAGTAGAGCAGGCCCTTCTGCATCGGCTTGTCGATGGCCTGATCCTGGCAGTACATCCAACACTTCTCGCAATCGAAGCAGTAGCCGCAGCTCATGCAGCGCCGCGCTTCCTCGATCACCTGATCTTGGGTGAATCCCAGGTTCACCTCGAGCTCAATCGCTTCCATCCGCTGCTCGACATCGATGGCAGTTGGTACACCACGCTCCTGCTTTTCGTAGTGATCCAACTGCATCCGGTCGGTTCGGATGAGCGGCATGTCATCGTTCCCGGCCTCGACGCCAGTGAACTTGCGGTCGATCGCTTCGGCAGCCCTACGGCCGTGTCCGACCGCCGTGGTCACCAGGCCGAGCTCGGTCACGTCGCCGCCGGCCCAAACGTCGCCCACCTTGGTGGCGCCCTCGTCGTCGACGCGAATCCAGTCCCTTCCTTCGATGAGCGGCTCGAAGCCGCTGAAGTCGGGCTGCTGGCTGACGGCGGAGATGATTGCACTCGCGGGAATCTCGAACTCCGATCCCTCGATGGGGACAGGCCGCCGGCGGCCGGACGAGTCGGGCTCACCCAGCTCCATGCGGATGGCGGTCATGGCGACTACGCGGCCGTTTTCTTTCCTGAAGCCGACCGGCGCGGCCAGGAACTCTATCGTGATCCCTTCCTTGATTGCCTCCTCGACTTCCTCGGCGATCGCCGGCATCTCCTTAAGCGTGCGGCGATAGAGAACGGTCACGTTGGCGCCGAGGCGCTTACAGATCCGCGCCGCGTCGATAGCCGTGTCGCCGCCGCCGACCACGATCGCCACCACGTCCTTGCCCAGCTCCAGTTTCTCGCCGTGGTGGAACCGACTGAGGAAGTCGACGCCGCTGAACACGTTGGGCGCATCCTCGCCGTCGACGCCGAGGCTGACCCCCTGCTGGGCGCCCAGGGCGACGTAGACCGCGTCGTAGGAGCTCTGGAGCTCCGCCATGTCGGTGATCTTGACGCCGCATTTGAGCTCCACCCCGACGTCGAGGATCTTCTGGATCTCGGTGTCGAGCACCGATTCGGGCAGCCGATAGCCCGGGATGCCGTAGCGCAGCATTCCCCCGGCTTTCTCCAGCGCCTCGAACACCGTAACGCCGTAACCGCGGCGGGCCATCTGGTAGGCGCAGGAGAGGCCGCTGGGTCCGCCGCCGACTATGGCGATCTTCTGCGGCTTCTTCTCCTCGCTGAGCTTCTTGAGCGGGAGGTCGTGCTCGATACCGTAGTCGCCGATGGCGCGCTCGATCTTGTTGATGTTGACCGCGCCCTCGAGCTCGATGCGGTTGCATTCGGTCTCGCAGGGAGCCGGACAGACACGCCCGCAGACCGAGGGGAAGGGGCTGGTGTCGGTGTAGATGTGCCAGGCTTCCTCGAACGCCTGGTCGAGCGGTTTTTCGAGACGCTCCGCCTGAGCGAGGGTCGTCACGAACTGGCGGATCTTGTTGCCGCTGGGGCAGGTATCGTGGCAGGGTGGCTTCTTCTCGACGTGCTTGGGTCGCAGAGGCGACATCTCACGCGAGGCGCCGCTGGAGAACCCCCTCGCCCCTAATGTCTTCTTCTTCTTCTTCACTACCTTCTTCACAGCCATAAGTCACCCCGCGCCACGCGTGTTCAAACGCTCGTCCTTACCAGGCGCATTCCCTGCGGCTGAGCACAGGGAACGCGCGTCCCGACTAACAATATAGCGACGGTGACTATGCTCAGCCGCCGCCTTCGCCCTCCGCGGCTCCTTCCTCGGGGGGTAGTTCGATGAAGCTGCCGCCCCAGTAGGTATAGACGCACCGTCCGGAGTCCATCAAAGTGCGTATGGCGGCCTTGCACAGCTTCTTGTCGACTTCGTCTTCACCGAACTTCTGGATCATCGCCTTGGTCAGGTCGCTGGCCTTGAACTTCTTCTTGCCCTGGTACTCGGCGACCATCTCGTACATGGCGTCCGCGACTTGCTCCTTCGTGACTGCCATCGCGCGCCTCCTATGAGTGTCTGAGCTGCGCGGACCGCTTGTAAGTCAGGCCCGCGTACTTAAAGTCGTCGATGTGCTCTTTCTGGAACTCGATGCCGGCCATCTTGAAGAAGCGCGGCCAGCCGATACGGTCGATGAACTCGCCCATCCGCTCGTAATTGCGGGCGTTCTTTACCCAAATCTCTACGAGGTTCCGCACGGCCTCGACTACCTCCGGCCAGCGGGGCGGATTGTTCGGCAGGAAGGGGATCGCCAGCTTGGAGAACGCGGGCTCAGAGCGAGCGTTCGAGACCTTGCCTCCGACCCAGATGGACACGCCATCGTTGAGCGCGTCGGCCATCGGCAACGCCGGGCAGACCGTGAAACAGTTTGCGCAGAACATGCACAGTTCCTCGGCCAGCTCGATGGAGGGTTTGCCCTCTACCGTCGCCGGGCGGATCGCCGCGGTGGGGCAGGAAGCCACCACGTTGGGGATCTCGCAGACTTTGTTCATGCTGTCGTGGTCGATCCGCGGCGGCCTGCGGTGAATACCGAGGATCGCAATATCCGAGCAGTGCACTGCGCCGCACATGTTTAGGCAGCAGGCCAGGGCGATGCGCAGCTTCCCAGGTACCTCCTGCGAGGTGAAATAGTGGTAGAGATCGTCCATCACGGCCTTCACTATACCGGACGCGTCCGTGGCGGCGGAGTGACAGTGTATCCATCCCTGTGTGTGGACGATGTTCGAGATGGCGTTGCCGATGCCGCCCACCGGGTGGCCGAGCTTCTCGAGATCCTTGATCAGCGGCTCGATTTTGGATTCATCGGTGAGCAGGAACTCGACGTTGTTGCGGCTGGTGAACCGCAGGTGGCCACCGCAGTACTTATCCGCCAGGTCGGCGAACTCGCGGATCCGTGCCACGCCCAGCAGGCGGGGCGAACCGGCGCGCACGGTGAACAACTTGTCACCGGACTCGGCCACGTGGACCATCACGCCGGGTTTGAGGATCTCGTGGTACATCCACTTCCCGTAATTCGCCTTGATGATCGGGGGCAGGAACTTCTCGTAGCTCGGAGGCCCGATATCTGTAAGTCTTTCGGCAGCCATTATTCCTCTACCTCCTCTTCCTCCTCGAAGTACTCTTCGTAGAAGACGTAAGGGTTCTCTCTGGGGTGCGCGATCATCTCCGGTACCGGCTCCACTTCGATGGATTCGAGGAAGTTGCCGAGTCCAACGCGCTGCATGAACTCGCCGACCCGTTCCCTGTTCTTGCCATGCTCGCCCCAGATGTCCCAGATACGCTCGATCAGGTCTTTGATCTCGTCGTAAGGCGGCTCGATCTTGATGAACGGAACCAGCACCGAGGACAGCAGCGCGCCCTCGACGATCGGCGCCTTGGATCCGAGCAGGATGGTCGCGCCGCGGTCGTTACCGGGCCTCAGAGCCTTGGGCATCGTGTTGATGCAGTGCATGCACTTCACGCAGTTTTCGTCATCGATCTTGAGCTCTTTGCCGTCCCACTCGATGCACTTGGTGGGGCAATTGCCGCAGACATCCCTCTGAATGTCGAGCCCCGCGTCGGCGGCGGCCGCCACCTCCGCCTGGTCGATCTGGATCTCATCGCGCCAGGTACCGATGATCGACATGTCGGCGCGGGCGACCGAGGCCACGCAGTCGTTGGGACAGCCTGCACACTTGACCTTGAACTTGTACGGGAAGGCGGGACGGTGCAGCTCGTCCTGGAAATGATGCGTGAGATCGTTGGTGATGTGCAGCGTGTCGTAGCAGGCCCACTCGCAGCGGGCCGGGCCCACGCAGCAGCTCGGCGTGCGCATGTCCGAGCCGGAGCCGCCCAGGTCGAAATCGTTCGCCGTTAGCTCGGCGAACGTGGGCTCGAGCTCATCCGTGGTAGTCCCCAGCAGGATGATGTCGCCGGTGGATCCGTGGAAGTTGGTGATCCCGGATCCGTGGCGTTCCCAGATGTCGCAGATCGTGCGCAGCGCGTCCGACGTGTAGAACCAGCCGCTCGGCATGTTGACGCGCAGCGTGTGGAAGTGCGCGATCTCGGGGTACTCCTCCGGAAGGTCGTTGTAGCGGCCGATCACGCCTCCGCCGTAACCCATTACCCCTACGATACCACCGTGCTTCCAGTGGCCGACCTTCTCCTCGTAGGACCGCTCTAACAGATTGAGGAGGGCCTGGCACTCCTTGCTGTTCTTGGCCGTCTCCTTGATCTGTGTGACGAAGCTGGGCCACGGTCCCTTCTCGAGCTCGTCCAGCATCGGGGTACCGTTCTTGCCTTTTTCTGCCATCTTCGACTCCTTTCGGATGGGCATGATGGCGTTTCCATTGCCCCTCTGGTCAGGTCGCCTCCAGCCGCTCCCTGACGTTGACTACAATCTTATATAGAACCGTCAACACGAAGAAACCGAGTGCGTAAACACCGACGGTGATCGCAATCTCCGGAGCCGTCGGCACGTATTCGGTGATCTGCCCCAGCGGCGAGGGGATGAACCCCGTCACCACCATAGCGAGACCCTTCTCGATCCAGATCGCGAGGATCACGGCGGCGCACAGCGGCGCCAGGAACTTCTCGCGCCTGCGGACTCCCGGGATCAGCAGCAGCGCCACGGCGCAGAGCGTCAGCGCCGAATTGACCCACATCCAGGGAACCAGAGCTGCATGTTCCTCGAGCCCCAGGAATAGATACTCGAAGGCGTGCAGGTGGTGCGGCATGTCGCTGTAGAGCCCGGTAAACAACTCGACCAGAACGAAGAACAGGTTGATCACCATGGCGTAGACGACGATCGTGGCGAGCTTCTGAATCGCCTCCCAGCCGGGGTCGAATCGGGTGAAGCGACGCAGGATCAGAGCCATGAGGATCAACAGACTGGGGCCCGAGGCGAACGCCGAGGCGAGGAAGCGGGGCGCCAGGATGGCCGTCATCCAGAACGGCCTGGCTTCCAGGCCCGAGTAGAGGAAAGCGGTGACCGTGTGGATGCTGACCGCCCAGGGGATCGAGAGGAAGATGAGCGGCTTCACCCACTTGGGCGGCGGCGATCCCCTACGCTCGGCCTCGAAGGTCATCACGCCGATGACCAGGTTGAGCAGCAGGTAGCCGGTGAGCACCAGCATGTCCCAGAACATCACCGAGTTGGGTGACGGGTGCAGGATCATGTTGGCGACGCGCGCCGGCTGGCCCATGTCGACCACTATGAACAGGCCGCACATGAGGACCGCTGCGACGGCGAGGAACTCGCCCAGGATCACCATCCTGCCGAACGCCTTGAAATTGTGGAGGTAGTAGGGCAGGACCACCATCACTGCCGAGGCCGCCACTCCGACCAGGAAGGTGAACTGCGAGATGTAAAGCCCCCAGGTCACGTCCTGGCTCATCCCGGTGATGTACAGACCCTCGCTCAACTGCCGGCCGTAGGCGGCCAGGCCAACGACGATCAGAGCCACCCAGAATCCCAGGAGGACCCAGTATCGTTTCCCTCCGCGGAACGCATCCTGCAGCATTACGGTCTCCCCATTCCCAGCGGAACGGCTTTAGACGACGTAATAGACATTGGGACCAGTCCCAAGGTTCACCCTCCTGCTGATGGTGTGTTTTTGGCCCAGGATCCGGACGACCTCCGAGTCCGGCTCCGCCAGGTTTCCGAAGGTCAAGGCTCCCTCGCCGCCTGGCA
Source organism: uncultured Gemmatimonadota bacterium (assembly GCA_964345885.1). Taxonomy (GTDB): domain Bacteria; phylum Gemmatimonadota; class Gemmatimonadetes; order Palauibacterales; family KS3-K002. The sequence goes on along the minus strand of CAYFSW010000069.1, from coordinate 44,637 downwards.
CCGCGTTCGCCGCCTCCACGCAGGCCGGCTGGCGTCCTTCGCGCAGTCTCTCCGCGCAGAAGTTGCACTTCTCCACCACGCCTTTGGTGCGGGTGGGGAAGTCGGACAGTGGCTGCCCGTTCTCGTCCCTCTGGACGTAGTCGCGTGGGTCTCTCCAGTTGAAGCTCCGTGATCCGTACGGACAGGCGGCCATGCAGTAGCGGCATCCGATGCAGCGGTGCTGATCCATCATGACGAGCCCGTCCGACTCCCGCTTCCAGGTGGCCTGAGTTGGGCAAACCCGAACGCAGGGTGGGTTGGTGCAGTGGTTGCACAGCACGAGGACCGGCGTCTCCTGCAGCTCGGCGGGACTGTGCTCGTGGACCTGATCCGGAAACACATGCTTGTACTCTTCGTCCCAGATCCAGGCGATCTGGTCGTCCGGGTCGGGCAGGTCGGGCACGTTGTGCTCGCGGTGGCAGGCCTCGACGCAGGCGGCGCGCACCTCTTCGTTCAGACACTTCTCGAGGTCGACCACCATGGCTAACTGGCTGGAGGATTCCGCGTCCTGGCCGGTAGCGTGCTGGGCCTCGGCGAAGGCGGCGCGAACGAGCGGGAAGCCGCAGCCCAGTCCAAGGGCGGCGAATCCGACCTCCTTTAGAAACGTGCGTCGGTCCTCGCTCATCGGTCAGCTTCCCTCGGGCTCGATGTGGCAGTTCCAGCAACGCGGTGCGACGTTCGCGTAGTCGTGGCACCGGGTGCAGAACGTCTCTCGGTTGTCATGACACTCCATACACGTTCCCGTGAGGCTGATCGTGTAGGTCTCACCCGCTGTCGACGTGTACTCGGTCTCGCCTTCGCGGACCACTGAGTTGCGCCACTGATTAAGTAGCTCCATGTGGCGCGCGCTCATGTACTCGGTCTCTTCGATGCACTCTGTTTCGTTCTCGGGCAGCTCGAGCTCGGGGCGGACGGTGTCACCCGCGGCGCCCAGCGTCTGCCACATGGGAAACGCCACCAGGACGAGAAAGAGGGCCAAGCCGAACAGGGCTTTCGCTCTATCACTCATTGGTGGCAACCTCTAGCATTTCGCCATGCTCATCGATCTCCACCATGCCCGGTATCGGTTCGAGGCGCAGGTTGTGCGTGCGCCTCTTTTCGCCGGTGAACACCATCGCATTGGCGACCAGCTCGCTGATGCCGGTCACCTGAACGCCCGGTGCCCAGTAGTCGCATACCGTCACCAGTGTCGCTCGGTCGATGGCACACATCGCGGCCAGCTGATTGACTCCGTGATGCTCCTGTACGTGGCGCACGGCGCTGCCTCTGGGCAGTCCGCCGCGCAACCGCATCTCCATGTTCTCGTCGGTTCCCAGCCCGGCGCCGCCACCGCAGCAGAAGGTCTGCTCGCGGATCGTGTTTTCCGGCATCTCGTAGAAGTGATTGCAGACGTTGCGAATCACGTAGCGCGGCTCCTCCAGGATGCCCATGCCGCGGGCGGTGTTGCAGGAATCGTGGAACGTGACGCGGATGTGATCGTTCCTCGACGGATCGAGGTTCAGCTTGCCGTGGCGAATCGCGTCGGCGAGGAACTCCATGATGTGAACGACTTTGGTCGAGCGCGCGTGCTCGAACACCGTACCGGTGAGCGGCGACTTCGGTACCTCGAGAAAGTCGGCCGGACCGCTGACGGTGTCCATGTATTGGTTGATCACGCGCCACATGTGCCCGCACTCGCCGCCTAGAATCCACTTGACCCCGAGGCGCTTTGCTTCGGCGTAGATCTTGGAGTTGAGGCGCTTCAATGCCTCGTGAGAGGTGAACAACCCGAAGTTGCCGCCGTCGGACGCGTAGGTGCTCCACGTGTAGTCGATCCCCAGCTCATGGAACAGCAGCATGTAGGCCATGCAGGTGTAGATGCCGGGGGCGGCAACGAAATCACCCGACGGCGTGAAGAACAGGATCTCGGCGCCCTTCTTGTTGATGGGAATGTCGATCTGGATTCCGGTGGCCTCCTCGATGTCTTCGGCCATGAACTCGAGGGTGTCCTTCAAGCCGTGAGGCTGGATACCCAGATGGTTGCCGAATCGGTAGCAGTTCGCCACCGGCTCTACGACCCAGTTGACGTACAGCCCCAGGAGGCCCAGCAGCTCCCGACCCATCATCGTGATCTCGGCGGTGTCGATCCCATATGGACAGAAGACCGAACAGCGCCGGCACTCGGTGCATTGGTAGAAGTAGTAGAACCACTCCTTGATCACATCGGTTGTGAGCTCGCGGCCGCCCGCCAACTTGCCGAAGACCTTACCGAGGGCCGTGAAGTCCTTGCGGTAGATCGACCGCAGCAACTCGGCCCGCAGCACCGGCATGTTCTTGGGGTCGCCGCTGCCGATAAAGAAATGGCACTTGTCGGCGCACGCTCCGCAGCGCACGCAGATGTCCATGAAGACCTTGAAGCTGCGGTACTTACTCAGACGCTCGGCCATCCCTTTTAGGACGATCTGCTTCCAGCCCTCCGGAAGCTGCCAGTCGTCGTCGGTGACCGCCCAGTCCCTCGGGTTCGGCAGGTCGAGGACGCGAAGGTTCTTGGCCTTGCCCGGGTAGATGTACGTGCCCGGCCTGAAGTCGACCGGCGTGTCCATCCAGGACGTTCTTGGTGGGCCCCAGTCCAGCTTCAGCAGCTCTTCCCGCTGGTAGTAATCCATCTCGTCCGGCTTTGGCTTCTTCATTGCCGCTCCACCGGAATCCCGGCCGCTTTCATTTTGTCCCTCAGTTCGTCCTCGTACTCCTCATACGTGTGAACCTTGACGGGGTAGTCCCAGGGGTTGACGTGTCTGACCGCGCGGTTGTTGTTCGCCATGTTCCGGGTCGGGCTCAGGAATACGCCCGCCATATGAGTCAGCTTGCTGAACGGCAGGTAGGCCAGCAGCACACAGACCAGGAACAGGTGGCCGTAGAACAGCGGGCTGATCGACTCCGGTACCACCGGCGCGAAGCGCACCAGCCCCAGCGTCATCGCCTTGACACTGGCGATGTCCGTCTTGGCCAGGTGCCGTAGCCAGAAGCCGCTGATGCCGATTCCCAACAGCAGAAACAGCGGGAAGTAATCGCCGACCAGCGAGATGTATCGCAGCTGGCTGTTTGCCAGTCTTCTGTAAAGCAAGTAGGCCATCGCCACCACGAAGACCGCAGTCGTGATGAAGACAACCGGCAGGCCGACCTCCATGAACCCGTCCGCCCGTTCCAGCGCGGTCACGAAGAAGGGCACCGGGTTGGTGAACAGCCGCAGGTGTCTCAGCAGAATGATCAACATCGACCAATGCATGGCCAGCGCCGCGATCCACAGCCCCAGGTCGGTCGCATAAACCAACCTGCGCCCCTCGACCAGGTCCGTCTTCGTGTTCTTGAGCAGCGAGCGGAAGAACAGGACCTCGAGCGCCATCCTTCCGATCACTTGTAGCGTGTTGTGCGGATTCTCCAGCCTCTGCTGCCGAATCCAACTGAGGGCTTTCTGCTGCCCGCTGGTCGTCGGAATGCGGAAGGGCACGGGTACATTCGCCCAGCTCAAAACGCGGTGGATCAGCCCACCGACGAAGAGCAGCAGGGCGGTGTATGGAAGTACAACGCCGAGTACCCAGCCCATGCCCGGCGTTCCGCCGAGGGTTCCCAGCAGGAAGAGGCCGACCACAGCCACTAAGGCGACCAACACGTTCATCGCGTATCCTCGCGCCCCACGTTACCTCCCTCAGGGCTCCGGGTTATTTGAACAAGCTCCGGACCAGGATCCTGTTGGTTCACTTTGCCCATGATCCAGGAGACCTGTCGCTTCACTTCGTTGATGCGAAGCTGGTACACTTGCTCGCGGCACTCGACATACGTTTCGAAGGCGACAAGAGCCATCCGGTCGATTTGCGCGTCCAGCTGTGCGAGTTCCACCGAGAACTGCGGATCCGCTGCCGCTCCTCCCAGTTCCGCCCGCACGATCTCCCGCAAGCGGAATACGAACCCGACGGCCTGGGCGGGGGCGAACTGCTGCACTGCTCTGATCTTCATGATCGCCAGCAGGTGCTCGCGGACCTCTCCGACGTCCGTACGGTCGAGCAGAACGTCGAGAATACGTTCGGTACCCACACGCAGACTGTGGCCCACGGGATTGGCGAACGGGTCTCTCTCGCGCGCGAAGACGGCGCTTGAATGCCCGGGGTACGTCGCCAGTACGTACTCGAGCCAGGCCCGGGCGATCGTATCTCGCTTGTCCTGCAACAACTGCCGGAGCGTCATTCTCTAATCTCCTGTAGCGACCGAATCACACGCAGCCGGTCGGCTTCGGCAGCCCGGCTACCTTACAGGCGCCTTTTGCCGGCCCACTGGGGAACAGATCATAGATCTCCTTCAGCTTGAAGCCCGTCTGCTTGCAGAGCTTGCGGATCATCGGCGCCATGTTGTACTCGAGGTAATACTCACGCAGATAGTTAACGACCTTCCAGTGGTCGTCCGTCATAGACTCGACGCCTTCGGTCTTCGCCAGGTCCTCGGCAACGCCTTGATCCCACGCATCGGGATCTTGGATGAACCCGTCTTCGTCGATCTCGATCAGCTTCCCACCGAATTCCCTCTTCTCCATCAGAACCCTCCTTTGTAGGCCGCCTTGTTCTTATCGGCTCAGGCGCGGACTACATGAACTCGACATCCACACGCGGTGGATGGTTGAACGTCTCATGGATTGTGCATCTTTCGGCTACGCGTCTTATGGCCTCCCAGCGATCTTCGGGGACCCCATCGGGCAGTTCGACGTCAACAACGATGGCACCCACACGTTTGGGCTTGTCAGCGAGCTCGAGTGTTAGGCTGACACCGACGTCGCCGTCGGTGTACCCGTGCCTGTCGCAGTAGCCCTGCACCATCATTGCAATACACGCGCCGAGCGATCCGGCGAGCAGTTCCGCGGGCGAGGGAGCGGCGTCTGTGCCCCCATCGCTAACAGACATGTCGCTTGCCACCGTGTGTCCGCGTACGTTGAACTCGAACACCAGCCCGCTCTTCCTAGTGACGGTGATGAGGTCCATTCCGTCGCCCTTACAGTCGGCCCTTACTTCTTTTTCGACTTGCCCGTCGCCATACCGTGCAGTTTGACTTCGACCTTCTCATCAAGACCCGCATAGTACTCGCGCAGGATCGCGACTACCTCGGGCTTGCTGAACTCGGGCGGAACCGGCTTGCCTTCCGAGAGCATCTTGCGCAGCATCGTTCCGGAAAGCAGGAGCCGGGCTCCGGATACGTAGTTTCCGTCCTCGTCAAGGACTGCCTTTTCTTCGTGCGGCGAGGTCTTCATCGAAGCCATTTCGCCGAGTTTGTAATCGTAGAAGGTCCAATCCATCTTGAGTGGCTGAGTTCCCAGTGCACCCTTTGGAACCTCATCGAAGATCTCCTGCGCGTCGAAAGGCCCGTAGTAATCACCCACACCGGCGTGATCTCTGCCCACGATCAGATGGCTGCAGCCGTAGTTCTGACGGAACACTGCGTGCAGCAGCGCTTCTCGCGGACCCGCGTACCGCATGTCCAGCGGGTAACCACCCTGCACGACGCGCTCCGGCCTGAAGTAGCCTTGGACCAGCGCATCGATACAGCGCACCCTGACGTCCGCGGGGATGTCGCCTGGTTTTAGCTCGCCTAGGAGTTGGTGAATGTAGACACCGTCCGTGACCTCGATGGCGACCTTTGCCAGATAGGCGTGGGAGTTGTGCATCGGGTTGCGAAGCTGGAGTGCAGCGACCGAACTCCAGCCGCGTTCGGTGAAGATCGCGCGGGCTTCTGCCGGGCGCTGATAGATGCCGGGGAACTCGTCAGGGAAGAAGCTCTCGCTCAAGACGTTGATAGGTCCGCCCAGGTTCACTGGTTTCTGCTCTAGCACCATCGCGACGCCGGGGTGCTCGGGATCGGTGGTTCGGAAGACCTCCTTGCACTCCAGTTCCTTGTCGATGGTGTACTTCTCGTTCACCGTCATGATGGCCATCGCAGTACCACGCTTTTCGTCGACCAGGGCCACATCTTCACCGGCTGCGATGGCGTCGGCGTCTTCCTTGGTGACCGATACGGTAACGGGGATGGGCCAGAACACACCGTCCGTCATCTGCATGTCGGTGACCACGCCCTTCCAGTCCGCTTCGCCCATGAACCCATCCAGGGGCGTAAACCCTCCGATCCCCATCATGATGGCGTCACCTATCTCGCGGGACGTGATGGGGATCTTGCGAAGCGTCTCGGCGCGCTTCTGCTCCTCTTTCAGCTCCCCACCCTCGAGCAGCAACGGCTTCAGTTCCTGCTCTTTTCCGTGCGGAACAATTAGTTTTGACATCTCTCTTCCCTCTCTAAGAGTGTGTTGGGTGCTTCTTCTATCCTGTCTCCAGGAGGATCCGGCTTCCCGCGATCCTCGGCGTTGAATCTCAGTTATCTGCTGCGGACCCCTCCAGGGCCGCCGGCGTTTCGGGTTTTGGCAGACCGCGCTCGGTCAACCGAGCCGGCGGACGCGCACCGTTCGTTCGCCCCGTGTGCTCAGCGTAAACCATGGCCGTGGTCCGGTAGAGCAGGTGGGCGAATTTGGAGTACGGCAGATACACCAGGAGCTGGAACACCAGCACCAGGTGTACGAAGTAGATCGCGTATGCGACCGAAACCATCGCCGACTCCACGGCGGGCTCGATCGCGAACCGTAGTATCTCGATCACGAAGCCCGTCACTCCGACGCCCAGCAGCAGCCAGACGAACATCCAGTCGAAGGCCGTGGTCGTCTGGGCATCGTTCGGGTCACGCAGCCGGTCGAGGATGGCCTTCGTGCACCCAAAGACCAGCAGTAAGCCGCCGACGTTGGCCAGCACCTTCATCGGGTGCGCGAGGTCGAACGGATACACGGATGCGACTCCGAAGCTGGGAAGCACGTACAGGTCGAGCACTGCCCAGATCGTGACGATGTAGAGCGCCACGAATCCGTAAAAGGCCGTCAGGTGCGTGATCCGACGTGAAGGCCGGGAGCTGCACTTGGCGAACCTGTCATGGACGAAAATCGAAACGACGGCGCGAACGAGGCTCCTAACCACCCCGACCGGGGAAGCCGGCGAGCCGTACAGGCCATCGGCTTCTTTCATCGCCCGCCACAGCCGAACGACCCCTGCGATGGCTGCCAGCATCGCGAGGACGGTGAAGGAGGCGAAGAACCCGATCAGCAGCCAGTGCGGGAAGAACTCGGCGTAGAAGCCATGGGGCTCGCCGAAGTTCAGCGCACTCTCGATCGGCTGGCGGACCATCAATGCCAGGGCTAGTAGTGCCGCGGTGAGGGCCATCAGGGGGGCTTGCAGCTTGGCGTCGTTCACCCAACGGCCGAGGAACTTGGGCACTGCGAACTGCCGCACCGTGTGCTGGCGCACCGCCGCCAGCACATTACCGGGCCGCGCGCCGCGCGGGCACTTGATCGAGCAATCGTTGCACTGATGACAAAGCCAGACGTCGGGGTCGGCCAGCAAGCGATCCTTCAGCCCCCACTGCGCCCAAATCATCTCTTTGCGTGGGAAGGGCCGGTCGGCGGGCGCCAGCTCGCAGACTACCGAGCAGGTGGCGCACTGGTAGCACTTCTTCAGATCGCCACCGCCTGCTGCGACTAACTGCTCGACGAATTTTCGGTCCGGTACCAGCAAAGTGGAGTTGGACATCCTCGCCACGCTCCCTAGAACCCCTTGAACGGGTTCAACCCGATCTCATCGATCTGCTCTGCGAACTCGTTGATGATCTGCGGCAGCTTGTCGAAGTCGGAAATGGCCAGCTGCTCCAGACGAACGCGTTCCTCTTCCAAGGCGAGCTGCTTTAGCTTTTCACGGATGTTCTCGCTGCGCGTGCTCATCAGCTCGCTGCCACGGATGAAGTGGCACTGGTAGTCGTCGCCCGACTTGCAGCCGACGAGCAGAATGCCGTCGAAGCCACGGGATAGGGCGTCGGCCACCCAGACGGTGTTGACCGATCCCAGGCAGCGGACCGGTATGAACCTGATGAAGGCGCTGTGCTGGATGCGCTTCAGTCCGGCGACATCGAGGGCCGGGTAGGCATCGTTCTCGCATAGTAGGCCGAGCAGTCGAGGTTTCTCCTCGAACTCGTCGGGAATGTCGACCGACTTGATCATCGAGGAGATGATTTCCACCGAGTAGTCCTTGAACGAGATGATCCGCTCGGGGCAACAGCCCAGACAGATGCCGCAGCGGCGGCAGCGCGTGGTGTTGAGCAGCGGCGTGCCTTTCTCGTCCTCGTTCAGTGTTCCGAACGGACACTCCTCGGTGCAGCGCTTACACTGGGTGCAGCGCTGCATGAAGAAGTCGGGGTAAGACATGTCGCCCCAGCGGGGGTGGACCGCCGTACCCTGGCTGGCGAGCTCGACGCTCTGGACCGCCTTGAGCGCCGCGCCGGCGCCGTCCTCCATGCAGACGAGCGAGTCGTTGGGCGCCCTAACGCAGCCGGCGGCATAGATGCCGGTGCGGCGGGTCTCGTACGGGAAGCAGATGAAGTGTGAATCGGGGAATTCGTACTTCAATACGGGCAGATCCGGGCCCTGGCGATAGTCCAGATTCAGGACCTCGGTGCCTTCGAGGTGCTTCAGGTCCTCGAAGGTCTCCTTCGCCGCTTCCAACTGCGCGCCCGCTTCGCCCTTCTCGATGATCGCCTTGGCGTCGGTGAGCTTGCGGACACCTTCACCGTCGGCCGCCGCCGGCACCAGGCCGGTCGCTAGGACCACTAGGTCCGCCTCGATGCGGATCCGATCCCCCAGCAGGGTGTTCTCGGCCTCCACCTCGAGATGGTCGCCGGCTGGTTCGACACCGACGACCTCGGCCTTGGTGAAGAAGATCCCGGGATCGTCCTGGGCCGCCTGGTAGAATTCCTCGTACTGGCCGGGAGCGCGGATGTCCTTGTAGAGGACGTAGGCCTCGGTCTCGGAGTCGAACTCCCGAGCCACCATGGCCTGCTTGATCGTGACGCGACAGCAGATGGCGGAACAGTAGGGCAGATGATCCTCGTCGCGCGAGCCGGCGCACTGGATGAAGGCTATCCGGCGGGCCGGCGCTCCGTCGCTGGGTCGCGTGATCCCGCCTGCAGCGATCAGCTCCTCCATCTCCACGTTGGTGATGACGTCGGGACTGCTGCCGTATCCCAGGTGGCCGAGGCGCGAGGCGTCGTACGGCTTCCAGCCGGTGGCCTGCACGATGGCGCCGACGCGGAACTCCGAGCCCGAGCCGTTGGCTTTGACCGAGACGTCGAACTGGCCGGGCTGACCCTTGATCTCCTGGATGGTCGTGCCGGTGTGGACGGTGATCCGCTCGTGGCCCTCGACCTCGGCGATCCGCCCGCTGAGATCGACCGGTTCGAGCTCCCGATACGGAGGGCTGAGGGGGAAGCGCCGGGCGAACTTGCCCGCCCAGCCGCCCAGTTGCGGCTCCTTCTCCACCAGGACGACGTCGTAACCGGCGCCGGCAGCCTCGAGCGCTGCCGCCATCCCGGTCACACCGCCACCCACGACCAGGATCGTCTTGTCGATGTCAGCTTCGAACGGGTCGGGGATCTCCGCTTTCTTCGCCCGAGCCATGCCTATGCGCAGGTAATCGGCGGCGAGCATCTGGGTATCTTCGTCGTTGGGCTCGTGGCTCCAGACCACGAACTCGCGCAGGTTAACCCGCTCGCTTACACACCCGTCGAAGGTGAATTCGTCGGTCTTGAAGCGGGGCGAGCACGCCGCGAGGACCAGCGCGTTAGCACCCTCCCGGATGTCACTCTTGATCAGCTCGAGGCCCGCATCGCCGCAGAGACATTCGTGGTCCCGACAGAGATCGGCTTCGCAATCGCCCGTAGCGAGCTCGCACAGCTCCTCGATGTTCAGCGACTCGCCGATCTCGCAGCCACGACAAACGTAGACAGCGGCCTTCTTATCCACCCGTCACTCCCTGCAGCTTTGGAGGGCCTTCATCGCGACGCCGGTAGCGTCTCTTACACACGTGGCCACTTCCGTGGGGCGCTTGGCGCATCCGGCGGCCAGCAGATCCGGGTGCTCCTGTTCGGTCGTCAGGAATCCGAACTCGTCGGTCTGCAAACCGCCGTCTACCTCGACCCCACCTGCGCCGTTCGGAACCAGGCCGGTCGCCAGCACGACGAGGTCGACCTTTTCACTGACACGCTCGGTGGTGAGAGTGTCCTCTGCCTCGACCAGCAAGTATCCGTCGGCGTCCTCGGTTATCTTCGCCACCTTGCCCTTGATCAGGGTGACCTTCTCGTCCTTCTCGGTTGCGGCGAAGAAGTCCTCGAGGCGACCCGGCGCCCGGATGTCTATGTAGAAGATCAAGATCTGGGCGTCGGGGTACTGTTCGCGGACGTAACGCGCCTGCTTGAGGGACGCTAGGCAGCAGACCCCTGAGCAGTGCTTGAGGTAGTTCTCGTCACGCGAGCCAGCGCACTGCACGAACGCGATACTCTCGATCTGCTTGCCGTCGGAAGGCCGCTGGATCTTTCCGCCGGTGGGCCCGCCCACCGAGGCCAGGCGCTCCATCATCAGGTTCGTGATGACGTTCGGGTAGGTACCGAATCCCAGATTCTCGATCTGCTCGGCGGGGAACGGGTCCCAGCCCGTCGCCCAGATCACCGCCTGAACATCCAGCTCGATCGTCTCGGGCTGCATCTCGAGCTCAATGGCGTCGTAGGGGCAGGCCGGCACGCATTTGCCGCATTCGGACCCCGGGCACACGCTACCGTCGATCACGTACTGCAGCGGATGAGCCATCTCGAACGGCAGGTAGATCGCCCTGGTCACCCCCATCCCGAGGTTGAACTCATCGGCGCGTTCCACGGGGCAAGCCTCGACGCATTTGGCGCAGGCCGTACACTTGGCGTTCACGAAGCGCGGCCTACGCTGGATGGTGGCTTTGTAGTTCCCGGGGCCGCCGGTGATCTTCTCTACCTGTGACAGCGTCAGGCAGCGAATGCGCGGGCTGGTCCTGAGGCGACGGAAGTTGATCTCCAGGCCGCAGGTCGGTGGGCAGAGCTTGGGAAAGTAAAGGCTCATCTGAGCCACGCGGCCGCCCAAGTAGGGGTTCTTCTCTACCAACACGACCTCGCAGCCCGCTTCTGATGCCTCGATCGCGGCGGCGATGCCGCTGATGCCGCCGCCGATCACCAGGACCGTTCCCCGCTTCCCGTTTCCGCTCATTGTTTATCCTCGTCGCGGGCCGTGGCCGGCTGACTGCTGAATACCTTTCTTTTGTCGAGGCTGCCCTTGAAGGCATCGACTACCTCCGCCTTAGCCTTGACGGTCGGCTCGCCGAAAAGGCTGAACCGTAGCCAGAGAAAGGCGAATCTTAGCAGCGCCTCGTCGTCGTAGCGCATCTCCTCGACGAAGTCCTCGTCCACATCGAACCGCTGCAGCAGCGTGCTGTCGAATACGAATTCCCGGAACTTGTCCAGGTCGTAGCAGGCGGTGAACAGCATGTGCATCTTTTGGGGAGAGAGGACCCCGCCATCCTCGAAGAACTTGTGGAGCGTCAGCTCCTTGTACGCCTCGCCCCACTGGTCGTACTCGTCGATACCCTGGTCGTCGAGCCACTCGCGAACCGTCCACGCCTGCGACTCCTCGAAGCCACGGCAGCCCTCCTCTTGCAGGAGGAAGTAGAAGCGGTCGCCGCGCCAGCCATCCGGCGTGTCCTTTTGGGCTGCCAGCCCTAGGGGGTACATACGGCAGGGCCATGGCCGGTCCGGGTAGACCCCGCAGCCGCCGTCCGTCAAGAACGGACAGGTGCGGAGCTCGTCGTCGTTCATGCGCAGCATGACGACGGGGGTCTTCATGTCCTTCTGCACGGGCAGCAGCGTGTACTTGTCGAGGAAGTCGCTCGAAATCATCCCCAGGCGTCGCTTCAGCCGCAGGACGTCGTAGGGGGACAGGAAGATGTTCACGTCGCTGCAGCACTTGTTGAAGCAGGAGACGCCGGGGTGGCAGGCGAACTTGAACGTATCGTCGGGCCCGAGCCTGGGGTGGTCGGTCAGGATCTTCTCCTCTAGGCGGCCTCGGGGATCCTCGGTCGTCGGGGGGCGTTGCTCATCGGTCATTCGTTCTCTCCTTCTTCGTTCTCCACGATCATCTCACGCGTCGCGGAGTCCGACCAGACCGGAATCATCGACGAGGCGCCAGTTGTGGGATTGACCATGTATCGATACGACGCATGCTGACTAAACTGCTGCTCCATCCACTCCCAGCCTTCCCGGTAATACGAGCAGTCATCGTTGAAGCAGACGAAGAGGAATTTCTCGGTCCACGTAGCGCCGTCCGGGACGAGCCACTTCTTGAGACGGTCGCCGCAATGTGGACAGGTTGGGGAGATTTCAGCCATCGCTCTCCTCGATCGATTACTAGTTGCCGTGGGGATCTGCGCGCAGTCGATCACCCTGCCGGTATGGCTCGAAGAAACAGCGCCTGACATAGGACAAGCCTGGGAGTGTGGAGCTCGGGAACTTCGAGCGTCGTGGTGTGACGCCCGAAGATCCCGGAGCTCGTGAAATACTAGCTCGTGATGTACTTGACGGGCTTCTTCATCATCGTCCACTCGCCCGTGCCCCTGTCGTAACTGCAGTTGCAGAAGGCAAGCCAGTTCTTGTTGTCCATGCTCGGTTTGTCAGCGCGGAAGTAGTAGCCCGGCCAGCGGGTCTCCTCCCGGAACAAGATCGAGCGCATGTGGGCATCCGCCTGGTACATCCGGTGGATGTTCTCCCAGCAGCGCATCAGCTCGTGCAGGTTGGTGGAGGCCAGCTTCTCGGAGTCCTCCTTCAAGAAAGCGAGCAGCTCCATACCCTTCTCGAGCAGCTTGTCGCTGGTCTTGAACTGACTGGACACGCCACCCGCGTACTCGTCCATGATCTTCTGCAAGCGGTACATGAACTGCTGCGGGCGGATGTAGTTGGGGTTGATGTCCGGGTCAGTTGTCATGCCACTGTGCTCCTCGAACATCGCCATCGGCCTGAGGATCTCTGCCGACAATGCATCGATCAGGCCCTGGTCGACGTTGGGTGCCTGGTTGTTGTCCATTATGTAGGAGATCGCGGCCTTGGCTGCGATGCGGCCCTCGGCGTGTGAGCCGGAGGAGAACTTGTGGCTCGAGGCTCCCGAGGCGTCGCCGGCGGCGAACATCCCGCTGACCGTGGTCATGTGCGGGTAGCCCCAGAAGTACTCGTCCTTGGTCTCGGCGGTCTGGAGGTCTTCCGGACCGGAGACCCAGGCGCCGGAGGCACCGGAGTGCGACCCGATGAAGTACGGATCACAGGCCATAATCTCGGAAGCCTTCTTCTCGGGCTCGACGTTCGTGGCGGCCCAGAGGATCGCCTGCGAGATCGTCATGTCGAGGAAGTCTTCCCAAGCTTCGGCCTCGAGCTCCTTCAGCTTCTTCTTCGCTGACTTCTCGTCGGGTGCCTCGTCAGCGATCTTCTTGATCGCATCGGCGGTCTGCATGTAGATCGGGCTCTTACCGTCCATCACGTCCAGCATCATGAGCCAGTTGCGGATGTTGGCAGGACGCGGCTTTACCTTGCCGTAGGGCTCCCATTTGTCGAGCTCGGCGGCGTTTTCCTGCATATAGTTGCCGCCCTCGGCGTTGGTGGCGATCGACTTGAAGAGCAGGAACCAGGCACCCACTGGGCCGTACGCGTCCTTGAAGCGTACGGGGATGAAGCGGACTTCCTGGCAGGTCATCTCGGCGCCGCCGTAGATGGTGAAGAAGGCGCTGGCGCCGGAATTGAACGGCGGGTACCAGGAGCGGCCGAAGCCCTCACCGGTCGAACGCGGCTTGAACACGTGCACCGCGCCGCCCATGGCAACCAGCGTGGCCTTCGCCTTGAAGACGTACAGCTTGTTTTCCCTGACGCTGAAGCCGATGGCGCCCACGCACTTGTCACCGTCCATCAGCGGGTGCGTGATGAACACACGCTCGAAGTACTCACCGCCGGCCTCTGCCAGGGCGTTCTTCGCGGCTTCGGCAACGATGACCTTGTAGGACTCGCCGTTGATCATCAACTGCCAGCGGCCCTCGTGGACGTAGTTGCCTTCCTTGTCCTTCCAAATCGGCAGACCCCACTTCTCGAACAGGTGGACCGTCGAGTCCACGTGGCGCGCGATGCTGGCCACCAGGTCCTCGCGCGTGATGCCCATCAGGTCGTTGCGGACGTAGTCTACGTAGTCCTTCAGCGTGTTGTTGCCGCTGTTCAGGTCCACGTACTGGTTAATGGCCGATAGACCCATGGCTACTGCCCCCGAGCGGTCCATGGCCGCCTTGTCGACCAGCGTGACCTTCAACCCGTTCTTCTTCGCCCAGTAGGACGCTTCGACCGCCGCTCCGCAGGCGGCCATCCCGCCACCGCAGATCAGCAGATCGGTCTCAACCGTTACGGTCTCAAAATCCGGCATTGTTTGTTATCTCCTTCTTTTCTTCGTCCGAAGAGATCAGTTGTCGCCGACTAGAGCGTTGGGATCTTGTCCATCTTGACCGGGCCTCGATCCGTATTGAGGCCCTCGGGCTCGCACATCAGCGTCGGGCTCTTCAGGTCGTCGTCGCCTGTCGGATAGTGATCGAACGGCTGTGCCTTGCCTTCCTCGACGCCCCTGCGGATCGGGAACTTGAAGCGCTTCGGCTTGATGTCCTTACTGCGGAACTGCAGGGTCCACATGATGTCCTCGCTGCTGCGCATGGCCGTGACGCTGGCGCCTAGCGGGATGAAGTCCTGGTAACCGCGGACCTCGATCGCCTGGGTCGGGCAGATCTTCACGCAGCTGTAGCATTCCCAGCACATCTGCGGATCCTGGTTGTAGGCCTTCATGCTCTCCTTGTTGAGGACCATGAGATCGTTCGGGCAAATGTGCTGGCAGGCGGTCTTATCGAGCGCCTTGCAGCCGTCACACTTGTCCACAATCACGTAACTCGGCATCTCCGCGCCTCCTGGTTGAATTGTACGTGCGCCTACATCTCTGCTGGGTGATCGCTGCGAGTCGCCGAGGAGCTTCCACGGGCGGGAAGCGTGTCTGTAACTGCGGAGGGTGGGGCTTGTGCGATTTTTTTCACGATTCTCGGCACGTACCGAGATTTTTGTCACGATTACAATGTGGCAAGGTATTTCGCCGCGCGCAAGGGAGGGCGTGTAAACCTGACACGGTTGTCATCTTTAGGCCCGGAGCGGCCGCGGGGCCGGGGCTGACCGGGGAGGCCTTGGGGGCTAGTCCTTTCGCTCCCGAGGCCCGCAACCGGTGGGTGAGCACAGACCGGTGTCATCACCTCGATCCAAGCCGGAAGGAGGCGGGGGACCGACTCGCGGAGCTGGGGTTAGCGACCCGGCTCAGATCCATAGGTCAACTCTGCAGGGTACATCCCCTACTCACTTTCGGTAAGCACGGGCCCCGACTGCCGGGTCGGCCGGAGCGATCGGTCCCCCGGCTCCGACCTCCGGGTCGGCCGGAGCGATCGGTCCCACCGGCTCCGACCTCCGGGTCGGGCGGGAGGGCGACTCCTCAGGATCCGACCAGCGAGGGTAGGCGATTCTCGATCCACTTCTCTACCTGCTGGACGGCGCGTGAGAAGTGGGGTTGGGAGCGCAAGGCGTCGGCGAAGGCGGCCACGGCCCGGTCGAGATCTACGGCGGTCCAGCGGGTGATACCCTCCGGCAACTCGTTACCGGCGATGGAGCCGAACGCGTTGAAGTCGATGGCCCGGAGAGGCTTGAGGGCGAAGTCGCGCAGGCCGCTGAGAGTTTCGGCAGCAAGGACGGGATCCTGGCTGTCGACGCCGAAGTAGACGAAATCTGCATCGGCGATGGCACGAAGGACGCCAGCCTCGGAGTACGACTGGACGCGCAGGCGCTTACCGTGGCCGATGGCACGACGCAGCAGTTTGAGCTGCCCGTGATGCGTTCTGTAGATCAGCGTCATCTGGCTCTGAGGCACGTCGAAGTGCTCGGAGAGCGCGGAGAGGATCGAACGGGAGGTTGCCGATCCCCCGATGACGACGTGGCGACACTCGTCCATGTGGGCGCCGTCTACCTCATGGACCCGTGCCAGCGCGGCCAGACAGAAGCTGGGGCTGAAACGGCCCCACGTGGTCTCGGCCCGCACGTCATGCGAGAGGGCCACTGCGCTCTTCACCAAGCACGTCGCTCGCGGGCCCGCGGTCCCGGCGCGCTCTGCGGTGCGGCAGGCCGTCTGCAGCTGCGCCACCACATCGGTGTCTCCGGGCAAGGCACTATTGAGGCCACAGGCGGTACGCATTAGATGATGCCAGGCCTCGATGCCGGACAGCGCGTTCACTTCGAGCCCTTCGGGCTCAGCGCCGTACAGTCGGCGGCGTATCTGATCGGCGGCGCGTTTCCGCGCTGCGAGGTCCCCCGGATCTGCGAGCCACCCGTAGAACTCGATTCGCTGACAGGTGCTCCAGACGAACGCCTCGCTGATGCCTGGCATCCCCCGCACCGAGTCCAGGAAGCCACGCACCTCTTTGCGGGTCTTCCTAACCTTTCCGAAGGCCTGGGGATGGCTGTACCGCATGTGCGGGCCGCGGCCGGAACGGACGCCACCCTCGAACGAGACACCGATCATCAGCAGCGACTCGGGCTCGCCGTCGCACGCCTCCAGCTCCGGCTTTAGCCTCAGTAGTGGAACGGGCGCCGGCCGGTCGGCGGTCACCGGACGTGGGCCCCTTAGCACCAGATTCCTCAGCGCTGCTACAAACGGCTCGCACGCGTTTAGCCCCGGGCACAGGTGGAGCTCACCGCCGGCCGACTCGAAGAGCGCCCGGCATTCCACGTCGAGCACGCCGAGCGTCTCCACCGCGTCCACCGGCGCGGTGATCGCGCAGACCAGCACTTTCGTCTCACCGGCGGCGGCAAGCTCGGCGAGCCTCTCCCTGATGTAGGGGCGGAGTGAGCGGACCGGCGTGGGGTGGGTCAGGAAGGCGAGCGAGGCTCTCTCCATCGGCCAGCCCAGTCGGTCGGCAACCAGCCTGATCGTCCGTCTCACCTGACCCGTGTAGAGGGATGCCCCCTGGGTCCTGGGTGCCGGCTGGCCGTGAGCGCAGAAGGCCAAATGGGTGTCATCCGGCCGCAGATCTTGTGAAGCGGCATAATCGGCGAGGGTTCGGGCCTGGGCTTTGACGTAGCCCACGTCGTCATACCAGGTAGATCGTAGTGCCACATTGATGTGTTGCCCCGTGTGCCTGAGTACCCGGTGTAGCTCGCGCAGGATGGTGCCCGACGTGGCACGATTGAACTGCGGGTACATCGGCACGACCACCAGTTCGGCGATGCCGTCCGCTTCTATCTGGCTCACGACCTGGGCGATCGCAGGCCGGCCGTAACGCATAGCGACGTAGACGGCCCAGCCCTCGGGCAGCGCCGCGGACAGGGCAGTGGCCTGATCCGACATGATGACCGCCAGCGGAGCTCCACGCTCATTCCAGATCTTGCCGTACAGGTCAGCCGAGTGACGTGCCAGGCGCCCGGCCCTCATGCGGCCCATTCCCCGCCGAAGCCAGCTCAATCCTTGGGGCCGGGTGACGACCGAAGGGTCGGTGAAGGACTCCGCTAGGAGCTTGCGCACCGAAGGAGCGTCGGGCCGATCGGGCACTCCGAGACCGATCAGCAGGACGCCCCGGCGTCGCGAAGCCGGTGCTGGGCGGTACACGCCAGAAGACGGCTCTGCCTGGAAGTTCACGGCTGCGGCTTGAGCTTGCGATCCCGGCCGATGAGATCGCTGATCTGGTCGCGTGTCCGTCTCGCCAACCCTGGATCGCGTCCGCCGGTGAAGACGGCGATCGTGACGTCCTCGCCCTCCAGTAGGGCTCCGAAGATTACCTGCGACCGCTCGGCCGATGACGCGTCGCACGCTAGGGCGCCGTTCCGGACGGCGGCCAGGACCACGGACGCGTTGCTTTCATCGTCGTTCGTGGCGGCTACGGCCAGAAACGAGCCACCCACGTGCTCCTCCCGAAACGAGTCCTGCACCCAGCGGACCCGGCCGGCACTGATCAGCTCTGCCAACTCGTCTGTTACCGCCGGTGATACCACAGTCACGACGGCCCCGGCGTGCGTGAGCGTGATGGCTTTACGAGTCCCCACGCTTCCGCCACCTACAACAAGGCAGTCCTTGTTCCGGACGTCGAGTCCTAGCGGAAGAAAACGTAGCGTGTCCGAATGGTCGCTGGTCATGTCCTGCAGGGCCTTCTTATGGTCTCTGTTCAGTGCCCGACGCTCAATATACCGCTCGCCGCCAGCGTCAGGATGGCGGCCTCCAACAGGGCCATGACCATGTAGGGCGTATCCTTCTTCTTGAGCAGAGTGGGCACGATTCCTAAGAAGCAGAGGATGGTCACTGCGGAAAGTACGGCTATCCCAAGAAAGTTGAGATAGTCTCCCTTTCCGAGTACTGACAGCCAGGACCATCCGGATATCGGGTGCTCATGGTGCAGATGGTCGTGGTTTGTCGCCTCCAGGTAGTCGTGGACGTTCATCGTCCAGTAATCGGGGAGCTGTTCGACCGGAACGGCTGGCGCAACGATGCCAGCGGTGTAGAGTGCAAAGGTCACTAGCAGAAGCGCCAGCCCGATGTACATGCCGGTCTGGAGGATCTTGGCATAGAGGAGCTGTTCCTCGTCAGCGCTAGGGCAATCTAGGTCGTCATTCGGCTCCATATTTCCACTCGCTCCCTAGACAATGAACGGCAGGCCCAGTCCCTTCGTGATCGCCTTGGCCCCGGCGAATAGCAGCAGGGCGATGACAATCCAGCGTACATACCCTGGCTTCGCGATCCGCAGGATCCGTACGCCGATGAACGACCCCAGCATGATACCGACCAGTGACGGTACGACCATCATCGGGATCACAGCGCCCTTGTTGACGTAGATCCAAGCGGCCGAGGTGTCCGTAATAGACAGGAGAAACTTGCTGGTCGCCACACTGACCTTGAGCGGCGCTCCCATTACCAGGTTCAAAACTGGAATGTTGGCCCAGCCCGCACCCAGTCCGAACATCCCCGCCATTACGCCAATTACGATGAACAGCAGCAGGCCGGGCACGGTGCGGTGCACCTTCCAATTGATCGTCTGACCCATGCTCGCCTCTGTGTACACGCCACAGATCCGCAGTGCCGAAGAGACGCGGTCTGCCTCCTCGACCTCCGGGAACACGGATTTCTTCGCTGCCATCATAATGACGACAATCCCCAGGATGGTCGCCCCGAGGGCTGTCTGGACGATGTGCGTCGGTAGAGCGAGACCGATCATCGCTCCAACGATGGCGCAGCTCGAGGCGATCAGGGCCACCGGCATAGCCAGGCGCAGGCTGGCCAGGTTCATCTTCAGGAAGCCCGGACCGGCGGCGAGTGCGCCGCTCAGTGCTACGAGAAGCCCGCAGCCGCGGACGAAGTCGAGGTGAAAGGGAAAGAAGCCACTGACGATCGGAACGAATAGAACGCCTCCGCCCACACCGCCCAGTGCCGCGAGGATCCCCATGACGAACGTGAGCGCGAACAAAACTAGCGGCCACACCCACCAAGCTGTCGTGCTGCTGGAAACCGCAGGCGCCGTGAGTTCGCTCGCCTGGATGACGGTTGGGTAGAGCAGCAGGAAAAGGCAGAGAAGTGCACCCCTAAGAGACGGGATGAATCGTCGCGTTCCTAAGATGTTCACCTGGCCTCGACTCGGGGTTCCACGCGACATCGTGATAATCGCACGATTCAGCCTGATGCGAGATATGCTGGGCGGCGCGCGGTGTCAAGCTGCGCGCGGTGTGCTCGCTCTCATTGCTGGAGAAAGCTCGATCAATATGATATCTTGCGGTGGCCGCTCTTCTCGTGCGAGGCCTCGCGACACAGTGCGCCTCGTGAATCCCGAGGCGCTCAGCATCAACGCGAGCCCACACGTGGACCGGTAATCATGAGCACCATTGAAGATCGGGAAGCGGCGTTCATAGGCAAGATAACCGCCGGCGCCACCCATGAGCTCCGCAACGTTCTGGCAATCGTCAAAGAATCTGCGGGCCTGATCGAAGATATAGTCAATTCCCCTGACAAACCCGGGACAGCGAAGGCCGACAGGCTACTGCGGGCGGTCGAGCGGATTCGGGATCAGGTCAAGCGCGGATCGGAGCTCCTAACGAGCCTCAATCGGTTCGCGCATAGCCTGGATCACGCAGAGGACGAGACCGACCTGAACGAGATGGCTGAGCTGCTCTCGTCTCTGTGCCAGCGGGTTGCCAGAAGGGGGAGGCACCACGTAGAGGCGCAGCCGGGAGACCAGGCCCTGACCGTAGTGGCTAACTTGCTGCGGCTGCAGATGGCTTTGCATGCAGCCGTTGACTGTTGTCTAGAGCAACTGCCCGAACGCGGCAAGTTGACCTTCAAACCGATTCGGCACGGAGGTCGACCGGCGCTCGAGTTCAACGGTGAGTCCGAGGGTGAGGCAGTTACATTCGCGCCTACCGAGGCCGCAGCCTGGAGCCGGCTGGCGGCGGTTCTCGACGACTTGGGGGCTTCGGTCGAGAGGGTTGAAGCGGCGCAGGGTTTCCGGCTCACCCTATCGGGGTGATGCAAGCTTGGTAGTAGGGAGGCTGTGATGAGCAAAATCAAGGTGCTCCTCGTCGATGACGAGGAAGCCTATGTGAAAACGCTGGCCGAGAGAATGGAGATGCGCGACGTCGGCAGTCGAGTCGCGTTGAGCGGTGAGGAGGCGCTGCAGATCCTCGAGGACGAGCCACCCGACGTGATGGTTCTCGACCTCCGCATGCCGGGGATCGACGGGATGGAGGTGTTGGAGCGGGTCAAACAGAAGCATCCCCACATAGAGGTCATCATTCTCACCGGGCACGGCTCGGACAGAGAGGAAAAGGAAGCACGGCGGCTGGGGGCATTCGAGTACCTGCAGAAGCCGGCGGATACGACCCACCTCTTGAAGACCGTTCGGGCCGCTTGGCGAAAGAGCTTGAAGGCGGCCGCCGAGTTCATCAAGGATTCGCAGGAGGAATTCGACAGAAGCATGGCCGCGGCGGCGTTTGCCGAGGCGGGCGCACCCGAGATGGCTGCGGAGGCGATGCAGGAGTCCTCTCCTGAACATGGCGAGGACGCTGAGGAGCCCGTCGCGGCGGAGACCGAGGCCTCCACTCAGATGCTCAAGGTCTTGTTCGTCGATGACGAAGAGGATTTCGTGCGGACCATGGCTGAGAGAATGGAGATGCGCGAGGTCGGCAGCGAAGTGGCGTTGGATGGGGAGCAGGCGTTGCAGATGCTCGAGGACGAGGTTCCGGATGTCATGGTTCTCGACCTCCGCATGCCGGGCATCGACGGGTTGGAGGTATTGCGGCGGGTCAAGAAGACGTATCCACAGATGGCAGTGATCATCATGACTGGCCATGGCTCGGAAAGGGACGAGAAGGAGGCTCGCCGCTTGGGGGCGTTTGATTATCTCACCAAGCCGGTCGACATCAACCACCTCATGGATGTTGTCCGGGAAGCAGGTCGGTCGCGTCGGAAGGTGGAGTAGC
Organism: uncultured Gemmatimonadota bacterium; assembly: GCA_964345885.1. Classification (GTDB taxonomy): domain Bacteria; phylum Gemmatimonadota; class Gemmatimonadetes; order Palauibacterales; family KS3-K002. The sequence continues at coordinate 23,082 of CAYFSW010000069.1, read as the reverse complement.
GGACGAGGATCATGGCGGAGAGAATGAGCCTGACTGATGGATCGGCGGAAGATCAGGATCAACTGATCTCCCGGCGGCGCTACCGGAAGATGATTCTCGTGGCGGTACTCTCGGTTTCCGTCGTTGCCGTCGCTCCGCTTCTCATCATGTCGGGCATCACATACCACCAGTACCAGGAAGCGTTCCGAGCCGAACTGACCCGTCCTATGGTGCGATTCGCGACGGCCGGGAAGCAGTCAATCGAGTCTTACCTCTCGGAGCAAGTGGCGGCTCTAGCCATGGTGGCGCGCGAGACATCCTTCAAAGAGCTTCGCGACGAGGGAAGGTTGAGCTCGCTGCTCGCCAACATGAACCAGGCGTTTGGCGGAGTGGTCGAGCTCAGCCTGATCAACGAGGAGGGCGAGCTGGTCGCCTATGCCGGTCCGGGGGAACCAGCGGCGGTTAGCTACGCGGGCGATCGGTGGTTCCAAGAGGTCAATGCCCGCGGCACGTATGTGAGCGACATGTTCTTGGGGCACCGAAACCTCCCCCACATGATTGTCGCGCTCCAGCACGATGACTCGGAGGAGAGTGGGTACATCCTACGTGCCACGCTCGATACCGATGTGTTCCACTGGCTGGTGCGCGCGCGAGCGGAGCGGCGTCCGGAGCTCGACCCGGTTTGTCGTAGATGCCATTCGCTTGGGGCCCAGCAATTCAGTGACGCGTTCATCATCAACCGCGAGGGCGTGCTGCAGAGCTTCTCGCGGCTGTATGGTGATGTGCTGGAGCACACTCCCCTGCCGCCGCTTCCCTACAGCAGTCAGCCGGAGCTCGTCGAGCTGGTGGACGCGCAAGGGGAGCCGTTGATCGTCGCCTACGCACACATCGATCGCTCGCCGTTCACACTGGTGGCGTTGAGTCCGCGCGTCGCTTTGCACGCGGGGTGGCTGCCGCTACGCCGCGACCTGTTGGTTTTCCCGGCGATCAGCGTGGCGCTGATCCTGGCGGTGGTCGTCTGGGGCTCGATCTACGTGGTGAACCGCGTTCGCGAGGCGGACGCGAAACGCGCGGCGCTCTACCACAAGATGGAGTACACCAACAAGATGGCCGCTATCGGACGCCTGGGCGCCGGTGTGGCTCATGAGATCAATAACCCGCTCTCGATCATCACCCAGAACGCGGGACTGCTCAAAGATCTAATCACGCTGTCCGAGGAGTTACCCCCCAGGGATAAGCTGACCCATCTGGTGAATTCGGTCATCAACGCCGCTGAGCGCTGTGGTGGGATCACCCACCGTCTCCTGGGGTTCGCCAGGCACATGGAAGTGCAATGGGAGACCATCGATCTCGATGGCCTGCTCAAAGAAGTCCTGGAGTTTCTCGGGAAGGAAGCGAGTTACAGAGATATCCAGATCGAATTCAGGTACTCGGGTGCGCCACCCGCCATCGTCAGCGACAGGGGCCAGTTGCAGCAGGTGTTCCTGAACATCATCAACAATGCCTTCGCTGCAGTCGAGGATGGGGGGCGGATCGAGATAGGGATCGATCTCGTCGACGAGGACGAAGTGGCCATCAAGATCGCCGACAACGGGGTCGGCATCCCTGAGGATCAGCTGGGGCAAATCTTCGATCCGTTCTTCACAACCAAGAAGGGAGCGGGGACGGGCCTGGGTCTCTCGATTACATACGGAATCGTGCAGAAGCTGGGTGGGCATATCAGCGTCGTGAGCAAGGTGGGTGAAGGTACCTGTTTCACGGTCACACTGCCGATACGTCGGGCGCATGCCTAGGAGCGGCACATGGAACCCTTACGTGTTCTGATCGTCGACGACGAAGCGGAGCTGGTCACCGCCCTGGAGGAGCGCCTGAACCTGCGGGGGTTCGAGGCCAGGGGTGTGACGACCGGCGCAGACGCGCTCGCGCTGCTCGCCGAGGAGCCGTTCGATGTGGTACTGCTGGACTTGAAGATGCCGGGGCTCGGCGGGTTGGAGGTCATCAAGAGGATCAAGGAGGAGCAACCGCGGTTGCGGGTGATCCTGTTAACCGGCTGGGGCTCCGAGGAAGACGCCGAAAAGGGGAAGGCGCTTGGCGCCTACGACTACCTGATGAAGCCGGTGAAGATCAGCGATCTGGTACGAGTCCTGCTCTCCGCCTGTGACCGGGAGGAGGGAGGAGGATGAACGAGAGCACCGTGCTGCTCGTCGATGACGAGGAGGAGTTCGTCGAGGTTCTGGCCGAACGGCTGGAAGCGCGCGGCCTCACGGTTGACACCGCGGGGGACGGCGGACTGGCGTTGGAGAAGGCAGGGAAGCGGTCGTTCGACGCCATCGTGCTGGATATGGCCATGCCGGGAATGGACGGCATCCAGACTCTGAGAGGGCTGCTGCAGATCAACCCGGACTTTCAAGTCATCTTGCTGACGGGTCGCGCGACGCTGGGCCAGGCTGTGGAGGCGATGAAGCTGGGTGCGCTGGATTTTCTGGAGAAGCCGGTGGAGATCGAGACGCTGGTGGCAAAAATCGAGGAGGCGGCGACGAAGAAATCGTCACTCAAGGAGAAGCGCATTGCGGACAAGCTGTCCGACATCATGCGAAAGAAGGGCTGGTGACCGTGGAAGCGATGAAGCGCGTGAAGGAAATCATGATTCCCGTCGAGCAGTATCCCTCGGTGCGGGACAACGCCACGCTACGGGAAGCGATTGCAAAGATCGAGGAGGCGCAGTTGGAGGTCGAACTGCGCAAGTCTCTGCCTCGCGTACTGCTGGTGTTCGATGAGATCGACGTGCTGGTCGGGACGGTTCGACGCCGCGACATCATGAGAGGTTTGGAGCCGAAGTACCTGTTGAACAAGCCACTGGAGTACAAGAAGAAGCTGTTCGACATAGACGTGGATCCCAATCTAGCGGAGCTCTCCTACGATCGGGTCGTACGAGGGATCAGGGAGCAGTCGAACAGACCGGTCAGCGACGTGATGCAACCCATCCCGGCGATCCTCGATGCCGACGATCACGTGATGAAGGCGGTGCAGGCCATGGTCGCTCTCGACGTCAACCTGATTCCGGTGCTTCGGGAGGGGAAGCTCGTGGGTGTCGTGCGGTCGGTCGACGTTTTTCACGACCTGGCCCAACTGGTGAGATAGTCGTGGCCTCATCCGCGAGGCCGCTCGCGAGGTCGTCGCTACTATGACCGATGAGGCTTCGTCCGAGGGCGTGACAGCCATGCCCGGCGCCGGTACCAAGGCCGGTCCCGGAGGCGTCGAGCTGGCCCGCCCCAAGGGTGCTGACGAGGTCCAGAAGATCGACTGGAAGAGAGTAGCCTTCATCCTGCTAGGCTTGGCTCTCTTCGCTCTGGTCTACTTCGCGCCCATGCCAGACCCGGCGGTGGACCCGCAGGGCGAGACCTTCCCCCTCACGCGGGAGGGTAAGGCGGCGCTGGCCCTGTTCTTCCTCGCAGCGATCTGGTGGGTCACCGAGGTAATCCCCATCGGGGTGACCAGCATCGCCATCGGCGTGGTCCAGGCGCTGTTCTTGATTCGCCCCGCTCGCGTCGCCTTCACCGATTTCATGGACCCGTCGGTCTGGTTCATCTTTGGATCGCTGGTCTTTGGGATGGTCTTCACCAAGACCGGCCTCACACGGCGGCTGGCGTACAAGATGTTGTCGCTGGTGGGCGAGCGGACGAGCATGATCTATCTCGGCTGTTACGTGATGACGGCGTCGCTGACGCTGGTCATGGCGCACACGGCTGTGGCCGCAACCGTCTTCCCACTCTTCCTGGCTATCTACGCCCTGTATACGGAAGAGAGCGAGCCGACGCGATTCGGTAAGGGACTGTTCATGGGAATGGCCTTCGTCGCCGGCGCCGGCAGCATCATCACCTTGCTCGGCGCCGCCCGCGGCGCGGTGGCCATCGGTTTCTTCCGGGACATCGCGGGCCGCCAGATCAGCTTCTTCGAGCTGAGCTACTACATGCTTCCGGTCGGCGTGGTGATGACGGTCCTCCTCTGGGTCTACTTCATGCTCTACTACCCGCCGGAAGAAAAGACGATTCCCGGACTGCGGCAACGCGTGGAGAGCCTATACGCCAGGCTTGGCCCGATCAGCCGCAACGAGATCATGGCTGTGGCGATCGTGGCGTCGACGATCGTGGTATTGAGCCTGCGCTCGTTCGTCCCGGCGCTGGAACCGTTCGACAAGAGTGCGATCATCCTTGTCGCCACGGTGCTGTTCTTCGTGTTCCGGGTCGTGTCGTTGGAGGACCTGGAGCGCACCTCGTGGAACATCGTGCTGCTGTTCGGCGGCGCGATGAGCATCGGCTTATGCCTGTGGCAGACGGGCGCCGCGGAGTGGCTGGCGGTCAAGTGGCTCGGCCTGCTGCACGGCACACACTGGCTGTTCTTCGTGGTAGGTGTGGCGGCGTTCGTTCTCGTGATGACCAACCTGATCATGAACGTCGCCGCCATCGCCATCACGGTGCCGGTGGCCTTGGTGATCGCTCCCTATGTCGGCGTCGCCCCCGAGGTGATCCTCTTCGCGTCGCTCGTGGCCGCTGGGATGCCCTTCCTGCTGCTGGTCGGGGCAGCCCCCAACGCCATCGCCTACGCCAGCAACCAGTTCACCACCGGGGAGTTCTTCCGGGCCGGCATTCCTGCCAGCCTACTGCTACTCGTGGTGCTGGCGCTGTTCGTCTGGGTGATATGGCCGGCGATGGGGATGCCGGTACTGATGTAGACGCCGCTGAGGACGGTGGCGACTAGGGGTAAGGGTCAAACCACTCGACCTTTAGGCGAACCTCCTCGACGCCCGGAACCGAGCGGGCGACCTCCACAATCTCTTCCCCCATCCGGCCGGACTTCAGGGCCGGGGCGCTGCCGGATACCTCGATTACTCCGCCGTCTCCCTCGATTTGGAGATCGAGAGCGCGCGTCTCGCGTGCGGTGGCCAGAGCCGCCTTTACCCGACACGCCATGCGGAAATCCATCAGCTTTGCCTTCACTTCGGGGGTGACGGCAAAGTCCGGCTGCCTCACCGCCCGCGCCACGATATTGCAGGCGGCGGGCACTGACAGCGTCTCCAGGTTGATGACCATGTCATAGAGCTGCGGGTCCTCGATGTCTTGACCGTACATCATCTTGACCCAGCGCGCCCGCGCCCCGTCGACATGCCGTATGTATTCCTCCGCTTCTGACGGGGCCATCTCGTTACTTTCCAGCAGCGCACAAACTCGAGTGCCGAGCGGGGCGATCAGGCGCAACCGCAAGACGGCGGGCAATCCGGCCAGTAGCATCTGCCCGGCGCGTCCGTGGTAGATCAGATCGCCCCCGACGATATGCTCACTGAGGGCTGCCTGGACCGTGGCGATGTAGACGCGCCGCGCCGACGCGTGCCGCTTCCACAATCGCGGTGCGCGCTCCATCGCTCGGCTCAGCTCCTCCTCTGAAACGTCGAGCTCGGAAGCCGCATCCCGAATGATCTCCCGCGCGACGAGAGGGTACTGAAGCTGATCGGCGAGGCATTCTGCCAGCGCTTGGCCGCCGCTCTGCGTGCCCCGAGAAATCGTGATTATTGCCACGCCTCAGCCTTCTCCTACCTGTTGGAGCCGGTCACGGCACGTGTTCGCAAAGTCCTCGAGCCTTGCCTTTACTTCGTCGGTCACCTCGTAGGGCGGCTGTGCTGCGGCTTCTGTGATGATCTCGCACGCTGTTTCGAGCGAGATCGACTGTAAGTTGATGGTCAGATCGTACAGCGATGGGTCCTCGACATCCGCGTGGTACATTAGCTTGACCCAACGCCTGCGGTCTTCGTCCACATCGTGGATGAACTCCTCGGCTGCCTTACGGGTCATTCGATGGTGGGCGTCCCTCAACGCCCGGACTCGCATCTCGAGCGGCGCGATGAGCCGCACAGCCAGCACGCCGGGAAGCTCCCGCAGCAGGAACTGTCCGGCCAGACCGTGGTAGACCAGCTTACCGGTCGTGCAGTGCTCGGCCAGGGCGGTCTGAACGGCGAGCAGATACGTCTTGCGCTCCTGTGTCAGTCGAGCCCACCGAGAAGGAGGCGCCTCGAGCTTCCCGCTCAGATCCTCCTCAGCCGCCCCCAACTTTCGGGCCGCCTCCTGAAGGATCTCGCGCCCGACGCAGGGATACCCGAGCGCGTCGGCGAGACACTCCGCCACGGCGCGGCCTCCGCTCAGCGTCCCCCGCGAGATCGTGATGATCGGCACGATTCCGTCCTCTCAGGCGCTCCGTTTGCGTTTTTGTGGGCAGGGGGCAATTCATGCACTATCACAAGATACGGTCAAGGTCCGGCAGCAGGAAGCCGGTGGCCTGTGGCTACCACCCACACCGGAGGGAGCGCCTTGAAAAGCAGAGACGTGGTTATTGTGTCACTGGTTTGCGCAACCGCTTTCGCGGTGGGGGCGACGGCGCGCCAGCCCGTCGCGTCGGGGCAGGAGGCGTCGCTGGAGTCGTCGAAGCTCGGCGTGCTGTGGACGAGCGGCGACCGGGACGTGGCGTTGAAGATGGTCTTCATGTACACGCTGAACGCCAAGCGACGCAGCTGGTTCGATGAGGTCCAGCTCATCGTGTGGGGGCCCTCGTCGAAGCTCCTCTCCGTCGATGAGGAGCTACAGGCGGCGGTCGCCGAGATGGGTGATGCGGGGGTGGAGCTCGTCGCCTGCAAAGCGTGCGCCGACAGCTACGGAGTGTCGGGCGAGCTGGAGGAACTCGGCGTCGAGGTGAAGTACATGGGCGTGCCGCTCACCGAGATGCTCAAGGGCGACCGGGTTGTGGTGACGTTCTAGTGAGTCTCAGTGAGCGGTGAGCAGTGAGCGGTGAGCGGTGGGTAGTGTTGATGATAGGATGATCCTGGACGAGTAGGGTCGGCGTATGTCGGCCAAGCCTATGTCGGACCCACCGAACAAACCCGCAGCGAGCTACGCTGAGCTGGAGGTCTATATCAAAGCGCGTGCTTTGCCGTGGAGGTCTTCGAGGCTACGAAGTCTTTTCCGCGAGAGGAGAACTATGCTTTGACGGACCAGCTGCGCCGGGCTTCCAGGTCGATTGGCGCGCAGATTGCCGAGGCGTGGGGCAAGCGGCGATACGTGCGGCACTTCGTCTCCAAACTCACCGACGCTGACTCGGAACAACGTGAGACCCAGCACTGGATCACCGTTGCCTTGTGGATATCTGGAGGGGGACCGCGCCGCCGAACTCGTTGAACGGCTCTGCGAGATCGGTCGGATGCTCAACTCGATGATGGCAAAAGCGAATCGCTTCTGCGGTGAACCCAGAGGCGGTAAGCGGTGAGCAGTGGGATGTATTGACCTGCGGCAATAGTGCTCACTGCTCACTGCTTACTGCTTACTGCTCGCTGATTACCCAGCCCGCCAGGTGCGGCCCGAGCGGAGCAAGTCGTTCAGGTCGCCACAGCAAGCTGCGTCGAGCCGCGACTCGACCTGATCTTCGTAGGCCGGCGCTGGGTCGCAGTAGATGACGCCGAGGGCGACGGGGAGCTCCGGCGGCTCCATGGCGACGAGTAGCTGGGCGAGTCCGCGGTCTTTCTCGTCGTGAACCAGGATGTCGTCCTCGGTCACGCCGTCCTCGCCGACGGTTACCGCCTCTAGCTGCAGTGTGCCGGGCTTGAGCCGCAGGCCGCGCTCCATGTCTTTTCCGAACAGCAGAGGTGCGCCGTGCTGGACGAGGACCTGGCGCTGGGCGGCGATCTCCCGGTCGGTGAAGTTGGAGAACGCCTTGTCATTGAAGACGATGCAGTTCTGGAAGATCTCAGTGAACGAGGTCCCGTGATGCTCGTGGGCGCGCTTCAGCACTCCGATCAGGTGCTTCTGCATCGTGTCGACGGAGCGAGCGACGAAGCGGGCGCCGGCGCCGAGGGCGAAGGAGCAGGCTGAGAGTGGCCGCTCCAGCGAACCCCTGGGGCTCGAGGGCGACATCGTGCCCTGGCGCGAGGTCGGCGAGTACTGGCCCTTGGTGAGCCCGTAGATCTCGTTGTTGAAGAGGCAGATCTGGACGTTGACGTTGCGGCGCAGCACGTGGAGCGTGTGGTTGCCGCCGATGCTCAGGCCGTCGCCGTCGCCGGTCACTACCCAGACATCGAGCTTGGGGTTGGCCAGCTTGATGCCGGTGGCGAAGGCCGGCGCTCGGCCATGAATCGTATGGAAACCGTAGCTCGACATATAATAGGGGAAACGCGCGGCGCAGCCGATCCCCGATACGAAAACCGTTTCCTCTCGCTTTACGCCCAGCTCGGCCAGCGTCTTCTGGATCGCCTTGATGATCGCGTAGTCGCCGCAGCCGGGGCACCAGCGGACCTCCTGGTCCGAGGCGAAGTCGGCGGGCTTGAGCTGATCGATATCCTTCGTCGCAGTGCTCATATCACTTCTCCAGCAGAACCATGACTACGGGATGGGTCCGAGGCTCGGCATGAACGTGTGCAGCACGGCCAGGCTCAGGCGGCGGCTGCTCACGCGGTAGCGATTCAAGAACACTATGATCGCGGCTTCCTGCTGCGGGAACCGGGAGAGATTCGCTACGAATCCCGCGACCTGGCCCCCGTGACTTTGTAACGGAAGCCCCTCGTAGTCACCGACCCCCCAGCCGAACCCGTAGCCGACGCTTTCTCCATCGGGGAGTACGACCGGCGTCCACATGGCTGCCTTGGATTCGGCGCTCAACAGCCGTTCTCCGTAGAGCGCTTCGTCCCATTTCGCCAGGTCGTACGCCGAGGTCAGGATCCCTCCAGCTCCGAGGGTCGACGAAGTCTCGGTGGGACGCCGGTTGATCAGTTCGCCGACCTTGTTGACCCAGTAGCCGGAAGCGCGGTGCGGGATGATGGCCTCAGGATCCGCCATGCGGGTCTGGGTCATTCCCAGCGGATCGAAGATGCGGTACTGCAGGACTCGGCCGAGTGGCTGGCCTTCGACCCGCTCTACGATCATGCTCAACAAGAAGTAGCCTGTGTTGCTGTAGTACCAGCCTTCGCCCGGAGCAAAGTCCATCGGTCGGGAATGCGCGCTCTGGATTACTTGCTCCGGAGTGAGGCGAAAGCCGTATACATCGTAGGTCAGGATTTCCTCGTAGTCGGGAATACCGGACGTGTGCGTCAACAGGTGCCGTACCGTTACCCCGAGCCACTCGCTTGGGAGATCTGGTAGATACTTATGAATCGGGTCGTCTAGCTCGAGTCTTATTTCCTGAACGAGGAGCATGACGGCTGCAGAGACGAACTGTTTGCTGATAGAGCCGATCTCGAACACCGTGCTGTCCGTCACGGGCACCGACAGCTCCACGTTGGCCATTCCGTAGGGCTTCAGATGGACGATCCGCCCCCTCGAGGCCACGGCCACGAGGCCACCGGGGATGTTGTTTTCGTCTAGATAGTTCTCAATCCAGCGGTCCAGTTCGGTGAGCGCGTCGGCAGAAGGCTGGACGAGTTGGCCCGACGCGGTCGCGGCACCGCACACCAGGAACGTCGAGATCAGCACCGCTCCCATCCTGCCAGAGAGCCGGGTCCTTCGAATCGGGTCGGCAACCATGACTTGCTCCAGTGCGATTGTCGTAGCGTTAGCCAAGTCTGTCGCGGATCGCGTCGTAGATCTCAGTGATCTTGAAGGGTTGGCCCTTCACTTTGGTGAGTGCCTCGCCCTGGATTAGGTACCTATCACGTAGCACGCTCACTAGCTGGCCATGATTCATCTCCGGCACCAGGATCCTGTCGTAGCTCTTAAGCAGCTCGCCCAGGTTCCGAGGGAATGGTGACAAGTAGCGGAGATGAATGTGGGCCACGTGGCACCCCTCCTCGCGGGCCTTCCCTACGCCTTGGTAGATCGGGCCGTAGGTGGAACCCCAACCGACTACCGCGAGCGTGGCATTCTCTGGACCCAACTCTGGTTTTTGGAGTGGGATGTCGTTGGCGATCCCGGCGATCTTGGCGGCGCGCGCTTCGGTCATGCGGGCATGGTTCTCGGGATCGTAGGAGATATCGCCGGTCTCGTAGTCGCGTTCTAGGCCACCGACCCGGTGCTCGAGGCCTGGCGTGCCGGGCCGCACCCACGGCCGGGCCAGCGTCTCCGGGTCGCGCACGAACGGATGAAAGCCCTCGGGATCGGTCCTGAATTCCACTGGAAAGCTGGGCAGCTTATCGACGTCCGGTATCGCCCAGGGCTCTGCCGCGTTCATTAGATACGCATCGGAGAGCAGGATGACCGGCGTCATGTACTTCGTCGCCAGGCGTACGGCCTCCATCGCGACCTCGAACGAGTCGCCGGGTGTCGCCGCAGCCACCACCGCCAGCGGCGCGTCGCCGTGCCGGCCGTGCAACGCCTGTAACAGGTCGGCCTGCTCCGCCTTGGTTGGCATGCCGGTCGACGGCCCGGCCCGCTGGGCGTTGACAACGATGAGCGGCAGTTCGGCTCCCACGGCCAATCCCGCCGCCTCGGTCTTGAGGGCGACGCCGGCACCCGAGCTCGATGTCACTCCCAGCGCGCCGCTGTACGAAGCGCCGATGGCGGAGCAGATGGCGGCGATCTCGTCCTCCGCCTGAAAGGTGACGACGCCATACTCGGCGAGCTGGGCCATGGCGTGGAGTAGCGGCGAAGCCGGAGTAATCGGATACGAGCCGAAGACGATGCGTCCCAGCCCGGCGGCGCGCGCGCCAGCGAGTAGGCCATAGGCGGTGGCCTCGGTGCCGGTGATCGTGCGATAGAGGCCCGGCTCGACATCCGCCGCCGCCACCGTGTAGCCGACGACGTCGCTGGGCATCTCCGCCGTCTCGCCGAAGGCATGCCCGGCGTTCAGGGCGGCGATGTTGGCGTTCATGATGTCGGGCTTGCTACCGAACTTGCCCTTGAGCCACTCGATCGTCGCCGAGCGATCGCGGCCGTACATCCAGAGCATCAGTCCCAGCGCCCACAGGTTGCGGGAACGTCGCGCATCCTTGGCGCTGACACCGAACTCTTTGACCGCCTCCTCGGTCAGGCGCGTGATGTCGAGCTTGACCAGCTGATAGCGTGCCAGCGTGTCGTCTTCCAGCGGGCTCGACTCGTAGTCCGCCTTCTTGAGGTTGCGGTCGGTGAACGAGCTCTCGTCAGCGATCACCATCCCGCCGATCCGCAGGTCGCTGAGGTTCACTTTCAGCGCCGCCGGGTTGAACGCGACTAATACGTCCAGCTCGTCGCCCGACGTCTTGATGTCGACGGACCCGAAGTGGACCTGGAAGGCCGAGACGCCGTAGGTCGTGCCGGCGGGTGCCCTGATCTCTGCTGGATAGTCGGGGAATGTAGCGATGTCGCTGCCGGCCAGCGCGCTCTCGACGGCGAATTGGGTGCCGGTCAGCTGGATACCGTCGCCCGAGTCGCCGGCGAAGCGGATGACGATTTCGTCGCGGATCTCGCGGGGTCGTATGCCGACGCGCGCTGGCGCGCCGCTGGAGCCGCTCGTCTCGGCGCCGCCGCCGTCTGGGCTATTCGCACTCATCGTACTACCTGCTCGTCAGTTCCTATATGCGGTAAAGTCTTCCGCAATAGTATCAGAATTGTCCACGGTGACCAGTAGTCGGTGGTCGGGGTGGTCGGTAGCCGGTGGTCTCCCGAGCCTACTGATCACCGGTTACCTCTCATCCCTCGCACAAGCTCAAAGAACCGCCCGACCTCCTCCTCCGTGTTGTAGAAGTTGGGTGAGATCCTGACAGTGTTCAGCCCCTGAGTGTGAAACGACCGGAATACGAACCCGTGTTCCCGGTACATGTAATCGAAGACGTCCTGGCTGTCGGCCCCGCGGCTCTTCCTTCCACTGGCTGCCCAGGGCCTCCTGGAAGTCGATAGCGTCGCCGAGGGTGAGGACCTCTGGGAGGTTGCGGGTGCCGTAGTCCTCGTACTTGCGGGCCGACCCCTGGCGATGGGTCATGGCTATTCCCGGCTGTGGGCGATTGACGGCTACTGAGGTGTGCCTGCAACGTAGGGAGCGGCCCCTCTGCCATCAAACCGCGACAATTCTTAGCGGATCTAGCTCATGCAGGAGGTCAATCGGAGAACTGTGCTTCCCAGGGTATTCTGCGTCGCCCTGGCGCTCGCCGTTGCCGGGTGCAGCGGCGAGCGCCAGCCGGCGCCCCGCATCGCCGTTACCGTCGACGACCTGCCCTGGAACGGTCCGGCGCCCCCCGAGGGGCGCGAGCCGGCGACCCAAAGGCTCCTCGCCGCGCTGGAAGCCCACGGCGCCCCGGCGGCCGGCTTCGTGACCTGCAGGCGCGTGACCGCCGATGCGCCGATCCTCAGGCTCTGGCTTGAGCGCGGCATGACGCTGGGCAATCACAGCGATGCACACAGGGATCTCAACAGCGCGCCGCTCGATCTCTGGCTCGAGGATGTTCGCACCTGCGACGCGCGGCTGCGGGAGGTCATCGGTGGAGCGGTGCGCTTCTTTCGCTACCCGATGTTGCACCAGGGGCCCACCGACGAACGGCAGCAAGCTGTGCTGCAACTCCTGCGCGAGCTCGACTACCGGATCGCGCACGTCACGGCGGACAACTCGGAGTTCATGCTATCGCGGCCTTACGAAGAGGCGATGCGGAGCGGCGACGAGGGTAAGGCAGGGCGTATCGGCGGCCTACTGATCGAGCACATCGTCTCAGTCGTGCACCACGTGCAGGATGTGGCACGCAGAAAGCTCGGCCGCGATGTCGACCAGGTGCTCCTCTTGCACGCAACCGAGTTGGTCGCCGACTACATGGATGCGTTGCTCGATACCTTGGCCGCGGAGGGTTTTCTATTCATCTCGTTGGAGGAGGCGCTCGCCGATCCCGTCTACCAGCTGCCCGACGCTTATACGGGGCCGAAGGGCCTGTCGTGGCTCTACCGCATCGAGCCCATAGATCCCGAAGATGTCGCTTGGGATGACGCTCAGGCGGAAGCGCTGGGCGAGGCCTTGCAGGTGATTAGAAACTAGGTCGTCCCCTTAGGCGAGGCCGACTAGCAGTGCGGCCAAAACTAGGACGTTACTTGCCACCAGCGACCAGCCCAGGCGCCGCAGGTTGCGTGGATGAACGCCCAGCAGCCCGAATACGAGTGCGGCCAACGCGGTTGGCACGATGGCCACGGCGGCGAGTGCGGGGATGTCGCCCCCGATGGCGATGGCGATGGCGATGGCGATGGCGACGGCGCAGAGCAAGGGGGCCAGGTGAACGGCTCGACTCGGCTCCGCCGTCTTCTTTGCCCGGGCGATGATGGCCCGCACCGTTATCGTGCCGAGTAAGAAGACGACTGCCCAGACGACGAAGGCGACCAGGGTCTCGCGAACGCCGGCATCCCCGGCGAGCGCCACGGGGATCATTGTGCTCGAGAGGGCGACCGAGACGAGCAGCTCGCCGATCAGTGTCTTCTCCTGGCGCTTGAGAGTCAGCGGGGCGAGGGATGCGCCCAGCGCCAGCGGGATGACGGTTGAGTAGCGCGCGGTCGGCGGTGCCAACCACAGCCCTACAACCCCGGCAATTGCAGCGGCGGCCAACAGCATGACGCCACGGCCGCGTGCCCGAGCACCTTGCTCGCGTTTCGCACGGCCCCCGCGTCCGCCGCTCAGGACCATGACCGGCTCGTGGACCAGGAAGACGGCGACGATGCCGACGACCAGCAGGACAGGTGCGAAGCTCAGGTCGCCGAGCGCCAATGCCGTCGCCAGCGGGAAGCCCAGCTGGGCATACGCACCATGCTCCCGCGGCAGAAGCGACGGCCCGCGGCTCGCGCGCTCCTCTGTCATCGGTCCAGCCCCCGCCTCTCGTAGTAACACTGGTGGTAGTCCTCGGCGGGATAGAACTCGGTTGCCTGCACGATCTCCGTCACGATCGGATGGTTGAAGTGACCGCTACCCTCGAGCTTCTCCTTCGTGGCCAGTGCCGCCGCCTCCTGCTCCGGCGAGTGAAAGAAGATAGCCGAGCGGTACTGCGATCCCACGTCGGGACCCTGCCGGTTCGGCGTCGTCGGGTCGTGGATGTTCCAGAATATCTCGAGTAGCTGCTCGTATGAAACCCTCAACGGGTCGTAATCGATCTGAACCGCCTCCGCGTGCCCTGTCGTGTCCGAGCACACGTCCTCATATCTGGGGTCGGCGACGTGTCCTCCGGTGTACCCCACGAGTGTCGATTCAACTCCTTCGAGCTTGCGAAAGGCGGCCTCGATTCCCCAGAAGCAGCCTGCAGCGAACGTGGCCTTCTCCATCCCGTTACCGCTCCTTGGAATTTCCTGGTGATCGTTCTGCGCGCCGCGCTGCCTTACAAACTGCTCCAGGCCGTCCTGAGTTCGCGCCAAATAAATCGCGCGCTCGAGCCGGCGCAAGCTGAAGCGGATCTCAGGACGGGCGCCGGGGGGACGCTGGGGCCTGTGTTGTTAACTGGGCTACGAAAATATGGCCGGGGACCGTGCTTGACTAAGGTAGGTTGGGTTGACCATCCTTCCCGACTATAATCGCAACCCAACCAGCGGGCGGGAAAGAATGAGACTCTGGAACGAGCTGCGTAGGCGCCGCGTTTTTGGATTCTTAGGCGCCTACATCGCGGCCGGTTTCCTCGTACTCGAGGGCGTCGACCAGGCGATAGGGCATGGGCTCCTACCGGTGTTGGCGTACAGGCTCGTTCTCGTCTTCTACCTGTTCGGGATCCCCGGTACCAGCGTTCTGGCGTGGTTCCACGGTGAGAAGGGGACGCAGAAGCCGGTGGCCACGGAGATCTGGCTCCAGGCGCTTCTTCTGGTGGCGGCGCTGGGCGTGAGCTACGCCGTCGTCCGGGACTACCAAGAGGCTGCGGCGGCGCGGGCTGCGATGGTCAGCGATGCGTCACTCAATCCGCGGCGTATTGCCGTTCTTTACTTCGACGATCTCTCGAGCGACGGACGCCTGGGCTACCTGGCCGACGGACTCACCGTGACGCTGATCGGACAGCTATCGCAGGTCCGGGCTCTGGGAGTGGTCTCCCGCAACGGGGTGGAGCCGTACCGTGGGAGTGCGCTTCCGGAGGACAGCATCGCCCGTGCCCTTGAGGTGGGTACTCTGATCGCGGGGAGCGTCGAGGAGAACAGGGGCCGAATCCGCGTGACTACCCGGCTGGTGGATGGCGTCAGCGGGGCGGACTTCCAGCGTGACAATTTCGAGTTGCCGGCGGATGCGGAGCTGGAGCTGGGCGACTCGTTGGCGCAGGAGGTGTCGCGGTTCCTGCGCGAACGCCTGGGCGAGGAGATTCGGCTGCGCGAGCGGCGGGCTGCGACCTCCAGTACCGAAGCCTGGTCGCTGGTGCAGCGTGCCGAGCGCCTCCGGAAGGATGCTCTCGAACGAGCTGACGCCGATCTCGCTGGTGCGTTCGATACGTTCGAGGCGGCCGATTCCATCGCAGGGGCCGCGGAGGTTGCGGATCCCGATTGGGCGGAGCCGGTTGTGTTGCGGGGCCGGATCGCTTACGAGCGGGTGCGCCTGACGGAAGACGCCTACGACGCTGTCCCTTGGATCGAGGCCGGACTCGGACACGCCGAGCGCGGAATGGAGATCGAGCGCAACTATCCCGAAGCGCTCGCGCTGCGTGGGATGCTGCGCTACGCGCACTGGGAGCTGCGCGTTACGGAGGATCCAGAAGAGTGGCGAGCCCTGCTCGATGGCGCTCGCCAGGACCTCGAGACGGCGGTGAACCTCGATCCAACCCTGGCCGAGGCGCACGTCACGCTTAGCTACCTCTACTACCAGATCGATGATGTCCCGGCCGCGCTGTTGGCGGCGCGACGCGCCTTCGAGGAGGACGCCTACCTGAGCGAAGCCAACGACGTTCTCTGGCGGCTTTTCTGGGGCTCGCTTGACCTTGAGCAATTCAATCAGGCGCGCCGTTGGTGTGCCGAAGGCACGCGCCGCTTCCCCGAGGATTTCCGCTTCTCCCACTGCCAGCTGTGGCTCATGGCCACCCCGGCCACCCACGCGGAGGTGGAACGGGCGTGGGAGTTGCGCGAGTCGGTCGAAGCGCTGGCACCCGAAGGACGCGGAGACTTCGCCCGCGTGCAGGCGCACATGCTCACCGCCGGCGCGATCGCTCGTGCGGGACTCGTCGACAGCGCCCGCGCCGTCCTCGACGCCGCGCGAGCGCGAGTCACTCACGATATCGATCCCACCCAGGATCTGCTGGCCGTCCAGGCCTACGTCCTCACCTTGATCGGTGACAAGGACGAGGCCATCGACCTGCTGAAGCAGTACAAGGCGGCCAACCCCGATCACGGCTTCGAGCACACCGCCGGCACCGTGTGGTGGTGGCGCGAGCTAAGGTCCCACCCGCGGTTCAGAGAGGTCACGGAGCCCTGACTGAGGGTCCCCGGTGTGGTGGTGGCGCGGGACGAAGAAATCCTTGTCCCTCTACTTGATACGTATTATCATTCTCCGTTCGTAATCACCAGGCAGTAAGCTCGTTCACGCTGTAGGTGCGTCGCGGGAGAGCGCGGCGACCAAACACATGTTTCGGGCTGCCCCGTGACTTCCCCCTCGTTAGACCCGCTCGGTGGGTGTCCCGGAAGGCTCCCAGTCCCGTTCAGAAGACCGACCTGTGCGACCGCGTGGCACCGGTACGGACGGATCGGGGTGTTCGAAGCGCCGCTGTTGTGGGCGTGTGGACCTGAAGCGCGAGTTAATCAAAGACCTCAACCATCGCAGGAGTCGAAACTATGAAGCGACTCGTACCTTCCCTCGTGCTGCTCGCGATCATCGGGTGTAGTGAGCAGGGACTCAACCCCCGGGCGGAGACGCAGTTTTCGATCTCCGACGGGGCCCATACGTCGGGCGTCGGCGCGCAGTGCGTCGAGGGCAGCCCGACGTGGCCGCAGTGCCAGGACTTTTTCTTCCTGCCGCCGATCGTGCCGTCGCCGACGCTGACCGATGTGTCGGACGGGACGCGGCAGCCGCAGGTGATCATCAGCACGCTGGGCTTCAACTCTTCCGGCGAGCCCGACGACTCGCCGCTGACGTGTGTGGTTGGCAGCGTTGTTGAGACGTTCCAGTCCAGTGACATCAGCGTGAACCTGGACGGCACGTACAAGGTGGGCTGGAACACGAGCGAGTATGGCCTGACGGAGGGTACCGGGTACCGGATCTGCGTCGGCGTCGAAGATTCCGGTTCGCTCGCCTACCTGGGCTACCGGGACGTGATGCCGGTGGAGGGCGGTGCGGAAGTGCCGCGTGACACGGACCAGCTGCCTATCTACCAGTTCCGGAACGGGGGGAACATTCCGATCAAGTTCCACATCAACGAGCATCTGTATTGCACACTGGGCGACAACTACGATTGCACGGTAGCGACCCTCGGTGCCGACGCCGAGACCGCTCTCTGCGACGACGGAACGTGCGGACTCAGCGTTCAGCAGGGCACTCTGAGTGGCGATTACCGTTTCTTGGTCGAGTTGGTGACCTGTCAGGTCGAGGACGGTCGGATAACGCACCTCGGCGTCGAGACCGATGTGCCGCTGATCCCCGCCTGCCTAGAGGTAACGGCGCTGGACGCGGATTTCCCGGGCTTCAGCGAGACGAATCCGGCCATCGCAGGCGCCTGCATCGACGAAGGCGCACTGGCCGGGTACGAGGAGCATCACCACCTGCTGCAGATGTTCCACGCCCGTTCCAGCGACGGTAAGGTCGAGGCACTTCCCAACATGAACTTCCCGGGCGCGCTGACGTGCGAGGGCTTTGAGGAGCCCGGGGCCGGAATGGCGCTGAGTTCCAACCCATTGGTGCGCTTCGCCCAAAACGGGCTGCGTAGGGTGAAGGGACTGGTGGCGCCGCTGGTCACACCCTCGACCCTCAACGCGGCGGACCGCGGCTTCGGTGGCGGTCTTTCCCTCGAGGCGAGTCCCATCGTCTGGGGCTTGCCGGTCCAGATGGAGCGTGGGCACCTCGATGGCAGCGAGACCTTCGTGCCGGCCGATCCCAACGATACCGGTTGGGACGACCCTGAGATCGGCGAGCCGGGCAGCGAGCTGCGGCCGGCGGTGCGGGTCTGGAACGGTGGCGACCCCACCTGTGATCCAGGCACTCTGACGAACCCGGCCGGCGAGCACTGTACACCGCGCCTGCCGGTCGCCGGCGCGACGGTGGCTTTCTCCCTCACGGCCGGCGACGGGAGCTTGGATCTCGGGTCAGGCACCGTTGTCGAGTACGGAAGAGAGAAGATGTTCTCCGATGCGAACGGGATCGCCAGCCCCGTCTTGACTCTTGGTAGTGCCAATCCGCATACGGTTGCAGCGCGTGCCGTAGGCATCGGCTGCTTCGAGTTCGATGACGATGGCGATTCTGCAGCCGATTGCAGTATCGTCGCTGGGAATCCGCCCATTCCACCCTCAACTGACGGCACCGGGGTGTTCGGCGACAATAATCCACAGTTCGCTGACCGCGTGGTCGTGGAGCTCGCAACCGGGCTCATCGAGTTCGAGGCACGGGTCTGCGCCGCGGGTCCCGACATCAGCGACGATGCGTTCGACGGTTACTCGACGACCCGCTCGCGCGGCTTCAGCGCGAAGCTCTCCGGCGGCGCGGTGCCGGCGACCGTCTACTGGACCAACGACTGTGACAACCTGTACGTGGCACTCGTAGTCGAGACCACGGACTCGGACGACAACGTCTCGGCCCGGCTGGTGTTTGATAACGATAACAGCGGTACGCCGGCTGTAGACGACGACATTCTCTTCCTCGAAAAGGTCGTGGACAAGAAGACGAAGACGGCTTCGTGGGTCTTCGAGGACCGCTTCCTGAGCAGCGACTGCCTTAACAGCACGCAGTCGGACTGCGGCGAGCTCGACGTGGACTTCGGCGGCACCTCGGACGGCGATGCCAAGTTCTATACCGACGGCACGTATGGGGTCTACGAGTTCCAGCACCCGCTGAAGTCGGACGACGCGGGTCATGACTTCCAGCTCGAGTTCGACGATTACGCCGGCTTCTTCGTCGTGCTACAGTTGGGCAACGGCTCGAAGGGCAACAGCGAGTGGCCCGACTTCCGGCAGTACCAGTCAATTCAGGTGACGGCTGGCGGCGGCAACTAGCCGACTCGGTCAGGACTTCGAGTTAGCTGGAAGACGAGGGGCTCCCGGAGCGATTGCTCCGGGAGCCCCTCTTAATGTCCATATCGTGAGGCGTGAGCTAACGCCCCCGGTCACTACCGAGCGTCAACATGTAAGCTGCTGAGAAATACCAGGTGGCGGTCTCGATCGAGTCGACGTCGTTGCTCCTCTCACCTATGTCGGTGAGACCGTGATTGTACCAGACATCACCGGTTAGCATCCCGGGACCGAAGTCGAAGCCGAGCCCGGCGCCGAAGATGATGCCGGAGTCGGCGCCCTTCGTGCGCGGTGCCCCCTCCTCCGCGTCGTCGCAGTTTTCTTTCTCTCCCTGGAAGGTCACATCACAGCCGGACTCGAGGCCGAGGACGGGCCCCGTGAAGAGACGTGGAGACAGAGGCAGCCCGAGTTTGACTACCGCCAGGACGGGGATCTCGACGTACGTGAGGTCGAGCGCGACACTGCCGTCACCCTGCGAGAATCCTTTCTTCGAGTACCAAACCTCGGTCTGAATTGCGAACCAGCTGGAGATATCAACCAACCCGACTAGACCCAGGTGGTAGCCGGTCCGGGTGCCGGTGTCACCGCTGAAGGCGGTTCCTTTGGCCTCGGCGCCGGCGACGTTGACGCCGCCGCGCAAGCCGAAGTGCAGCCATTGGGCGTGGGCCGGTGCGGCGACCAAGAGAGACGCCGTGAGAATGGTCAGTGTGAGTCGCTTCATCGGAATCGTTGCTCCTATCCGTATAGCCACCTCGGCCGCATGTCTATCGTCCTAGTATCGAGGCGGTGGTCTTAATAAGGGGCGCCTAGGTGGAGCGCAAGCGCTTCTCCCGCCAGCCTTAACACCCGAAATGTCTGCATCGCTGGAGCGTTGGTCGTTCTCACACTCCTTACGAGGCCGGTGGTGAAGAGTTTCGGGCCAAGGTGCAGAAAAAGGGCCCTGCCGGCGATCTCCGGCAGGGCCCTTTCTGGCGCCGTCCTGCGGATCGCTGCGCTGCTACACCTCCCAGCCGCCGACTAGACGCCGCAGGTCCTCGGCCGCGGCGACGAGCTGGGTCACCGACGCGCTGATCTGCTGTGTCGTCGCCGACTGTTGCTGCACCGCGGCGCTCACGTCCTGGCTGCGGGACGCGTGCGCCGTGGCCGTCGCCGTCACCGACTCGACGTGTCCGGCCACCTGCTCGAGCAGCGTCCTGCTCCGCTCCACGGTGGCCAGCGCCTGATCGGAGGCCTGAGCGACCTTTGCCAGGCCGGCGGAGATAGCGTCGAGGGCATCCTCGGCGCCACGTGCCACGCCTTCGACCTGGACAACCTGGCCTTCACCCTGCTGCATCTTGACGACCGCGGCGCCGACCCGCTCGCGGAGCTTGGCGACGACTTCCTCCACCTCGGTCGCCGCGCCGTCGGCCTCTGCCGCCAGCTTGCCAACCTCGTCGGCGACGACAGCGAACCCACGTCCCTCGTGGCCGGCGTGCGCCGCCTCGATGGCCGCGTTCAGCGAGAGTAGATGTGTCTGCTCGGCGATCGAGGCGATCCGCTTGACGAAGCCCGTAATATGATCGGTGGCGTCCTGCAGCCCCTCGAATTCCTGAGCGGACCCATGCACGAACTCCTTGAGGCTCAACAAGAGGGAGACGGCCTGGCGCACCGAGTCCTGGCTCTGGCCGGTCTGCTCCTGGATCGAATGACTCAGTTGACGGTTCCGGTCGGCTTCCGATTCGATCTTCAGTGCCCCATCCCGTAGCTCGACCACCGCTGCAGCCGTTTCGCTCAACGAGTCGGCCTGCTTGTCGGCCCCTTCCGATATCTCGCCCATCGCCAGCGCGACCTCGTGGGTCGAGGAGGCCACCTGCTCCGAGATCGACGAAAAGTCGGCAGCCGAAGATGAGATCTGGGAAGCGGTCGCGACCACCTGCCCGGCGACATCGGTCATGCTCGAGGCCATCGCGTTGAACGAGAATCCCAGTTCGGCAAACTCCTTCGGCATACCCGACGTCCCGACCCGGGTGCGCAGCTGACCATCACCGAACCGCCTGGCCGCACTGACCAGTTCGGCCAAAGGGCGATCGAGGGAGCGTATGGCCGCGTAAACCAGCCCTCCGCCCATCAGCAGTGCGATCAACAGGATGCCAAGCACGTACCTGGCACGCTCCAGGGCGCGTTGTTGGAAGGCGGCGGTGGAATTCGCCAGAATCAGCGACTGCCGCTCGCCGATCGCCGAGATCAAACCCGCCAACTGCCGTGCCAGAGGCTGCGACTCGTCGGCCAGCTGCCGGGCCTCCGTGCGCCGGCCGATATCGTACAGCGCGTGAGCACGGGCGAACTCCACCTCGAGGTTGGTGAGCGCCGCGGTCAGTTGCTCGACCAGCAGGACGTCTTCGGCCGCGAGGCCTTCCAATTCTCGGTAGCGGTTCGCCACATCTTGAGTACGGCCGGCGAGCTGGGTGAATTGTGCTTTCTGGTCACGATCGCCGGTGGCGAGATACCCTTCAGCGGCGAAGATCAAGTCGAGAACATCAGCCTGCAAGCCGCTGCCCCACTCGGCCACGCGCGTCACCTGAGCCATGCCGGCGTCGTACTCGTCGGCCAGCCCATTGAGCGAGCTGATGCCGATCAGCCCACTGGTCAGCAAGCCGATGAGCAGGACGAGGAAAGCGCTGGTCTGTCGAGCCTTGATAGTCTGAATCACGAGCCGCCCTCTACGCTCACGAATTCGATTGCATTACCGGATACACGTCCTACGGCGAAGCTCTTGCCGATCGGGTCGCCATTTTCGTCGAAAGCGATGCGACCGCTCACACCGGAAAATGCCTCGCGCTCTCTGCCGACCTGCTCGAGGTAGTCGCGTATCCTCGTTCGGTCGAACCCGACCTCGCTCACCGCCTGTGCCAGCAGCATTAAGGCGTCGTAGCCCAAAGCGGCGAAGTGGTCGGGCGGAGCACCGTACTGGGCCTGATAGGCATCGACGAACTCGCGGCCGCCGCCACCTGGAGCGTCCGGGTGGTAGAGCAATCCGATGTAAGTTCCCTCGAAGACCGGCCCCTGACCGGCGAGCCCCAGGATCCCGTCTCCGCCCACGAAGGGTGCGTCGATACCCATCTCGCGAGCCTGACGGATCACCGGCGCGGCGCCAATGTCGGTGCTGCCGATGAAAATCAGGTCCGGTCGTACAGCTCGGATCCCCATTAGATAGGCTTCGAAGTCCGTGGTGCTCCCCTCGATGAATGGGTACTCCTCCACCAGGGCACCGCCAGCGGCCGTGTAGGTCCTGCCGAACCCATCGCGGAGACCGCGGCCGTAAGGGTCGTTGGCATAGATGATCGCCGCTCTGGTCCCCAACTCGCGCAGCGCGAACTCGGCCAGCCCGGCGGCGTTGACCACGTCGCTGGAACAGACGCGGAAAATCCACGTGCCGGCATCGCTGATCTCTGGGCTCGTGGCGACGGGGGATACGATGGGAAGGCCGCGGTTGTAGATCGGGACTGCGGCGAGCGTGGCGCCCGAGTTGACGTGCCCGACCACCGCCAGCACCGTGGCGTCACTGTACAGCCTGTCGGCTACCGTCACCGCCCGGCGCGTGCTGGCGCTGTCGGTCAGCGCTACGAGTTCGACCGCTCGTCCATCGATTCCGCCCGCCGCGTTGAGCTGGTCACGGGCCAGCTCGGCACCGCGTAGCGTGTGTGAACCGATGAACTGCTCGAGAGGCGCCGCGACGCCGAATCGGACGGTGTCGTCGGAACCTCCGCCGCCGCAGGCGGTGGCCACGAGGATGAGGGCCGCCAGCCCAGAGAGCGAGGCATGTGTACGAGTCGATCGGATAAGCATGGTAAGAAAGGGGTATGGGGAATCGGGTGGGGGAGACGCGGTAAACTACAATAACCAAATGGCTTACGTGCCGTCAAGCACGCGGACGCCGCGCCAGCGCCCGGCGCCCGGTGCGTGACCGACACATCGGAGCCGCTCTTCTCGTACGAAAGGGCGGGGCTCCCGGCCCCGCGGGCACTACTCCGAAGATCCGACAAGGAGG
>CAYFSW010000068.1:0-1704 GCA_964345885.1 uncultured Gemmatimonadota bacterium | reverse complement strand
CGGTGAGCGACACAGCCTCGGCCCGCGACCGCCGGACCTCTTGCGAATGAAACATCCTGGCAGTCGTCACGCGCCCTGAGTCTACGTTTCTGCTTGCTCCCTCTGCCCCTCCTTGGTTTCCTGCGGTGCACGGTTCCGCTGGCTCGCATAGTAGATAATCAGCAGCGCCAACCCGACGAACAAGGGCACGAGGCCCACCACCATCCAGGGACCGAAGTGGAGAGGCCAGGGCTCTTGCACCACGAAGCCATAGGGGTACAAGCCGATCAACAGTGCTAGACCGAGCGCCGCCAGGCCGAGGCCCCAGCCAAGTAGCTTCCTCAACGTCCTGTCGTTGCCCGTTTCCCGCCGATGATCCTCTGGCAGCAATCCTTGCTGGATCATCGCCATGACCTCCCGGTGGCGAAACCAGCGCAACATGATGATGAAGCCGAACACCAGGGCAAAGAAGACAACGCTACCAACGCTGGGCACCAAGGAACTCAAGAACTCCCACATTTGACAACCTCCTATCTGCAAATTTCCAGCATGACGTCGCCGCTTATTGTGCACAGGGTCCACACGGGCGCTTGGCCGTTCACCCCGCTAGGGACGCGGGTCTCCTGAAGCGCTCCCTCCACCATCATCGTGACGGCTCCTCCCTCTGTTCGGCGAACCATCAACGATTCGCCTGACGTGCGACTCCGGTCCATTCTATTTGACCCCCCGTGGCGCAGAAAGTTTCACCCGGTCGGCACAATCTGGTACAATCGAGCGGTGACACAGGCTCAGCACGTTTGCCGCGCACAGTTCTAACTCAGGGGAGATGCCCCGTGGGAAGACCCAGTAGCACTCGAGTTGCGTGGTTCCCTATTACTCCGCCTGGACGTCTCTGTCGCGGAAAGCCACACTGCTGAGGCACGATAGAGCGCGCTCAAGGGTGAAACATCCGGGGCCGTCGGCCGGTCATATAGGGTGAGGCCGCTGAGATGAGTAGCGGGCAGCATGAGCGACAACGAAGCCCAACTAGTGGTCAAAGCCCAGCGCGGAGATGAGGATGCGTTCGAGCAACTGGTACGTGCACACCAGCGGTACGTGTTCAACCTCGCGTACCGTGTGCTCGGCGACTATAGGGAAGCCGAGGACGTAGCTCAAGAAACATTCGTGCGGGCCTGGCGCGGGCTACCGAGCTTCCGTGCCGAAAGCCGGTTCACCACCTGGCTCTACCGCATAGCCCGCAACGTCTGTCTCAACAGATTGCCACGACTGCAGGCTGAACTGACCCAGACTGAGCTGTTGGGCGAGACGCTGGCCTCTCCGGGTCAGACGCCGGCCGACGTCTTCGACGCGAAGGAACGACGGGCTTTCGTGCACGCCGAGTTGGCGAGACTGCCGGAGAAGTACCGGCTGGTCCTCACGTTGCGCTATCTGCAGGATCTATCGTACGCCGAGATTGCTGATGTGCTCAACCTGCCGCTGGGGACGGTGAAGACGCATCTGCACCGGGGCCGCGAGGCGCTGGCGGCGCGGCTTGCGGCGTGGGAAGCGGATATGACGAGCGAACACGTACAAACCGGTGCCGGATGAGGACGGAGTATGCGCTGTCACGAAGTGCAACCGCTGCTAGCTGACTTGATCGAGGATCAACTACCGCCTGATACGGCGGCACAGGTGCTCGCCCACCTCACGCAGTGCACAATCTGCCAGAGGGAATATCGTGCTCTA
>CAYFSW010000067.1:0-55784 GCA_964345885.1 uncultured Gemmatimonadota bacterium | reverse complement strand
CTCCAAAACCGGGGGTTGCAGGTTCGAGTCCTGCCGGGCCTGTCCGCTCGCGTAGCTCAGTGGTAGAGCGCTTCCTTGGTAAGGAAGAGGTCGCGGGTTCAATCCCCGCCGCGAGCTTGTCGGCTGGAGGCGCCAGTAGCTCAGGTGGATAGAGCAGCGGCCTTCTAAGCCGCAGGTCGGGGGTTCGAATCCTCCCTGGCGCACCATGCCCCCATCGTCTAACGGTCAGGACACCAGTCTTTCAAGCTGGCGGTAGGGGTTCGATTCCCCTTGGGGGCGCTTTTTCGGTGAGCGGTGAGCGGTGAGCAGTGGCCGGTCGGCACGGCACGCCGAGTTGACTTTGCACCGGCCACCGCCTACCGTCTACCGCTTACTGAAAACGGGGCCGTAGCTCAGTTGGGAGAGCGCTTGAATGGCATTCAAGAGGTCAGGGGTTCGACTCCCCTCGGCTCCACTCTCTTTGCAGTCACTCACCGCAACTGCTCTATCCTTGCACCACCTAGGGGGCCATAATGGCCGAGAAGCGCGAAGAATACGTAGAGAAGATCAAGGGACAGCTCGACGAATGGAACGCCGCCATCGACAAGCTGGAGAAGCGAGCCGGCGAGCTGAAGGCGGAAGGGCGCGAGCGGTATGAGGCGCGAGTCAAGGCGCTCCGGGCCAAGCAGCAGGAGCTGATCGGCAAGCTCAAGGATCTGCAGGCCGCCGGCGGGAGCGCCTGGGACGCCATCAAGGCCAGCGTCGAGGCGGGACGCGCCGAGTTCAAGCGCGCCTACGAGGAAGCGGAATCGGAGACCAAGGAGCTTCCCGGATCAGAGGAGGAGCCAACGCAAACCTAGCCTTGTAGTACGTTGCGACGATCGGGTCCGACTCTCCTCGTCTCGACTCCTCGATCCGATCAGACGACCGCCCACCTCACTCCGTTCGGAGGATGGCCATCGGCTTCATGCGCGTCGCCCGGCGCGCCGGGAGAAGCGTGGCCACCAGAGCGACCGACGCCAGAAATATCCCGAGTACGCCAAAGGTGAGTGGATCATCTGGGCCGACGCCGAAGAGGAATGCCTCGACGGTCCTCGTGAGTGCCAGCGCGACGAGTAACCCGGCGCCAAGCCCAACCAGAATCGTCGCACTCATTCCCCGGACCACCAGAGCCAAGACGTCCACGTCTCTGGCGCCCAGCGCCATACGGATCGCTATGCTGCGAGACTGGCGGGCCACCGTGTACCCGACGACACCGTAGATGCCCACCGCGGCGAGCACGAGGGCCAGCGACCCGAACAGCGAGAGCAAGGCGGCACCCATCCGCTGCGGCATGAGCGCCGCATTGAGCTGGTCTTTCATCGTCTGGAGACTGCTGATCGACAGCTGCGGATCGAGCGACCGTAATTCCTCAGGCAAGGCGCGTAGCAGCCGGCGTGGATCGCCAGCCGTTCGCGCGAGGAGCGTGAGGAAGCCGTTGCTGGTGAAGGCCGGATACTGGGGGAGCGGCAAGAAGACGAACGGGGTCGGCGACTCTCCCAGGCCGGTCCAGACAGGGTTCTCCACCACACCCACCACCTCGAGCTGGAGCTCTCCGAAGTCGACGATACCGCCCAGCGGGTCGCGGCCCGGCCAATAGCGGCGCGCCATATCCTGATTGATGACCATCACCGGTCGGGAACTTTCCCGGTCGCCGGCCTCGATGACCCGACCGCGAACCAGCGGGATCCCCAGCGCCCGGAAATAGCCCGGCTCGACGAACAGGTAGTCGACTCGCATCTCTTCGTCGGGGGCGGGATGATAACCGCTGACCGTGACGAACGTCCCGCGAAATCCGCCAGCCTGCAAGGGAACGAGTGTAGCGACGCTCGCCGCAGTGACGTCGGGAAGCCCTCTTACCCGTTCCAGCAGCCGCTCGACGAAAGACCCACCCTGCTCGGGAGTATAACGGAGCAAGGCGAGATTGAACCGTGCCAGTGCGACTCCTTCGGACCGGAAGCCGGGATCGAACTCGAGGCTGTTACGTAGCGCGCGAACGAAGAGTCCGGAGCCCACCAGAAGCACCAGACACAAAGCCACCTGTACGGCGACCAGCGCCTTGCGCAGCCTATCGTGACCCGCCCCTCTCTCCGACTCGCCGCCCTTCAGTGAGCTCACCACTTCAGGCCGGCTCGCCTGCAATGCCGGAATCAGGCCGAAGGCCACGCTGGTCACCAGTGATAGCAGAAGGGCGAAGAGCAACACGCGGCTGTCGAGCCCGACCTCCAACGCGCCGATCGACACGCCTCCCGGCAGTTGGAACGCGGACAGCAGGTCAAGCATCCAGATGGCGACGACGAGCCCGACCGCTCCACCCGCAAGGCCGAGGGTCATACTCTCCGTGAGCAGCTGGCGGATCAGCCGGCCACGGCCCGCGCCGACGGCGAGGCGGATGCCGATCTCGCGGCGCCGTCCGGAGGCACGGACGAGCAACAGGTTCGCCAGGTTCGCCGTGGCCAGCAGCAGGGTCGCGCCCACGACGCCGAACAGCAGCCAGATGAAGCGCTTGAGGTCGCTCTCGCTGCCCACCGGGAGGATATAGCGCGGCGCTGGGTCGACCGTGATCGAGCGCGGGCCTTCCATTGCGGCCCGATCTTCGGGGTACTCCTCCGCCAGCTGTCTGGAGATCGAGGCCATCTCCTGCCGTGCCTGCACCACGCTGACGCCGGGTGCCAAGCGGCCGACCAGCGTCTGGATCCAGCGGACCCCGCGCGTGTCGAAAAAGGTTTCGGCGGCTGCGATCGGATCGTCTTCAGCATCCAACAGAGGTCGTGTGAAGATCGATACCCAAACGTCCGCTTCGTTGGCCAGGTCCAAGCCCTTGAAACCATCGGCCACCACTCCGATTACGGTGAACGCCACACCGTTCAGGCGCACGGTTCGTCCCACGACACCCGGATCCGCACCGAACTGATCGCGCCACAGCTTGGCGCTCAGGACGGCCACCGTGGCGGGCCTTCCCCTCCCCGCGTCGTCTCGTCCGATCACGCGACCTAGTCGCGCCCCGACCCCCAGGACCTCGAAGTAATTGCTCGTTACCAGTTGCCCCGTGGCCAGCCGTCCGCTTTCTCCGTCACCGAGGTTCAGTGCGAACCAAGAGTAGCCGGCCAGGTCGGCGAATGCCGACGACCGGTCACGGTAGTCCTCGTAATCGGGGAGGGACGACGAGCACCTGGGCAATCCACGCCGGCACGTCGTGTACACCGCGGCCAGCCGCTCGGGCTCCGTCACCGGCGGCCTTCGCAGCAGAACTTCGCGGACCACGCTGAAGATCGCCGTGTTCGCCCCGATGCCCAGGGCCAGCGTGACCACCGCCGCAGCCGTAAACATCGGTGTCTTTAGGAGAACCCGTCCGGCGTACCTGATGTCCTGAAGAAGAGCTTCCATCGTTCTCCGGGGCTGAGTGCACGAGGATCGGCGTAGATGGGGAGACGAGTGGGCAAGTCGTGTGCCGCCGCGCCCCACGTAGGTATCGCCCTGATCATGAGCGATTACGCCGGGCCCTCGGCGACGCCAGCGTCGTGCCGTCCGAAACCGCACAGGTGGAATCCCATTAACGAACAGCCCGGGTGGCGCCCCCACACGCCCCCATCTCTCGGGGCTTCCCTCGGTAAGAGCCACCTAATAACTTAGCGGTCCACGCGCCTGTAGCTCAGTTGGATAGAGCGTCGGCCTCCGGAGCCGAAGGTCACAGGTTCGAATCCTGTCAGGCGCGTTTGCAGAAGCGTAGCTACCTGTCTAGTGAGGTCCAACCTGCGACGAGCCGTCCCAGCATGGAGAGGGAGGGCAGCTTCGCGCTGCCCTACAGGCCGTAGGTGTGGAGCCGGCCGGGGCCGGCCATCGCCCAGTTGAGATCCTGGGGCACCGAGGTGGTTGCATGCACGAGAGAGCCCCCAGTTTCGGCTGGGGGCTCTCTCGTTTCAGCCGGGAACTCACGGAGTGTCACGTGATCACTGTTTTACCTGTACGTTGCCCCTCTCGATGTCGACGAGGTCGGGGATGAGGTTCGGAAATTCTACTATCGGGTATGGACCGCACACAGTTTCAGTTACGAGCCCGCAAGCCTCCCACCACACATCAGTGAACTGATCCGGGTCGCTGCCGGAGCCTTCGCCGTTATCTCTGACCTTAAACCATATCCGGTCACCGACGCATACGTCTCCGAACTCCATCGGCCACCCCGGACCTTTTCGGACCTGCGTGAAGACACCTCCGAGAGTCGCCTCGTTACCGTTCACGACGAGACAGTCAAGCCTCGCGTGCAGCTCAACATCCTGACCTCGACTCTTTGCTTCAAACGAACCGGACACGCTACCGTCCTGCTTTTCTCGGGCGTGAAAGGAACTTGTAATAAGTCCTTCGTATCCCGGGTAGAGGTCCAGCGGGAGAATCGCCTGGCCGTTCGCCGAGGGGCCGCTGTTCCCGGCTAGGGACAGCGAGGGGACGGCGGACTCCGTCGGCGTCACCGGCTCGTCGCCGCAGCTCGCCAGCAGCACGGCCAGCATCAGGCAAGGAACTACTCGAATCCAGCGCATGATAAGTACCTCCTGTTTGGATCGCTGCGGCTGCAGGGTGAAGCCGCCAGCGAGTTTGGGTCACTGGCTCTTGGTTGCACCTTCCGGGATCGCGCGTCTATACTAAGCAGGAGCGATCCAGCACTTCTCAGGCGAAAGTCAAGTTTTTCTCAAGGCGCGCCTTATGCTGTCCCTAAGGCTGCTTGGCGGCGCATCGCTGCGGATCGAGCACGGCGAGCCCGACGGCGAAGCGGTGCAGACCCGGCGTATCGCTCTCCTGGCGCTTCTGGCGGCGAGCCGGACCGGAGCGGTAAGCCGAGAGAAGTTGACTGCCTACCTGTGGCCCGAGGCCGAAGCGGAACGGGGTCGTCACCTCCTGTCAGAGTCGGTATACGTGCTTAGAAGAGCCCTCGGCACGAGCGCCCTGCGCTCCGAGGGTGACAGCGTCCGGCTCGATTCCGACCTTGTATCGTGTGATGTGGTGGAGTTCGAGAGTGCGGTGGCGCGCGGCGATCTCGAGTCCGCGGCATCGCTCTACGCCGGAGCGTTCCTCGACGGTTTCTTCGTCAAGAACGCTCCGGAGTTCGATCGCTGGGTCGAAGCCGAGCGGCAGCGGCTCGCCGATTCCTACGCGGCGACCCTCGAGCGCCTGGCTGAGCGGGCGCAGGAGGCCGGAGACCATCCCGCCGCGGTCCGCTGGTGGAGACGGCTGGCGACCCATGATCCCTACAACTCCCGGTACGCGCTGCGCTTGATGGAGGCCCTGGCGGTGGGGGGTGATCCGGCCAACGCGATCCAGCACGCCGAGCAGCATGCGCGCCTGCTCGAGCGTGACCTAGACATCGAGCCACCGCCAGAACTTCTGGACTTCGCCGAGCAGCTCAGCCACGAGCTTGAGCGGGCACGCGTCGCTCCGGGCCAGCCAGATGCTTCGGATGACGCGTCGCCGGCGCAGGCGGCCCTGCCCCGAGTGCCGGTGGTTGCGGAGAAGCCTGCATCACGTCCGCGACTTCTCACCCGGCGCATCGCCGGCTTCGCGTTCATCGGTGCGTTGGCGCTATCGGCTGTTGTCACCACCTGGCTGCTGCTCGGCCGCTCGGTGCCCGAATTCGGGGCGGCGGGCATCCCCGTCTCGCCCAATCGAGTGGCCGTGTTGCCGTTCGAGTACAGCGGTGACGAGGAGTCGGCCTATTTGGGCGTCGGTATGGCGGAGTTGCTTAGCACGGCTATCGACGGCGCCGGCGAGCTGACGGCGGTGGATCCCTTCGCGTTGCTCAAGTACGTGGAGCGCGAGTACACCGACCTCGACGCCCAACAGGGTGAAGAGATCGCCCGGCATTTCGGCGCCGGCCTCTATATCTATGGCAGCGTTCTGGAAGCCGGCGGCAGCTACCGGGCAAGCGCCACGCTGTACGACTTGCGCCGCGGCCGGAGGGCGGACGCCGAGATGGTGGTGGGCGACGAGGCTAGCGTCCTCTACGAGCTGACCCCTGAGCTGGCGCGGCGACTTCTGATCGAGCGACACGCAGGCGCGGCGAATCGGCTGGCACGCGTGGGCATCGCCACAACGCAGTCGTTCGACGCGCTGAAGGCCTATCTGCAGGGCGAGGCATTCGCCCGTGCCGGGATCTACGACTCGGCCTATGTCGCATACCGGCGCGCTGTCGAGTTCGACACGACCTTCGCCCTCGCCTATTACCAGTCTGCCGCGAATGTCTTCTGGCTTCCGGGAATGTGGAATGTAGAGGCGTTGGAGCGAGCCCGACGCTTCAGCGCGGGACTCTCCGAGCGGGACAGCCTGCTCATCGATGCCTTACACGCCTGGAGAGTGCGGGACAACTGGGAGGAGGCCGAGGATATCTACGGGCGGATACTGAGCCGGTACCCTGATGAGCTCGATGCTTGGGGCCAGCTGGCTTACCTGCTCTTCTACGACGGCCACAAACGGGGTCGACCGGTCGCCGAGTTACGAAGGGTCGCCGAGAAGGCCTTGGCGCTAGATCTGTTCAACGAGGGAGGCAACGACCTGTTATGCTTTGTCGCCGCGTTCGAGGGCGACTTTGAAACGGTTGCCGCGGCTCGGGAGCGTATGCTAGAGACTAACCCTCAGGGTTCCTGGTCTCCACAGTACCGAGCGATGCTCGCTTCTCTGCGCGGCGAAGCGGATGCGTTGGACAGTGCCGTCGAAGCCCTGAGAGCTGGGCCGCACTTCCTCGTTTGGGCGACTGGCGGGTGGCTGGCCCACCAGGCTGAGGACCCGGATGCGGCGCGACGGCTGTTCGAGATCCTGACGGAGCTGGATAGGCCCAGCGATTGGAGAGCTACTGGCTACTCACACCTCATCTGGCTGGAGTTGTTACGCGGTCGCTGGAAGGCTGCCCAGCGCGAGATCGCCGCTCTGCGCACCCTAC
This sequence comes from uncultured Gemmatimonadota bacterium, assembly GCA_964345885.1. Taxonomy (GTDB): domain Bacteria; phylum Gemmatimonadota; class Gemmatimonadetes; order Palauibacterales; family KS3-K002. The sequence goes on along the minus strand of CAYFSW010000067.1, from coordinate 48,841 downwards.
GACCGAACAGTCGGGCGGCGTGGATGGCCTGGCTTCACCCGGCCGCTCCTGTCACGACCGAAGAGCTGATTCAGCTCCGCGACAGCATCGCGCGCTGGCATCCCGACAGCTTTGCGGATACGCTAGTCCGCTCTTTCTACCTCGGTCGGGCTCATGACCGACTGGGCGAACCGGAGCTGGCCGAGGCCGTGGCCGCCGAGGTGGAAGCCTGGACCGCCAGTCGCGACCTGGACGCGGGCCTAATGACCGTCGCCGGCAACCTGGCCCTCACGCTGCGTGCCCAGGCGGCCCGCGCCCGCGGACAACCGGAAGAGGCGCTGAGCTATCTAGAGCAGATCGAAGCGAGAGCGGCGTGGTTCAATTCGCCGTTAATGAGCGTTTTCGAGCGTTGGCTGCGGGCCGAGGTGCTCTACGACCTGGGCCGCTATGATGAGGCTCGTCACTGGTACGAGGGCTTCGGCATGAAGGGAATGTACGACCAAACTTTCCTGGCACCGGCACGACTCCGCCTGGGTGACATCTACCAGCGGTTGGGCGACCCGGAGAAGGCGGCCAGCCATTACAACCGCTTCATTCGGCGCTGGAAGGACTGCGACCCCGAGCTGCGCCCACAGCTCGAGACCGCCCAGGAGGCCTTGGCGCGCCTGGCCGACGAGCCGACCTGAGGGCGCCCCCGAAGCTGAAGGCCACAGGTGGAGACTCACGCCGCGCACACCACGCGCGGCGTTCGGTATGAAGGCGCCTAGCGGCGCCCTCAACGCGAATCCTGTCAGGCGCGTTTCCTAGCATCCATCGTCGCCGGCGACGCCGCCACTCGCCCGCTTCTAGCACACCGGCACTCGTTAACCATGGCCACCATGTGCCCGTCCTGGACCACGCAGGAAGCGAGTCACAGGGCACCCTCCTCGGTCTTGTGGGTGAGCCGGGGCTCGCTTTCGACCGCCGGGACTGGGTGTAATCCGCCAGCTTCAGTGGGGCATACGCCCCCTTCCCGGGGTGGCAGGCACATTTGCCTGTGGCGTAAGTGCAATCTTTTCAATTGGTTACATCCTTCGGCCCTGTGGCACACACCCTGCGAATGCTGCTCCGGAAAACTGCGCGAGCCCCAACGCGCTCTGCGGGCCGCCGTCGGCGGCGCGAGCGTCAATCGTAACGGCAGTCCTCATGGAAGGAGGGCCGGAGATGTTCAACAGAGTTGGCCGGCGGGCATGTCGCATCCTCGCCGTCGGATTGTTCTTGGTGATCGCGTTCGCCGGGGAGGCGCCTGGACAAGGTCTCAAGGTGTCGGGCTACGGCGACCTCGAGTGGACACTTCAGCAGACGGGGGATCCTGACGACGAGTGGAACCACTTCTTCGACAACCACCACATCAACCTGATTCTGGTGGGTTGGATCGTCGGAGATCTGCAAGTCGGGGTGGAGGTGGAGTACGAGCACGCCGGCGAGGAGATCGCTCTCGAGTACGGCTACCTGGCGTACACGGGGATCCGCAACGTGAGGCTGGTCGGCGGTAAGTTCATCATCCCCTTCAATCGGTGGAACAAGGACCTGCATCCGACGTGGATCAGCAGGATGCCCGGCCGCCCGCTGGTGTACAGCAACGTGTTCCCGTCGACCTATTCCGATGTGGGGGTGTGGGTCACAGGCGGAGTGCCCCTGGCTAACCGATCTCGAGTCAGCTTCGACGCATACGTGGTCAACGGTCTGAAGGGTGATGCCGACGCGTTCAGCTTCCGTGGTCTGCGGGACAACGATCGTGAGCGCCCGGATGCGGACGACAACAAGGCGATCGGTGGGCGGTTGGGTGTCGAGCTCCCACAGGGGATCAGCGTCGGCGCCTCGGCGTACCGAGGGAAGTACGCAACCAACACAGCGACGGATGAAAACCTCAATCTGACGTTCTTGGGGGGAGACTTCGACTTCATCTATCGTGGCGTCGATCTGAGGGGCGAGGTGGTGTACGCCATACAGGAGACGACCGGCGAGGATGCCAACCGCTGGGGTTTCTACGGCCAATTGGCTTATAACCTCGCGGAAGCCGGTGCAACAGGGTTTCTGGCCGACGTGGAGCCCGTGGTTCGCTTCTCGGTGGCCGATTTCCCCGGCGATGATTCCGACGCGAAGGAACTGGGTTTTGGCGCGAACTATTACGTCTCCGCGTCGGCGGCCCTGCGAGTCGCCTATTTCTTGGTTTCGGAAGATGAGGGATTCAAAGAGGACAACAACAGGCTGATGACGCAGTTCGCGGTCGTGTTCTAAGGAGATGCTTCTCAGGAGAGAGATTATGTATGGAATGACTAGGCATACGATGATTCTCGGGCTGGGCGCGCTGGCGCTACTCGTGGTCGCGGCACCGGCCGCGGCCCAGGAGTCAGGCGCCGACGTCTGGGCTCGAACGTGCGCCCGATGCCATCGGATGCAGCCCCCCAACAAGTACGACGCCGACAGCTGGCGTGCCATCGTTGGGCACATGGCCCTCAACGCCCGCCTCACTTCCGACGAGGAAGAAGCGGTCCTCGAGTTCCTGATGGGGGCTGCGCGGCGGCTGACGATGGAGCGGCCGGAGGACGATCCGGTGCGCGTGGCATCCGCCGATCCCGGCTTTCTGCCGCTAACACCGCCGAGCGGTCAGGAGATCTACACCAAGTACTGCGTGGCATGCCACGGCGCCACAGGTGAGGGCGATGGCCCGGCTGCGGCGGCCCTCACTCCGCGGCCCAGCGACCTGACCGATCCGGAACGGATGAGCCAGGTTAGCGATGAGGAGCTACTCGCCATAATCGCCGAAGGGCGGGGCACCATGCCCGGCTTTTCGACTCAGCTCAGCGACGAGCAGATTAGCGCTCTCTTGGAATTCGTGCGCGCAATGAGCGAAAAGAAGGGCAACTAAGGGAGTCCGCACGGCAACCCCGGGTCGCAACCCTCAAGCCTGAAACAGACCCGATCCCGCGAGGTCGGGTCGTTTCAGGCTTGCCGTGCGGATCTAGTGCCCAAGCACCCGCCGATCCAAGAATTCGTGCGGCCGAAGAGCTAGAGCCGTCCGCCTCTGGGATTAGAGTGTCCCGCAACCGGACGGCAGCCCCGACCAGCCCCGAGGCCCGCCGCCGCCACTCGCTCAGCGTCCCGCACCTAAATCCCTGCACCGAACGCATCGTAGCTGCTCCAGCCGCCGCGGAACGTTTCTTGTACAGAGACCGTAGGGTACAACAATCACTCGAACGCGCAGCTGAGCTGCTCACGAGGGATAGAGGAATGAAGCTCAGGGCCAGCGTCATTCATCCGGTGGTCTGGGGCTTAATGCTCGTAAGCGCCTGCTCGCCGACCGCTGAAACCGGTGAGAGTGATCCGGGGACTTCTCAGGATCGCATCGCGCGTGTCGTGAGCGGCCTTCACATGCTGCAATCGCCGGGATCAGTGCCGACGGAGAGGTGGACGCTCGAGGAGCGCTTGGCGCACTACCGGGTCCCGGCCGTCAGTATCGCCGTCATCCACGACGGGAGGGTCCACTGGGCCCGCGGCTACGCTAGAGCCGCGGCGGGTGAGAGTCAGGCAGTCTCTGAGGGGACGCTGTTCCAGGCCGCCTCGATCAGCAAGGCGCTCACCGCATTCCTGACTCTCCGTCTCGTCGACCAAGGGCTGCTCGCGCTCGAGAGGCCCGTCAATCGTTACCTGCACAACTGGAAACTTCCCGACAGCGACGCCGGGTCGAGCGATTCCGCAACGGTCGCTCTCTTGTTGGCACATGTGGCCGGTTTGAACGTGCCCGGCTTCCCGGGCTACGAACCCGGGGCTGACCTCCCAACGCTAACCCAGATCCTCGACGGCTCGACGCCTACGAACACGCCACCGATCAGGATCGTGCGGCCTCCCGGCTCGAGCTGGTCCTACTCGGGAGGCGGGTATGTCGTGCTGCAGCAGGTGCTACAGGATGTGACCGGCCAGGACTTCTCGACACTCATGGATAGCCTCGTGCTCGAGCCGCTCGGCATGGAACACAGCACTTTCGCGCAACCGCTGCCTGCCGACCTCGAGACCCAGGCCGCCGTCGGGCACAGAGAGGATGGCGCGGCTCTGACCGACCGCTGGCATGTCTACCCCGAGCTCGCGGCGGCCGGGCTCTGGACTACAGCATCGGACCTGGCCCGCTTCGCACTTGCCGTGCACGCGGCCGCGTCCCGGTCGCCCCAGGCTCTCCTTTCGACTGAGAGCGCCCCCGCGCTGACGACACCCCAGTTCGGCAGCTTCTCTCTCGGACTTCTCGTTCGCCGCAACGGCGAGCAAGCTTGGTTCACGCACAACGGCGGCAACGAAGGCTACCGCGCCCTCATGTACGCATACTTGACGACCGGACAAGGTGCAGTCGTGATGACGAACTCCGACGCCGGGATGCCTCTAGCAGCCGAGATCATCAACAGCATCGCCCTCGAGTATGGCTGGCCCGGCTTTATCCCCGAGGAGCTTCAATGATGAGATGGCACTCGCATTCCGGTCGCATCTTGGACTCGAGAGCGTAATCTTGCATTTCCTTGAACCGGGAAGGACACCATGAAAGCTGACAATCCGTGCAATCTGAACCGTCGGGAACTCCTGACTCGAACGGTCCCCGCTTGTGCGATGGCCTGGCTGGGTCTCTGCAAGCTGCCGAGCCTGGGGATCTGCGAGGGCGTCGCGCAACAGCAGGGTGAACACAAGTTCGATGTCCCCAAAGAGCTTACCCTGTCAGAGAGGCAACAGAGCGAGCGGGAGAACCGAGCATTCTTCCGCTTCATTAGGACGCTCAAAGAAGAGCTGGGAGAGGACGAAATCATTCGCTTGCTGAATATCAATTCGGCCGACTACGGCCGTGCCATCGGCGAGCTGCAGGCAGAGAGGATGCCTGACACCAGCTTCCAGACCTTCGTGAGCCAGTTCCGGCCACCGAGGTACTCCTCCATACTGACACACGAAGTCGTGGAGGATACGGAGAAGGCCTTCGGACTGCGGGTCACCGAGTGCCTCATCGCCGAAACCTTCCACGCAGCCGGTCTCGGCGGAGCGATCGGCCATGCCGCGGTGTGCAACATGGACTATCACTGGCCCACGGCGTTCAACCCGAACCTGAAGATGGAGCGCAACAGGACGCTGATGCAGGGGCATGACCACTGCAATCACCGCTACTTGGATACAGCCTAGGCGCGCACTACGTACGCAGGGTCAGGATTTCGTCCAGCAGCATCAGTTTCGATTCCGGACCTAGCGAGCCGCGATGGCGGCGAGGGCGCATGGCCTCCTACGAAACAGGCCTCCCGGCTGCCGCGTAGGGTGTAGTGGACGCGCCTACCGGAGTCGCTGCCATGCAGAGCTTGCTCAGAGATCTTCGCTCCGGGTTCCGGCTGCTGGCCCGGGCTCCCGGTCTGGCGATCTTCGCCGCCGTGGCCATCGCCTTGGGGATCGGCTCGACGACCACGATGTTCAGCATCTCGCACGGACTGATGCGCGAGCTGCCTTTCCAGGAGCCCGACCGCCTGATCTACCTGTTCCGTGACCGGGTTGCTCGCAACAGACTCGACATCTCATTGAACGCCCATGAGTTCCAGACCTGGCGCGACGCACAGACGACGCTCGAGGGGCTGGCCGGGTTCGACGAAACCGACGTGGATCTAGCCGGTGCAGAGGACCGTCCGCAGCGCGTCGCGGCGGCGGCGGTCAGCGCGGACGCCTTCCAGACCCTCAGGGTAGGGCCCGTGTTGGGCCGGGGATTCCTTCCGGCGGACGAGCGCCCCGGCGCCGAGCCGGTCGTCGTGCTCGGCCACCGGCTCTGGCAGGAACGCTTCGGCGGTGATCCGGCGATCGCCGGTAGAACCGTGCGCCTGAACGGGCTGCAGCGGACCGTCGTCGGGGTCATGCCCGAGGACTTCCAGTTCCCCTACCAACAGGCGCTCTGGATCCCACTCGAGCTCGATCCCTCGGCGGAGCCGGGCGGTAACCGCTACATACACGCCTTCGGGCGCCTGAGAGAGGACGTCTCGCTCGAGTCGGCGCGCGTCGAGGTCGCGGCGCTCGCCCGCCGTCTCGAGCTCGCGCACCCCGAGAGCTACGAGGGACTGGGCACGCGAGTCGCGGTTTACAGGGAGCACATCGTGGAGCCGCGCGACGCGTTGCTGATGAACATTATGGTGGCCGTCGTCGCCTTCGTGCTGCTGGTCGCCTGCGCCAACGTGGCGAATCTTCTCTTGGCGCGTGCCGCGGCGCGCGATCGAGAGGTCGCAATTCGGGCGGCTATGGGCGCCAGCCGCAGCGCGCTCGTCACCCAAAACCTGGCCGAGGCGCTAGCCATCGCGGCGTTGGGCGGCGCGCTGGGAATCGGGCTCGCCCACGTTGGGGTCACGCTCTTCAACCGGGCGGTGGCGCATCAGATCCCCTTCTTCTGGATGTGGGTCGAGATCGACGCGACGGTGCTCGCGTTCTGCTTCGCCCTCATCCTGGTCGCGACGATACTCGCCGGCCTGGGACCGGCGCTCAAGGCCACGGGCGTCGAGATGAACGAGGTGCTCAAGGACACGAGCCGCAGCTCCAGCCTGCGCCTGAGTCGTCTCAGTCGCACCCTCGTCGTCGCCGAGGTCGCTCTATCGTGCGGGCTCCTGACCGTGGCGGGACTGATGGTGAAGGGAGTGTTGATTCATACGGCCGATGAGCTCGAGTTTGCTACCGAGAACGTGCTCACGGCACGGATTCAGCTGCGCTCCAATGACTACCCGGACAACTCGGACATCGACCGCTTCTACTCCGAGCTGCTCGAGCGTCTGGAGAGTCGCCCCGAAGTATCGTCCGCCGCCATCGTTTTGTGGCCACCGGGTGCCAACTACTACACGAACACATTCCAGATAGAGGGCGAGAGCTACGATCGTGACCGGGACATGCCCTGGGCCGTGTTCGCACAGATCAGTAACGATTACTTCCGTGCTCTCGATGTCCAGCTACTGGCGGGACGCCCGTTCTCCGCCATTGATCACGCCGAGAGCGAGCCGGTAGCGATCATCAATCAACGGTTCGCACGGCTCTACTTCCCCGGCCAGAATCCCCTGGGCCGGCGGATCAAGCTGGGCAGGCTCGACTCGGAGAGCCCCTGGCGGACGATCGTCGGCGTCGCGCCCGACCTGGCGATGGCCCGCCGGCGCGCACGGGGCTCAGAGGGCATCTATCTGCCCTTCTCACAGAGCACGCGGCGTACCATGAGCGTCCTACTACGCACGGCCGGCGACCCGCTCGCTCTCGCCCCCTTGGTCCGCGACGAAGTCGCGGCCATCGATCCCAACCTGCCCATCTATGAAGTCGGCTCGCTCGCGCGGCTCATCTCCGAAAATACCGCGCCCGAGCGCACCCTCGCCGTGCTGTTCGCGCTCTTCGGCCTCGCCGGCCTCGTGCTCGCGACCGTGGGGCTCTACGGCGTGATGGCCTTCCTGGTCCGGCGCCGCACCCGCGAGATCGGCATCAGAATGGCCTTGGGCGCCAACGCGCGCCGCATCCTGTGGCTCACGGCAAGGAGCGGTTTGATCCAGCTGGTCCTCGGCCTCATCATCGGTGTGGCGCTCGCAGCGCTCCTGGCGCCCGCCATGGGCGAGATGCTCTTCGATGCGAGCCCCTGGGACTGGAGGATCTACACGCTCATCGCGCTAGTGCTGATCGCCACCGGCCTCGCGGCATCGCTGGCTCCGGCGCTCCGCGCAACGCGGGTGGATCCGATGGAGACGCTGAGGTACGAGTGATTCTCGACAGGTTGCGCAGCTCGAGTGCCACGCAGCATCCTAACGCCGCTGCGGTAACGTCTCGTCTGCTGCCAACCGATCGATAGGGAGCACGAAGAATGAGGTTTCCGACAATAAGTCGCTCGGTGTTGACCCTGACGCTGGCACTTCTGACGGCGACGTCGGCGCTGCCCGCCGTCGCGCAGGAGGACAACGAGGACATCGTCATCGGCCACTACAGAAAGATCCACTCCACGATACTCGACGAAGACCGCACGCTGCTGATCAACCTGCCGCGCGGTTACGAAGCGACGGCGATCGGATACCCCGTCATCTATATCCTCTACGGCGGCCAGATCAGGAACTACTTCCCCGAAGCCCTGTACATCACCACGCTCCTGGGTACCACGCGGATGCCGCCGGTTATCCTGGTGGGGATTGCCAACACTGACCGCTACCGCGACTACCTGCCGCTCGATCGCGAAGGGAACCCGGCCGGCGCCGACCGCTTCCTGCGGTTCATGGTCGAGGAGGCGATGCCGTTCGTCGAGGCGAACTATCGGACCGCGGACTTCCGGATCCTGGTCGGCCCACAAGCCGGGGGGACGTTCGGCCTCTACACCCTGACGGAGCGACCTGAGACCTTTGACGCCTATATCCTCAACAACCCGTTCCGCTACCTGGTGCAGCGCGACTATCTGATCGAGAAAGTCCGAACCTTCCTGGCCGGCAAAGAGACACTCGACAGCTTCCTGTATGTGATCGCCGAGGATAGCGACTTCCCCGAGGCGCTCGAGTACATGCCGCAGCTCGAGGCGGTTGTGTCCGCCGCGGCGCCGGCCGAGTTCGAGTGGAAAATCGAGGTGGTCGAGGAGAACGGCGACTTTCTCGCGCCGTCGGGGATGCGCGAGGGCCTGACGCTTCTCTTCCACGAGTACGAATTCCCACGCGACATGGAGGTCGTCTCGCTGGCCGACGTCGAGGCGTACTACGACGCGCTGTCGGGACGCTACGGCTATGATGTCGCGATTCCGGATATGGTCCTGGTGATGAGTTCGGACAACCTGGCGCAGGCCGGCAGGGTAGACGAAGCCATCGAGATGCTCGAGCGCCTGCTGGCGATCTATCCGGCTTCGTTGAACGGCTGGTGGCGTCTGGGGGGCATCTACCGGGAGCGCGGCGATATCGAGCGTGCGCTCGTCTACTACAGGAAATGCCTGGAGGTCGACCCCGACATGGTCTACGCCCGGCAGATTATCGAGCAACTGGAACGAGAGAGACAGTAGCTCCTTGCCGCCTACCTGACTAACCCTGGAAGGAGAACGTGGCCCAACCCGACCATGGCCCCCAGCCGTGCTCGTTCTTGGCGCGTACCTGAAAGCGGTAGCTCGTATTGTGGACGGCGGGCCAGAACGTCCGCGACGGCGCGGACCCGGAATAAGTGTAGTAGTACGTCCACGCCCCGCCACTCAGGTACTCGATCCGGAACTCGTACGCTGTGGCGTCCGAGATCGGGTCCACCGTCAGCGTCACAGAGCTCGTGGTGATGGTCTGACCGTTACTCGGGCTCAGGCCTGTGGGGGCGGGCGGCGGTGAGGTCGATCCGACATCCCCGAAGTTGAACGTCGCCCAACCCGACCACGGTCCCCAGCCGTACTCGTTTTGGGCGCGGGCCCGCCAGCGGTAGGGCGTATCATCGTAGACGGGCCAGAACGTCCGCGACGGTTCAGTGCCGCTGTAGGTGTAGTAGCGGGTCCATGTACCCCCGCTAATGTACTCGATCTCGAAGTCGTAGCCCGTGGCGCCCGCGATCGGATCGACCGTCAGCGTCACGGAGCTCGTGGTGATCGTCGCATCGTCCCTGGGGTTCAGTCCCGTGGGAGCGGGCGGCGGAGACGTCGATCCGACATCACCGAAGTTGAAGGTCGCCCAACCCGACCATGGCCCCCATCCATGCTCGTTCTGAGCCCGTGCCCGCCAACGGTAGGGGGTGTCGTCATGGACGGGCCAGAACGTCTGCGACGGCTCGGTAGATGAGTAGGTGTGGTAATATGTCCATGTCGATCCGTTCAGGTACTCGATCTCGAAGTCGTACAGCGTGGCGTCCGCGATCGGGTCAACGGTCAGCGTCACGGAGCTCGTCGTGATCGTTGCATCGTCGCTCGGGTCCAGTCCGGTGGGCGCCGGCGGCGGTCCGCCGACGGGACCTGCTGGGTTCTCGAAGACGAGGTACCCCACGACCTCCGTGGTGTGACCGACCTCGCCGTCCGCCGACTTCTCTTCCTCCAGGAAGATCTCGGCGCCGGTTGGCCCCAGCGATCTGTACCTCAAGCCGACCGGATCGCCCCCATCGGTCGTCTGGACGCCGGCCAGGAAGGCCGGATCGGAGTAGCTATCCCCGAAAGTGAGAGGATACCACACGTGCGTGACGGCATCGGGAGTCAGCGAGGCCTCGAACGGAACATCGACTAGCACGTCGGACCCCGGCTGCACGGCCAGATATCCCACCGTCTCCACCACGTGGATCCCGTCGTTGGCTTCTTCTTCCTGGACCCTCACATCGAATCCGTAGGCCGACTTCGCCCGCTGCCGGGTCACTACGGCCGAGCCACCGTTGTAGCTCTGGACCTGGCTAACAATCACCGGCGTGCTGGCGAAGGCTTGGGCGAAGCTCACCGACCGGAAGTTGTGGTCCGCCGTCAGCGTTCCGGCCTGCAGCAGCCCACCGTTCGCGAGGCGATGGACGCCAGCCTCGACGACCAGGTAACTCATGGTCTCGGTCGTGTGGGCGCCATCCAGGTAGTCCCATTCATCGATCTGGAACTCGAAGCCGCTCGCCGAAACGTTGCGAATCCGGATCGTCGACGGCTGCCCGCCGTTGTACGAAGGCGGCTGCATCACGACGACCGGTTTGACGTAGGAGTTGCTCAAGCTCACCGACTGCCAGGTGCTTTCGCTCGCCTGTGACGTGGTGACCTTCCCTACCTCGGCCATCAGGCTGGGGACAGCCTCGAACCTGTACATGATGTTGTAGTCGAGGTTCACGTTACACAGGTCGGGCGCAGTCCAATCCGAGTCGTACTGTTTGCCCGTCGGGTCGTCCCACCCACCGAACGGGCCCTCGTACCAGTACAGTGGATTGTACCAATCGTTGAAATCGTCTCGCCCGTTGTAATACGCATACCAGATGGGCATGTGAGAGAACGCGGCCGTGTTACCTACATAATCCCGCCACCACACCTTGCGCGTGTAAATCCCGCACGCCTGCGTGCCACAGGCGTTTACCGCTTCCTGTATCTTCTGAATCAGTTGCGCCGCGGAGCGGCCACCCGGCGGCTGTTCGGCATCGAGCCAGAGCCGCTGAATCGGAAACGGCGCGGTCATCGCCAGCGCCCTCTCGACCTGATCGGTGATGTCGTAGTCCCAGTACAGCATCACGTAGGCATCCACCGTCATCCCGGCGTCCACTGCCATCTGCAGCTGCTGCGTATTGATGTCGGAATTCTGCGTCCCCGTGATCACGTGCCGTACACCGCTGTCCCACCAGCAGGCGACCTCGCTTTCCGCCACGGTCCCCGACCAGTGGGAAACGTCGACGGCGAAGACCGGAGCCCCTGCGGCGTCGCCCGACAGGGCCGGCCGGGCCTCTCGGGTTTCGTCGGCGTCGAAAGGAAGCTCGCAACCAATGAAGGCGAGAGCCGAGATTGCAATCAGTAGGCGGGAGACCGGAATCGCGACGCCTCGAGAGGCGCTACGGTCGAGATTGGGGCTCATAGCTGATCTCCCGGTTCGCGTACCGTTCCAGGGGCCTTTTGGCACGCCTGCCGTTCGGCCCGGGGCGGGTCTCGACATCGGCGGGATGGGAACGCCTATCGACGGGAGGTGCGCGCTGCCCTTTCTCCGGGGCACCGGACGCACTTTTGCGCCGGCCGACCGCAGAACGTGGCGGGAAACGCACAAGACCTATAGGCAGCGGGAACCTTTGGGTAAGGAATCAACCTGCCGTGCGCCCGCCCGTAGGTCAAGCAGTTCGAAGTTCGGCCCGCCAAGCCCGTCCGGACTATCCTGTTCCAGCGTCACATGCAGCGTGGTAGATTCGAGAACGATCTTCCCGGTTTTGCTAATCAGGAGCGTGACATGGCATTTGGTGTCAGAAGATACGACGAAGCCGAAGAAGAGAAGGCGGAAAAGAGAATCGTCAAGGCCATCACCACGGAGACCTTGGTCTCGCTAACCATTCTCGCCGCCTTGTTTGCCATCTTCGCCTGGCAAATGGGGCTCGCCTTCATGTTCAAGACCATGATGGGAACGGCACACGACCTCATCCTGAATACCGTCTTCTTCTTGATGGGAGTGATAATCATCGCAGGTGCGTTTACGTCTCTCATCTCAGAGTTTGGCATCGTGAGCATCGCCAACCGCCTGGTCTCTCCCCTCATGAGGCCGCTATTCGGACTGCCGGGTGCTGCGTCTGTCGGGGTCGTCGCAACCTATCTGTCGGACAACCCGGCCATCATGCCGTTGGCAGCCGACAAGGGATTCCTGAAATACTTCAGGCAATGGCAGGTTACGACCTTGGTGAACCTGGGCACCGTCTTCGGGATGGGCCTCATCGTGACGACCTTCATGTTGGCACAGTCGTCAGGTGTAGGATCGTTGGGCAGAGCTGTCTTGCTGGGTAACGTCGCTGCGATTCTTGGCGGTATCGTGAGCGTCAGGCTCATGGGACACTTCGGCAGGAAGAAATACGGCAAAGAAGCGGGAGTGATCTCGGGGGAGCAAGAAGGCTACGACCTACTGCGCTACCGGGAGGTCCGGAAGGGGAATGTCGTTCAGCGGGCTCTCGAAGCGCTGCTGGACGGCGGCGTCCATGGTGTCAAGACGGGTTTAGACATCATGCCCGGAATCGTCATCATCTGCACGATCGTCATGATGCTCGCCTTTGGACCAAATGAGGGTGTGTATACCGGAGGTCCCTACGAAGGAATCGGTTTCTTTCCCTGGGTCGGAGCGAAGCTGTCTTTCATCATAGAGCCCTTGTTCGGATTCTCGAATCCGGAAGCCATCGCTTTTCCCGTCACGTCACTGGGATCCGTCGGCGCCGCGCTGGCCATCGTTCCCGAGTTCCTGGAGAGTGGAATCGTCGGCACCAAAGAGATCTGCGTCTTCACCGCTATCGGCATCTGCAATGCCGGGTTTCTGAGCACCCACGTGGGAATGATGGACGGTATCAAGGAGCGCGGCCTGACCAATGTGGCCATAGCCACTCATTTCATCGGCGGCCTCTGCGCCGGCGTCTTCGGCCACGCGCTATTCCTGCTATTCGGGTGATTACAATTGATTGCCTCCTTAATGCCCCAGAGAGAGAGGTATCGCATGAGACTCCAACGCATAACACAACCGCTATCCTGGATGCGGGTCGTTCTGTTGCTACCCTTCCTGTTCACTCTGACGGAGGGTTGCTCTTCGGGTGAGTCGCCGCCGGGGGAAGTGCCCTTCGTCCTGGCGGGCGGCCAGATCGACAACACCGAGTACGCCGCCCGCCGCGAACGATTGATGGACGAGGTCCCCGATGGAGCAGTCATAATCCCTGGGGCCACCTCACCGATCGCGAGCTATCAGTTCTTTCAGAGCAACGACTTCCTCTACTTCACCGGTGTCGAGGCGCCGAACGCCTGGCTGGTCGTCGATGGTGTCAATCGAAAGAGCACGCTTTTCCTGACCCTCGACGAGCGCGACGCCCGGGGAGAAGGGATCCCTCCCGAGCTTGCCCTCGACCCGGAAGGGTTCACCGGGATCGACGCGGCCCTGCCGTTCGAGGAACTGGAGGCCTTCCTGACCGAGCTTAGCCCGAGCGTCGAGTACTTCTGTCTTTCGCATCGCCCGGAAGAGCTTCACCGCATGAACACGAACGAAGTCTACGGGGCGTTGCGGCGGACGATGATGGAGCATCCCTGGGACGGCCGCCTGACCCGAGAGTTGCAGCTGGTCGAACGACTGGAGCAGCGGTATCCCGGCGTCGAGATTCGTGACTGCTTCCGCGCGATCCAAGTGCTGCGGAAGATAAAGTCGTCGGCGGAGGTGGCCCTGGTGCGGGAAGCGGCCCGGATCGGGGTGAACGCTCATCTCGAGTTCATGCGTTCCACCGAAGTGGGCGTGCCGGAGAGGGCGCTGGCCGCTCTGTTCCGGTTCATCAGCAAGCGAGAGGGCGCCCAGGAACTGGCTTATGAGACTATCATAATGTCTGGAGAGCACCATCCCTGGGGTCACTATCATCGACACGATCGCACCCTGGAGGCCGGCGATTTCATCATCCTCGACGCCGGCCCCGATTACGCCTATTACAACGCTGACATCTCCACCTCCTTCCCGGCGAATGGCCGCTTCACTCCCGAACAACGAGAGCTCTACGAGCTGGGCCTCGGTATCAGGCAGGTCTGTCTCGACAACTACCGCCCGGGGATCACCTTCCAGGAGGTCGGCGAGAAGGTGAGAGAGTGGTTGCTCGAGAACGGGTATGATGCCGGCGAGCGCCGATTCCGTGGGCTGATCAGATGGGGCTGCTACAACCACCCGATCGGGCTGGCGACACACGATGTGATGGCATCGATGACCGGCCCCGAGGAACCTCTGGAGCCCGGTTTCGTCTTCGCCTGTGACATCAACATGCCCGAGAGCGAGACCATGGGGATCCGCATCGAGGACACGGTGGTGATCACCGAGGATGGTTACGAGAACCTCTCGGCCGGGCTTCCTCGCACGGTAGCGGAGATCGAGAGCCTCATGCGCGAGCCCGGTCTGCTGCAGAAAGTGAGGCGATGACTGATGGTCGCAATCTTTCAGCGACGAACCCTCAGTGCCGGACTGGCTATTGTGCTCGCCGTACCGGCCTTGTCATCTCTCAACGCTCAACAGGTGGACGTCTGGAGTCGGCCGGTCCAGGCCGAGCGGAGTCGCACCTGTGACTTCATCCATTACCGAGTCAATCTGACCTTCGATCTCGATGCGAAGGCCTTCTGGGGCGAGAACCGCATCACCCTGACGCCGTTCGCCGACGGACTCGATCGCTGCGAGCTGGATGCGGAGGAGATCATCATCGAAAAGGCTATCGATGAGTCCGGCCGCGAACTCTCGTTCGAGAGGTCCGATACGAGCGTCGTCATCGCGTTCCCGCGCAAGCTCTCTTACGGCGACACGGTAGACATCACCGTCGTCTACCGAGGCGAGAATCCGCAGCAGGGATTCTTCTTCGATGACGCGAGCGACGATCAGCCGCAGATGGTCTCGACCGATTCCTGGCCCGACGAAGCCCACCACTGGATCCCCTGCTACGACTACCCCAACGAGAAAGTGACCCACGAGCTCATCGTCACCGTGCCGCAGGGTAACCGGGTGCTCTCCAACGGCCGCCTGGTCGGAGTCACGGAGGACGAGGCTGCCGGAACCGTCACCTGGCACTGGTCGCAGGACCTGCCCCACTCGACCTACCTGTTCATGCTGGCGATCGGCCCCTTTACGGTGATCGAGGACTCGCTCGGCGACCTGCCGGTCAGCTACTGGGTCTATCCGGAGGACGCCGAAGACGCGCGCTGGATCTTTGCCAAGACCCCGCGCATGATCGCCTATTACAGCGAGCTCTTCGACTACCCCTACCCCTGGGCCAAGTACGACCAGGTCACGACCCCGCATGTCGGAGGCGGCGCCGAGGCGACCACGGCCACTATTCTCGGCGACGGGGTCATCCATGACCGGCGAGCCGAACAGGACTTCTCGTGGGAGCGGGTCATCGCTCATGAGGTCGCCCACCAGTGGTGGGGAGATCTCGTAACCCTGCGCGAGTGGTCGCACACCTGGTTGAACGAGAGCTTCGGCACCTATTCCGATTACCTGTGGACCCGCCATGAGAGCGGCGAGGAGGAGGGCGCCTGGGCCCTGCTGGGCAAGAAGAACCAGTACCTTCGGGAAGCCCGCACCCGCTACATACGGCCGATCGTGTTCAACCGCTATGAGCGACCGCACGACAACTTCGACTCGCATACCTACCCCAAGGGTGCCTGCATCCTACACCAGCTCCGCTTCATCTTGGGTGACGAGCTCTTCTTCCGGGCCCTGAGCAGGTTTCTACACGAGCACGCCTTCGAGCCCGTGGACACCTACGACCTCATGAAGACCGTGAAGGAAGTGACCGGCCGGAACATGGACTGGTTCTTCGAGCAGTTCATCTTCAAGCCGGGACATCCGGTGTTCGAGGTGAGCTCGGCCTGGGACGCGGCGGCCGGCGAGGTCCGACTGCACGTCGCACAGGTTCAGGACCGCGATCACGGTGTTCCCATCTACCGGGTGCCGGTGCAGATCGGGATCGTCACCGCGTCTGGAAAACGGGTCGAGACTGTGTGGCTGGAGCATGAACAGGACAGCTTCGTCTTTCCGAGTCGGGAAAGACCTCTTCTCGTTCGTTTCGATGAAGGGAACTGGCTGCTGAAGGAGTGGACCTACGAGAAGAGCGAAGAGGAACTACTCTACCAGGTACAACACGACGATGTCATCGGAAGGGAGTGGGCGGTGCGGGAGCTGGCCCGCTATGTCAGTGAGCCGCAGGTGGCCGAGGAGGTCGCCGCGGTCGCCCGTAACGATCCCTTCTGGGCGGTTCGCCTCGCGGCATTGGAGACGGTTGCTTCGGTTGACAGGCAGGAATCGCTTCAGGTCTTCCGGGCCGCAGCAACCGATGCAAGCTCCCAAGTCAGGCGAACGGCTGTCCGTATCCTGGGTGATATGGATGATCCGGCCCTCGTGGGGTTCTTCCGCGAGCGGTTCGCCGCCGATGACTCGTATCAGGTACAGGCCGAAGCCCTGCGGGCGATCGGCCGAACCGCAGACCGGAGCCAGCTCGGCTTCTTGCGCCAGGCCTCCGAGATGGCGTCGCCTCGAGATGTCATCCGGCGCGCCGCCGAGTCGGCGATCGAGGAGATTTCGGAACGAAGTTAGAGAGCGGTCGCCAGCACCAGCGAAGAGATGGGCCCTGCCGACCTACGGGAATCGGCAGGACCCTCCGTCTAGCGGATAGGCGCGGTGAACTCGGAGTCGTCGATCGGGACGTTGTGCTGGATCTCTTCGATGATGTAAGTGCTGGAACCGCCCTTCCTGCTGATCGCCATGCTGAACGGAACCAGCACTCCATCCACCTCGCGATAGTCGTCGACCTCTCTGTTATACCCGAGCCTGACGAGCAATCCCGTCCGGGCGTCGAAGTACAGGGCATGCGATACATCGTCATCGGTATCGACCAGGTACACCGAGCGTCCTTCCAATGTCCCTACACCGCGCATCCTCATGTCGGGGAAGTAGTCCCACATGCGGGTCGCGTTCTGCGGATCGATGAACCAGGCAAACCTGGGGTCGTAGTGCGCATCGAGTTCGGTCTCACCACCGGCCCATCTCCAGCAGAACGGGCCGTCGCAACCATCCCGATGCGTGCCCCGCGCCGAACCCTGGACGTACAGATACTTCCCCGGCACCTTCGAGTAGATCACGAAGTCGTTCACCTCGTACACCGGCGGCCGTCTGGTCGGCAGGTCGGTGACCAACCGTCCCGTCACCACTCGAGTCGTCAGCCTTTCGATCGCCTCGCGCCCACCGACGGCCTCGATGTAACCCTCCACGACTTCCTCCAGCGTCGGGACCGCATCCTGCTTCGTCTCCCACCCCGGAGCCGCTGTACCCATCGCCAGGCAGTGGATCGCCAGCGTTGCAAGCCAAGTAGTCATGAGTTTCTCCTCTCCCGGTGCGGACACCTCACTGGCCTTCCCATCCCGTCCACTGCGGTCAGACCAAGGCAGGTCGAGGGCCACACGCCACGAGGAACGCACTACATCGAGTAACTCATTGGTGGGATGTCAGTTATGCGACCGAGGCAAGAGCCGAACAAGGCCGGGCGATGAGGGATTGTGTGCAGGCGGACACGCCGGCTCACAGCTCACGTGTCCGCCTGGACACGCCAGGAGAGGCCTAGGGGTCAGCGCCTCTCCCATGTACGCGGGTTAAGGCATACCTCTTCTGTTTCTATGCCTCTGCATTTTGCCTGGCCCGAAGGCCCGCTCGTTCAGATCTATGACAAACTCCTCGCCGCCGACCGAGACGGTGGCGAGCTGCTCTCCCTCGAAGGTGATGGTAATGGTACGCGTGAAGGTCTCGGTCTCACCCGAGCCCATCGTCCGGGTGATGGTCATGTTGCGGACTATGTTGCCGGATTCGGGCCAGCCATTCTCGGTCCGCGGGTAGGGGATCACCACAGCATTTATCTGGAAATCCGACTCCATGCTATAGGTTCGCAACTCGCCGCCGTCGGTGTGGCGACTGCGCTCGATGTTCCCGATACCCGTACCGTTCCAGGTGACCAGTCCATCGTCCTCGACACCTGTGAGCGGCAGCCCCTTCACCGTGAGGTCGCGTGTACGGAAGATAGATGCGGTCCACCACTCGCGGCCGAGCTCGCCTTCCACTGTAATCAGGTAGTGTATCGAGGCAGTCTCACCTTCGACGTACGCGTCTTGCTCCCCTCCTCCCTGGTCGTAATACGTGATCTCTCGCGTGTAGGTCAGGCCATCTCGCTCGATGGGTGGACACGAGAACGTACCTTCCGACATGGGGCAGTTCGGTCTGTCGCCTTCCAACGGCGGGAATACGATGCCCGGGAGCCCTAGCCCCGGCCCGTGCATCATCCGAAGGTCCTCCAAGGTCCCGTCCGCGGCGACCACCGCCGCGTCAAAAGTCAGGTTCCTTGAGGGATCGAGGTCGTCGCCGAGATCGCAACCGGCCGCGACCACCAACGCAGCCGTGGCCAGGAAGACAAACGGCAATACTCTCCGCATCGCAAGCTCCTGATTGGGGTCCACTAGAATGATGTTCTCGGTTGCCTAGATAGACACCTGGGGGGCCCGAAATGTTAATCCGTCCGCGCCGGATTACAGGCGGTCCTTCACTATGGGGCGCTGAGCTCAAGGCGTTTCAACGAATCTTCCGGACGGGCACCTTGCGATAGAGCGGCTCGACCCCGAACTCGCCGGCGGACCAGAGCGCCAGGATCATGGCGAGGGCCACTACCGTCCGCTTCTCATCGCTCTGGCGAATCACCAGCCCATAGGTTTCGGCGACGAAGCGCATACGCTCGATCACCTGCTCGGCAGCCTGGCGGCCGATCCCGCCGTGCCATCGGGCCAACTCGTCGAGTAATAGTCCGGTGTGCCGGCGGAGGAATTCGCCGAGTGCAAGCGATCTACCGCCCTGCGGCCGTCCGGCGCGGCAGATGGCGATCAGATCTTCGACGTAGCCGTCCCAAAGCCGGGCGAGGCCGTGGTTCTCGGGCTGACGCAGATAGTGCGCCCGTTCGAGCGAGAAGCGCGCTCGACTTGGAACCCGACCTTTGGGGATCAGCGGGTGCAGATCGTAGAGCGTGTGGGAGGTGTGCCGTCCGTCCCCGTCGTGGTAGACCCACAGCTGGCGGAGTCGCGGCCAATCGATGACTTCGATCACATCCGGCTTCTCGCTGTCGAGGAGTATGAACTGTCCCGCCTCCTCGTGCACAGCCGTCACCCAGTGATCCCAGCCGTTGATGCAGAGCAGGCACGGGTATCCGTCACGCAAGTGACCAGTGAGCTCATCCCGCGCCCCGTCCGGTTCGACCTTCCGGATCGTGGGGAGCTTGCAGCCGTAGTGAGCTGCGGCGCGTTCGAGTTGTTTCTCATCGGTTCCATCGAGGCTGGTGCCGGCCAAGCTGGCGATCTCACGCTCCGAGGCGAGCACCCCGCGCATTAGCAGGGCGTGCTTCAACGCGAACGGTCCGCATTCCCATTTTCCCGGCTGTTTGTATATCCCCATCCTCGTCCTAATGGCCTTGCGATTCGCCGCCGATTTCGAAACCCGCCGGGGGCTCGACCCCCAACAGGTGTCGCACGAAAAAGTCCCAGCGCCGCCTGTTCACGTAAGGGTTGTTCAATCCGTGGTACCTGTTGGGCACGATGAGAAGATCGAAGTCTTTGTTCGCCTCGATGAGCGCATCCACCACCTGCAAGGTGGATGCGGGATGGACGTTGTTGTCCAGCTCGCCGTGGATGAGAAAGAGCTTGCCCTCGAGTTTGTGGGCCTGGGTGACGTTCGACTGCTCCACGTAGTGGTCGCCCACCTCGGAGCCCATCCACTGCTCGACCCAGACCGCCTTGTCCATGCGATGGTCATGGTTCCCCGCGCTCGAGACCGCCACATCATAGAACTCGGGGTGCGTGAGTATGGCGCGAGTGGCGTCGTAGCCACCAGCCGAGTGACCCCAGATCCCCACCCGCTCGATGTCCATGTACGGATAGCGCGACGCCATCTCACGGATCACTCCGATGCGATCGGGCAAACCCCCGTCGCCCAGGTTCTTGTAGGAGAAAGTGTTGATCTCCCGAGATCGCCCGTTGGTGCCCAATCCATCGACCTGCACCGTGATGAAGCCCAGCTCGGCTATCGCCTGCGATCCGGCGCGGTAAGCCCGAAAGCTCTTCGGTACGAAGAAGCTGTGCGGCCCGGTGTAGACGTACTCGACGATCGGATATGTCTTCGTGGTGTCGAGGTTCGAGGGACGCCAGATGATCCCGTAGATATCAGTCGTGCCGTCGCGCGCAACACCCTTGAACGGCTCCGGGTACCTCCAACCCGTCGCCAGCAGCCGCTCGATGTCGGCGCGCTCTAGTTCCATCACGACTTCACCGTCCGAAGAGCGTCTCAGGACCGATACGGGTGCCAAGTCCACGCGTGAGTATGTGTCGACAAAGTATGCACCGCTGGGAGAGAAGCGGACGTTATGGTCTGCGACCTCCGGGGTGAGCAGGCGCAAGCCGCGTCCGTTGAGGCCGACTCGATACGCGTGTCCGAGATAGGGATCCCTGCCCTCCTCTCTTCCTCCGGCGACGAAGTATACCTGCCGAGTCTCTTCATCGACGTGCGCAATCCAATGAACGACCCAAGAGCCGTCGGTGATCTGGTTCTTCACCCGGCCGCTGCTCCCGTCATATAGGTAGAGGTGGCGCCAACCGCTTTGCTCCGACGCCCAGACGACCTCCGCGCCCTCGCCGATGATCTCCCAGGTAAGGTTGTATACGTCCACGTACGGCTCGGCACGCTCATCGACCAAGGAATGGACCGCGCCGGTCGTTGCGTTTACCTCGCGGAGCTGGGCCCTCCCGTAGCCTCGCTCGATGTACAGGAAGTAGAACCGCTCGCTGTCATCGAACCATTGGAACCGGGGTCCCCCGGTGTAGAGCAGATCGAGGGGCTCGGTCTCCACCGGCACCTTTGTGCGCGTAGCCACATCGAAGATGACCGGCTCCGCCCGGGGCAGACCCAGCTCGCCCGGAAGTGGGTAGTAATAGGTATAGGAGATGGGCCTCAACTGGCCCTCCGGACTCGACTGCACGACGGTGAAGGTGCGCGCCGACCGGCGATCGATCCGGTAGGAGACGATCTTCCTAGAGTCGGGCGACCAAGTCGCCGCCACGGGCAGCTCGATGTGCATCGCTCCCTCGGGAACCATCTGCCGTGGGCCCGGCAGGCGAGCGATGTAGTCGTAGCCCTCGACACCGTCGTCACTCAGCTGGATGACCTCGCCGTTCTCGAGCGAGCGCACGAAGATGTTCTGATTCTTCAGGAACGCGACCCACTTGCCGTCCGGCGACTCCACCTCCAGCTGTCGATCTCCCGGCTCTTCCTCCGGCTCGCGCTTCTCGCAGGCGTAGTCCGTCAGATCGCAGACGAACTCGGCGCCGTCGACTTCAAACCGGACCGCCGTCTCTTCTTCGACGAACTCGAACTCGTCGAAGGGAAGATCGGTGCCGACGTACTGGGTGTCAGCGACCGCCTGCGTCAGTCCGGCGGCAAGTCGGTCGTGGTCGAACGCCGGGTCGCGGGTGTCCTGATCCGGATCGACCAGCAGGAACTGTTTGCCGTCGCGAAGTTCTCGGCGGTACCAGAAGCGGTCGGTCTCTTCGATCCAGCGCGGCGCGACCCGCTCGTTGAGCACGAGGCTATCGACGACCGGCCGCAGGAACCGTTCGGCACGCTCGTAGTCCTCGCGGGTGCCCTGGGCGTAAGCGGCCGTCCATCCCACCAGGACGAGCACGGCCAGGCAGCACGCGACGCGGCCACTGAGGGTCGGATTCTTCATTCCGTTTGCCTCTTTGCGAAGGAGCCGGGCACTATCGACGAGGTGCCAGCGAGTCGAAAGATGAGTGGCATGATACGAACAGGCAAACAACCGACTCAGGCTGGCCCGGCGTGTTGCGCCCCGATATCATGTGGTTATCGGAACAACCACGGCCCTGAAGCAGGAGTCCCACCGTGAGATCTCTCGCAACCATCGTGGTGATCCTGGCGCTGATGGCGACAGCCGCGAGCGCCCAGCAGGTCGCCGACAGCGCCTTCCACTATGCAGGACCGGAGCCAGCATTCGCCGCCGGATCGGGCCCGCGGGCCTGCATCGACGGCGCGCACCACAACTTCCACACCATGGACGGCCGCTACCTGGCGTTTGCCACGCTATTACGTGACGACGGGTACCAAGTCCAGGCCAACACCGAAGTCTTTGCGCCGGAGTCGCTGGGCGAGTGTGACATCGTGGTCATCTCGAACGCAGTGGCGGAGGCCAACGCCGAGGACCGATCCTACCCGCACGGGTCGGCTTTCGCCCGTGCCGAGATTACTGCACTGCTCGACTGGGTCCTGGGAGGCGGCTCGCTCCTCCTGATCGTCGACCACGCACCGTGGCCCGGCGCCAACGGCGACCTCGGCGTCCTGCTCGGCGCTCACATGCTGGACGCCTATGTCGGAATGGAAATTTTCGGCGAACCGGATGAGGAGGCGTTGAGCGGCGCCGCCGAGCTTTACGGCGTCACGATCGACCGCCTGCTGGAAGCCATC
Organism: uncultured Gemmatimonadota bacterium; assembly: GCA_964345885.1. GTDB lineage: Bacteria > Gemmatimonadota > Gemmatimonadetes > Palauibacterales > KS3-K002. The sequence continues at coordinate 26,168 of CAYFSW010000067.1, read as the reverse complement.
GGCGAGCCGGGCGGCCTGGGCGAGCACGCGATCGTCACGGGACGCAACCCGAGCGAAACGGTCAGTGCCGTCACCACCTTCACCGGGCATGCGTTCTACCCGTCGATTCAGATGGAGCCATTGCTGGTCCTGGGTCCCGACGCGATGGGCGGCGCACCGCTAGTCATGAACCTGACGGACGTGGGACCGGAGGCGACACCGACCTTCCCGGTAGGCGGCTGGCTGCAGGGCGGCGCCGTGCGGGTCGGGCAGGGACGCGCCGTCGTACTGGGCGAGGCGGCGATGTGCACCGCCCAGCTGGCCGGACCCCAGCGCGTACCCATGGGGATGAACAATCCGGCCGCCCCGCAGAACGCCCAGTTCTGCCTCAACGTCGTCCACTGGCTCTCCGGGCTGCTTGACAATTGAGTGGTACAGGAGGACTTCCGATGAAAAAGCAATCGAGAAGAAAGTTCATCGGACGGGTCATCTCCGCGGCGGTCGCAACCGTGGGCGCCACAGTTCCCTTCCTCAACCTTGCGTGCCGGAACAGGGCGCGGGCGGAATCCCGGACCGACCCCGACTTCGAGCCGGGCTACCTGACGCTCCACAGGAGCGGTGAGCTGAGGCGCAGGGGCGAAGAGCTGTGGCAGCTGATGGAGAGCTGCTCGCTCTGTCCCCGGCGGTGTGGTGCCGCGCGGCTCGACGGCCAGGCGGGGTTCTGTCAGGCCACATCCCAACTGGTCATCGCCGCCTACAACCCGCACTACGGAGAGGAGCGGCCGCTGGTCGGGCGCGGCGGCTCCGGCACCGTCTTCTTCAGCAACTGCAACCTGCGCTGTGTGTTCTGCATCAACTGGGAGATCAGTCAGGGCGGAGAGGGAGTACCGAGAAGCGTCGAGGACCTGGCCGAAATGATGTTGCATCTGCAGGAAATCGGCTGCGTCAACATCAACATCGTCACACCGACCCACTACTCGGCCCACATCGTGCTGGCCCTCGACATCGCGGCCGCCAAGGGCTTGCGGCTACCGCTGGTCTACAACACCTGCGGTTGGGAGCGAACCGAGATACTGAGGAAGCTCGACGGCATCGTCGACATCTACCTCCCCGACTTCAAGTACGCGGAGAGCGCGATGGCATCGAAGTACTCCTCGGGAGCCGACACCTATCCGGAGGTCACGAAGGCGGCGCTCTTGGAAATGCACCGCCAGGTGGGCGTCGCGAAGCCGGCAGAGGACGGACTGATGTACCGCGGCCTGATGATCCGGCATCTGGTGATGCCGAACAGCGTCAGCGGCAGCAAGCAGGTGATCGACTGGATCGCCGAGAACCTGCCGAACGACACCTACGTCAACATCATGGCTCAGTACAGGCCGATGTACAAAGCGTTCGACTACCCGGAGATCGCCCGGCGCTTGACCCGCACCGAATACAACGAGGTCGTCGCACATGCAAGGCAGGTCGGGCTCACCAATCTCGATATCCAAGGAATATAGGACTACGTAGAAAAGGAACTGCCATCGCATGAGTCTGCGCGCCCGAATGCTGACCCTGTTCATCGGCTTCGGCGTCTTGCCGCTGCTGGCGCTGGGGGCGCTGGGCTACGTGCGGTCGATGAGGGCGGTGGAAGAGCTGCTGGCGACCGAAACGGGGGCCATCGCCCGGCGCGCGGCATCGGAGTTGGAGAGCCGCTACGCGCGCTACGAGTCCGACCTTGCACTGCTGGCCGGGAACGTGGAGACCCGCCGCCTCTTCCAGGCGCACTACGGCGACGACGCGGACTCATGGGGCGTCGTGTTCTCCGCTGCCGACACCTATCTCCAACAGGTCTGGGACCTTTTCCGAGTCTCGTATCACTGGATCGAGCTGCGGGACACCGCGGGCGCCGTCGTTTACAGCTTAGGGGCGAGCCGAGCCGAGCGGGCGCGGGCAGATGAATTAGGAGGCCGCGCGGCGGGCGAAGGCATGCGGTTCGACCGGCCGAGCCCGGACGCGAATACGTCGGCGCGACTGGGCACGGTCGTGGCGATGGCGCGCCTCGACCGGGTGCTCCCCTCGGATGCTCTGTCGCGGGCGTTCGGCCGGTCCGGCTACAGCGTCGTCTTGGACCGCGAGGTCGACCGGGTCGTATACCACCCGCGTCGCTCCCAGCTGCAGGCCCGCGCCTCCGTCCTGGTGGGCCCCGCTGGCTGGGGTGCAGATGCGAGTCTGCTGGCCGGTGACAGTGGGAACGTCGTCTTCGATCTCGGCGATTCCACGCGCGTCGCCTCGTTCGTCAACCTCGAGACGCCGCCCTGGACGGTCATCGCCACGAGCGCCGTCGATGAGTTCTCCGGCCCGTTCGCCCGGACGCGCCGCGTCCAACTCGCCCTCTTCCTGCTGGTGACGGCAGCGGTCTTCCTGGCCTTCCTGCTCCTGACGGGTCGCGCCACGCGCTCGCTGGAGAAGCTGACGGACGCGGCCGACGCGGTGGCGGCAGGCGATTACGCACCGTCCCTCCCGCCCGCCGGTAGCGACGAGGTGGGTCGGCTCTCCGCCGCCTTCACGGTCATGGTGGACCGGGTCGACGAGACGCTGCGCCGGATCCGCGAGAGCCGGCACATGGCGGCGGTCGGAGGGTTCGCCGCGCGCCTGTCGCACGAGATCCGCAATCCGCTGACTTCGATCAAGCTCAACCTGCAGCGGCTCGAGCGGCACGCGGCCGCCGGTCGGCTGCCGGATGAGTGCGCGGGCCCGCTGGCGACGTCACTGGAGGAGGTCCGTCGCCTCGACGGCGTCGTTCGCGGCGCGCTCAGCCTGGCCCGGATGCGGCCGCTGGCACGGGAGGCGTGCTCAGTCCATGCGGTGCTGGATCGAGCCGTGGCCGCCGTGCGTCCGCAGCTCGAGAGGCAAGAGATCGTGGTCGACCAGGACCTCCGCGCGGCCAGCGATACTGTGCTCGGCGATGCGGAGGCGCTGAAAGGCGTCTTTCTTAACTTGTTACTGAACGCGGCCGAGGCGATGCCCGACGGCGGCGGCCTGCGGATCTCCACCGATGTCGTGCCGGCGCTGAGGGACCGCGCCAATATGATTCGCGTCAGGGTGGCGGATCAGGGACCGGGCGTGGGCCCCGAGGTCGCCGACAAGATCTTCGAGCCGTTCTTCAGCACTAAGGGCGAAGGGACGGGGTTCGGCCTGCCCCTGGCACTCAGTACTGTCGAGGACCACGGCGGCACGCTCAAGCTCGAGGAACCGGCACCCGACAAGAAGGGCGCGATCTTTGCCGTCGAGCTGCCGTTGGTCGCGGCGGAAGAAGAGAGTCGAAAGAGATGAGCGAGCGCATCCTCGTCGTCGACGACGACCCATCGATCCGCAAGACGTTCGACGAGCACCTCTCGGAGGCGGGCCACGAGCTGCGTACGGCCGCCGATGCGGACCAGGCGCTGGCGCTGCTCGAGGAATTCGATCCCGCCCTCGTCGTGACCGACATCCGGATGCCGGGGATGGACGGGCTCGAACTGCTCCGCCGGGTCCGCGCCGCATCGGACGCCGACGTGGCGGTGATCACCGCCTACGAGGACATGGAGACGGCGGTGGCGGCGATGCAGGCCGGCGCCTACGACTACCTGGTCAAGCCCCTCGACCTGGACGAGATAGATCAGCTGGTGGACCGCTGCCTCAGGGAACGCACCCTGCGACGTCGCGTCCATCACCTCTCTGCAACAGTCGCAGAGGGCTACGACGTCGAGCGGCTCATCGGCCGCGATCCGAAGATGATCGAGATCTACAAGCTGATCGGCGTTCTGACCGGCAACCGCGCCACCGTGCTGATCACCGGCGAGACGGGAACTGGGAAGGAACGGATCGCCCGGGCCATCCATTTCAGCTCGCCGCAGGCCGAGGAGCCTTTCATCGGCGTCAACTGCACCGCCCTACCGGAGCAACTCATCGAATCGGAGCTCTTCGGTCACGTGAAGGGCGCGTTCACCGGCGCTGTCGAGAGCCGCAGGGGCTACTTCGAGCTGGCCGGCTCCGGGGCGATCTTCCTGGACGAGATCGGCGACGCCGGGCCCGAGCTGCAGTCGAAGCTGCTCCGTGTTCTGGAAGACCACGAGTTCTTCCCCGTGGGCGGCGAGCGGCCGCGGCGGACCCGGGCCCGGGTGATCGCCGCCAGCCAGCGGCGCTTGGAAGACCTCGTCCGCGACGGTCGCTTCCGCGAGGACCTGCACTACCGGCTCAAGGTGGTGGAGATCTCGGTGGCGCCGGTCCCCGTGCGCAAGGGCGACATCCCCGTGCTCGCCGAATACTTCCTGGCGCGGATCGGCGAAGAGCTACACTGCGACGTTCAGGGTCTCACACAGGAGGCGCTCAACCGCCTCACCTCTTACAACTGGCCGGGCAACGTCCGGGAGCTGGAGCACGCGCTCACCCGAGCCGTCGTCCTCTGCCGGGGCGGCGTGGTGGACGCCGAACACCTCCCCATCGGCGGTGCCGATCCGTTGGTGGCAACCGGCGGAAGTGCAGAGCCCCAGGACGATACACTTGCCGCAGTCGAAGCCGCTCACATCCAGCGAATCCTAAACCGGACCGGCGGCGTCAAGCGGCAGGCCGCCCAGATCCTCGGAATCTCGCGCACGCGCCTCGACCGACTGATCGACGCGTACGGACTAAGACTGAAATAGCGATTCGTCCGCAGCCACCGGCTCGTCTAGCCGGAGATCGCGCCGTTGGAGCACCGATGGTAGCGAATCGCGACCAGTTTCTGCTCCGTGTTGCAGTCCGAGACAATCCAAGCGAGTCGCATGACCCTAGTCTTGCTTGCCGGCAAAGCGTTACAGCATTCGTGCACGGTGGCACCAATCCTGTATGGGCCTGCAGGTGGAGTCTCGAGCTGCGCGAGTTGCGACGAAGGATGGTAAGGAGGACCTGATGACCAGCCTGCTCCCCCGACACGACAGACGTGCCGGCGCGCCCGTGGACGTTCAGCGCACGGCACGGCGGCGACCGACGATCGTTTTCGTTTCGGCCTTCGTGACCAGTGCCCTCTGTGCAATCGCACTCGAGCTGCCGGCCCAACAGGGCCAGGCAGCCGACGTGCCCACCATCGAGCCCCAGTTCACCCGTGTCTATACAGCGGAGGCCCCGACACGAGTCCGCTTTCCCTCCCTCTCTCCCGACGGACGGTGGATCGCTTTCAACACTGGGGGACCGGACTTCGAGGGGGGCCTATGGCTCGTGCCGGCAGAAGGGGGCGAGGCGATCCGCCTGACGCAGGGTGCCTGGGACGACGGGCCCGTGTGGTTCCCGTCCGGCGACCGGATCGCCTTCCGCTCAGACCGGCCGGCCCGCGGCGGCGACGGAGGAAGCTACGTCATGAGCCTGGCCATCGATCCCGAGACGGGAGAGCCGGCCGGTCCACCCCGGCAGGTGAGCGTCGAGAGGTGTTTCGCCTGGCTCGACGTCGCGCCGGACGGTGAATCGATCGCGTTCAGCGCTTGGGTCGGAGACAAGAAAGCGATCCTGGTGGTACCCTCAGCCGGCGGCGCCTCCCGAATCGTGGCCCCTGAGTTGGTGAACCGACCCGTGTGGTCGCCGGACGGAAGGAGCCTGTACTACGCTGTTGACCGCCCCGGAACAGGAGGTGATGCCCTGGTCCGGGTATCGGCTGAGGGGTCGCATGCCGACACCGTGTTCACCTGGCCGCAGATGATCCGGGTCTTCGGCTACCCAGAGAGCAGTTTCGTGCTGCGGGTGATCTCCTGGGACTTGCAGAGGAATCACCCCTCCGTATTCGAGCTGGTCACCCTCGAGGGTGGCGCGCTGGCCCGCTTCGAACTCCCGCCAGCAATGTTTGCGTTCTCGTTCACGCCGCGTGCGGAACTTCTGGCGACACGCTTGGACGGTTCCGCCCCGCTCGAAGTTCTGCCGATCGACGGTGGCTCGCCCACGCGGTTGAACGAAACTGGCAGCAACGACCAGGTGCTGGGATGGAGCGCGGACGGACAGCGGGTACTCTTCCAGACCGTGCTCGATGGGGAGGACATGCTCTTTTTCGCCCCTATTGACGGCGGCGCGATGCGCCAGGTCCCGCTGCCAGAGAAACCGCTTGATGCCTTCCGACCGGTCCTGTCGGCGAACGGCCGCCATCTTTTCTACGCGGCCGCAGGAGCAGATGCAGAGGCGATCACGCTGAAGGTGATGGATCTCGAGCAGGGTGGGACGAGGGAGATCTCGGCCGATTTCTTCCTGCCGGAGTGGACCTCGTCTCAACTGTCCGGCCGGGGAGGCGTCCTTTGGCGAGACGGCGATGACTTCCTCTACATCGAGCGTCACGGCGATCGCTTCGAGCTTTGGGCCACGTCGGCGGTCGGGCCGTCACGGCTGCTCCGTACGTTCGATGGCGAACCCCCTTACATGGTGGCGGTCTATGACGACCGCATCGCCTATAGCCGCAGCGGACCCGATGGCTACAAGTACCTCATGCTCGCAAGGGCCGGCGACGACCAGGCACGGGAGCTTGTGACCGTCCAAGGGGCGCTGGAGTCCTACACCTGGTCCCCCGACGGCAGACGTCTCACTGTGGCCATTTACCGGCGGTTGCCTCCCGGTGTACTGGAGTTGCTCTTGCTGGAGGTCACTGCCTCAGGTGAAGTCGCCGGCGAGCCGACGGTGCTCGACACTCCGGACGACGTCTATTGGTGGTCGCCGCGCTGGCTGCCAAACGGCCGGGGCTTCCTGGTCCAGGATGAGGTGGGCGACGTCTGGCGAATCTCCGCCGAGCCCGGGGTGCGACCGGTGGCACTTACCGAGGACTTCCCACCGAACCATGAAGTCTATGGCTTCCACATTTCTCCGGACGGGCAGTACATCGCCTACCCGAGGAGCATCTTCCAAGGAAGCTCGATCTGGCGGGTGGATCTGGGCGACGCGCTCGCCGCCGCCGAGCGCTGAGGGCAGGGCCGGGGATCCCCCAGAAACACGGCCTCGGGGTAGTGCCAGCACAAAGGGGGAGGACCCCGCCTCCCCCTTTTTTTCGGCGCTTGCCGGGAAACGGCGCGCGCCAGCTCGCCTACGGCGTCACGGTGAATCCGCCGGCGAGCACGCCCGAGGAGCCGCCCGGGTTGGTGACCCGCACATCCCACACTCGGTTCCGCGGCGGACCGCCGCTCTTCGCGGTGACCGTTGCGGTGATCGTGCTCGCGTCCACAGCGATGATCGAGACGCTGGGCGCGGGCCCGCTGCCGTTCTCGAAAGTGACGTCGGCGCCGTCGACGAAGCCCGAGCCGCTGATCGTCACGTCGATGGTCGTGCCCGCCTGCATCGTGTTCGGGTCGATGCCGGTCACGCTCACGTCGCCGCCGGTCGGGCTGCTCACCGTCACGTCCTGCGACTGGCTGCCGGTCGCACCATCGTCGTCGGTGACGGTCAGGATCACCGTGTAGGTCCCACCGCTCGCATACGTATGGGACATGGTCACTCCGCTGCCCACGTTACCATCGCCGAAGTCCCAATCGTAGCTCGTGATCGAGCCGTCGCTGTCCGACGACCCGCTGCCGTCGAAGTCACAGCTCAGGTCGGTGCAACCGTAAGTGAACGATGCGGTGGGCGGGCTGTTCGTGGGGCCGCCGCCGCTGCCGTCGTCGATCGTGACGTTGAACCGGCTCAGCACCGCGTCGATCGGGTTGGCCAGGGTGCGGCTCGAGCTGCCGGCGAACAGCAGGCCGCTGGGGCTGTCGTTGCCGTCGTCGGTCACGATCAAGGACCCGGAGTCGCCACCGTCGCTGAAGTCGCCCGGTGTGATGGCGATCTGATCGACGAACCGTGCCAGCTTCTTGCAGTTGAAGCAGAAGGGCCCGGCGCACTCGTAACAGACGTCCACCGTCACGTTGATCTCGGAGACCGCGCCTGTGGTCAGGCCGGTCGTGCGCCCAAACTTCTGCACACCCATACCGACGGACGCTGAGACGGTCATGGTACTGGGCGTCCCGTACCCATCGCTCGGGGTAGCGTAGCCGAGGTTGCTGGTGGACGAGATCGCGATGGCGGCGTCGATGGTGTTGTTCGAGCCGTCGAACGCGATCGGCTCGAAGGCGTACAGCTCGCCGATCTTGTCCGCGGGATCGCTGCCACCGTCGTACGCGCCGGGCTGGAGCGCGCTGTCGCCGATGTTCGCGTCGTTGCTGTTGGCGTAGACGTGGTTGTTGCTGAGCGCGAACACGTTGGTGCCGTCGGTCACCCGGGCGCCGATGGTGCCGGCGGTGATGTCCGGGTGCCCGGTGGAGACGCCGATCGGCACGGGCCGCGGGAACCGGGCCGTCGGGTCGCTACGCGCCACGAACATACCGGTCACTTCCACGGCCACCGGAACCCCATCCAACGCCTGCGGCAGACCCTCCACGCCGGGGCGCCGAGCGTAGATCTTGATGACCGGATCGCCCGCAGCGTTCACGCCGACGCCGGTACCCACGACATCCGGGTTCGCCATGAGGCGGCCGGTATGGCGCTCCTGAACGTCCAGGGCGGGCGCCAGCAGCTCTTGCGTCGGGACGACCTGCTGGCGCGGCGCGGTGAGCTCACCCTCATCGCGGGCGCAGCCGACCCAGATGAGGCCGGTGAGCAGCACCGCCGCGACGGAAGTGAGCGTGACTCGGAGATTCGGGCTTCTGGCAGGCATGGAACCCCTCCCGAAGTAAGATGGTCAGTCTGGGCTAACTGTTCGACTTGGCGGGTCCACGCGGTCTTTTGATACTCAACATTAGACACGCCCGCGCCCAAGCTGTCAAGCGCTCGGCGGCGCCACCACCTGCACACGGCGGAGTTCCGGCAGGGTAGCTGCACGTCCCCTGGACCGGCTGTATACTTCCAGGACTTCAGAAAAGCGAAGGCTGGGGGTAACCGAATCGAGTCCGATCCCCGGAGAACCGTCCATTCTTGACGGAGAACGGCTCATGCTCTTCCCACGTATTCAACTCGACTCCTCTCGGACGCTGGTCGTCGTCATCCTGCTCGCCCTCTTCGTCGGAGGCGCCCGACAGGCCGCCGCCCAGGGCACGCGCCTGCTACGCGACCCCGATGTCGGCCCGAACCACATCGTCTTCGTCCACGCCAACGATCTCTGGCTGGTCGACCGCGACGGTGGTGATGCGCTGCGCCTCACCGCCGGCGAGGGAGCGGAGACGGGGCCCGCATTTTCGCCCGACGGCCGCTGGATCGCCTTTACCGGCCAGTACGGCGGCAACACCGATGTCTTCGTGGTCACGGCGACCGGTGGAGAGCCCCGGCGTCTGACCTGGCACCCGGGTTCGGACGTGGCCCAAGGCTGGACCCCCGACGGCGAGGTGCTCTTCCAATCCAGTCGCGAGGCTCAGCCGACTCGACTGTGGCGGTTCTATACCGTGCCGGTGGGCGGCGGCATGCCGAAGCCACTGGTCCTGCCGCAGGCCTACCACGGTGAGATGAGCGCCGACGGAGCGTGGCTGGCCTACCAGGAGATCGGCTACTGGGACCCGGAGTGGCGGAACTACCGAGGCGGCCAGGCCCAACCCGTGAGCGTGGTCTCCACGCGCACTTGGGAGCGCCGCACTCCGCCCTGGGAAGGGGAGCGGCAGATGGCCCCGGTCTGGATGGATGGCGTGGTCTACTACATGTCAGAGCGCGATTGGGCAAGCAACGTCTGGTCCTGGAGCCCGCGAACGGGTGAGGAGAGGCAGCTTACTTTCCACGCCGACTTCGACGTGAAGAGCCTGGGCGCCGGCCACGGCGTCGTCGTCTACGAGCAGGGCGGCTACCTGCACGAGCTGGACCCGGCCAGCGGGACGACTCGGCAGTTGGAGATCCGGGTGGCCCGCGACCTCAACTGGGCCCGGCCGCGCTGGGAGGAGGTCCCCACCAACCGGCTCCGCGACCCACGCCTTTCGCCTACCGGCAAGCGTGGTTTGTTCGAGTACCGCGGCGACCTGTTCACGGTACCGGAGGAGAGCGGCAGCTGGCGGAACATCACGCGGAGTCCCGGGGTGGCGGACCGCCACGCGGTCTGGTCTCCCGACGGCGAAAAGATCGCCTGGTTCAACGACGAGGGCGGCGAGTACGGGCTGATGGTCGCCGACCAGGACGGCACGAACGCCCGCCGCATCGAGATCCCGGACCCGACCTTCTTCTTCGTCCCCACCTGGTCGCCCGACGGCACGCGCCTGGCCTTCACCGACACCGACTACCGGGTGCTGATCATCGATTTGGAGAGCGGTGAGCTGACCCATGTCGACACCGACCGCTACGCGCACCCGCAGCGCTCCATGAACCCGGTATGGTCGCCCGACTCGCGCTGGATCGCCTACTCGCGCCGGTTGGACAACCAGCTGCGTGCCATCTTCGTCTACGACACGCGCAGCGGTGAAACCCACCAGATGACCGACGGGATGGCCGATGCCATCAGTCCGGTCTGGGATGCGTCGGGTAAGTATCTCTACTTCCTCGCCTCGACCGACTACGGCCTCAACACCGGTTGGCTGGACATGACCTCGTACGACCGGCCGGTGACCCGGGCCCTCTACCTCGCCCTGCTCAGGGACGACGAACCTTCGCCGTTCCTGCCGGAGAGCGATGAGGAGGCAACCGAAGAGGAGAGCGAGGAGGAAGATCGGTCCGACCGTCGATCGGGCCGCGAAGGTTCCGAGGAGGAGAGTCCGGAGGTCGTCATCGACTTCGACGGGATCGCCGAGCGGATCATCGACGCTCCCGGCCTACCGCAGCGCAACTACCTCGGCCTGCTGGAGGCGCCGGAGGGCCATGTCTTCGTGGGCGAGGATGTTCCCAACGAGCGCGGCTTCACGCTGCACCGTTATGCGATCGAAGACCGGGAGGCGGAGAGTTTCCTGGAGGGGATCAACGAGGCCACTGCCTCGCACAACCGGAAGAAACTGCTCTGCCGGTCGGGCAGCAGCTGGTCGATCGTGGGCACCGGCGGCTCACCGCCGCGAGGCAACGACGGGCGTCTCTCGCTGAGCGGGATGCGCGTCAGGGTGGAGCCGCGGGCCGAGTGGGCCCAGATGCTCCGGGACGGCTGGCGCTTCATGCGCGACTTCCTGTACGTCGACAACGTCCACGGCGCTCCCTGGGACGAAGTCTGGGAGTGGTACAGCCCCTGGCTGGAGGACGTGAACCATCGCTCCGACTTCAACCACCTGCTCGACATGCTATCCGGCGAGGTGGCCGTCGGACATTCCTATGTCCGGGGCGGCGACTACCCCGATCTGACGAGCCCGCGCACGGGGCTGCTGGGAATCGACCTGGAGGAGGTCGACGGCTTCTATCGCATCACCCGCATCTACGACGGCGAGGATTGGACCCCGGGACTCGAGGGTCCGTTGGCCGTGCCAGGGATGGAGGTGAGTGAAGGCGACTACCTGCTGGCCGTCGACGGCCGCGAACTGCGGGCGCCGACGAACCCCTACATGTTGCTCGAGGGGACGGCCGGCAGGACCATCGCCATCACCGTGAACGGCCGACCCACCATGGACGGCGCCCGGGAGCTGTTCGTCGAGCCCGTCTCCAGCGATAGGCAGTTACGATCCTGGGCGTGGGTGGAGCACAACCGGCAGAAGGTGGACGAGATGAGCGACGGCCGCCTGGCCTACGTCTATCTCCCCAACACCGGCCGCGGCGGCTACACCTACTTCAACCGCATGTATTTCGCCCAGCAGGACCGACAGGGCGCGGTCATCGATGAGAGGAACAACGGTGGCGGATCGGCGGCCGACTACATCGTCGAGGTCCTGGCCCGCGAGCTCACCGGCTACTTCAACTCCAGGGCAGGCGACCGCAAGCCTTTCACCCAACCGATGGCCGGACTCTGGGGCCCTAAGGTCATGGTGATCAACGAGCGGGCCGGTTCGGGCGGCGACCTGCTGCCCTACCTCTTCCGCTTCCGAGAGGTGGGCCCCCTGGTCGGCACCCGGACCTGGGGTGGTCTGGTGGGGACCTGGGACACGCCGCCGCTGATCGACGGCGGCAGATTCGTCGCACCGCGCGGCGGCTTCATCGACGTGAACGGTGAGTGGGCGGTGGAGGCTGAAGGTGTGGCGCCGGACATCGAGGTCCGCAACGATCCCAGACCCGTCATCGAGGGGCGCGATCCCCAGCTCGAGGCCGCCGTTCAGGAGGCGCTCCGCCTCCTGGAGACAGAGGCGATCGAGCTCAAGCCGGAACCACCGCCTCCCGTCCGCTGGCGGCGGCCGAACCGCAGTGGTGGATGACGAGCCACGCTCACATCCTCCCGCACCCACGAGCGCCCGTTGCGCTCGTGGGTGCTTGTCGTTTCCAGCGCCCAACAGCCAGCAACTCCCCCCAGCCTCACGCGTCTAACAAGACGGATCACCCTCGTGCACGATCGTCCGACCCATAACACCGGGAGCATCAGGCTGATGAACAGGATCGTGCAGGACGTCCGCTACGCCATCCGGAACCTCGCCAGGTCGCCCGGGTTCGCGGCCGTCGCCGTTCTGACCCTGGCGATCGGGATCGGAGCGAACACCGTCATCTTCAGTGTAGTCAACGGCGTGCTCTGGGACCCACTGCCATACGACGAGCCCGCGGACCTCGTGGCGATCTTCACGTACTTCAGACCGGAGAGCGGGTACGACTTCCCGCAGTACGCAGTGGGCTCGCCGGAGTACTTCGACTACCTGGACCAGAACAGCACGATGGCGAACGTGGCGGCCGTGTCCACAGAGGCGCTGACCATAACCGCTGGCACCGGCGAGCCGGAGATCGTCACCGCCGGGTACGTCTCGTCCAGCATGTTCTCTGTACTGCGGGCCCGGCCTCTGCTGGGGAGGACGCTCATCTCAGCTGACGATGGTGCCGACCCACAGCCGGTCTTCGTCCTGAGCTACGACTTGTGGCAGCGACGGTTCGGCGGCGACTCGACCATAATCGGACAGACCCTCGAAGTCGGCGTTGATGTCTCCGAGTACGGCAGCGTGGGAGAGATCGTCGGTGTGATGCCCGATGGGTTCGCGTTCCCAACCTCCAACACACAGCTCTGGACCCAGTTGCCCCTCGACCGGGCGCGCACCTGGCGCGGCGGTCACTGGTTCTACATGATCGGCCGCCTCGCCCCCGGCGTGACCTTTAAGGAGGCCGAAGTCGAGATGGAGACGCTCATGGCACGCTGGGCGGTGGTCTATCCGGACCACCACGTGGGTCATGGCCTGTTTCTCATGCCCTTGCTGGACGACTACGTGGGCAATGTCCGTCCGGCGCTGCTGCTCCTACTGGCCGCTGTGGGCTTCCTCCTGCTCATCGCCTGCGCCAACGTCGCCAACCTACTCCTGGCGCGTGCCGAGGGCCGCCGCCGCGAGCTGGCGGTACGCGGCGCGCTGGGGGCGCGACCTGGCAGGCTGCTCCAGCAGTTGCTCACCGAGAGTCTGGTGCTGGCTCTGTTCGGGGGAGCACTCGGCCTCTTGTTCGCCGCCGTGGGTATCGAGGTTCTTCTCGCGCTGCAGCCCGGCACCATCCCTCGCGCGATGAACGTCGGGCTCGACGCCCGGGTCCTGGCTTTCGTCGGCGCCGCCGTCCTCCTGACTACGGTGGCCTTCGGTTTGCTGCCCGCCTTCCGGGGTGCATCCGCAGACCTCTCACAGATGCTCAATGAAGCGGGACGATCGGTGAGCGCCGGCCGCGCGCGGCTCAGCTTCCGACGGTTCCTCGTAGCCGCCGAGATCGCACTCGCCGTCCTGTTGGTCGTCGGCGCCGGGCTCACCGCTAAGAGCTTCTGGCTCCTGTTCAACGAAGACCCGGGCTTCCCTAAGGAGAACCTGCTTGTCGCCCAGTTCTCACTGCCGGCATCGGAGTACACTGCGGAGCAGGCGGTGGCCTTCTACTCCGAGCTGGTTGAGCGGGCCGAGGCGCTACCGGGAGTGAGGAGCGCCGCCACCGTCTCGCGCCCTCCCATCCGCTACGACCGCTCGCACGGCCGTTTCCATATCGAGGGGCGGCCCGGCGTTCAGTCGGGCCCGTTCTGTTGTACGGGCAGCAACGTCGGCGTCAGCCCCGGTGCGATCGAAACCCTCGGGATCCCGTTGCTCCGCGGTCGAGTGCCCGACGAACGCGACCGGGCCGGCGCCAACCCGGTTGTCGTAGTCGATGAGCGACTGGCGCGCCGCTACTGGCCCGGCGAAGACCCGATTGGGAAACGAATACGCTTCACCGCCACGGATGGCCCCTTCCACACTATCGTCGGCGTTGTCGGCAATGTGAAGTACGACGGCCTCGGAAAGGAGAGCCCCACGTTCTACTTCGCCTACGAGGGGTGGCACGACATCGTGCCCTTCATGATGGGGTCGATGACCATCGTCGTGCGCACCGCAGGCGACCCGGGCGCACTGGCGGCCCCGGTCCGTGAAGTCGTCCGCTCACTCGACCCGAACGTGGTGATCCTCCGCATGCAGACCGTCGACGACATCATCTCGGCGTCGGTTGCCAGGCCGCGGTTCATCATGACAACCCTCGGCGTCTTCGCCGTCGTCGCGCTCCTGCTCGGCATGATCGGTGTCTACGGCGTAGTCTCTCACGGCGTGGCGCAGCGCACCAACGAGATCGGGGTCCGCATCGCGCTGGGCGCCCGGGGCGCAGAGGTGATCGGCCTGGTGTTGCGGCAAGGCATGCCCGCCGTGCTGCTCGGAGCGGGGATCGGTCTGGGCACCGCGTTCGCGGCCACACGCGTGATGGCCGGACTACTCTACGAGGTGAGCCCCACCGACCCGTGGACCTTCGCGGTGGTGGCGGTTGTCGTGGTGCTGGTCGCCCTGACAGCCTCCTACATCCCGGCGCGGCGAGCGAGTCGCGTCGATCCTATAGAAGCGCTGCGGGTGGAGTAGTGTCGCGTTGGACACGTCTCGCGACTAGCGCAAGCCCATCCGGTCCAGCAAGTCCATGAATCTGCGGTCTTGTCGCAGACCGTCTGCCCAGGGGTCGGCTTTCAGGTAGTAGACCAGCCAGGCGGAATCGCGCTCGGCATTCGCCCTCTCCAACCAAGCGAACGCCTGATCCATGTCGCCCAGTCCGAGACAGACAATGGCACGCAGGTACGACGGGACATTCACACGCCCCGCCAGCTCCTCCAGCTTGTCGAGAGTGCTCGCTGCCTCGTTCTTCATCCCGCTCACCGCATACGCGTAGCCGAGCATCCCGACACCGCTGGGATGCTCGCTGGAGAGCGCGATCGCTCGCTGGAAGGAATCGATAGCCTCGCGGAACATCTCCTTCTGCACATACGCCCGGCCGAGATTAACGTGGGCGGGCCAGAAACTCGGGTCCATTCCGACCGCTTTCAGCTGCTGTTTTACAGCCTCGTCGTAGCGGCGCGAGTAGTAGAAGAGATCACCCACATCCGTGTTAATAATCAGGGACAACGGATCGAGCTCCCTGGCGCGTGCTACACGCGCCACCGCCTCATCCAGCTCGCCGCGAATCGTGTGATACCAGGCGTACCAGTGGTGGGCCCTCGCGTACCCGGGGTTTAGCTCGAGGGCGCGTTTGAACTCCGCCTCGGCCACCGACCAATCCCAATCGTACCACGTCTCCACGAATGCCAGGCTCGTGTGCGCCTCGGCAAGCGTATCGTCGAGCTCCAACGCCTTGAGCGCCGCCGCCTTCGCCTTCGGGTGAGCTTGTCCGGGATGCGCGACACCGTAGAAGGGCAGCAAGTTGTAACAGTCGGCCACTCCCACATGGGCGAGCGCATAGCCGCTGTCCTGCGCGATGGCTTCTTCGAAGTGCTGTAGCCCGAGTCGAAAACCCTCTTCCGTCCTCTTGTTCCAGTAGAATGTCCCCAGCAGATACGAATTGTGCGCGTCGAGGTTCGCCGTCGGCTGCTTCTCGATCCGCGCCCGCACCGCCGGTGAAAGCTTGGCCTTTAAGGCATCGGCGATCCGCAGGGCGACGTCGCTCTGGATGGCGAAGATATCCGTGAGCTCCCGTTCGTAAGTCTCCGCCCAGATGTGCGCATCCGTCTTGGCATCTGCTAGCTGCGCGGTGATGCGAACCCGATCGCCAGCGCGCCGCACACTTCCCTCCAGAATCGTGGCGACACCCAGGTCGCGGCCGATCTCCCGCAGGTTCTGCGCCTTGGTCTTGTACTGCATCACAGAGTGACGCGATATCACCTTGAGCTCGGGGATCTTGCAGAGACGCGTGATGATGTCTTCGGTCACGCCGTCGCTGAAATATTCGTTCTCGGGATCAGCGCTCATATTGGCGAAGGGCAGTACTGCGACTGACAGCCGATCCTTAGCTCTTCCCACCCCATCGGAACGCCTGAGCCATGGGACCCGTACATCGAAGGCCCAGGCCAGCAATAACGCCACGGGGAACCCGGCGAGCGTCGCGACCACGACGAGCGTGAGGACCCAGTCGGGCAAGCGCAGAGCCGGAACAATGATCTCCGCCGCCTGCCAGAGCACGAAGGCCGCGGCCCCATAGACGACGGCAACGCGATAGAGATGACGGCGCTGCAACTCGCGCGTCAGTCGTCCGAGACGCGCCATGGCCTCTCCGGAACGCTAAGGATTAGTACGGTTTCTAACGCGGCTTCAACGGCAAGATGCCAGCCGCGCCCAACCGGTGCAACGCTCGGCTCGCGCCAACCGGCAAGGGAGCCGTGCCCCGCTTCAAAACCCTGTATTCTCGATTCGCTGGAAGGGCGTCAGCAGCCGCTCGGCGGCATAGGGGCCGTACTCGTACGACATCCCGTACTGGTCGTGCCGCATACCGCCTTCGGGATTCATGTCCACGACATGCTGGTAGCGCGCGATCGCCTCCTCACGGCGCCCCAGCAGGTCGAGCATCTGTCCCTGCCAGATGACGGCCACTGCCTGCCGGTTCCGATCCCCGGATTCCCCGGAGACTTCCTCCAGTCTCACGAAGGCCCGTAACGCTTCCTCGTAGCGTTCCTCGTCGTACAGCGCGAAGCCCAGGCGCAGCAGTTCTCGCGGCCCCTCAAGCTCTTCCAGCCAGGCAGGGGTGTAGGCTTCCACGATCTGCTCGCTGCCTTTCTTACCCCAGCCGGCGGCCCTGAAGTGGTAGAGCGGTGAGCTTTTCCAGCGGCTGCGCCAGGCGGCCAGGTGCTCTTCGAAAGAATCGATTGCGGCGGCGTCCACGGGCTGTAGTCCGCGCACGAACGTCTCCAACTCGGCGAAGAAGGCGTCTGGATTCTCGTTATAGATCGAGTGTCCAGCTCGCTCGATCACCACCATGCGGGCATTGGGATGGTTGCGCGAGAGGATCGTCGGCTTCACCTCGCCCCAGGTCAGATCCCACTTGCCCTCGAGGATCAGCGTGGGGATCGGGCTGTGGTCGAAGGCACCGGTCAAGTCCACCTTGTCTGCGCTCTGGTTCATGACCGGGTTGAAGTCGGTGTCCTGTACCCACTCATACAGCGCCATCTGCGCCAACTCCGCCGGCGTAGGCTTGTAGTAGTTCTGGCGCTTCCAATCACCGTTGATGTGGTTGTTGTAGACCAGCAGCCGTATGTACTCGGCGCGCGACCACCCTTCACGCTCACGCAGCTCTCGCAGCTGTGCCCTAATCTCGCGCATCCTGTCCAGCTCGGCCTGCGAGATGAAATCGTATTGCCCGGAGCGGCCCGTCTCGGCCCACAGCCCGGTACTCGCGCCCACGAGAACCAGGCCGGAAACGTTCTGCGGGTACGTCGTGGTGTAGTATTGGGCCAAAAAGCCGCCGTAGGAGAAGCCGACGAGCACCCACCTGTCGATCCCCAGCGCGGTGCGCAGCGCCTCGAGATCGTCCACCGCCTGCTCGACAGAGTAGCCGTCGGGGCCGGGCTCGTAGTCGGACAATCCCGTGCCACGCTGGTCGTAGTAGATTACGCGTGCGTACTCCCGGGCTCGGCCGAACCAGGGGTGGAAGTAGTGATGCGTGCCGCCCGGTCCGCCATTGATCAACACGAGCGGTACGCCCGACCCTTCCTCCTCGACATAGAGCTCGGCATCGCCGACATCGATGCGTCGCACGGTCAAGTCGAGCTGCTCTTCCCAGCGCGGCGTCTCAGGTACCTCCGTGAAGAGCGTCTCCTCGATCCGAACTACCTTATCAAAGATCGACTCGCGCTCTTGAGCGGCGGCGACGGTCGCGCTGAGCGGAATGACTGAGACAAGTAGTACAGAACCTGCAAAGCCTGACGGTCTGGGAACGGTCATTGTGCCGGCCTCCTGTTCCAGTCCAATTCACCGAAAGGGCAATATCATATGGGGTTCCTGCAAAGCAGTGCTACAGATTGGACGCCTCCCAATCCCGGCGGGTTGGATGGCAACACGGATCGCTTGATCGACTGGTATCGCACCCCATCTTGATATAGTGTGGACCGTATTCCGACTCAACAATGCGCAGAGAACGCAACCGTTTACCTCACGGATGCTACCGCCATGCTGAGCCTAACGCTGCCTACCCGCGAGAAGCTACCTGACGTGCTCGTTGCTATCCGGCCGACTCTTCTGGCTTGGCTGGTGTTGCTCGGCGCCGCCGCCGGGTGCAATCCACAACCGGAGGGGACGGTCGCCGAGGTAGTCTTTCACAACGCGCGAATCGTCACCATGGCTGAGGGCACCCCTGAGGCGAGCGCTCTGGCGATTGGGGGCGGGGTGATTCTCGCGGTCGGATCGCTGGACGAGCTGGATCATCTCATCGACGGCGACACGAAGGCCTACGACCTCGAAGGTCGCACGATCATCCCGGGGCTCAACGAGACCCACATCCACGTGCGTGACCTCGGTTTCGAGCAGCACTATGCCGTCAACCTGGAGCCGGCGCGGACGATATCGGACGTGCAACAGCTCCTCAGCGAACGGCTAGCGCAGCTGCAGCGTGAGGAGGTACTGGGGGGCTGGCGATACCCGACGACCGGCGAAGTTGGGCCGTGGCTGTTCGGGTTGGGTTGGACGCAGGACCGGCTGGTCGAGCAGCGCATGGCGAACCGCCACGAGTTGGATGCGGTGGCGCGTGATATCCCGATCTCGTTGGAGCGGATCTACAACGGGATCGCCGTGAACACGAAGGTGTTCGAGCTCATGGGGATCGACTTCGACGATCCGGCCACCTACCCGGACTGGTTCACCACGGACCCGAACGACTTCGTGGCGGGCGACATCATCTTCCGCGATCCCGAAACAGGCCTGCCCAACGGCGTCTTCGTCGGATCTCGGGCACCTTATCTGGTGGCGAACGCGATTCCCGAAAAGACCCCGGAACAGAAGGTCGAGAGCCTCGTCCTCGGCCTGAAGGCTCTCGCGTCTCTCGGGATAACGGCCGTCGTAGAAGCCGGGTCCAGTCTGGGCCGCGTGACCGAGGTTTACGAGGCGGCCTACGACGCCGGGCAGCTGCCCATCCGCGCCGTCATCTACGACGGCTGGTACCGCAGCGGCGACCCTGGTAGCCTGAGCGAGCCGGCCGAGATCGAGCGACGCCTCGAGAGCCTCGGCTCGCCCAAGAGCGGGGACGACATGCTACGTGTACGTGGCGCCAAGGCATCCGCCGACGGTGGGGTCGGGTCGCGGAGTGCGGCGCTATCGGTCCCGTATTTGCCGATCCCCCAGGACCCGTTGGGCACAGAGAACTATGGCGCGCTCCGCGATCCCAGTCTCGACTACCGGCTCGCCCAGTTCCGGGTTCTGGCCGACCACGGCTGGGAGATACACACCCACGCCTGCGGAGATGTGGCGATCCGCCAGACGATGGACGTCTACAAGATCTTGATGGACGAGATACGAGAGGAGGATTCGGATGCGGACTTGAGGTGGAGCATCATCCACGCCTACCTGCCGGACGAGCCCGGCACGTCGGTGATCGAGGAGATGGCCCGTTACGGCGTGATCGCTGCGATCAATCCGGCTAACCTGTACTACGAAGGTGATTCGTTCGTGCGCAACATCGGCCCGGAGAGAATGGCCCGACACACGCCGTTCAAGACGTTCCTCGATGCGGGCATCCGGATGGCGTCCGGGTCGGATTACCCGAACAATTCTCCCGATCCCTGGGTCGGGATGTATGCGATGCGGACACGGGTGCACGAGATATCCGGCGAGGCGTACGGGGTCGAGCAGACGATTCCACTCATCGAGGCACTGAAGACCTTCACCATCAACGGCGCTTACCTGACCTACGACGAAGAGATCAGGGGTTCACTCGAAGCGGGCAAGCTGGCCGACCTGGTGATCCTCGACGCCGACCTGCTGAACGCAACGGATGAGGAGCTCCTCGACATGGCGGCCAAGGTGCTCGTTACGATGGTCGGCGGGAGAATCGTCTACCAGAGCACGGGGTTCGAGCTAGGCGCCACCGATTAGCGCCACCAGGTACGCGCAGTAGCCGGCCACGAAGGTTATGCCCGCCGCTCGCCCGATCGATCTGCGGTGCCAAACGAGGAACGCCAACGCGAACGCGGCGCCGAGCATCACCGGCAGGTCCAGGGTGGCAAAGCCGCTGGGCACCGGTATCGGGGACCGACTCACCAGCGCGGCCACTCCCATGATAGCCAGGATGTTGAACACACAGCTGCCGGTTACGGTCCCGACCGCCACCTCTGTTTCCCTCCTGACGACGGCGACTAGGATCGTCGCCAGCTCGGGGAGCGACGTCCCGACCGCCACGATCGTCAGCCCGACGAACGCGTCGGAGACACCTAGCTCCGCGGCAACCTCGACCGCGGCACCGACCATCAGCCTGGCGCCGACGGGTAGCCCGACAACCCCGACCCCGAGGAACAGGCCGATCATCCACGTCCTATTCGGCAGCCCGAGGACCCATTCCATCGGCGACGCCGCCTCGATCTCCCGACGCGCTCGCCGTGCCGTCCAGACCGTGTAGGCCGTGACGACGGTCATCCCCGACACAAGTATGACTCCGGCTACTCGGCCGAGATCGCCGACCAGGCAGAGAACGACGAAGATGACGCTGGCGCCCAGCATGATCGACGCGTTGCGTCGCTCGAAGCTCAGATCGCAGGCGAGCGGATAGGCGATAGCCGGCACGCCGGCGACCAGCAGGACGTTCGCGATGTTGCTCCCCACGACGTTACCGATGGCCATCCCCGGGTAGCCTGCCAGGACAGCCTGAATGCTGACGACCAATTCCGGCAGCGATGTCCCCAACGAGACCACGGTGAGTCCCACGATGAGCGCCGGTACCCGGGCGCGGCGCGCCATGGCAACCGCGCCACGGACCAAGAAATCACCCCCCATGAGCAGGTAGATAAGACCACCTAACAGCTCGACGTAGGCCACGTCTAGGCAGGGTCGGTGGGCTCGCCGGCGGCCGGCGGCTGTTCCTGCGACTTCTTGAACTCGGTAACGTCGCGAGCGACCGCGTAGAGCAGCCCCGTCTCCTCTTCGGGAAACGAGGTCCACAACAGGTGCTTGTAGGTGCCGTCAGCGCAGCGGTAGCGGTTCTCGAACGAGACGGTGGGGATGCCCTGGGAGAGCTTCTCGATCTCGCGGAGGGTCGGCTCGACATCGTCCGGGTGCACGAAGTCGACGAACGGCCGGCTGAGCAGCGCTTCGCTCGTCCACCCCAACGTCCGCTCCCACGCCGGGTTGACACGCTTGAAGTAGCCGTCCGTCCCAGCGATGACCAGCATGTCCAGCGACAGGTCGAAGAACTTCTCGAACTCGTGCAAAAGCACGACCTGTCGCTCCAGCTCCTCCGCCATCTGATTGAACGTGCGGGCGAGGAGTCCGATCTCGTCCTGGCTGCGAACCCTGGCTCGAGCGTCGAGT
Organism: uncultured Gemmatimonadota bacterium; assembly: GCA_964345885.1. GTDB lineage: Bacteria > Gemmatimonadota > Gemmatimonadetes > Palauibacterales > KS3-K002. Next base: position 4,422 of record CAYFSW010000067.1, on the reverse strand, counting down.
TCACCAACACGGATTCGGTCAGCCGTCCCGGCGAGATCGTGTATCGGCTTGGCGAACAGGAAGCCGAGGAAGATCCCGACCACGATAGCGAAGGCCGAGAGCGAGAGACCGAGTCGCACCAGATCACTTCGGAACCTCTTGATCGGCTCTCGTTCCTCGGCGGCATCGAACTTCACGATCAGTCCCCAGTCTACCTCGGGCAGGTAGCGGGTCGCCGCCCAGACCGCTCGGCCGCGCTGATCAATGAGGTTCTCGGAGTAGACCGAATCTGCGCGTATCATCATCAGAGCGGCCGGATCGTCTACCTGTACAAAGCTCACCCGGCCGGGCCTTTCATCGGGCCCGGGGCGCGCTGAACGGAGGACCCGCACACTCCCCGCTCGACCAGGAAGCACGACAAGTGTCTCGCCCGTCTCTCCCAGCCCGATGAAGTTTCGCGTGACATCCACGAGCTCCTCAGCGCTTAACCGGACCAAGAGCGCTCCGACCTGCTCACCTTCCCACCACAGGGGCGCCACGAAGCCGATGCGAAGTCCGTCTTCCTCGTCGTCAACAACTCCCTCGTAGACCGGCAGCTCGCCGTCGGGCAGGCGCGCGGCCTCCAGGTCCAACGGCCCCGCTACCCCCGCTTCACCAGTCGATGCAACGGGTCGTCGATCGATGGAGTATACGGTGAGTCTTTGCACCGTACCTGCAGCGCGACGCGCGTCATCCAGGATCCGCCCGATCCGCTCTCGCTCGGCCGGACTCCCTGTACGGTTGAAGGTACTCAGGCTCGATCTGAGCTGGGTCCGGCTGGCGATCAGTCTGACGCGATCCTGCCAACCCAGGAAGACTCTCTCGAGGTCCTGCTTCTTGGTCTCAGCGAGCGAATTGAGCTGGCGAAGTGTGTTTTCTTGCAGGAGACCGCCGGCAGCCGTGTAAGCCACGGCACCGAGGGCGAGCATGCTGCCCAGTGAGACCGCCACAAGGGCGAAGACGAGCTTAGTGCGGATATCCACGTTTGGTCAGGGCGATACTGTGAAGCTACAATCCTCTCCCACAGACAGACGCAGGTCAAGGCCCAGTCCTCGGTCCCGGTACCGGCAACGCGCCGAGGCCCCGCTACAGTCTCCTCTGACTTTTGTGGCGTCGGTGCAAGGCCTGACTGCCAGCCGCTCGAAACGCCGGCGAGCTATCCTCCGATCTTTCAACAGATAGCCGGCGCCCGCTCCCGCTGGCCCGCAGGATGCATCTTGGCCAGGTCGGCGTGGAACCTCCCCTGGCCCCGCCAACCCCTGTCCGATCCTCCGCAGCCGTACCCGCCGCGGTAGATCAAGGAAAGACATGGCACGACGCGCAGCGAGGATTTGCGATCTGTATCGTAACGATCTCGAACGACATTTGTTTGCGCCGGAACCGCGCAACAGTTCCCAGCCGCGGACCTACTCTTCTCTGGCGGATTGGCTTCGCGTAATGGCAGCGGTTCTGGTCTGGGCCCTGTCCAGTGGCCGCTGAGGGAACCATGCCGGCCGACTCGCTCACCTGATCGGGTCACCACGTCATCACTACGCAGCCGATACCGGCGTCGGTTCGGGCTCCCCGATGCAGTGGAGCCCAGTCTCTCAGCTGAGAGACTGGGCTCCGAGTTGTCCGCACCTGGATCAGCCGAACGCCTCGCCTGTCTAATCCTGATACCCGTACGGGGGCATGAAGTTGTACCAGTTGCTCTCCAGTTCGGGCTTCTTCCCGTCACCGGCGTCGTAGTACCAGCGCATTCCGCCCCAACCGTACTGGTCCCCCGGTCCCTGAATGGGGAACTCGTGCAGGACGACCCGGTCCTCCCCTAAGAGCGTCACCCCGACGATGCCGTCGACCACAGGAACCGGATCTCCGTACTGGTTCGCCGAATAGGACCTCCGGTCTTTGTGGCGGACACCGCAGTAGTGCCACGTTTGGGGAACTCCCCCTTCGTCCTCACAGCGTAGGAACGTCACCGTTCCAGCCACGAGGTTGCCGTCACTATCGACGACGCGGAATGCCAGCGTGGGGTCCCCGCCGACGGGGCACCGCCAAGTCCTACCATACGGGTTCTCCGGGTGCTCTTCAGGGTTGTCCTCGTACCCCTCTTCCCAGTGGGGCCGCCAGCAGTCACCGCCCAACTCCTGCGCCGCTTCCGGGGTCTCCGGCCAGACGAAGCTGTAGACCGCCTTTCCTCCACCCCCGTCACCTCCGCCGTCATCCTTGCACGACGGGTGACTCGGGTCCACGTCACAGTTGGGCTTGCCCTTCGCGAACTCAGGGCCGTCGACCGGGACGGTGGGGCCGTCCCTCTCGCAGCCCACCGCCACGAAGGCCAGCAGCACAAATGGGATGATGCGCTTCATAAGACCGACTCCTTTCGGTGAAGTGCCATCGCTCGAGCCGTCCCATTCTCGTTGTCTGCACATTGTCCCCTCATCAGATGTGTCTGCCGGGGAGCCGGATCGTGACACCCGAACGTGACAACGCTCACCGGGATCCCTGGACGACCCAGGGTTGCGTGGGGCCCGGCCGGGGCCAAGGTTGTAACACAAGCCCCAATCGTTGTGGCCCGTCCTCACCGGTTGTGCCCCAGCGGGCGCACCATCCGTGTGCCCGCAATCCTGACCGGGGAGGCAGTCGTGGTACCCCCTGGCGGAAAGCCGGAGCTGGCGGCGCTCGAACAGCTACGGCTCGGACTCCAGATCATGGCGCTCCGCGCCCTCGGCGATCCCGAGGCGGCCGAGGAGGCGGTCCAGGAGACGCTGGTGCGCGCCCTGGAGGCTCTGCGGGACGGCCGGCCCCGCGACCCCGAGAAGCTCGGGGCTTTCGTCCGGGGCATCGCCCGCCACGTTATCGCCGACGCCCACCACGCCCGCCAGCGCAGCGCCCCGCTGGATGCCGTGCCGGAGACCCAGCACGGTGCCGGCGGCAACGATCCCCTGAGTGCCCTGATCAGCGACGAAGAGCGGGACAGTGTCCGCCGGGCGCTGGCCCGGCTGTCGGCGGCGGACCGCGACATCCTGCATCTGTCGTTCTTCGAGGGACTCAGCCCGCTCGAGATCGCCGAGCGGCTGGGCGAGCCGGCGCTGCGGATCCGCAAGCGGAAGTCCCGCGCCCTGCGCCGGCTGCGCGAGGCGTTCTCGCGCGCCTCAGCCACCGGTCACGATTCGAGGTCTTCCGAGACAGATCAATAGGGGGATGAACCGAAGAGTGAGCGTGTGCGGAGGAGAACTTGGCTGAACCACTGACCTGTGACGCGGTAGTCGACGAAGGGCTGATCGAGCGCTACCTGGCCGAAACGCTGCCCGAGGACGAGACCGAGACCTTTGAGTCGCACTACCTGACCTGCCCGCGCTGCCAGAACGAGTTGAGATTGGCGGCCGCGATCAGGGACGTGCTCCCAGAGGTGCAGGAGGCTGCACAGGCACCCGACGTCAGCCCTGCCACGCTACGGGGGCGCTGGCTTGGCCGGCGTGCCAGGGTCGGCGCCGCCGCAGCCGCTATCGCCGCTGTGCTGGCGGGAGTCCTGATCTTCCAGCCGGGCGAAGAGACCTTGCCGCACCGGGATCCGGCCGTGGAGACGGTGGACGTTCCGGATGTGGAGGCCCCGATCGGCGAGGTCAGGACGGTCACCGAGTTCCGCTGGTCGCCTCTAGCTTCCGCCGACCTCTACAAGCTCACGCTCTACAACGTCTCCGGTGATGTGGTCTGGGAGGTCGAAACCCGGGAGACCCACGTAGGGCTCCCGGACGCGCCACGGCTGGAGTCCGGTGTTCCCTATCTCTGGAGTGTAGATGCTCGTGTCGATTGGGACCGCTGGGTCAGCTCCGAACTCGTGCGTTTCGAAATCTCCGAACGCTGATAACAGGACAACAGCATGAAGGGTCTGCTGATCACGACCCTGCTTCACGGCCTACTCGTCGCCATCCCTGGAACCGTATGGAGCCAGGAGCCGGCGAGCTCGCCGGACATCGTGGCCCTCCTGCAGGCCGGTGACGAGAACCGGCTGCTACAGGAGGTTCAAACCCGCCCAAACGATTCGCGCGACGCACTCGACCAACTGTTCCAGCTCACCGTCCAGGCGAATGACGCCATGGACCGGGTGCGGTTCCTCGAACAGGCTCAGCTGCTGGCGCAGGTTTACGCCCAGGCTTGGTCCGACTCCTTTCTGATCCGCAAGGTCGAGCGCTTCGCCCGCTGGTCGAGCGGTGAGCGTGCCGAGGCGCTGGAGGCCGACAGCGTCCGCCGCGCCGGGATCGAGGCGTACTACCGCGAGGGGCCGGAGACCGCGCTCCGCCTCTGGGAGCGCAGCCTCACGCTCTGCCGCGCGCTGGACGATCAGGCGTGTCAGGCAGCGGTGCTGGGCAACCTGGGCGCCGGCCACTACGCGCTGGGCGACCTGGACCGCGCGCTCCGCTA
>CAYFSW010000066.1:0-48044 GCA_964345885.1 uncultured Gemmatimonadota bacterium | reverse complement strand
AGCTGGCCGCGGACCGATGTGGTGGTCTTGGACGCCGACGTCAGCCGGCGCGGCGACCGCGTGCTGGATGAGTCGGGCCGCCGTGTGCTCTCGCAGCGGTTGAATAGCGGCGAGCTGGCGTTCCTGGCGGAGCATGTCCCTGCGTTCGGTGCTCGACGCTTCCTCATCGAGCCCGGTGCTGTCGACGCCGCTCCCGCTCCCGGCCTACCGGCTAATGTGATCGCCAACGATGAGCTTCGCCTCGAGGTCGATACGCTGCGCGGGACCGTCGGCTCGCTGGTCTACCGCCCGGCGGCCCGCGAGCTGGTGGCCGACGCGCCGGGGCTCAACCAGTACATCTACGTGGCGGGCCGCGACCCGGCGGACGCGGCGACGGCGGCCGGCCCGGTCACGGTCAGGCTCAAGGAACGCGGACCCCTGGTCTCGAGCCTCGAGGTGGTCGCCGATGCGGCGCCGGGGGCGAGCTCGGGCGTTTGCAGCGAGTTCCGCCTGTACGGCGGCCTCGATCGGGTCGACATCATCAATACGATCGACAAGTCGCTCGTCTACGATCCGGAGGCCGTGCTCTACCGCTATCCTTTCGACATCGACGATCCCGTGGTGCGGGTCGATGTCCCCTGGGGCTCCTTCCGGCTGGAGGACGATCAGCTGCCCGGCTCATCGAAGAACTACATGAGCCTGCAGCGCTGGGCGGCGATCCAGGGCGATGATGCCGGCGTCACGTTCACCAGCATCGACGCGCCGCTGATCCAATTCGGCGCCATCAGGACCGACGCCATCGTCGCCGGTTGGCTCGAGCAGATTGAGCCGTCGGCCACGCTCTTCTCCTACCCGATGAACAACTACTGGGAGACCAACTACAAGGCGGCGCAGGACGGCACCCACGAGTTCCGCTACTCGCTGCGCCCGCACCGCAGCTTCGACGAAGCGGAGTCTGAACGCTTCGCCAGGGGGATCGCCCAGCCGCTCATCGCCGTACCTGCCGAGCGCGCCGCGCCGCGCGTCGACCCGCCGTTCACCATCGCTGCCGAGCGCGCCGTCGTCACCTCGCTCCAGATTGCCGCCGACGGCTCCGGGTCCATCGTGCGGCTCTACAATCCGGGGCAGGAGACCGATGCGGTCACGTTGCGTGGTCCCGGCGGCGGCCCGCTGCTAGTGCATCGAGCGGATGTCCGGGGGGCCACACTCGAGCTGCTCGAGGGCGCGATCGAGCTCGGAGCTTACGAGATACTCACGCTTCGGGTGACTCGGTCTTCTCGGTAGGCAGGAGGTCGGAGCCGGGGGACCGCTCGCTCCGGCCGACCCGGCAGTCGAGGTCCGTGGTTCCCGAAAGGTTGTCCAGCAGACCACCCACAGACTCTTCCTGAGGATCTGAGCCGGGTCGCTAACGCCAGCTCCGCTCGTCGGTCCCCCGGCTCCTCCCGGCATGGTTCGGGCGCCCCACGTCCCCCCGAAACCGGATCCAGCTACAGTCTGTTCTAGGATCACGTCCGTGAGTCGAACTAGAACACTCCTCAACTGGATAGATACGGGACCATGCTGCGTAACACGACCAAACGCTTCCCTCGCATCGCTCCCATTCTGCTGCTCGCCTTCGGTGCCGTCGCCTGTAGCGACGGCGCGGGTACGATCAGCGACCCCGGTGAGCTCGAGAATATTACGCTCGGTGTCCGGGTCCATCTGCTCGAGTCGGAGCAGTTCGCGGCGCTCGACGCTACGCTGACCGAGTCCGATGTGGCCGTGCTGTTCGAGGGCGTGAACGAGATATGGTCGCAGGCGGGCATCACCTGGCGCGTCGAGTCGGTGGTTCGTGAGCCGGCCCTCGACGGGACGTCGTTCATAGCGGCGCTGAGCGGAGCCATCCCCATCACCGGGGAGGTCCTCGCATCCATCCTGCCGGGTGACAACGTGCTGCCGGGCAAGTGGAACGTCTTCATCGTCCGTGACTTCGGCAACTTCGCCGGCGGTGTCTATCTCGATTTCCGCGGCGCCGTCATCTTCCCCGAGAACGGCCCCATCGGCCCGCAGGACCCCGCCACCGACGGCCGCCGCATTCTCGCGCACGAGCTCGGTCACTCGTTGAGCCTTCAGCACGTCCCCTGTACGTCAGTCGGTAACCTGATGGCGCCCGGCTGCTTCGCTCAGGACCGGACGCGCCTCGAGCCTGCTCAGATCGCGCCGGCGCGGGCGCAAGCATCGCGCGGGAGGCCATTCGGAACGTAAAGACAGGACCGTCGGATTCCACTGGACCAGGTGGGCGTCGGGGCGGGTCGTCGAGCGGAGCTGGTGTTAGCGAGCCCGCGATCGCGGCGCAGCCGGGAGCGCGGGGGAGGCCGGAGCGAGACGACTGCCCCGACGTCACTTGCGGCAGATCACCTAAGTCAGTACCTGACTTGACCCTACGCCTCGTGCTCGGTATCTTCGCATAACCCGCGCGCGCCCCTTTCCCCTCCCGCCGGCGCAAACCCCGAAACACATCAGCGAGACCTATTACGCCCGCGAGCGAGCCTATGCGGAACATGCGACTCACCCTGTACGCGGTCTTCACCCTATCGGGAGCGGCCGGTCTCATCTACGAGATGATCTGGTCGCGCTACCTGGCGCTGTTCCTCGGGCACAGCGCCTACGCGCAGGTCCTGGTGATCGCGATCTTCCTGGGTGGGATGGCGCTGGGCGCGCTGATCGCCGGCGCCCGCTCCGAGCGACTGCACGATCCGCTCAAGTGGTACGTCGGCGCCGAGCTCATCGCCGGTGTCATAGGTCTCTTCTTCCACGAGATCTTCGGCGCCACGACGAGCGTCGCCTACAACTCCGTATTCCCGGCGCTCACCGGCTCCGGCTTGTTGAACCTCTTCAAGTGGACGCTGGCCGCGACCCTCATCCTGCCGCAGTCGGTGCTCTTGGGCGCGACGTTCCCGCTGATGGCCGCCGGCGTGTTGCGCCGCCCCGGGGCCCAGCCGGGCCGCGTGCTGGCCATCCTCTACTTCACCAACAGCCTGGGCGCCGCGGTGGGCGTCCTGTTCGCCGGGTTCTTCCTGCTGGGCTTCGTCGGTCTGCCTGGCACGCTGTTGAGCGCCGCCGTCATCAACGTCGTCGTCGCCGGGATCACGACGGCCGTGGCCAGCCGCTACCCGGCGCAGGAGGTGCTGCAGGTGGAGACGGGGGTCGAGGCGGTCGCCGCCGACGCCCGCGCCTCGCTGCTCTCCGCCGATGTGCTGGTGCGGCTGATGCTGGCGGTGGCGTTCGGGACGGCGGTCGCATCGTTCGCCTACGAGATCGGCTGGCTGCGCATGCTGGCGCTGGTGCTGGGCAGCGCGACCCATTCGTTCGAGCTGATGCTCTCCGCCTTCATCCTCGGGCTGGCGCTGGGCTCGTTCTGGGTGCGCCGGCGCGCCGACCGCTGGCGCTACCCGCTGCGGGCGCTGGGTGTCGTGCAGCTGGCCATGGGGATCTGCGCCCTGGCGACCCTCGGCCTTTACGGCGCCTCGTTCTACTGGACCGCAGACCTGATGAGCACGTTCGCTCGCTCGGAGGGCGGCTACGTCGGCTTCACGCTGGCCCGCTACGCCATCTGTCTGGCCATCATGTTCCCGGCATCGTTCTGCGCCGGGATGACCCTGCCGCTCATCACCCGCACGCTGTTGGTCGCCGGCGCCGGTGAGCGGTCGATCGGCGGCGTGTACGGTGTGAACACGTTCGGCGCCATCGTCGGCGTCGCCGCCGCCGGCTTCCTGCTGATGCCGCTCATCGGGCTCAAGGGTCTCATCGTCGGCGGCGCGACCCTCGATATGGCGCTGGGTGCCGTGATCCTTTTCATCGACCGCCGGCGCAGCCCGTTCGCGCTGCGGCTCTCGTACGTCGGTATCGCGGCCACCGTCGTCGCCTTCGCCGTCGGCGCCTTCACCAAGAACTTCGACCACCGGCTGCTCAACAGCGGCGTCTACCGCTACGGCACGATCGCCGAGCCGGGCACCTGGGAGGAGCTGTTCTATAAGGACGGGCGCACGGCCACCGTTTCTGTCGACCGACATGCGGTCACGGGCGACCTGACGCTCCGCACCAACGGCAAGCCGGACGCCTCGCTCGCCGCGTCCTGGCTCGAGCCGTGCAACGACTCGGTGCTGCGTGTCCCACTGATGACCGACGCCGCGACCCAGTCGCTGGCGCCGCTCTTCACCCTAGCCCACAACCCCGACGCTAGGGTCGCCGCGGTGATCGGCCAAGGCTCGGGCATGTCGTCCCACTTCCTGCTCGGGGCGCCCGGGCTCGAGAAAGTGATCACCGTCGAGATCGAGCCGCAGATGATCAACGCGTCGCGGGTCCTCTACCCGGCGAACAGGCGCGTCTTCGACGACCCGCGCTCGCGGATCGTGATCGAGGACGCGAAGACCTACTTCGCCTCGACCCCGCGCCGGTACGACGTGATCTTCTCCGAGCCGTCGAACCCGTGGGTCAGCGGGATCGCCAGCCTGTTCGCCGCCGAGTTCTACGAGCACATCACGGGCTACCTGTCCGAGGGCGGCGTCTTCGGTCAGTGGCTGCACCTCTACGAGATCGATGACGGCCTCGTGCTCAGCGTGCTCGCCGCGATCCATCACAGTTTCGGCGACTACGAGATCTTCCTGACCCAGGCGGCCGACATGCTCGTCGTCGCCACCGTCGCCGACCAGCTTCCCGCGCCCGACTGGTCCGTCTTCCGATTCCCGGACATCGTGGCCGACTACTGTGGCTCCGACCTCATCAGGCCCAGTGCGCTGGAGAGCACGCGCCTCACCCACCGCGCGGCCCTCGCACCGCTGCTCGACTATTGGGAGCAGCCGAACTCCGACTTCTATCCGGTGCTCGACCTCATGGCCGAGCGCGTCCGCTTCCTCGAGCGGGCGGCCGCCGGCTTCCTCTACCTGCCGATCCAGCCGTTCGAGTTCACGGCACCCTTCTTCGGCCGGCGCGCCGCGCCCGCGATGCAAGGTCCGCCGCCGGTCCCGGCGTTGCCGCGCCTGCGCGCGCTGGCTGTGGCCTCGGCGCTGAATGGCAACCCAGGCTTCGAGGCGGCCGACAGCGCCCGGATGCCGGCCGCCGTCGGCGAGGCGCGCCAGCGGCGGGCGGCATGGGCGGCGCTGCTCGAGGTCGACGCTGAGCCGGCCGACTGGACGGTCTGGCTGAGAGACCTGCGCGAGGTCGACCGCGACCTGCACGCGGGCACCGCCGGCTTCGCCGCCGAGGACTTCTTCCGCTCGACCCTCGATTTCATCGACCGGCACGACGGGCCCGAGGTCGTGCGCGACGTCGTCATCTTTAGGCATGGCCTCGCCGGCTGGCGCTTCGAGGAGGCAGCAGCCGCCGCCCAGCGGCTGCTCGAGGCGGAGGCCCACCGCTACGCTTATATAACGACCGACGAGCTGCACGACGGTGGGACGATCGCTCTCTTACGCAGCGGCCAGCTGGAGGAGGCCGAGCGTTTCTACGCTGCGCTGTTGCGCAGCCGCGACAGGAGCGTCGGCGACCTGCGTTCGCGCCTGCTCACCGCCTACGTGAGCACGCTTACCGGGACGGACCGGAGGAGCGAAACGGAATGAGCGGACGGCTCGCGCTCACTTCGCTGCTGCTAATCTTACTCGCCCCGGCGGCGACCCGGGCGCAGGAGGAGGCGGAACCCGACCCGCGCCACTTCTACGTCAACGTCTTCTTGGGCGCAGGCTGGCCGATCGGTAACATGAACGTCTACCACGATCCCGGCTCCGTGGCCGGCGGCCGCGGCGAGTACCCGGTCTCACCGCTGGTTCGCGTAGGCGGCCAGCTCAGTTTCCACTCCTTCGACGCCGAACGACCCGGCGTCGCCGATAACGAGGGCGTCATCTTAATGCAGGCCTTCGCCAAGGCGCTCGGCCAGTGGGGGCCGTATTACCCGTTCGCTCTCTTGGGGCTGGGTGCTTACGTGTCGAAAGAGCGCGAGACCTCGGCCCGCCGCTGGGACGGCGGCCTGCAGGTGGGGACCGGCATCGAGTACCCGGTCACCGAGCACTTCGCCGTCAATATCGGCTTCAGCTTCCACATGGTTTTGCGCGGCGGTGACGAGTCGGACTACTTCTGGCTGGAAGGCTACCTGGGGTTCCTCTTCAGGCAACCGTGAGCGCGGTAGGATACTCGGTGCAGCCGAAGGGGCGGCGTAGGAAGGAGAACGGAACTACGCCCTGTTGGTTGGCCTCCGGCTGCACCTCGTAGCTGTAAGTCGTTAGAAAGCGCTCGCCATGCCCAAAAACTCACGGATCGAGCCGGATCGCTCCCGCGACGGTGCGGCGCCGGGGTGACCCTGAACCTCCGGCAGCTCGTAGACTTGGGCGGCGCCTTCTTGGGCGGCGATAAGCTGCGCGTTGTACCGGTCGCGGGCGTTGAAAGCGCCCGAGCCGACGAGCGCGCCGATGCAAAGCGCCAGCCCCAACGTCGCGGCGACGATCAGCGGCCGCCGCTTGGCGCGCCTGCTCCTGCGTCGCCGCCGGCGCCGCGTCACCCACGGGGACGCCGCTCTTCCTGTCCGCGGCACCGCCTGCGGCGGCGTCGGTAAGGACGCCGGTAGCTCAGGGGTTGGCGTGCCGGTCGTTGCCTCGCGGCCGCCGAGCACCTCCTCGATCGCCAGTAGCGCCGTGCGGCGCTTCGGCTCGACGCAGAACTCGCCAGCGGGATCGTATTTATCCCGGATCCCCTCAACCCGATTCCTGCGCATCGTTCTGTTCTCCTTCCGGTTGCTGCGCGTGCGGGGGGAATTGCCGGTCGGTTGGTTTTGTCGACTAGGATTACAAGTACGAGTACAATCGCGATTACGAGCAGGAGCAGGAGCGAGTGCTCGTGCTCGCAATCGCAATCGTACTCGTACTCCTACTTTGCTTCTGCTGGCTGAAGGCCCTTCGCTTTTGGGATGCCCCAGGCGGTTCCGACGGCGAGTATTACCCAGAGCGCATCGAAGCCGCTCATCATGGCGCCCACGCTCTCGATGAAGATCTGGACCACACCGGGCGACAGCATCGACATCTGGGCCACCACCTCGGCACCGAATTCCTCGGCGGCGTACTCCTTGAGCGCCGAGTAGAAGGTGAAGTACTTGCCGATGAGGATGCCCAGCACCGCCGACGTTACGGCGATGAGTTGTAGCGGCAGGCCTTTGCGTCCGCCGGCGAACATCACGACGCCCGTCCCGGCCAGCACACCGACGCCCCAGGCGATCCAACCGATCTCGTAGCCCGTCGTCACCACGATGAGACCCCAGATTAGGCCGCCGGCCACCGCAGCCAAGCCGCCGCCGATTATCGCCGGTAGCAGCGAGTGCGTCTTGAAAGCCTCGTCTACGACCGGCTCTGGTGAGGCTGCGAAGGCCTGCTCGACCAACTCGCCGGCGACCTCCTCGCGGACGCCGCTGGCCATCAGCCTGACCTTCACGGTCTCTTTATCGGCACCCTCCTGCATCTGCTTGAGGATGAAGGTCTTGATCTTGTGAAGTGCGTCTTCCGCGGACTTCGGCGTGTTCTCCTCCATGATGGGCTCCCCCGAGTTGGTTGCCCCGGCGGCGGGATGGCGTGCGAAACGCCCGCAGGGCGTTGGCTACAGCGTCTCGGTTATGTGGCGGGGGGGTGGTCTTGGGAGGCGCCGCCGGGCTCGGGGCGGCCACCCTCAAGGTCAACGGGGATAACTACTTGGAGAGTCGGGCGATCCGGCCTTCCACACCCGCGACCCAGAGCGCGCCGCCCGACGGGGCGGCAGCGATGGAGTTGTACCCCACGGTATCCACTACGGTCCAGGTCGCACCGTCGTCCCGGGAGAGCCCCCAGCCCGAGGGGCCCGTCGCGGCGAGCACTTGGGCCCGCGTGCCGGGTACGTAGGTCGCGCCGTAGCGGCAGCCGGCGGGCAGCGAGGAGGCGGCGCTCGTCCAGCTGAGACCGCCGTCGGCGGTGCGGATCACGTTGGCGCCGGGCTCGGTCCTTTGGGTGTAGTCGCCGCCCACGGCGACACCGTTAAGCGAGTCGCGGAAGGCGATCCCAAATATCCCGGCGGTGGGGCCGCTGGGGAGCGGCGTCTCGGCGACCTGCCAGGTGCGGCCGCGATCGCTGGAGCGGTAGACCCGAGCGACCGTTCCGCCGCCCGTCCCGATCCAGACGTGGTCGCTCCCGTAGACGGCGACCGCCGTGCCGCTGGCGGCGAAACCCCCCTCGCCGGGAAGCGCCGGCGGCACGTTCTCCTGCGGCACCCGACTCCACCTCGCGCCGTCATTTGTGGTGACGATGAGCAGGCCGCCGTCCAGCGGATCGCTGAACGCTACGCCGTGCGCTGCATCCCAGAACGCCATGCCGTCGAAGAAGACGCCGGGTGTCGTGTCGCGGTGCTGCAGCGTCCAGGTCGAGCCGCCGTCCGTCGTCTTGTAGATCCGCGCTTCGCCGCCCTCGAAGTCGGTGCCCAACAGGTAGGCCGTGCTGGCGTCCACCGCGTGCGCATCGATGAAGAACAGCGTGGACGCACCGTCCACGGTGTCCACGGCCCAGGTCGCCCCACCGTCCACGGTGCGTGCGAACACGCCGCCTCTCCCGCCAGCCCAGACGACATCGCCGCTCGCCGCGCTGAGTCCCCGGAACTCGGCGGTCGTGCCGCTGTCCTGCATCACCGGTTCCCCGAACTCTGCGCAAGCGGCAACAGCCGCCAGCAGCAGCGGTCCCGTCTCCAGGCAATCCCGGATTCGAGTGCTCATTGGTCTTCGCTCCTTGCTGGGCCTCACGGCAAGGCGTTGCTCGATCACGCGGGCACGGGTGGAACTTCCCCGATATAGCGCATATCAGCAAGGGCCGGATCAGTGGCGGAGGCGCGCTTGTGTGTCATGTATATATAAAGTATTATTTGACATATGAATGACGCAACGTCGGCTCGACAACAGCTCTTCCAGATCGCCTCCGAGCAGGGCGGCCACTTCACTGCCGCTCAGGCTCGGGCCTGCGGCTACAGCCGGGCCCTCCTGTCGCACCATGCGAAGAACGGGCGGTTCATACGGGTGCACAGAGGCGTTTACCGATTGCGTGACTATCCGAGCTCGCCGCGGGGAGACGTGGTGGCGGCCTGGCTGGCGGCGGGCTCGGAGGTGGCGGTCGTATCCCACGAGACCGCCCTCGAGCTGCTCGACCTCTCGGACGTCGTACCGGATTCGATCCACGTCACGCTGCCGCGTCGCCGGCGTTGGTATCGGGCCCCCACGGGGGTCACCGTGCACACGACGGAACGGCCGCCCGGCGAGGATGAGATCGTCCGTCGGCTGGGGATGCGGGTGACCGGTCCCGCCCGGTCGATCCTCGACGCCGCGGAGTGGGGCACCGAGCCGGGACAAATCGAGAAAGCTGTGCGGGATGCCGTTGACAGGGCGATGACGACGGCGAGCGAGCTTCGGGAGGCAGCCGGTGCCCGACCTGGGCGGGTCCGCCGGCTCGTGGAACGTGCCCTCGAGCCGAGCGGGGAGTTTTGAGGTATCGGTCTGCTTCCGGCTTTCGAGCCGCGTTGGAAGACCATCTGGCGCGTGAAGCTCGGGGTCGCAGTGTGTCGCTTGTCCGGCTCAGGAAGTTGGTCGTATTCGATCGGCTGCTGGCACGACTCAACGTGGTGGCCCCGAGTCGCTGGGTCCTCAAAGGGGCGCTTGCCCTGGACTTCCGGTTGGGTGGCCGGGTGCGAGCGACGAAGGATATGGATCTCGCCCGGCAGGACGACCTGGATGCCGCCACTGAGGATTTCCTGGCTCTCCAGCGGCTGGAGCTCGGCGACCACTTCGTCTTCGCGATCGAAAGAGCGCGGCTCTCCGATCCCGAGCTGGAAGGGGCGGCTGCCAGGTTCAGGGCCGAGGCGACCCTAGCCGGGAGGCAGTTCGAGACGGCGATCATCGACGTTGGCTTTAGCGACCCTGCCCTGTGGGAGCCGGACCGCCTGATGGGACCTGATCTTCTACGTTTTGCGGGGTTGGGGCCCGTGGAGGTCCCGGGGCTGCCGTTGGAGCAACACGTGGCGGAGAAGCTGCACGCCTACACGCGGAAGTACTCGGGCGGCCGCTCGAGCAGCCGTGTCAAAGACCTGGTCGACCTGCTCATCATCAGTTCGAGCACCAGGGTCGATGGAGCCCGGCTGCGCGCTGCCATCAAGGTCACGTTCGACGTACGCGCCAGCCACCGGCGGCCCGAGGCTCTGCCAATCCCGTCTTCAGCATGGGCGGCACCCTATCGCAGGTTGGCTGAGGAGATGGGTCTCGACGGCAGTCTCGCGAACGGCTATCGGGATGTCGCTGGATTCTTGGATCCGGTTCTGGCGGGCGAGACAGGTGAATGGGATCCGGAGCGGGGTCGGTGGGAGTAATCCCGGAAGCCTGGAGCCCGATCGAGTACTACGCTATCAGCGTAGATCTGGTCACCGAACTCCGAGTCGTCGTCATTGGCCGCATTGGCCACGAAATGGAAGACGACGCGCCCGCTGTACTCGCGCTGTACTCGCCGGGCGCCCACCACTCGACCGTCCAGACTCCGCGCCGACAATTGAAATCCGGCCCGCCGTACCTGTGGCTGGTTGAGCGACACCGTCAGCCTGTATCGCGCACCGGGCTGGTAGGCGGCCGGCAGGCCGGCCAGCCGTAGCGTCCCGGGGCCGCCGTTCAGCGGAGTATCTCCATGACAGGCGTGGCAGGTCGGCTCGCCGAACCCGCCGCTGTGGCCCGGCGGCGGCCGGTCGGAGTAGGGGCGCGCCACCGTGGCGAGGGCGAGCGCCGCCGCGGCCAGCGCCCGGAAGCGACGGCGAGCGACTTAGGGGATCCGCGCGCGGCCGATCGTGTTGGCATCGGTGCCGAACCAGATGGCCCGCGACGGCGCGTGGAAGAACATGTGCCGCACGCTACCGCCGCCGCTCTCGATCTCTGTAATACTGAAGAACTCCTGTATCGCCGGGTCGAAGCCCACCATGCGGTTCGGTTCTAGCCCCGTCTCGACGAACCATAGGCGGTCGCGATCGTCGGCTGCCATGGCGTAAGGCCGGGAATCCGAGCCGCCGGGCGCCGCCCACTCGTAGACCTGGCGCGTCTCCGGATCGAGCCTTCCCAGCCGGCCGCCGGCGTAGTCCACGTACCAGATCGCGCCGTCGCTGGATATAGCCAGCCGGCGCGGCCGGGCGTCCTGGCGCGGCAGCTCGATCTCCTCCAGCTGGAACGACTCCGGGTCTACCGTCGCGATCTTGTAGCTGCCGAACAGGACGATCCAGGGCCGATCGTTCGCGTCGACGACGATGCCGTAGGGCCGGGCCCGCGGTGTCGGCACCGGCACCAGCCTCACCACACCGCTCGCCGTCTCCAACTTGCCGACGAAGTTGCCGCCCTGGACGGTGAACCAGATGTCGCCCTCGCTGTCGAAGACGAGGGTGTGGGGGTCGCTGGCCGCGGTGTCGGGCATCGGGTACTTGGTGATGGCGCCCGTCGCCGGATCGAGCTTCCCGATGTGGGCGGCACGGTTCCCGGCGTACCAGACCTGGCCGTCGTCGTCGACGATCAGGTTGTGCGGGCCAGCCCCCGCTTCCAGATCGTACTTCTGGAACTCGCCCGTGGCAGGCTCGAGATAGGCCGCGTAATCGGCACGCTGCCCGACGAACCACACGCGGCCCTCCGGGCCCACATACGGGTCACGCGGCCGGCTCGCCTCCCAGGGCACCGGCCACTCGGTAATCTCGACGGTGTCGATTGCGTAAGGGACGGCTCCGAGGACGAGAGCCGCCAGCACGAGTAGGGTTGGGGCTTTCATGCTGTACTCCATGGTTGGGGCTAAGTAATAAGGGATTATCGAATTCCCGAATCCCACGGATTCCACGGATGCCTCGGATTCTCTAATCTCCTTCCCAGATCCCCCGATTCCTCGACTCCCGTATTCCTGAACTCCCGAACTCCAACTCAGTACGGCATCTCTTCGTCTTCGAGCCCAAAGTGATGCCCCAGCTCGTGGATCACCGTCTCTTTGACCTCCCGCACCACCTCGCTTCGGCTCCCACAGGCGCGCAGGATCGGACCCATATAGATGTCGATCTTGTCGGGCAGCCCCGAGTACTCGACCCCGCGGTCGGAGAGCGGCGTACCCGTGTAGAGCCCGAACAGCTCGTCGTCCAGCTCGTGCGGGTCGAAGCCCAGCTCCCGCAGCACGTCCGGGTTCGGCTCCTCCTCCACCACGACCGCCACGTTGTCCAGCCGCTCGGCGAACTCGTCGGGCAGATCGTCCAGCGCTTCCCGGACCAGGGCCTCGAAATCCTGCCGGTCGATAAGGATCATGGAAGATAACCTTCAGAACCATTGACACGGGTCAAGGGGGCTGGGTAGGCTTGGCGGCGCGGCCCTGTAGCTCAGTCGGATAGAGCGGCGGTTTCCTAAACCGAAGGTCGGGGGTTCGAGTCCCTCCAGGGCCATTGGTGGCCCGGCGCCTCAAGTGTTGGGTCAGGTCCCTCGAGGGAAGGTCGGGGGTGGTTCGCGCGCTGCGCACGCTCACCGCTTCGCGAACGAGTCCCTCCAGGGCCATGGGTCGCCGAGGCGGTCGTCTCGCTCCATGTCGCGCGGCTAGTTTGCAGGAAGGGCGGCTGCGCCGCCCCGCGCTCCAAATTACGCTCGGACGACCGCCTCGGCTCCCTGCTTTCTCAGTTACATCCCGGAGGCACAATGGCCAAGAGCGATCAGATCCTGGTGGGCATCCTCACCGGTAGCCCCAGCGACCTGCCCACAGTGGAGAAGGCGAAAGCGACGCTGGACGAGCTGGGAGTGCCCAGCGAGATCAAGGTCCTCTCGGCGCACCGCACCCCCGACCTGGCGGTGGACTACGTGAAGGCCGCGGAGGCAGCGGGCGTCGAGGTGTTCATCGCCTGCGCCGGGATGGCGAACCACCTGGCCGGCACGGTGGCGGCTCACACGCTCAAGCCGGTGATCGGCGTGCCGCTGACCTCGGGGTCGCTGGGCGGCATGGACGCGCTGCTCTCCACGGTGCAGATGCCGCCTGGCGTACCCGTGGCGACCGTGGCGGTGGACGGAGCGAAGAACGCGGCGTTCTTGGCGGCCCGGGTCCTGTCGATCAAGTACCCCGAGTTCGGTGCGGGGCTGGAAGAGGCTCGCAGAGCGGCGCGCAAGCGTTACGAGGGGGGTTAGAAGGGCTCGCGGACGGACCGCCCATGAGTCTGCGGTCGAGTGGATGGTCTGGGCCCCTGGGAGTCGAGGGGCGACATCTGGTGCGCGACGAGGCTCCGCTGGTGACCCTGGTCGTTCTCTACGTGGCCGCCAGCTGGCTGGCGGGCGCAGCGTTCGGGTTGCCCGTCACGCTACGCTTGACCCTCTCCTCGCTGCTTGGAGCCGCCGGCTTCGCTCTGCTGGTCACGGCGATCTTCGTTGCCTCGTACCTCATCGTCTTCGCCTTCCAGAAGGGTCTCGGACTTCGAAAGCGGGGCGCGCCGGGCTCGAGCGGCCGACCGACCGCGGACTGGTCGCTGCTCTGGCGAACCGACCTGAGGCCCTCGCGCGTGGCCGGGCTCTTCGTCGCCTACCTGGTGCTGGTGCCGTTCATGGACGCCTTCGTCGGGTTCAAAGCGGCCATCCCGGCCATCCAGCCGTTCGGTTGGGACCCAGCCCTCATGGAGCTCGACCGAATGCTGCATTTCGGTCACCACCCCTGGCAGCTCCTGCAGCCGATTCTGGGCCACGCGCCCCTGACGAAGGCGGTCGATTCTCTCTACTACGCGTGGTTCGTCGTTCTGGCGCTGACGCTGATCTGGCAAGGGTGGAGCCGCGAGCGGATGCTACGCGCCCAGTTCTTCGTGAGCTACGCGGTGATGTGGATCGTCCTCGGCACGGTTGCCGCGACGGCGCTGTCATCGGCCGGCCCCTGCTACTACGGGCGCGTAGTAGGTACGCCCGACCCGTTCGCGCCGCTGATGGGTTACCTCTCCGGCGTGGATGAGAGCTACCCTCTGATCGCTCTCAGAATTCAGAGCTACCTGTGGGAGGGTTACGCGTCGCCGACGGGTCAGGCGGTTGCGGGGATCTCTGCTATGCCGAGCCTCCACGTCGCCATGCCCGTTCTGTTCGCTCTCCTCGGCTGGCGGACCCACCGCTGGCTCGCTATCGCCTACACGAGTTACTTGTTCGTCGTCCTCGTCGGCTCCGTCCATCTGGGCTGGCACTACGCCATCGACGGCTACGCCAGCATCATCGCGGTACCGCTGATCTGGAAGGGGAGCGGCGCGGCGGTCGCCTGGTATTACCGGCGCATCGGGGGCTGGGCGGAAGGTCCGGGGCCGGTCGCCGTCTGAGGCGCTGTCGCCCCGTTGATCCAGACCGTCGCGACTCTGTCGCCGTACGCTCGGCGCCAGCCGGGCTCGACGGCGAGCAGGTCGGCCCAGGCCGAGCCGTGGGGCAACACTGCGACGTCGGCCGCGGCCCGCCGGATCAGCTCGAGCCGCGAGGCGTCGGTGGCGTTCACGTAGGCGGCACGCCAGAACGCCTCGGGATAGACCTGGGTGCGGCCGTCCATCATCACCTGGTATTCGGGCCAGAGCGCGTAGATCAGGTAGCCCCCCCAACCCATCTCGTTGACCAGACGCCCACTTATTCGCGGCACCGAGTCGCGGACGAAGCGGGCTGCCGCCACGGGGTAGCCCGACTTCGACTCGAGATGCGGGGTCAGCTCGCCACCGAAAGAGCGACCGATCAAGATCTGGCCTGCGTACAAGGCCAGGCCCAGCATGAGCCCCGCGGCCACGGCGCTTGTACGGCGTGCGGTCACCGGCGCGAGTCGCGGCCAGGCGCCGTAGCGGGCGGCGAGCGGCGCCAGAATCATCGCCGCCAGCGGCGCGTAGCGCCCGAGCGCTAGAAGCAACACGATGGCGAGGATCAGCAGGGCTTGGTCGGGCCGGTAGCGCGCCTTGAAACGAAAGCGGTAGATCAGGCCCGCCAGCGGCCAGCCCACCAGAATAGCAGAAGCGATGAGCACCAGAGGGCCGAGGCGGTAGAACGGCCGCATCTCGACGATCGCCCCGCTCTTCACCATCACATCGTTCGTCAGGTAGTAGCTGGCCACCTCGAGCAGACCCAGCTCGAACGGGCTGACGGCGAGCGCCACTAGCAGCGAGGTCGCGGCGATGGCTACGCAGACCAGCGCTTCTCGCTCGCCGGAGAACGTCCGCTTCGACCAGGCCCCGACGCTCCAGGCGACCAGTAGGGCCGGTATGAATAGGAAATAGAGGTGTAGGTTGGCGCAGAGGGCCGTGATCGGTACCAGAACCATCAGCGCCGCCCAGCGCGGGCCGCCTCTACGCATCCCGGCGACGGCCCAGACCGCGAACGCGCAAAGCGGGAACGCGAAGGTCGCAGGCCTCAAGCCGACGAACGGCAGCAGGAGCGCGGCGAAGACGACCACGATCAACGCGCCCTTCAGCGTAGCCCGGCCGCGGCGGGCCACCGCCAAGGCGATGAAAAGCACGGTGGCGACGTAGCAGACGAGCGGCAACAGGAATAGGGCCGTGGCCCCGAGGCTCCTTACGGCACCCTGCATCCCCAACTCGGCGAGCCACGAATAGGGGATCCAGCGCTCGGGGCCCGAGTTATAGGAGAAGTCGTCGACCAGCGGACGCGGTCCGTCGGCTTCGACCAGCTCGGCGACCCGCAGATGCCAGAAGAGATCGGGATCGACGCTCTGCGGCCCCAGGACGAAGAACGATATCGCTACCAGGGCCAGGGCGGACAGGAATAGGGGGAGCGGGACGGGGCGATCGGAGGCTCGACTGACCGATACTAATCGTGCCACGCCGCTCTCACCATCCTGCGACCACAACGGCCTTCTGAATGACCCAGAAGGCGGCAGCCGCCGCAATAGAGACCCAGAGAGTTACCAGCAGGTAGCCGAGCCGGCGATCGATCGACTGCAGCAGCGGCACCACGTCGCGAGTGGCCGGCGGCGGCGCCTTGGTCTCCCAGAGCAGTTTCCTCGTCAATGCCATAGGGCCTCACCTCACAAGAATAGGACGTTCCACCAATCCCACGCCCGGCTCCGCCGCACCGCCGTCCACCATCCGGATGAAGATGCCCTCGACCTCGACATGCGACTCAACGACGTAGACGTACGTTACCCGGAAGGCGGCTATGTCGGTGACCTCGAGGGCCACGCGACCGATCGGGTTCACCCGGGCGTCCCAGAGGGGAGCCATAATCCGGATGCCGGGCAGGCCGTCCGGACTGTAGGCGCCCGTTGGGTTACAGGTACCGGCGGCGTCGATCTCGCCGCAGAGTGCCCTCATCCCCTGCCAGGTGGGGCCGAAATTGGCCCCCGGTTTCGTCAGCAGCGAATCGCCCACGCCGACCAGGTCGGGGTTGCAGGTGGCGATGTTGTCCCGGTACGCGCCGGCTCCGATTATCGAGTCGTTGAGGACGGCGTAGGTGCCTGTCGACGCGTCCCAGTACGGCGGCAGGACGACCGCGTAGTAGAAGCTCGGAGCGTCCTCCGGGGCCTCGGCCGGTTTGATGACGAACGTCTTGCCCAGCGCCAGAATCCGTTCCTCCTCGGTGATCACACCGTCTTCGTCCGTGTCGAGCAGTCCGCGGCCTACAGCCAGGGGCTTCTCGCAGGTCGTTTCGGTTACAGCCGCCGCGAACACCGAGAACGCCTGTGCGCGGGCGCTAGTCAGCTGCGATCCGAGGACCCAGGCGACGAGGTTGGTCGAGGAGCGGGCGGTGCGTACGCGCAGCGCGTTGGTGTTCCAGGGAACGGCTCGTGGTTCGAAGGCGGTGGCGACGGGGTCCCAGACGCCGAACACGACCGCCGAGTCCTCGAGCATCGCTGCCGTGTCGGCGTGATTGGCCAGCGCGTAGGCGACAGCCGAGTCGGGGGCGCCCAGTGTATCTCCCTGCAGGACCGCGACCGCTGCAGCCAGTGCTCCGGCGTCCGCCGCGAGCTGCATCTGGTTTCGCGACACTATGAGCCGCGCCACATCGATGGCGACGGCCAGCATGGCGAACAGAGCTAGGAACAGGAAGGCCACCAGAACGAGGGTGGTCCCCCGCTCATCCCGTGTCCAGCGAAACATTGAAACTCCCAGGCTCTAATGGGTCCCGCTTCACGTAGATCCGCACGCGCTGGGCTCCAGGGCGTATGGTGACCATCTCGCGTTTGGAGACCAGGCCGCCCCTCGCTCGCTCGTGCCTCGTGGCCACGACCCTTACGTAGATCTCCTGTTTGCCGGACCCGGCAAGCTCGCGCCCGCCCAGCAAGCCGCCGCCCGGTGCCGGCGCCCCCTGCCAAACCAGCCAACCATCCAGATAGACCTGGACATAGTCGATCGCCCAACTGGCGCCGAGCCGGTCGATCAGATGCATGTCGAGCCGTGCGGCCGGCCGCGCCTGCTCGGGAGGTGCGGAGCGGCGCTGCGGCATCGACGCGCAGGCTAGCAGCGTCGAGGTGACGATCGCGAGAACCGGCAAGCTGACGGAACGTGCTGAGATCTTCATTGGACCACCCCAGAGAAGACCTTCGTAAGGATGATGATGGCGGGCCCGACCACGACTATGAACAGAGCGGGGAGAATGAACAGAACCATGGGAATGAGCATCTTGATCGGTGCCTTCGCGGCCGCCTCTTCGGCATGCTGGCGTCGCTTGGTGCGCATCTGCTCGGAATGCAGGCGCAGGGTGCGCGCGATCGGCGTTCCCAGACGCTCCGATTGAATCAGCGTGCTGACGAAGGCATTGACTTCTCTTACACCCGTGCGCTTCGCGATCTCTCGCAATGCCTCGATGCGAGGAACGCCGGCGTTGACCAGCTGAGTCACGACACGGAACTCCTGAGCGATATCGGGATGCGAGGTCGTCAGCTCCTCCGATACCTTGAGGATCGCGGCGTCCAATCCCAGACCCGCCTCGACGCACACGACCATGAGATCGAGTCCGTCGGGCAGGTGCTTGCGGATCCGCTGTGACCGTTGGCTCACGCGCCGGGCCAGGAAGTACGGCGGCGCGACGATCGACAAGACGATGCCGGCGGCCGCCCACGAGGATGCGGTCTGCATCGAGCTACTCACCGCCATGCCGACCAAGAAACCCACCACCGGCAGCACAATCAGCAGCATCACCCGCAGCGAACTGTAAGTGAGCGGCGCCGAGCGGCCGCTGTAACCCGCGCGAACCAGCTTCAACCGCAGGTCGGCGCTGTCCGGGAATAGGAAAGTGAATTGCTGGAAGACATTCTGGACCAGCCGCGTGAACTTGTCACCCGAGCTCGGGAAGGCCTGTGGATTGCGCTCGCGCGTGGCGCGCACCGCTCTCCGTAATGCCTGTTGGCGGCGCGAGTTCAGCGCCAGGCCCACGGAGAGCACGAGCAACATCACGCTCAGGAAGACACCTATCAGTACGAGGTCAAGCACGTTGCCTCCTCAGAACTCGATATCGGCCAGGCGATGCATAACGGCGAAGCCGAGGACCTGGGCCACTAGGGCGGCCCCGAGCATGGCGCGGCCGACTGGTTCGAGATAGAGCGGCGCCACGAACTCCGGGTTCGCCATCAGCGTCAGACCGGCGATGGCGATCGGCAGAAAGCCCAGGATCTTTGCCGAGAGTCGGACGTGCGCGGTGAGTGTCCGCAGCTCACCCTGGATGCGAAAACGCTCTCTCAGCATAGCGCTGATGTTCGTCAGTACCTCGCCGAGGTTACCGCCGGTCTCCCGCTGGATGAGCACGGCGGTGGCGAACATCTTGAGATCGACACTCGGCACGCGGTCCAGGAGATTGAGCAGAGCGGTCCGCACATCGACGCCGAGCCGGTGCTCCTCGTGGAATCTCGCGAACTCCTCGCCCAAGGGAGCGGGCGTCTCACGACCGACGAACTCCATCGCGGCCTGAAAGCTGTAGCCGGCTCGCATGGCGTTCACCAGCATGTCCATCGCGTCCGGTAGCTGTTCGTCGAACTTGTTCAGGCGCAGTCGTTTCTGTCGCCGGATGTAGACGTAGGGCGTGGCAGCTACGAGTAGCGCGAAGATCAACGCCAATAGGCGAGTCCCGAGGACGGTGAGGCCGATCAGGTACGCAGCGAGTCCCATGACGCCGGCGCCCAGCATGATCTCGCTCGGTCGTTTACCGACCCCGGCGACGCGCAGCTCCTGCCGTAGCCACTCCGTGTGGGAGAGTTGATCCAGCCAGTTGTTCAGGGCCGGAATGGCGCTGGCCGCGCTGTCGCGCCAAATCGAGACGTCCGGGTTCCCGTCGTAGCCCGGCGTCTGGATGCGGCGCCTGGCCGCGAGATGCCGGGCGAGCGCGCGGCGATTGAGAAAGGCATAGCCGCTGACGACTAAGCCAAAGGTGACGAGGAACACGACGACGAGTACGTACGGTAGCATTGTCAGACAAACATCTCGCTGGGCAGCCGAATCCCCGAGACCTCCAGCTTGTCGGTGAACTGAGGCCGGGCACCGGATGCCACGAATTGGCCGACCACCTTGCCCTCGCTCGTTATGCCGCGACGGTTGTAGGTGAAGATCTCCTGCATCGTTACGATTTCGCCCTCCATCGCGACGACCTCGGAGATGCTGGCGACTTTCCGGCTGCCGTCGGAGAGCCGTGCGACCTGGATCACAACATCCAGCGCCGAGGCCATCTGCTCGCGCATAGCCCGGGGCGGTAGGTTGGTGCCGGCCATCAGGATCATCGTCTCCAGACGCGAGAGCGCGTCGCGCGGCGAATTCGCGTGGATCGTGGTGAGCGAGCCCTCGTGGCCGGTGTTCATCGCCTGCAGCATGTCGAGCGCTTCACCGCTCCGGACCTCGCCGATGATTATCCGGTCGGGACGCATCCGCAGAGCGTTCTTTACCAGGTCGCGCTGTACGACCTCGGCGGTGCCTTCCGCGTTCGGCGGTCGGGTCTCGAGCCGTACGACGTGGGACTGCTGCAGCTGGAGCTCGGCGGCGTCCTCGATCGTGATCAGTCGCTCGCTTTCCGGGATGAACCGGGAGAGGCAGTTCAGCAGCGTCGTCTTGCCGGCACCCGTGCCGCCCGAGATCAGAACGTTGAGCCGGGCCTTGACGCAGCCCTCCAGCAAGTAAGCCATCGGCTCGTTCAGGGTCTCGTTCTGGAGCAGGTCCTCCATCACCAGCGGCTCGCGCCCGAAGCGACGGATCGAGAGTACCGGCCCCTCGAGCGACAGCGGCGGGATGATCACGTTGACACGCGAGCCATCGGCCAGGCGCGCGTCGACCATGGGCGACGACTCGTCCACCCGCCGTCCGATTCGACTGACGATGCGATCGATGACGGCCATCAGGTGGGCGTAGTCTCGGAACTCGATCATCGGGACGCGGGAGAGCATCCCTTGCCGCTCGACGTAGACCTGCTTGGGCCCGTTGACGAGGATGTCGCTGATCTGGGGATCACGGAAGAGCGGCTCGATTGGCCCCAGCCCCGTGACCTCATAAAGGATCCCCTCGATTACGTCTTCACGTTCCGCGCGGCTGAGCGGGATCGAGTCCTGCTGGAGCAGCTCCACGACCGCGGTGCGGATCTCGGCGGCGATCTTCTGCTCGTCCCCGAGCTGCTCGAGCGCCGCGATGTCCAGGTGCTCGATGAGCTGGCGGTGGAGCTTCAGCTTCAGCGCGTTAATCGAATCGAGTTCCGCCGCACTCATGCCACCCCGGCCATCCGCTTTGGCCGACCGGCTCTCGGAACTCAAGCCGAAGAGTGCTACTCGGGGACGTAGGGGCATCGGCTACCGCCTCTTCGATTTCAGGAGCATGCGGCGCATCCGGGACCCCAACTGTGGCCGCTTCCCGCTTTTCTCGGGGTTGTTGAGCGAAACCGCCAGGCGCTCGTAGCTCTGGGACAGTTTCGCTCGCGGCGCGGCCGCTGCGAACGGTCTGCCACGCGTTATGGCGTCGTCGGCCGCTTTGTAGTCGTTGGGTAGTCGCCAGATGACCGGTCGCTTGAATGTCTTTTCGACGTCGCGGACCTGTAAGACATCGCTCGTCTGGTGCCGGTTCACGACCATATAGGTCTTGGCGTCCGCGAGCCCAATCTGTGAGAAGGTGTCGAGCACGCGTTGTAGCTGCCTTACGGCCGGTACGCTCAACGTTGTCAGCAGCAGGATCTTGTCTGCCGACTCCAAGATCCCGAGCGTGCGGTTGGTGAGCTGGTGCTCGCAGTCGATCACGACGAAGTCGAACGCGCGCCGCAACTGCGCGATCAGTCGGATCATGTCGTCTCCGCTGACGGCGCTGGCGTCGGCCGCGTGGCCCGGCTCGGCGAGGACCCACAACCCGGTCGAATGTTGTTCCAAGACCTTCTCGAGCAGGTGAGTGTCGAGGCGGTCCTCTTTGCCGAGCAGGTCGGCGATCGTATAGCGCGGATTCATGTCCAGGAACACGTTGACGTCGCCGCCGTGCATTACAGCGTCGACGACGGCCACGCGCTCGTTCCGATGCTTGCGCGCCAGCGTGCACGCCAGATTGACCGCTACGGTCGTGCTACCCAGCCCTCCTTTGGGACAGTAGACCGCGTAGACCTGCCCCTGCGTCTGCTGTTGGGGCGCCAGCGATCTGACCACCCGCTCGACGGCTGCGCCGAACTCCTCGGAAGAGACGGGTTGCACCAGGAACTCACTGGCTCCCGCCCGCAGCACCCGCAGGATCAGGTCGGCCTCTGCCGCTTGGGCGGTGACGATGACCCGCGTGTTCTGTTCGGAGGCGGCCTTTTCTATGCGCTCGATTACCGAATCGCCGTTCTCGCCGAGGTGCAGGACCAGCAGGTCGGCGACGTCCGTCTGAGCGTCCATCGCCCCCTGCATCTGCTCGGGACTCTCCAGCGCGGCCGCGACGCGGAAACCGCGTGCCTCGAGCTGTCGAGCCATCGACGACTGAACCTCGGACGAAGGTTCTACGATGAGTGCCGTCCAGCCGTTTTCAGGCAATCGGCCAACGTTCGTTTGCCTCACTTGCCGCCTCCGGGTTACGCGTCCGGTTCACTGTCGCCGCCGCCGGGCGGTGCCGGTGGCTCGGGCGCATTCATTGGGTCGATCACCAGTGGTTGCACCAGGACGAGCAGTTCGGTCTCGTCGCTCACCCAACGCTGGCTCGAGAACAGCAGGCCGAGCAGCGGGATGTCCTTTAGTAAAGGCACGCCGGTCACGAGTTTCTGACGCTCGGAGCTCAACAGCCCGGCGATCGCCAGCGTCTGGCCCTGGCGCAGGTCGACCGTCGTCGAGGCGCGCCGCGTGCGGAAGGCCGGGATCTCGAAACCGGCGGTTACGATGGCGTTGGAGAAGTCGACCGCTGAGACTTCCGGCTCTATCCTGAGCTTGATCAGCTCTTCCGAGAGTATTTCAGGCTCGAAGGACAGCCGGACCCCGAATTCACGGTATTGGATCGCGATCGACTGGAGGCCGCCTACCGCTGTCGGCTGGGCGATGGGTATTGGAACCTCGCCGCCTGCCAAGAAGGTCGCCCGTTCGCCGTTCGCAGCGATCAGGTTGGGCTCGGCGAGTATCTTGAAGTCACCTTCCTGCTCGGCTATTTCCAAGAGACCCGTCAGGTTCTCGACCTCGCCCATCGACAGGAGCGTGGCGAACTGGCCGGCCTCGGGTATGTCGGGCTCACCGGCGGCGTCGGTCGCCGGGCGCGTGGCGTAAGCGCCGGTGCCCGCCCGGCTGTGCTGATCGCGCCACAGGAACGACGCGCCTATCTCGCGCAGGAAGTCTTTGCTGACCTCGGCGAAGCGGACCTGGAGCATCACCTGCATCCGGTCGGTCGGCGAGTGGACCGACACCCGGAAGTGGAACTTCTGGCCGTCCGTCTGCCAGATGATCAGGTCGGTCAGACCCGAAGACAGGGCGTTAACCACCAGCTCGCGCTCACCGATGATGACGACGTCCGCGACTTCCGGATTGGCGACGGAGACCCGCTGGATCGCCTGCCGAGTCGTCATCGGGATGGACCGGCCGATCGCCATGTCTACCGAGGTCACCGTCTCGCCCTGGATGATCTGGGCCGACGCGACGTCGGCGGAGAGCGCCAGGGCCCAGAGCACGAGTAGCACCGGAATCCGCAGTAATGTCCTTTTTCGTCCGCTCACAACGGTCACTCCTGTGCGTTCTATTGGTTGCCGCCGCCGCCGGTACCCGTGGTATCGGCCCTGGTGCTGTCACGGCCGACCTCTTGCTCGCTCAGTCGAGTCCCTCGGTATATCTGTACCGTACGCGTGTCTGCCTCAGGCTCGGGCTCGACCGCCGGCTGCGGCGTCGGCTGCCGGCGCACCGGGCGCGGCGTCGGCCGCGGCCGCAGGACCGCTATCCCGGCCAGGACCTGCTCCCGCGTGGCCCCCGGCGTAACGGGCAGGTCGGGGTCGCCGTAGCTTCGCAGCGCCAGCGAGAGGGAGCCCTGGTTCATCGCGACGGCGAGGACTTCGGCCTCCTCCGGCGTGACCTCGACGGTGAGTGCGCTCGAGATGATCGGCTTGCTCGGATCGCCGCGCTCCATCTGCGTGCCCACCGAAAGCACGCGCATGTTCTGCAGGATGATCTTGCCGATCGGCTGCGAGCGGCCGCCCCGCTGGGCGTCCATCGTGACGAGGACGTCGACGCGGCTGTCGGGCCGGATCAGTCCGGTGATGCCGACGATGTCGCTCACGCGAATGGCCATCGCGCGATGGCCGGGCGTTATCTTGACCTCCATGCCTGGCTGCGCGCCCACAGGGGCCAGCTTCCAATCGATGACCGGCTCGCCCGGGTAGATCCGGGCACGCGCCACGCGAGCAACGACGCTGTCCTCGACCGCGAAGCTGCCCTCGGGTATTGCATCATTCGGGAAGTAGCGAACCGCCAACTGGCTCGGCTCCACCGCGTGACCCTCGGCGATCTCCGCGGTTGCGATTACAACCGGCGTCGTTTCCATTCGCCCCTGCTGGGCGGCCGCCAGCCGCTGAGCGTTGACGAACTTGTAGACGCCGTACGACGCGCCCGCACCGAGCAGCAGCGCCAGAACGAATACGATCGTGAATCTGGTCTCAGACATACCGCTAAGCTCCACTTCCCTGGGTCATGGCGCCGGCTACGGCACCGGTGCTCGCTCCCACTTCATGATCGCCTGCCGACTGATATTCACGTCGCTGAGTCCCAAGAGAGTCGGGAGCGGCGTCAGGAACTCGAAAGGGTAATCGTTGATCGCCACGCGCACGCGTCCTTCCGCTTCGAAAGTGACTTCGATCTGGGCGTCAAGCACCGTGTCGCCGGCGAACGAAAGCGCGAAATCCCTGACGACTTGTCTGACTTCGTCCTGACGCAGCAACGGGTCTTCGAGGCTCGACGCGTAACGTGCGCCCTCCCTCACCGCGGCCGTCAGGTCGTTGAGAGTGTAGTAAGCGCGGCTGAAGTCGATGACCGCGAAGACGATTATGAAGAGCAGCGGCGCGACGAGGGCGAACTCTAACGCCGCCGACCCCCGCTCATCGTTGCATCGTCTTCCAAACCTCAGCCTCATCGGCTTTTCGACACTCCCTCTCGCTAGAGCTGGCCGCTGAGTAACATCTCCGTCAGCAGGCCCGCCAGTATCGCCACGGCGTACGGCATGCCACGTTCGCGAACCGCTTCCTCGGTTCCCGGCGAAAACCGCCGCATGACTCGGAACTGCAACAGCTGTACCTGCATCGCATCCAGCGCGAATCGTCGCCGCTTCACCAGCAGGTAGACGAGGCCCATTAGGCCTCCGACCAGTCCGGTGGCCAGGCTCACCCGCAACGTGGCGAGTGGGCCGAGCCAGGCACCCAGCGCCGCCACCAGCTTGACGTCGGCGGCTCCTACCCAGCGCAGGGCGAACGGCCCGATCCAGATCGCCAGCCCGACCGCCAGGCCGCCGGCTGCGGCGACCAGACCGCCCGCCGGGCCGGCCATGGCGAGGCGGGCTGCTAGGCCGAGACCGGCGATCGCCAGCAGCAGGCCGTTGGGAATGCGGCCGAACCGCACATCGGACAAAGCTGCTACGCCAACCAGGCCGACCAGAAACAGCCCGAGCTCAGGTGGCAGCGACACCGCGCGCCTCCGGATGCCCGTGCCGCACGACTGCTAGTTGCAGGTGCCGTCGGGGCAGTTCGCGATCCGGTTCGTGATCTTCTGGAAGAAGTTGCCGATCTCGTCGGCGAACAGGTTGAAGACCGCGACCAGCGCGAGCGCGACCAGTGCCACGAGCAAACCGTACTCAATGGCGACCTCGGCCTCGTCTTCGTTCCAGAGACGCCGGAACACGTCTGTGATCCTCTTCATTTCCGTTTCCTCCTTAGGAGCGGGTCGTTGTTCGCCGTCAACACGGCGGGGGTACACACTCACCGGCGCGATCGCCGAGCGCGGTATCATTCCTCAGTCGTACAGTCATCGAGCCTGCGACTCGAGGTGACTGCGTTGTTGCCTCCCTGCTCTCGAGCCAGCATCCCGTCCAGGAAGTCGAGAACCCTGGCCGGCGGTGCATCGCGTGGGATGCACATCGCGGCGCCGGCTTCCAACGCCGCGCCGTCGGCCGAACCGTCCAGCTGCGGCGTCAGAGCGATGATCTCGATGTGATGGTCTCCGGCCAGCTCGCAGAACCGCCGGCATATCTGGACCCCGTCGACGTCCTCCAGGCTCAAGTCGAGCAGCACGACCCTGGGTCGCCACTCGCCGACCAAGAGGAGCGCGTCGACGCCCCGCGTCGTGCCGCGGAACTCGTAGCGGTCCGACGCGGCGAGGAACGCTTCGGCCAGCCGGCCGAGATCCTCGGGATCGCGATGCACGACGAGCACACGCAGCCGGCTGTTCTGCCGCAGGCTCGACGGCACGTGCATTCCAATCCGCTCTAGGAACCGCACGAGGTCGGACGCGGCAACGCGGCGGTGGCCACCTGGCGTTGTGTGCCCGGGCAAGGAGCCCTCGTCGATCCACTTCGCGATGGTCATCGGACTGACCTGACAGATTCGAGCGACCGTCCCTGTGCTTAGGTACTTTTCCACCTGATCCACCACTCTCGCTGTGGTCTGGGACTGCTCTGTCTGGGATTCGCTGAGCGAGCGGAGTGTTCCGAGCACTCCGGCTGGGCGCGTCATGGTGCAACCTGTGTGCCGCCTGCCGATTCGCAGAAACCTCAATAAACGAGACAACTCTCAGGGATCCGCTTTTCCCAACAAGCCTGTGGTGTTGCGGGAACCCACCATCGGCCGACGCGTCCGGCCCGGTCCGTCGGCGCGAGACCAGGTCTCGAGGAATCCCGGGGGTGGGCGTCGCGTGGTCGGGGTCCGCGGTGTGGCTGCGCCGGCTGTAGAACCGGTGCCACATGTCGAGCGGCGCCGCGGCTCGGGAGGTCCTTCAGGGCAAGCAGAATAAGGAAAGCCGCCGCAGCAGGCCTTGCGCACAATTAGTGCGTGTCAGGCCGCTCGACGGTCTACGATCGCCGACTCTCTGCACACCACCCACACTCGGAATGAAGATGATGGACAGACTATCGAGCCCGCCCAGCCGCATCGTAACGGTCCTGACCTTCACCCTGCTGTTTGCCCTGGCATCAGAGCTCGCCGCTCAGTCGGCGGACGAGGGGGAGCGGGGGCGCACTCAGGCCAGGATCAGCGAACTCGAAGCGCAGCTGCTCGTTGCCGACCGTGATCTCGAGGACCTATACGCCGAGCTGGCCCGGCTCCGCTCGCGCTTGGTCGATGGCGACTTCGGCCCGGGTGATCCGGTCGCGATCGAGGTGGTCGGCGACTCAGCGCTCACCGACACCTTCACGGTCGAGCTGCCGCGGCAGCTTCGCCTGCCCGGCCTCGAGCCCCTCGATCTGACCGGCGTGCTGGTCGACGAGCTGCAGCCGTACCTCGAAGCGCACATCGCTCGCTTCGTCCGGGATCCGACCGTGGTCGCATATCCGCTTGTCAGAGTGGCTGTGACCGGAGCGGTGAGCGCTCCCGGCTACTACCTGTTCAGGCCCGAGACTCCGGCTGTCGACATCTTTGGAGCCGCCGGAGGTTTCGCCAATTCCGCCAAGACCAACGACGTCGAGTTGCTGCGTTCGGGCGAAGAGATCATAGGGTCGAAGGAGTTGAATCAGGCGATGGCAGCCGGCTGGTCGCTCCGGCAGCTCGAGGTC
Organism: uncultured Gemmatimonadota bacterium; assembly: GCA_964345885.1. Classification (GTDB taxonomy): domain Bacteria; phylum Gemmatimonadota; class Gemmatimonadetes; order Palauibacterales; family KS3-K002. The sequence goes on along the minus strand of CAYFSW010000066.1, from coordinate 20,900 downwards.
CGCTCGGCGGATGAGTTCCATGTTCCGGAGAAAGCCAGACTGATGACCACCCGAGAGTGGGTTTTGACGATTACCGGTATAGTTGGATTGGGGTTGACGCTCTTGGCCGTGGGCAAATGAGCTGACGATATGGATACCTGGGCGAGTGGGGGCCAGTCGGCCGCACTGGAGGCGGCCGAAGGCGGGGCCAAGCTCGTTGCTGTAGGCGGCGGCGATTTGCCGATATTGCAGCTCCGGGTGCCGCCCTACGGCTTCGGCGCACGGGCTCTCAACGTGACCATCGCAACGGCGGCGTTCTTCGCCCTGGCGCCGATCATTGTGCTCATCGCCTGGGCGATCAAGCTCTCCTCGCCGGGGCCCGCCTTCTACATGCAGGACCGGATCGGCATGGACCGGCGCAACGGATCGGGCTCCCGCGGAGCCGAGCGCCGCGCCAGGGACCTCGGCGGACGGCCGTTCCGCATGTACAAGTTCAGGACGATGCGGGTGGGCGCCGAGCGCGATACCGGGCCGGTGTGGGCGAAGCCGGGTGACAACAGGGTCACACCGCTAGGACGTCTTCTGCGTCGCACGCGGCTGGATGAGCTGCCGCAGTTGTGGAACGTGGTTCGCGGCGACATGAACATAGTCGGCCCCCGGCCCGAGCGGCCGACTCTCGTCGCCTACCTCTCCCAGGAGGTGGAGGGCTATGCGCTGCGTCATCGCGTGCGGCCCGGGATCACCGGCTGGGCGCAGGTCCACCAGGCGTACGATACGACGCTGCAGAGCGTGCGCTGCAAACTGATGTACGACCTCGACTACATAGAACGTCGTTCAGTGATCTTCGACCTCAGGGTCATGCTCAAGACCATTCCGGCCGTTTTCAAGAAGAGGGGCGGTTGGTGAAGGCTCAAGAGCAGAGACACGGTACCTCCTGGATCCCTGGTCCGATTGTGGAGGCATTGCTGAAAGGGGAGCGGGCAGTGGAAGACAAGCCGCTTGTGGTTCTCGGTGGGAACGGCAGTTGGCCGAGTGGCGCCGTCGCGGCGCTGCTGCGCGGGCGTGGTTATCGGCTACGAGACATGGTCGAGCTGCCGGAGATGGTAAGGGTGATCCATGGTGAAGAGCCCGATCTCATAATTCTGGCTCGCGGGATGCGCGGTGGAGACCCTCTTGGCCTCTGTCGCAAGTTGCGCGGCCGGCGCTGGCTGGCCACGACGCCCATCTTCTACCTGTGTTCCGAGGGACGCGCCGAGGAGGCGTCCGCGCTGGAGGCCGGCGCCTGGGACGCGGTCAAGTGCCCGCCCGATCCCGAGCTGTTTCTGGCGCGGGTCGAAAACGCCGTCCAGATGAAGCGTAAGGCGGACGAGGCGCTCCGGCTCGGCCTGATCGATCAGTTAACCGGCTGCTACAACAGGGCCGGCCTGATGGCCCGGTTGGAGGAGGAAATCCTCCACGCCCGTCGCCACAAGGAACCTCTGGCATGTCTGGTCGTCGCGCTCGAGCCGTTCCCCAAGGTGATAGAGGCCGTCGGCGATCCCGAGGCCAGCGAGGCTGCGTTCCTCGCCGCGGCGCGCATAATGCGCCAGGGCAGCCGCAGAACCGACATTCTGGCCCGCCACGAGGAGTACGAGTTCGCGATCGTCGCGCCCGCGACCGCCCGCGCCGGGGTTCGCAAGCTCGTGAGCAGAATCAACGACGCTTTCGAAAACTCACCGGTGAGGGTGCGGGCGAAAGGTCAAGCGCGTCCGTTTCGGCCGATCATCGGCATAACCGTCCGGGCCTCCTGGCCCGGTGAGGAGGAGACGCCCGAGACGCTGATCAAGGAGGCGTCGGAGGCTCTTGCTTTGGCCAGACAGTGGGGGTCGGGACACCGGATCTATTCGCAAGGGAACGGAGCGAACGGCTCGTAGGGCGCCGGCACGGTGAGCCCGCCATGCGAGCCGTTCGCTCCGCGGTGGCCTGGCCCCCATACCAGTTGTCCCTTCCCCAGCTTGCTGAAAGTCGTTTGGGGCGTCCGTCTTGCCTTCCCTGTGGAGCTGAAGCCACAGGCGTGTCAGCGGGGCGGGGGGTTGTAGTCGTAACCTGCTGAACTACAAGAGCTTAGCCTCTTGGGGACCACCGCGGCGTTTCTTGCTGCGGTAAGCGGCCGACGATGTGTGTTCTACCAGCCTGGTGGTACTCACAGGCACGGAGTGCGCCTGGATGAATCGAGAGTCAACAACGATGCCGCGCATCAAACCCAACGGAGGCGGTCCACGCTGGTACGCGTTGTACACGCGCGCCCGCCACGAGAAGCAGGTCGATGCGCGTCTTCGGCAGCGTGGGATCGAGGCCTATCTGCCGCTCATCCCGCGGGAGCGACAGTGGCACGACCGGAAGAAGATCGTCTCTTGGCCGCTGTTCCCCAGCTACGTCTTCGCGCGGTTCGCTCCTAGAGCCTTATCTCCGGTGCTCGGCACGTCGGGCGTGGCCAGCGTCGTTCGCTTGAACGGCAAGCCTGCGCCGATCTCGGATGAGGAGATAGAGAACGTGCGGCGCTTCGCCGCGGCAGTCACCGAAACGGGCCTCGATCCGCAACCGACGCCGCTCGTCAGCGAAGGACAGTCCGTTCGGATCGTTTCCGGTCCCCTCTGTGGAGTGGAGGGCCGGGTGGTCGAGCGCCGGGGCCGAGGTCGCGTGCTCGTTGTCGGGATCCGGGCGATCGGACAAGGCCTCAAGCTGGAGGTCGACGAGGCGTGGCTGAAGCCGATAGACAAGCGGGCGATGAGGCACGTCGCCGTATGAGCACGTCGTCGCCGACGATAGGGATAACAGGCGGAGCGGCTGACGCAGGGTTGCCGGCCTCCGAGAGAATGACGCGCTTGCGGATCGAGCCCTCCCGCGGCTGGGTGTCGCTGGGGCTTCGCGAGCTGTGGGAATTCAGGGAACTCCTCTACTTCTTCACCTGGCGGGATATCAAGGTCCGTTACAAGCAGACGGTGCTGGGCGCGGCGTGGGCGGTGATCCAGCCTTTCTTCATGATGGTGGTCTTCAGCCTGTTCTTCGGAAGACTGGCAAGAGTACCGTCGGATGGTATTCCCTATCCCATCTTCAGCTATTCGGCGCTGGTGCCGTGGACCTTCTTCGCCACCGGGGTGACCATGTCGTCCAACAGTCTGGTCGGCGCCGCGAACCTGATCAAGAAGATCTATTTCCCCCGGCTCGTCGTGCCCATCGCCTCGATCCTCTCGGGCGCGGTGGATTTCGTGCTGGCGTTCTTGGTGCTGCTGGCGATGATGGCGTTCTATGGAATCTATCCGACAGCCAACGTGGTGTGGCTGCCGTTCCTCGTGCTGCTGGCGTTCGCGACAGCCCTGGGCGTCGGGTTCTGGTTCTCGGCTCTGAACGTGCAGTTCCGTGACGTTCGCTACGCGATTCCCTTTCTGGTGCAGTTCTGGCTCTTTGCTACGCCGATCGCCTACCCCAGTAGCCTTCTGGACGAGCCGTGGCGCACGCTGTACGGAATAAACCCGATGGTCGGCGTGGTTGAGGGCTTCCGCTGGGCCTTGCTCGGGACGGACACCGCCCCGGGGCCCATCATCGTCATGTCATCCTTGGTTGCCATCGGCTTGCTCTCGAGCGGCGCGTTCTACTTCCGCCGCTTGGAGAAGACGTTCGCCGACGTCGTGTGAGGAGGTCGCTTGAACGAGATCGCCATTCGAGTCGAAGGGCTAGGTAAGAAGTACCACATCGGTGCCCTGCGTAAAGGATATGCGACGCTGCGCGAGCGCGTCTCCGAAGGCGCAAGGGCCCCATTTCGCCGTGCCGCCAAGCTCATGCGCGGCCAGGCGACCGGGGCGGCCGAGTTGGACGAGATCATCTGGGCTTTGAAGGACGTGTCCTTCGGTGTACGCCGGGGGGAGGTCGTCGGGATCATCGGGCGCAACGGAGCCGGAAAGAGCACCCTGCTGAAGATCCTGTCGCGAATAACCGAGCCGACGGAGGGTTTCGCCGAAATCTACGGGCGCGTCGGCTCGCTTCTCGAAGTCGGAACGGGGTTCCACCCGGAGCTAACGGGTCGCGAGAACGTCTACCTCAACGGCGCGATACTCGGCATGACGCGTACAGAGATCGACCGAAAGTTCGATGAGATCGTCGAGTTCGCCGAAATCGTGAAGTTTATCGATACACCGGTCAAGCACTATTCCACGGGAATGCGGCTGCGACTGGCGTTTGCGGTCGCCGCTCACCTGGAGCCCGAGATCCTGATAGTCGACGAGGTGTTGGCGGTGGGCGACGCCGCCTTTCAGAAGAAGTGCCTGAGCAAGATGGAAGATGTGGGACAGCATGGACGGACGGTACTTTTCGTATCGCATAACATGCCGGCGATAACCCGCCTTTGCGAGCGGACGATTCTGCTGGAGGAGGGAGAGCTCCTGTATGACGGGCGTTCGCACCAGGTGGTGAGTCTGTACCTGAATTCCGGACTCGGCACGACAGCCGCGCGTGAGTGGCGAGATAGGGAGACGGCCCCCGGCGGCGGTTTGGTCCGTTTGCGTGCCGTGCGTGTGCGAGCCGAAGACGGTTCGGTCAGCGAAGCTGTAGACATCCGGCGACCGGTGGCGGTGGAAATGGAGTACGAAGTGCTGAAGCCGGGTCACGTGCTGATGCCGAACTTCATCGCGGTCAACGAAGGGGGGGTGGAGCTGTTCACCGCGATAGACCAGGATCCCGACTGGCGAGGACGGCGTCGTCCGACCGGGCGCTACGTCAGCACGTCGCGGATTCCGGGCAATCTTCTCGCTGAAGGAACGATCTTCATCAGCGCCTTCATGGCCGCGCTGAATCCTTTCAGGCAGCAGTTCGCCGCGAGGGAGGCGGTCGCTTTTCAGGTGATCGACTCGCTCGACGGTGACTCGGCACGTGCAGACTGGGCGGGCCGTGTGAGGGGGGTCGTGCGGCCGATGTTTGAATGGAGCACCGTCTATACCCCGAGCGGCAACGGGTCACCTGTAAAGTCAAAGAACGACGCGCCCGCCTGACAGCCACCGGGAAACTTTGCCATACTCTCGGCACCAGCGAATCCTAGCAGAGCCCCTGAAAAACCGCCTGCGAGATGAAACTGAGCGTGATAATCCCCTGCAAGAACGCGGCTGACACGATACATGGTCAGCTCGAGGCCCTGGCCGGTCAGCGGTGGGCTGGTGAGTGGGAGTTGATCGTCTCAGACAACGGCTCGACTGACGGCACTCTGTCCGTTGTAGATCGTTATCGGGATCGAATCCCGAACTTGCAGGTGGTTGACGCTTCGCGTGTGCGGGGTGGGGCGCACGCTCGAAATGCTGGCGCGCGGGTAGCATCGGGCGATGCATTGGTATTCTGCGATGCCGATGACGAAGTGGCGCCCGGTTGGCTCCAGGCCATTGGAACAGCGCTCTCCAGGCACGATTTCGTCGCCTCGTGCCTTGAGTTTGAAAGGCTCAACGAACCGTGGGTCCGTGAGTCCCGGGGTGGGCGTAAGCGGAATGAAGACTCCCCGTCGCGATCGGTTGATCGCACACGATCCTCGAGCAGCTGGAGGTTGGTCGACCTGCCGAGACTGTCGTATCCGCCCCACTTGCCACATGCCGCGAGCGGTCTGGGCGTCAAGCGTCGTATACACGAGGCTATTGGCGGCTTCGATGAGTCCTTGCCCAGGGCGATGGATACGGACTATTGCCTGAGGCTGCAGCTCGCTGGTTTTAGCCTCCACGTCATTCCGGACGCCGTCATTCACATGCGTTTCCGGACTGAATACGGAGAAATGTTTCGACAGGCACGTCTCTGGGCCGTATACAACACGCTCCTGTACTGCCGGTACCGGCCGCCGGGAGTGAGGATATCGGAGCCGTGGAAGCGTTATCTGAAAGGTTGGAAGCGCTGGCTCAGGTACCTGAAGCGAGTCCGTCACCGGGGCGGACGCGCGCGGTTGATGTTCCTGGCCGGCCGCCAGGTCGGCCTCTTACAAGGAAGTCTCAGGTACCGAACCCATCCCATTTTCTTGAGGTAGGCGCGACCGCGAATATGGAAGACAGCGCCTAATGCTGTTGCCAAAGGCCGGGCCTCTCGCCGGCAGGGTGGTCTTAAGATGAAAGCTGTAATCCTAGCAGGTGGCCACGGCACACGACTGAGTGAGGAGACGGGCGTGCGCCCTAAGCCCATGGTGGAGATCGGCGGCAAGCCGATCCTCTGGCACATCATGAAGATCTACTCGGCCCAGGACATCAACGACTTTGTCGTTTGCTGCGGTTACAAAGGCCATATGATCAAGGAGTATTTTACGAACTACTATCTATACAAGTCCGATCTGACGCTCGACCTGCGCGAGAACCGCATGGAAGTGCTCAGGAACGGCGCCGAGCCCTGGCGCGTGACGCTGGTGGACACGGGCGACGATACAATGACCGGTGGGCGGCTGAAGCGGGCCCGCCGATTCCTCGATGATGAAACGTTTTGCCTGACCTATGGGGACGGCGTGGCTGATATCGATCTGGGCAAGTTGATTGCCTTCCACCGGGAGAAGAAAGCCCTTGCCACCCTGACCGCGGTCCAACCACCGGGACGTTTCGGCGCCTTCCAACTGGCGGACGGTCAGTCGATGGTGAACGCCTACCGTGAGAAGCCTGAGGGCGACGGCGCGTGGGTAAATGGAGGTTTTTTCGTTCTCGAGCCGGAGGCTTTGGGATACATAGAAAGTGACTCAACGGTTTGGGAGCGAGAGCCCCTGACCGGACTGGCTGAAGCTGGGAAGCTGGCGGCGTATAGGCACGTTGGGTTCTGGCAGCCTATGGATACGCTACGTGACCGGATGGTCCTGGAAGAGCTTTGGGAGAGTGGCCGGCCGCCCTGGAGGGTCTGGTGACAGATTCGCCCTATCTCGCAAGGCAAGCTAACCGGAGGCGCTGGATCCGGTAATGAACGGAGCGTTCTGGAAAGACAAGAAAGTCCTGATCACTGGACACACTGGATTCAAGGGCAGTTGGCTGTCACTGTGGCTGCAAATCCTGGGTGCGGATGTCGTGGGGTACGCCTTGGCTCCGCCGACCAAGCCGAGTCTGTTCGAAACAGTGGACGTAGCCGATGGCATGAAGTCCATCATAGGAGACATCCGTGACTTGGAGAAGTTCAAAGGCGCGATAATCGCGCAACGACCCGAGATCGTTGTCCACATGGCTGCTCAGTCGTTGGTGGGCTATTCGTATGACAATCCGGTGGAGACGTACGCGACCAATGTAATGGGTACGGTGAATCTGCTGGAGGCGGTCCGACGAACAGAGAGTGTGCGGGTCGTAGTCTGTGTCACCAGCGACAAGTGCTATCAGAACAATGAGTGGCTCTGGGGATATCGTGAGAACGAGCCAATGGGTGGGTATGATCCTTACTCCAGCAGCAAGGGATGCGCCGAATTGGCAATCTCGGCGTACCGTAGTTCTTTTTTCCCAGCGGAGAATTATGAGCGCCACCAGGTAGCGGTGGCGAGCGCCAGGGCGGGTAACGTGATTGGCGGTGGGGATTGGGCAAGGGGTCGTCTGGTTGTGGATATCATGAACGCATTTGCGGCAAATGATCCGGTGATCATCCGTAGTCCAAACGCGATTCGCCCTTGGCAGCACGTGTTGGAACCGCTAAGCGGATATCTGTGTCTGGCAGAGCAGTTGTGGATGCACGGCCCGGAGTTTTCCGAAGGCTGGAATTTCGGACCGCGCGATGAGGACGCTGCGCCGGTCTCTTCTATCCTGGAATATCTGGCCAATCTCTGGGGAGAAGGAGCTCGCTGGGAATTGGACTCGCAAGAGCACCCGCATGAAGCGCTATCGTTGAGATTGGACTGTTCCAAAGCAAGAGCCCTCCTGCCGTGGTCTCCAAGGCTAGATCTTGAAACGGCGCTGGAATGGGTTGTGGAGTGGTACCGAGGCTATGAGCAGAATGAGGCTATGCGGCAGCTCACAGAGGCTCAGATTGTCCGCTATGAGAATATGGAGTCAGCATGTTCTTCAAAGAAGCAAAGCTAAGAGGTGGGTTTATCATCGAACTGGAACGGTTGGAGGATGAGCGCGGCTTTTTTGCCCGCGCCTGGTGCCGGCGGGAGTTTGAGTCGCACGGTTTAAATTCGAACCTCGTTCAATGCAACATCTCTTTCAACAAGAAGCGCGGTACTCTACGAGGGATGCATTATCAAGCAGCCCCTCATGAGGAAGCTAAACTGGTGCGGTGTACCAGAGGCGCTATATACGATGTGATTATCGATCTGCGTAAATACTCGCCCACTTACAAGCAGTGGATGGGAGTTGAATTGACAGCATCGAATCACAGAATGCTCTATGTCCCGGAGAACTTTGCCCACGGGTATTGTACTCTCCAGGATGACACTGAGGTGACGTATCTTGTATCACAGTTTCATTTCCCAGCGAGTGAACGCGGTGTTCGCTACGACGATCCGGCATTTGGGATCACGTGGCCCTGTCACATCGGTACGCTCTCTGAAAAGGATAAGAACTGGCCGCGCTACACCTAAACTGAAAACGGCTCCGGTGATTGAGGCATCCGAGCTAAGGGGTGCGGATGATCATTGTTGACAACCTGCTTGAAGAAAGACAGCGCGACGGGAATCCAATTCGAGTTGCGATGGTAGGTGCCGGCTTTATGGGCCGAGGTGTTGCGCTCCAGATCGTCACTGCGGTGCAAGGGATGGAGCTAGTCGTTATCTCTAACCGCCGGCTCGAAGGGGCGAGACGCGCATATGCAGAAGCCGGTGTCAAGGATGTTCGGGTCGTTGAGACTTTGACACAATTGGAGGATGCCATAACCCGCGGACAGTGTGCTATCACCGAAGATCCAATGCTGTTGTGTCAAGCGCGACACGTGGACGTGTTACTCGAGGTAACGGGGACGGTGGATTTCGGTGCTTCTGTAGTGCTGAACGCCATCGAGAACCACAAACACGTCATTATGATGAATGCGGAGCTCGATGGAACGATTGGGCCCATTCTCAAGGTGTACGCCGACAAGGCCGGTGTTGTAATATCGAACGTTGACGGAGACCAGCCGGGCGTCATTATGAACCTTTACAGGTTTGTTAAAGGCCTTGGGGTGAAGCCCGTATTGTGTGGGAATATCAAAGGCCTTCACGATCCCTACCGCAACCCGACAACTCAAGAACAATTCGCCCGTACGTGGAAGCAAAAACCGCACATGGTAACGTCTTTTGCGGATGGCACCAAGGTTTCATTTGAGCAGGCGATTGTCGCCAACGCCACAGGTATGGGGGTTGCGAAGCGGGGTATGCATGGACCTACCGTGCCTGCAGGCACTCCTATACAGGAGGCTGCGAATTGCTTTCCGTTGGAAGAGTTGGCGGAAGGGCCTGGTATCGTGGACTACGTGGTTGGCGCTGCGCCGAGCCCTGGAGTGTTTGTCTTGGGGATTCATCGGCATCCGACGCAGCAGCATTATCTGAATCTCTATAAGTTAGGGACCGGGCCCTGTTATTGTTTCTACACGCCATACCATCTGTGCCACTTCGAGGTGCCTAGCACCATTGCCCGAGCCGTGTTCTTTCGTGACGCGACCATCAAGCCGCTTGGGAGCCCGCGTGTGGATGTGGTAACAACCTCCAAGATGGCGCTGAAGGCGGGGCAAACACTTGATGGTATTGGTCACTACATGACATACGGGCAGTGCGAGGATGCCCACGTAACACATGCGGAAAGACTCTTGCCGATAGGCCTGGCTGAAGGTTGCCGTCTGAAGCGAGACATCCCAAGAGATCACGTCCTCTCCTATGATGACGTGCACTTACCCGAGGGCCGTCTCTCCGACAGACTGCGCGGAGAGCAAGACGCCCGTTTCTTCGACACTGCAGAGGATCCTGCAGTGCAAACCTCCGGCTGCTGACACTTCCAGTATTTCTTAGCGTAGCTGGATGCGATCTGACAGGGTAAACGGCTACTGTCCTTCGGGTCGAACTGGTAGCGACTGAATGTCTAGATACATCCTCGGCATTTCCGCTTTCTTTCATGATTCGGCCGCCGCGCTTATCCGCGACGGCAAGATCGTGGCCGCGGCGCAGGAGGAGCGGTTCTCGCGCCGAAAGCACGATGCAGGCTTTCCAAGCGGTGCGGTGCAGTATTGCCTCGCGGAGACAGACATTGGCGCAAGTGATCTCGATGCAGTGGTTTTCTACGAGAAACCGTTCACGAAATTCGAACGGTTGCTGGAAACGTATCTCGCATTCGCGCCCGTCGGCTTCGTGTCGTTTCGTCGGGCGCTGCCACAGTGGGTCAGGAACAAGTTGCAGTTGCCGCGGGCCATCCGGAGGGGGCTGGGAGAGGAGTTCCAGGGTAGTCTCTATTTCGCCGACCACCACGAATCGCACGCGGCCAGCGCTTTTTTCCCTTCACCCTACGAGGAGGCCGCGATCCTCACGCTCGACGCGGTTGGCGAATGGGCCACCAGCGCGATCGGCTACGGACGCGGAAATCGACTTGCGCTCACACACGAGATGAGATTTCCGCACTCTCTTGGAATGCTCTATTCGGCCTTCACGTACTATACTGGCTTCAAGGTCAATTCCGGCGAGTACAAACTCATGGGCCTCGCACCGTACGGCGAGCCCGTGTACCGTGATTTGATTCTCGACAAGATCGCTCACCTGTTTGAGGACGGTTCGCTCTGGTTGGACATGTCCTACTTCAACTACTGCCAGGGCACGACGATGACGTCTGATGCGTTCCATCGCCTATTCGGCGGTCCACCCCGGCATCCCGAGAGCGAGATCACTCAGAAGGACATGGACCTGGCAGCTTCTGTTCAGGCGGTGTGCGAAGAAGCGGTCTTGAGGGCGGGCCGACATGCTCACCGGCTTACGGGAATCGAGCGGCTGGTTATGGCAGGAGGAGTGGCGCTGAACTGCGTGGCTAATGGCAGACTGCTACGCGAGGGACCCTTTGAGGACATTTGGGTCCAGCCGGCGGCAGGCGATGCGGGGGGCGCCCTCGGTGCGGCGCTATTGGCGTGGCATCACGTGCTTGGCGAGCGCCGGCGGCCGAGACAGGGCGATAGTCAACGTGGCTCACTTCTGGGGCCGGCATTCAAGGATAAGGAGATTGGGCTGTTTCTTGACTCGGTGGGCGCCGTTTACGAGCACGTTACGGACGAGGCGGTGCTGCTGGACCGCTTGGCACGCCTTCTCGACGAAGAGAGAATAATCGGTTGGTTTCACGGACGGATGGAATACGGTCCCCGAGCGTTGGGCTGCCGAAGCATTATTGGCGATCCCCGCTCCGTTCGCATGCAGCGGACCATGAACCTCAAGATCAAGTTTCGCGAATCGTTCCGGCCGTTTGCTCCGTGCGTGCTCAGGGAGTTTGCTGATACGGTGTTCGATGTGCGCCCCAGTGAAGATTCTCCCTATATGCTCTTCGTCGCGCCTGTGCGAGAGGATTGGCGGCTGGAGCTCGGCGAAGAGGATCAGCGACGGATGCAGGACCCGGATTTGAGGGTGCGAGTTTCCGTTCCTCGCTCGAGGGTCCCGGCGATCACGCACGTGGACTACTCGGCTCGAATACAGACGGTAGATGCCGAACGGCACGGACGGTTCTATCGCCTGATGCGGCGGTTCTACGAGCGAACGCGGTGCCCGGTGGTCGTAAACACGAGCTTCAACATCCGAGGGGAGCCAATCGTCTGCACGCCGGCAGATGCGTATCGCTGTTTCATGGCGACGGATATGGATTGTCTGGTTCTTGAGAACCACCTCCTCATCAAAGAAGCCCAGCCTGCCGGACTAGAGGTCGATAGAGAAACCTACAAGGCTGAGTTCACTCTCGATTGAGAAATGTCTCCCTTCGCTGGATCGAGCACTCGGGGTAATTCGACGATCAAGATCGCGATTGTGGGCTGTGGCGCAGTTGTAGAGCAGCTGCATCTTCCGCGCTTGATGCGCCGCGATGACTGTTGCGTGACAGCGCTGGTGGAGCCTAATCAAGCCCGGGCGAAGACGCTTGCCGAGCCTTTTGGCATCCCAGACTTGCTCACAGACTATCACGAGCTGTGCAAATCTGATGTCGATGCCGTTGTTGTTGCACTTCCCAACCATCTCCACGCCCCAGTGAGCATCGACCTGCTCACGGCAGGCCTCCACGTCTTGGTGGAGAAGCCAATGGGGCTCTCGGTGGCGGAGTGTGACGCGATGCTGAGAGCCGCTGAGTCAGGGGGTGCTGTCCTTTCAGTGGGGTTGGTGCGACGATACGCACAGGCGGGGTGGTTCGCCAAGTCGCTTATTGATGGCGGATTTCTTGGTCGGATCGATTCCTTCGACGTTCAGGACGGGTTTGTGTATCGCTGGCCTGTAGCAAGCGATGCTTTCTTGCGTAAGGAGGTCACAGGGGGCGGTGTGCTGATGGACCTTGGAGTCCATACGTTGGATCAAGTACTCTGGTGGTTGGGAGACGTCAAGTCGTTCGTGTATTACGACGACAACTACGGTGGCGTCGAAGCGGACTGCAAGCTGGACCTGATAATGGAATCTGGGGCGAAGGGTATTGTCGAGTGTAGCCGGACCCGAAATCTCCGCCAAACGGCACTGATCCGCGGCGAGCTGGCGGAATTGGAGGTGTCGCTTGTAGGCAGTACTGTCACGCTCCGTGTAGCAGACGACGGAATGAGCCTGACCGGGCACGCGGCTTCGCCGGGAGAGCCAGCCTTGCCGAGACAGCGTGAATCCGACCTCATCGCCGCCGAACACTCAGACTTTCTAGCGGCGATCAGGGAAGGGCGTCCTCCAAGTGTAACTGGGGCAGACGGCAGGCGGTCCATCGCACTCATTCAGGCATGCTATGCGGAACGGCGTCCGCTAAGTCTGCCGTGGGTCCACCTAGACCCTGCCAGCCGAATGTCGGAGGCAAGCCTGTGAACCTTGCAGGAAAGGCCGTGCTGGTCACGGGCGGGACCGGTTTTCTCGGTGGCCGGCTTGTGGAGAAGTTGGCTCTGGAACATCAGGCGCGGGTGCGAGTCTTGGTGCGTGATTTTAGCACGGCATCCCGCCTTGCGCGCTTGCCAATCGAAATCGTGGGCGGAGACGTGGCTGATGAGGCCGTTGTGCAGAACTCGGTTCGGGGATGCGATGCTGTCTTTCATTGTGCTCACGACCCGCAATTGAAGAAAGGTCTACAGAAGCAGAAGGCGATGCAGGGTACGCGCAATGTCTGTGAGGCGGTGCTGCGTTCGGGCGTGTCCCGGATGGTCCATGTTAGCAGCTACGCCGTGTATGGGCCGACTTTGGACGGCGATCTGACGGAATCCGCAGCTTGGCGTCCGACAAACAACGCCTACATAGAAGCCAAGCGCGCAACCGAGCAGCTGGTGATAGACCTACACCGCGAAAAAGGTCTACCGGTGGTCGTCGTGCAGCCAACCATAATCTACGGACCGTTCTGTAGTCCTTTTACGCACCGCCCCGTCGAGGACTTAACGTCTGGACTGGTCGCCCTAGTCAACGGCGGGGAGGGTTACTGCAATGCCGTTTATGTGGATGACGTCGTCGACGCAATGGTCTTGGCTGCCACCCAACCCGGTGTGTTGGGAGAGATCTTTCTCATCTCAGCGGCTACGTCTGTTACCTGGAAGACCTTTTACAATGCTTTTGAGGCCGCCCTCGGCATCCGCGCAACCGTTGATGTGTCGGAGGAGAAGTTTGATCAGCTGCTGAGAGAGCGGGCACGGAGCAAGAGCGCTACTGCGCGGCTGGTCAGGCTGGCGCGAGACCGTAAGACCGTGTCGAGCGTGAAGAGGTCACTCCCGCCTGTCCGGTATCTGCTCAATCTCTTGAGGGATCGGATGTCGGACGATCACGTGCAGTTCCTGAAATCTCGCTTCTACGGCAAGAGCTCAAAAGTCGAAAAGAGTGAGGTGGCAAAGCCAATCATAGTACCCCGAGCAGCGCTGCCGGAGCTCTATCGGGCTCGAACGTGGGTGCGGATTGAGAAAGCTCGGCGACTCCTCGGGTACGAGCCGAAGTTCGACTTTCTGCGAGGGATGGAGCTCACCACCCAGTACATCTATTGGGCGAACCTGGCATGACATGCAACTAGCTAGAAGGCAGTTTTGGACGGTGGAGAGATCTGCAGTCGAGTCGGCATTGCGCTTGGAAGAGATCCCGCAGAGCGCGCAGCGACCACTGCGGGTCCTACATATACATATCAGCGATGGCCATAGAGGCGGTGGTGGTGGGATCTCTATGTGTCGCTTGCACACCCGGCTCGAGCGAGCAGGCGTCGATTCTAAGATACTCTGCGCGAAAAGAACGCTGAATTCGCCGGATAGCGCAAGCTTGCCTCGAATGAGAGGTGAGGGGATTGTCAGATCCATCACTAGACGGGTGGGGCTGAATGACATCCACAGGTTGGGCTCATTTCGGATTACCAATCACGAATTCTTCAAGGACGCTGATGTTGTTCATTTCCATGGGATCCATAGCGGCACATTCTCCTATCTGGCTCTGCCGACAGTAACAAGGAACAAGCCGTGTGCGTTCACACTTCACGACATGTGGCTCGTTACCGGACACTGTGGTTTCAGCTACGACTGCAACAGATGGAAGACAGGTTGTGGCCGGTGTCCGTATCCCGATTCCCATCCGCGCGTCCAGGTGGACGGCACGGCCTTGGAATGGAGACTGAAGAGATGGGTGTATAGGCGGTCCAATCTGACTCTGATCACCAAATCTAGCTGGCTCACCAAGGAGATTAGAGACAGCATAGTCAGCCACCTGCCGCTTTACGAGATTCCGTGTGGCGTTGATACCCAGATCTATCAGCCGCTCGATGCCGGTTTGTGCCGCAGTCTACTCGGGCTGCCTGAGGGCCGGAACGTTCTTCTATTTGTCGCGCAAGATCTGAGCGGCGTTCACAAAGGCAGCGACCTGCTTGTGGAGGCCTTGCTTGCTTTGCCCACCACACTTCGCGCGCGGACAACGCTCCTCACCCTGGGGAACGGCAGTGAAATGATCGCCAGTAGAGTGCGTATGCCTACGCGAGATCTGGGATACGTCAGCAGCGACCACCTGAAGGCGATCGCTTATTCGGCTGCTGATCTATTCCTGTTCCCTACTCGTGGGGAAACCTTTGGTCAGGTTTCGATTGAGAGCCAGGCCTGTGGAACTCCGGTTGTGTCTTTCCGCGTCGGCGGTGTCCCCGACCATGTTCGACCGGGTGCCACGGGCTATCTGGCTGATCCGGGCGACGCCATGGATTTTCGCAAAGGTATTGTTGTGCTGCTCGAAGATGACTCGTTGCGAAGGCGAATGCGTCAACAGTGTCGGGCCACCGTGTTGAAGGAGTATTCGCTAGATCTAGAGGTTCGTCGACACGTCGAGCTCTACCGGACGCTGGCGTCGACTCGGAGCAAGGGCCCCATATGCTAACGCCAACACTGCCTTACTACCCGGATCGCGCATGGCGACTCAGCTTTTGGCTGGCCTTTAGCCTGACGGCCGGAATCTCGGTGGCCGGGATCGCCTGGCTCGCCCGATCGCCGGACTGGATGTTCTTGGGTGCGCTAGTCCTGTCGGTAATTGCACTCCCTGGGTTCGCACAGCCGCGCCTGCTGTCGCTGCCGTACCGGATCTGGAATCGGATGGCCCGTGAATACTCAGGTGCTGCGCGTCTCGTGCTAATGGGGATCTGCTTCTACACGATGTTCGTTGCGGTGGGGTGGGCCGGATCGGTTCTCCAGCTCGAGCGCCTGTCTAGGGGGAGCTCGAACTGGATGCCGCGAGGGACCCTCCCCTCCACAGCCTACGGCAGCCTGGATGGTTCGCCGGTTGAGCGATCGAACGGCTGGCTTCGGGCGCTTCTCTCTTGGATGGCTCGCTCTGGCCACCTCTCGCTGGCCGGGTTGATCCCATATCTGCTGCTGTTACATGCGTTCGAGCCCGGTAAAGAAGGCCGCGCCATTTCCAGCGATGATGACGAACCGACCGGCATTTACTCCCTCTACTGAATCTCAAGGCGTGAATCTCCTGCGCACCGTTCTTGCCGTCATCGCGGCGCTCGTCGGCTGGATTGCGGTTCTGCCCGTTCTCGCAGTCGGTCTTCCGTTCTGGATTGTGAGCTTGCTGGCGCAGGTCGGCCGGAAGTTCTTCTCGTGGTTCGAGCCTCGTGTAGTTCCTTGGAAAGCTCTAATCGAGTTTGAGCCTGTCAGCGGCTGGAAGAACCGAAGCAACGTGGATGCATACGGATTGGCAGTCGACGGAGCCCCGGTCGGCAGGGCATTCCGTATGACGACCGACGAGCACGGGTGGCGTGGAAGAAAGAGTCTCGCTGCCAGCGATATTGTGGTCTTTGGGGATTCGTTCGCTTTTGGCCACCTGGCGGACGACACGATGTTCTTCGCCGAACGGGTTTCTGGGTTGCAGGTAAAAGCGATTGGCGCCAACGGCTACAATCTTGTGCAAGAGTTATTGTGGATGGAACAGCTCGCGGAACAGCTCCGTGAGAAGCTGGTGGTGTGGTTCATCTACTACGGGAACGATCTGTATCAGAATCTCGTCCCGACGGATCTCTACCGGTACCGGATGCCTTTTGTTCGGACGCGAGACGGCGGAGGAAGCTGGGAGATCGTCACGGATCACGTAAGTCCCTCACCGTGGCCATTCCCGATTCGCAGCTCCCTGAGTATGGTGGCCGAGATGTGCGTACCGACTTTTCTCAGCAGTCGCGCCTTCGCTGCCTGCGAGTTTCTTATCCGACGGGGCAACACTGTCTGCGACAACGTCGGGGCGACCCTTTTGGTCATGGGTATCCCCGATGGGCGGCTACTGAGCGCGCGTGGCCTGGAGAGCTTGGCCGCCCGTGCCTCCAGTCCTGATGCGTTTGATCCGGACCTACCGGATCGAGAGCTCGAGAAGATCTGCCGACAGCTTGACGTGCCATTCGTTGCCTTGAAGGAGCATCTAACCAGCGCCGACTACCTGAAGGATGGCCATTGGAACGAGCGAGGACATGGGCGTGTGGCGAGTCTCCTCGAGAACCTGCATCGCACGAGGAAGAGCGACCTGCCAATACATTCGGAAGGGCCGTGCTCCGCATGAGCCGTATTGCCACCCGCACATCGCATGCGGCAAGCCGCGCTGGGTCGACTGCTAAGCGTGTCCTTGGCAGATTGGCCTACAAAAACTACTACGTTGCCAGAGCGTACCACAATCTTCTTCTTCGCCGGTCGTTTGCGCGGGAAAACGTGCCATTGCTCGTGTACCAGATGGGCAAGGTCGGCTCTACGTCATTGTGTGCGTCCTTAAGGGCAGCAAACTTTGCCACGCCGATCTGGCACGTCCACTTCCTTTCAGATGAGATCCTCGGCAGGCTGGACAGAATCTATAGGAGGAGCTGGCCGGAGGGTAACGCACGTCACCTCTGGAAGTGCCACTTCTTGCGCAAGCAAATAGACAGAGGCCTGAGAGGTTTGAAGGTCGTAACGCTTACAAGGGATCCGATCGCCAGGAATGTATCTGCCTTTTTCGAGAGCCTCACGATCGCGCCCCTAGATGCGGGCTCAGCCTACAGAGTGAAGTCGGTGGACTATGACTTCGAGATCACTCTGCACGTCGAACGGCTCGAGACGCTTGTGTCGCTCTTCCTTGAGAAGTTCGACCATGAGACTCCATCGGTGTTCTTCGATCGTGAGATCGAAGGAGTGCTGGGCATTGATGCTCTTAGTACCACCTTTCCTGCGTCAAAAGGATACCATGTTTACCGAGGTGAGCGCGCTGACCTTTTGGTGCTCAGGCTTGAGGACCTCGAGGAACGTGCCGCCGAGGCGATGAAGGCATTCTTAGGCGTCAACAACATTCAACTAATTCGCTCAAACATCGGCAGCCAAAAAGAACACGGCTTCATCTACGAGTCGTTCATACACTTCTTGCGGTTGCCTGAAGCCTATATAGATGAGATGTACATGTCCAAATACGCACGGCATTTCTACACCGATGAGGAGATCGAAGGATTCAAGAGAAAATGGAGTGGAGGGTCCTTTGAGCCATTGTATGCCCGTCACGGATCCTGAACAAGAACCCCTCGTAAGCGTCGTCACGCCGGTCTACAATGGGGCGGACTATCTCGCCGAATGCATCGAAAGCGTCTTGGCGCAGGAGTATCAGAACTGGGAATACATCATCGCCGACAACTGTAGTACGGACGGCTCGTTAGAGATTGCACAGAGCTTCGCTAAGAGAAACCCGCGCGTACGTGTGCATAGTAACGACCGGTTTTTGGGCCTTGCGGAGAATTGGAATCACGCACTCCGTCACATCTCGCCCCAGAGCAAGTATTGCAAGGTGGTCCATGCCGACGATCTACTGTTCCCTGAATGTATCTCACGCATGATGGCTGTCGCAGAGAAGAATCCGTCTGTGGGGATCGTCGGTGCCTATTCCTTGTATGGTGACCGCGTCAAGCCTGAGGGGCTACCATACCCGACTCGGATAATTCCTGGTAGGGACGTTTGTCGCTCAATGTTGATGGGAGGACCGAATGTCTTCGGGTCGCCCACGGTTACAATGATCAGGTCTGATATCGTTCGGAGACGCGATACCTTTTACGATGAAGACAAAGTGTACCTCGATATGGCGGTGTGCTTCGATGTCCTGCAGCACTACGACTTTGGCTTCGTATACCAGGTTCTGACGTTTACTCGCCTACATGAAAAATCGGTTACGTCCAGCATGTACAGCCCCATGCGCTTGCACAAGCTAGGAAAGCTCCAGGTAACCAAAGCGTATGGTCCAGTTTTCCTTAACAGACGAGAATGCGAAGCTCGCCTTGCCGAGGAATTGGCTGGCTACTACAAGGTCTTGAGTCGTCATATTCTCCGCCGCAATGAGAGAGGGTTCTGGAGCTACCATCGGGATGCTCTTAATCAGCTTGGCGAGCCGTTGAGATACAGAAGACTAGCGCGCGCTTGGTTGCTCCATCTGATTGATCGTCTGTCGAATCCAGGAGCGACGATTCGCGGGCAGCTTCGAGCCCGGTTACGGTTCTCGTAGCCTTACTCCCTGAGCCTACTGAGCCTGAGAAGAAGCGGAACGCCTAGATGTTTCGGGTCTGTGTTGTTAACGCCAATCTTCCCCCGGAGTATGGGGGTGCGGAGATCGCCGCCTATCGCTATGCGGAGCGGCTTGATCGGGCAGGATGCTCTCCGGTTGTGGTGGGGGCGGTTCGAGACGATGGTCGGCCGCGTGAGCCACTCCCTCCGTATGTGCACCCTCTGAAGTTGATGGCAGGGAAGGAACCACGTCGTGGCCCCCGGTCTCGAGGCCGGGCAGTCATGCAGCTGGCCGAAATCGGTCTGCGACTGTGGCCGCGTATCATCGCACTGCGGCATCAGTACGACGTCGTGCACGTCTTCAACTCGGCACCTTTGTTCAATCTCATGGCGGTGCCGGTTGCGCGATCGCTGAGGAAGCCGGTAGTGCTGGAAATGTCGCTTCTCGGCTCCGATGATCCTCTGACCCTGCGCCGAAGTAGGAACGGGAGGCAGAAGCGGCTGATATCGCGGCCGCCGCTCAGGTATCTCCTGTATCGCGCGGCCGACGGCTATGTCAGCAAATCGGCGGCACTCAGTGACGCTTATCGGCGGGCCGGGTTATCGGAGTCCAGACTATTCGAAATCCCCTACGCGGTTGATGTAGGAGTCTATCAGCCAGCCACTGACATTGAGCGACGGGCGTGTCGAGCGAGTGTGGGGATAGCCCCGAACAGGACGACGATACTCTTCGTGGGAGGCATTAACCGTCGAAAAGGAGTTCACCTAATCCTCGAGGCGTTTCGTGACGTTCTCAAGCATCATCCCGAGTCACAGCTTGTAATTGTCGGTCCGACGTACAAGTACGAGTCGTCGTACTACGCATCGTTGCAGGCGGCCGTAAGGGAGTGGGGTCTGTCGGGACACGTCGTGTTCACATGTAAGGTGGCTTCAAATGTCGCCGAATACATGCGAGCCGCGGATGTCTTCGTCCTCCCGTCGACGCGGGAAGGTCTACCGATCTCCGTCCTAGAGGCCATGGCCTGTGGACTGGCGATCGTCGCGTCGGACATTCCTGAAATCGCCAGGTCTCAGATCCAACATTGTCAAGAGGGTCTGCTAGTGCCTGTTGGCGATGTTGGTGCACTTGCCGGGGCTTTAGCCCGTGTGATCTGTGATAAGGGCCTACGAGCGAGGATAGGCGCAGCAGCCCGTGAGCGAGCAGTCCGAGAGTTCTCTGTCGAATCTGTTGATGGCCGGTACCAGGATCTCTATTCCCAGTTAGTGCAAGAGAGGCGTACGTGGCCACGCGCAAGGGCTGCAGGAGTTTAGCCGCGACATTCCGTTGGCTCCGCCGGTCTTAGTGGGAGACCGAGTATGTCTATCAGGACGAGGTAACCCAGATACCGTCGCGACTGAGGATGGATTCCTCGCTAAAGGGCTTCTACTCAAGCACCATCGTATTTCCTGTTTCGTAATTCTCTCGCAGATAAACGGAGAAGTGGTGTTCTGGCCGTTCCTCTATAGCGGACTGAGCTGGATGGCAGAGGGCTTCAGAAGGTTGCATGCAAACGATAACGTCTTCATGCGTTGAACAGATCAGCATAAGGGTGTGCTGGTGATGGCTCCACGCATCCTATTCATAGCGCATTCGTCCGATTGGAAAGGCCCGACCAACAGCTTGCTGCATCTGGTGAAGCATCTTCGCAGTCAATTTCACGTGGGGGTGTTGCTCCCAAGCACAGGGCCCTTCTCGGAGGTACTTGATCGTGAGGGTATACGCTGTTTCTGCTTCCCCTCTCTTAGCAAATATTCGATACCGGCGATGATCCGCCTTATACGAGCTGAGCGTTTCGACTTGGTGTATGGGAACAATACCAGTG
>CAYFSW010000065.1:0-14160 GCA_964345885.1 uncultured Gemmatimonadota bacterium | reverse complement strand
GCCTCGGGCGCCATCACCGACGCGCTCGTCCGGGCGAAGGCGATCGAGGTCGTGGGGGTCGAGTGGGTCGAGGGGTGGATCCTCATGGTCGCCACCACGGTGAAGGTGTTCATCGACGTCTTCATCGGGGTCTGGGCCTTCCTGCTCGCCGTGCTCTGGGTCACCGTCATCGACAGAAAGCCCGGCGAAAGAGTCCGCATGGTCGAGATCTGGGAGCGGTTCCCCAAGTTCGTACTCGGCTACGTCCTGACCTTCCTGTTCGCCCTGGCGATCGGCGCCGCTATCCCGGGTCTGCTCGACGCGGCGAAGGCGGCCTCCAGCGAGGCGAACGTCTTCAGGCAATTGTTCTTCGCGATGACGTTTTTCGCCATCGGCGTGGTGTCGAACTTCCGCAAGCTGTGGGAGGAAGGGATCGGCCGCTTGGCCGCCGTCTACGCCATCTGTCTCTTCGGGTTCATCATCTGGGTGGGCCTCTTGATCTCGTGGGTCTTCTTCCACGGCGTGACTCCGCCCGTGGTGGGCGGCTAGGAGGGGAGCATGCAAGATAACGAAGGACCGCGCCTCGCCGACGAGCTGGAGAAGATGGAATACGAGCCGCTTCTCCCGGTGGAGAAGAAGCTCATCATCTGGAGCATCGCTTCGGGGGTCGTCCTGCTGGTGATCCTCACCTGGGCGGCGAACACCTTCTTCTCCGCCAGGTAGTCGTTCGCTAGACGCCGAGAGCGGAACGTCGAACGGCGACTAGAAGCTGACCCGCAGCCCCAACTGCGCCTGCCACTGCGACCCCGGAACCGCGGGGCTGTAAGGCAGGGCGGCCCGTGCCAGGCCGGTCTGCGGGTCCAGGCGGGCCGGGCCCGCGTAGACCACCTGCATCGGATCCTCGGCTATCGGGGGCCGCATCTCACCGCTCTCGTTCACCCGTCCACCGAACCGCAGCAGGGGGACGGTCGGATCGGTGATCGTTTCCACCCTGCCCCAGTCGTCGTTCAACAAGTTCAAAAGGTTGAGCAGGTCGAAGACGATCTGAACGCTCCCGCGACCGGCGCGGACGGTCTGGGATACGCGAAGATCGAGCCGGCCGCTCCACGGCGTACGGCAAGCGTTGCGCGGCAGGATCCGCCCGCGACTGGCCTGCAGGCATTCCTCCAGCTCGATCAGCTGCTCCATCAGCATCTGGGTGGCGATCGACCCCGGGAAAACAAACACACCGGACGGTACGGAGACGAGATCGTTCGTGTGGTCGAGTAGCCGGCCGCCCCCCGGATATCCATCTCCGTTGACGTCGTCGGCGTAGACGTACGAGTAGGCGCGGCCCGACTGTCCCACATAGATGAGCGTGATCTCGGTGCCGCCGAAGCGCTCGAACAGGCGCGCCCAGGCGGAGACCACGACCTTGTGCGGCCGATCGAAGGTACCCGGCCGCAGATCGGGATCGTTGGGGTCGGTGAAGGTCGGGTTGAGGCCGAAGTTCGACGTGGCGTCGCTCGAGGCCAGGCCGCGCACGTCGCCGGACCGGTTGTAGGAGTAAGCGGCGGAGAGCGCGGCGCGGTCCGAGAACTCGCGCCGCAGCTGCAGGCTCAGGGTCCACGAGTAGTCGTTCGCGCTGTTCTTCACCAGGATCACCGGCCCGAAGGCGTCCGAGACACGGTTGGGCGCGAAGCCCTCCAACGTCGGCGTGCCGTAGTGGTGTCTTACGTCGTAGCCGAAGCCGTAGCTGTAGCCGTCCTCGTGCCGGGGGTCCGCGACCCGCGCGCCGATGTTCAGGTCCTCGAGGGCGATCTGGTTCATCGCCTTCGTGTAGAGCCACTCGAGCGAGCCCACCAGGCCGAACGGCAGATCCTGGTCGATCCCCAGCGAGATCTTCAGATCCTGTGGGAACCGGAAGTGGGGATCGAAGACGTTGATCGTCGGCGTGCCCGCCTCGGGGCCGGACCCGTCCAGGCACTGGGTCGGCGGCGCGCCGCTCGGGTCCAGACCCGGCGCGTTCGCGCCCAGGCAGGTGAGCGAGACGCTCTCGAGACCGCTGTTGGCGTAGGCGTTCGACAGCCAGACGAAGGGCGGCCGGCCGGTGAACGTGCCGACGCCGCCCCGCAGCTGGGTACGCCGCTCGGCGCCGGTGCGCCAGTTGAACCCGACGCGCCACGAGAACAGGGGGTCCGCCGGCGGCATCCGGTCGGTGCGTAGGCCGAAGACGTTCTCGACCTCGGGGTTCGCCCGCGGCTCATCGAGGATCAGCGGAAAGTCGACCCGGATCCCGTAGCGCAGGGTCAGCCGCTCGTCGAACAGCGCCTCCTCGCGCTGCGCGTACGCGGCCAGCTGCAGGACCGAGAAGCGGACCGCCGGGTCGGCGACGTCCGTGAACGGCACGACGATGTCATAGCGCGCCGGCAGGTTGGCCTCGAGACCGGCCAGGCTGTCGAACTGGTAGGCGCCGAGCGAGCCCGGCAGGAACAGCCGCTTGATCCGGAAGTGCTCGCCGGAGACCCCGAACAGCACCTGCCCGCGGCCGACGGCGGCGCTCAGGTTCTCGGTCACCTGGATGATGTCCTGATCCAGCCGGTTGGCGTGGGCGTCGAGCTCGGCGCCGGTCCGCACGCGGCGCCTCAGCTCCTGGCCCGCCAGCTCGCTGGCGATGTCCACCTCGATCCGCGGGTAGGCCGCCAGCGGATCGACCCGGTCGCTGATCGCCTGGTAGTTGACGAGGAGCTCGTTCGAGATCCTGGGGCTGAGGCGCGAGAGCAGCTGGAAGACCGTCGAGTTGGAGGTATGGTCGATGGTCGTGGCGTAGGAAGAGAACTCGTAGGCGTCGAACGGCGCGCGGTTCGGGCCCGGCTCGTTCAGCCCGCTCACGTAATTGTGTCGCAGCACGAACCGGTTCGACGGGTCGAGCTGCACGTCGAGCCGCGCGAAGATGTTGGCCAGGTCGTTCGGCAGGGTCACCACGGTGTAATCGCCGCTGTCGAGGCCGTAGATATCGCGGTGGATGTCGAGGTTACGCTGCGCCGAGTCCGGCGACAGGCCGGCGCGCACCGGGTCGTCGGTTCCCAGGTTGAACCCGATGGTCGGCCGGCGCCGGCGCTCCATCTCGGCCGCCACGAACAGGTGCGCCCGATCGGTCAGCAGCGGGCCGCCGAACGTCAGGCCGAAGAGGTAGTTCTCGAACGTCTCCGGCTTCTGCGAGACATCGTCGACGGTCAGGTCACCGAGGAAGTTCTGGTCGCGATAGAACCCGAAGCCCGAGCCCCTCCAGCGGTTGGTGCCGCTCCGGGTCACCGCGTTCAGCACGCCGCCGGTGAAGCCCGACTGGCGGACGTCGAACGGCGCCACCAGCACCTGGTATTGCTCGATCGCGTCCAGCGGGATCGGCTTGGCGTTCGCCTCGCCGCCGGGTACGCTGCTCTCCAGCCCGAAGACGTCCTGGCTCAGCGCGCCATCGATCTGGATGGCGTTGAAGCGGTCGTTCTGGCCGGCGACCGATATCCGCTCGTCCTCGACTTTGACATGCGGTGACAGCTCGGCGAACTCGGTGAAGTTGCGCGACAGCGATGGCAGCTTCGTCACGATCTCCTTGTCGAGGACCGTCACCGCGCCCATGTGCGCCGCATCGAACACCGGGTCGGGTCGCACATCGACCTGCAGCGCCTCGAGCTCGATCGGTTCCGTGGTCAGCTCGAAGTCGAGACGCAGGGTCCGACCCATAACCAGGTAGAGGCGCTCGCGGACCGCGGCAGCGAAGCCCAGCGCCGAGACGCTGACCGCGTAGGGGCCGCCCGGCCTCAGGTTCGGCAGGTGGTAGCGTCCCTCATCGTCGGTCATCCCGGTAACCGTCTGACCCGTTGACAAGTCACGGATCTCCAGCGCGGCGCCGCTGACGGGGGCTCCGCCGCCATCGGTCACGCGGCCGCTCACCGTCGCCGTGGTCTGGGCATGAGCGTGCCCGGCCGAAGCCAGAATGGCGGACAGCAGAAGCACCGAGATTGTGGTGGATCGGGCGAAGCGGTTCACGCTAGGCGCCTACCTGGTGAGCCGCGTCGGGGCAGTGGCGTCAACATGGAGTATTCTGTGCCCGCGCGAGGAGTTCCGCAACTCGCGCCCACAGGGACACCGATCACGCTGCTCCCCTGCGGCTCGCACAGCTTCACACTCCTCAGGGCGCTGGAGACAGGAGCGCGCCGATGTCCAGCGTCCACCCGGAACGGTTGCCGCTCGGCTCCGCGGGAATGCTGCGGTAGCCGTGTTTCGGAGTGAGCGACGCGTACTCGCCGTGCGCCCAGAAGGCGAGGCCCGCCGTCGCCTGCCAGCGGCCGCCCAGCAGCAGCTTCGTCACCCGGGCGCCGGTGACGTGGAGGGCGAGCTCCGGGGCTACGTACTTCTGGAAGACCGGGCCCATGGCCGATCGCAACGGGATGCCGCCCGACGGCGAGTAGCCGGCCAACAGCGCGCCCGCCGAAAGCGCGAACCTATTCCCCAGCCAGCGCGCGACCTCCACACTTGCGCCCGGCTCCCAGCTGCGGATGTCGGAGCGCGCCTGGCCCAGCAGGTCGCGCCGGGTCCGGTCCTCGCGCACGAGGCTCAGGCGGCTCGCCGCCTGCCAGCCCGGCCAAGCCAGGACCCTGACCTCCAGGCTCGCGTCGAACTGCTTCTCGTCCGATACGAATGTGACGTCCTCCAGATCCCAGCGGTGGGTTTCGCCGGAGAGCGTCGAGTAGCGGGCCGTGGCGGTGAGCAACAGCCGGTTGCCGTACATCGTCCGCTGGAACGCGCCGCCCGCCGTCCAGCCATCGGCGTTCCAACGGTCGGAGGGCGGGTCGTTCATATCCGTGCGGCTGAACTGGGATTCCTTCATCTGCTCGGTCCGCGCGAACAGCGCCATGGTCGTGCCGAGGACGCGGCCGGTGACCGATAGGTCGAGGGCCCACGCCGCGCGCTCGAGGCGCCGGACGTACGCTTGCCCGGGTTCGAGGGGCTCGGGCTCGGCGTAGCCCTCGAGCTGGTAGACGCGCGGCTGCTCCACCACCCGATAGAGCTGGATGAACTCGACGGTCCGGCGCCAGCGGCCCTGAACGCCCACGCGCAGGCGCCCGTCCCCGCGGATCTCGTAGGCGACGCCGCCGGCGACCCCGGGCGTCGAGCTGCGGTTCAGCCGCGGGACGGATGAGGCTATGGTCCGCGTCTCGGCGGCCTCGTAGCCGAGGGCGAGCCCCAGCCCCAGCCGGCCGATCCGCCAGCCGCCGGCGCCCTCCAGCGCTGTCGCCGTGCGGCCCAGTTCGTGGCCCAACGTGTCGACCACGATTAACGGGTTGCTGACGTAAGGCTGGAGCACGTTGGCGAACGCGCCCCCCTTCAGGTTCGTCCGCTCGACGACTACGCGCCCGATGACGCCGCCTCGCTCGCCCAGCTCGCCCCAGCCGAAGCCCGAGAACCGGCGGCGCGAGACCTCCCCGGCATCGAGTGGTCGCCGGCATTCGCCTGAGGTGTCCAGCAACCCGAACCCGAATTGCGCCTGCGACTCGCCGACCTCGAACGGGAGGCTCGCCGGATTGCCCGCCGTCCAGAAGCCGCCGACCCGGGGCGCCGGGAGGACGAGCAGCTTGGAGAACCTCGCGGTCCGCCCTGGCAGCTCACGAGGCAGGTTACCCAGGGTGGCGAGCGGGCTCCAGGCGCGGAGCCATTCGGGCAGGGCGTCGCCGTTCAGCGTGCCGGGCACGTCAGTCGCCTGGGCGTGGGCGCTCCCCGCGGCGGAAACGACCGTCGCCACGGCAGCGATCACCCGCAGGGCGCAGCGAACGGTGGAACGGCCGGCGCTTACCATTTGAGGAACGTCCTGGTCGGTAGCGTGAGCTCGACCCCGAACCGCATCGGCGGGTAGTGGCGCCACCGCACGGCCCCCTCGGGGAACGATCCCCGATTGTCGAGCAGATTGAACGCCCAGAAACGCAACTGACCCTCGAGCGGCAGCGCCATGCTCACCTGGACGCTGAGCAACCAGTCGGCGGGCGCGCCCTCCGGGGTCGCCAACACCCCCTTCCGCGGCTGCCGCAGGTCGGCGTACTCGGGGTCCGCCCGCTCGCTCTCCGGTACCGGGACCAGCCGGCCATCGCGCGTCACGTAGCCGGCGAACGATAGCGTGTCGGTAGCGGCGAGGTCGTTGACTTCCTCGATCGCGTCGTGCTGGACGGTCGCCGTGATCACCAGCCCGAGCCGGGGCTGGTGGTGGATCAGGCGGTAGAGGAACAGCATCCGCTCGCCGGTCTCGGTGATGCCCTCCCAGTAGGGCGTGCGCGGGATGGCGCTCTGGAGCTGGAAGTCGGTGAACGCCTGCTGGGTGCCGAAGAAGAGGGCATCCGATTTCTTCTCCGTGCTCACCCATGATCCGGTGACCTCGAGCCGGGTCCTGAGCGGGCGCAGCTCGGGCAGCGAGGCGATCAGCTCGAGTCCTCGGCTCGTGATCGTGTAGACGTTGTCCGGGAGGTCGATGAGCACCGGCACGGTGTCGGTCCTGAACGGCGGCTCGATGATCTCGGGCGGCTGGCCCGTCCCGATCGTCGAGTCGGTCAGCTGATAGTGGTCGCGCGGGACGAAGCCCGGCTGGCCCCGGATCCCGAGTCCGTCCTCGAGCCGCTCATGGTACCCGACCAGCGAGATGACCGATCCGCCGACTCCCAGCTCGAAGCCCAGCTCGGCCTTCTTGCTTACCGCGAACCCGAGCTTCCGGTTCGTCGGATCTCTGATGAAGGTCGTGAGGACAGCCAGCCGCTCCGCCGGGTCCTCGGTGTACCAGTTGACGTTGACCAGGTCGAAGTACTGGGGCGCCGGGAAGAGCAGGGCGAGCGGCGGGATCTTCGCGGTATGACCCCAGCCGCCTCGTAACCGCAGCCAGGGCCGCGGCATGAGCTCGACGTTGAGCCGCGGCTGCAGCACCTCATCTCGCACGCCGGAGAACCAGGAGGATCCGTCGTGGAGAAGGTCGAGGCGCAGCCCGGCCTGGACGTTCAGTTGCGCGTCGCCCATGAAGCGCCACCCCGTCCGGTCGTCCAGGTAAACGGCGCTGGAGACCAGAGGCGGGATCTGGTCGTAGCTGCGGGGCCGGTCGTAGCCGTTGACGCCGTTCCAGGTCACCTGCGGCGGCAGGGCCGGGTCGAACTGGAGGCCCGGACCGTCGTTCCACTCGCGCCGCAACTCGAGGCCGCCCCGCAGATGATGGTCGAGCCCGAGCCAACCAGGCCGGGCGTCCGCCTCGAGCCGGGCGTAACCGAGCCACGGCTGGCCGTCTACCGTCACCTCCGAGACATAGGTGCCGCCGATGTACCAACCCTCCGCGCGGCCTTCGGTGACCCGGCCGGTGAACGGCTGCACGCCGCTCACCTCCGGGAGATAGCGGGACGAGTTCTGCCGTACCGTTGACAGCGCGCCGGTGAAGTAGATGCCGGCGTGCTCCGAAAACAGGTACCGCGCCCGCTCGGAGAGGCGAAACCCACGGTCGCGACTGCGGGCGGCGGCCCCTTCTCGCGTGTTCGGGTTCTCCGGCCGATCGTCGAGTATCTGGAAGAAGTCCAGGCGCGTGTCGAAAACCAGCCGCTCGGTCCCCAGCGTCGGGGTGGGAGTCCGGCCGAACGCCATGCGGTGGGCCAGCTGGCCGGCCAGCCGGGTCATCTCGTCCTCGGTGAGCCCCGGCTGGGTGCGGGTGCGGGCGACGTCGAAGGTGAGGGTCGCGGCGTGGGTGCCGCCGAGGTATCGACCGCCGACGATGCTCCCCTCCAGAGTCCTGGGATCGGCCTTCAGCGAGAGGATGGGCGGGACCTCGCTCGCCCGCGTGTCCACGATGATGGCGCCCTGGGTGAAATCACCGTAGCGCGCCGACGGCACCCCGCGGATCACCTCGACCCGCTCGATCGTGTGGGCGGGGATCCGGCGCAGGTCGATCCCGCCGCTCGCCGACGTGCTGAAGCTCCAGAAGACCCCCCGCGAGCCCTCCGTCTGGATGTTCGCGTTGTTGGAGAGCGGCACGCCGTCCATGATGACCAGCGTGCCGTACGAGGCGACGTCCACCGCTTCCGGGCCGTAACCCGTGGGGAGTAACATGCCGAACTCGCTGCCCGAGGTGGGCGCCACACGGAGCGCGACCTGCTGCACGTCGTCCAGCCCGGGCGGCTCCAGCCCGATGCCGGGGACCAGCTCGAGCACCCCGGCCAGGCTGGTGGCCGTTTGGTGCTCGATCGCCTCGAGCTCGATCACGCTGGCCGTCGCCAGTTCGCCGCGGGCGCGGCTGGCGGCGTCCGCCGTCACGGTGATCCCCTCCACGTCGAGGGCGGTCCAGGATAACTCGACATCCCGGGTCAACGCCCCGCGTGTCGGGACCGTGATGGGTATCCGGGCCGTCGCGAACCCGAGGCGCTCGACTCGGAGCACCTGGGGCCCCGGCGGCACGCCCTCGATCCGGTAGAGACCGCTGCTGTCGGTAAGGGCGGCGAGGTTGGTCCCCTCGATCCGCACGAACGCGCCCTCCACCGGCTCGCCGCTGTCGACGACCCGGATGCTGCCGCTGATCGTGGCGCGCTCCTGAGCTGAGGCTATCGTCGGGCCGACCGCGAGGATCAACAGGGTGAGGGCGAGGACGCGTGGCAGACGGACGGCGTGACACCTCCGGCCGCGCCGGGTGCTGTTGCTCGTGCGGCTGGGCTCCCTCCGCGTTTTCACCGGTTCCATCGGCGAGCGCTCGGCTGTTCTTGCGGCAGCGTGCCCGGGGTGTGGAGGGCGCGGATCGCGTCGACCGCCGAGGTGTTCGTGTCCTGGAGGATGGCCCGGCCGTCCGGCGTGGAGTCGAGCACGATCCGCTGAACCGAGTACTCGATATCGCCACCGGTCCTGGTGAACCCGCCCGCCAGCCGATCGAAATCCCGGTGGACACTCCCCTCGCGGCAGGGAGGAGCGTTCTGGTCCGACCAGGTACTGTTGGCCTCGGTCGCCAGCACGTCCAGCAGCGCCTCGCGTGGAAAGCGAACGTATTCGTAGGGGCTCCGGCCCCACTCGTCCCAGGCGCGCGGCAGCGTCTCGACGTCCACAGGCTCGGAGAGGAAATAGCTGTCCCCAATGCGCAGCCACATGCCGTGGCCATCCGGGTGGGACGTCAGCCCGACCTCCGGCATGTTGGGGACGCCCGGGTTATCCACGTCGGCGGGCCCCAGGAGCTCGAAATCGGCCTGGGCGAGGTTGGGTAAGCTCGGATAGATCTGCGAGTGGTCGACGGCGTCAAACGCCACCAGCACGACCTCCCCCGGGGCCAGCGGATATTCGGTCCCCGAGCCCGGGAACTGGTGGAAGCGGCGGGCCCAGACGCCCTCGGGGTCGTTCCGGAACACCACCGTCCGGTCGCACGTCCAGTACTCTGGGCCGTAATCCCTGTCCTTGTCGTAGGCTCGGCCCAGGATCTTGCCGTCCAGGTAGATCGTCGTCTCGGAGTTATTGTAGACCTCCAGGTAGCCCTGGTAAGAGTAGTTTCCCTCCGGGAAGAAGACCTGCCCCCCGTAGGCCGCGCTGACCAGCAAAGAGCCACCCCGATCCGGCGCCAGGGTCAGGGTGTCGGTCCTGGCCCCACTCAGCCCGATGATCCGCCCGTCCCCGAACGCGCGCCGCCGGCCGTCGCCCAGCCGCGCCACCTCCTCGTCCGTCAGCAGACGGTAGGCGGCCAGGCGGTACGACCCGGGAAGGAGATCAGGAAAGCGGCCCACTCCGCTGGAGTCGCTGAGCGTCGTCTGCCAGGCGAACTCGGTCCCGATCCGGTGGACCCGGACCTCGGCATCGGGCACCCCCTCGCCCCAGCCCAGCGCCTCGCCGATCCCGGCCGCCTCCGCCTCCAGCGCGACCATTATGGTGAGGCCCCGGGTGAGCCCGTCGTCACCACCGGGCTCGTAAAGCTCCACCTCGCCCGCCGTGCAACCGGAGAGCAGCAGCACTACCAGAAGACTTCCGCCGCGATGCCTCCGCATCGTCTCGCCGCCTTCGTCCGAGGCCCGGTTCGCCTGCAGGCTCATCTCACCGATGGACCATGGCTCGAGCCGCCGCGACGATGGAATCCACTGCGGGACCATCGTCCATCGCGCCGAGCCGTGTCAGGACCACCCGGCCTTCCTCATCCAAGATCAGGACCCGGGGCACGGCCTGCAAGCGGTACAGCGCGCGCGTCTTCGGGTGCGTGAGAGTCACGACGGGAAACCCGAGGCCGTGCGCCACGGCGTAGGCCCGGGTCGGTTCGAGCGAGTCCACCGATACGCCGTACACCCGGACGCCCGACTCGTCACCCAGCCGTGCCGCCACCGCCTTCCATGCAGGCAGGGAAGCGAGGCTGTACGGGCACGTCGTCTCGAAGACGAGGAGGACCTGACTCTCTCCTTCCCCGATCAGGACCGTCTTCCCCTGGAGTGAGAGGAGGCGCACGGTGGGGACGTACATCCCTACATACGGCTCGTCGAGCCGTGCGGCCAGCTCGAGGTAACGCGCCTCTAGCACCTGCTTTTGCCGGGCGACGATCACCGCGAGCGCGGTGGCTGCCGTGAGCGCCACCACAAGAGCTGGCCGCGTGGCCCGCCTCAGCACTGCGCGCGGGTCGGCCACGGGTACCCGGGGATTGCGGGCTTACCTCCGAATGGGACAGACCGAGAGGGTCCGTCCGCTACCTCTGCTTGCAGAGACAGCAAGCCGGGATAGGTTCGATACACTCGCCCTCTTCGTAGCCCTGCAGAAAGCACCACTCCCAGCAATCGTTTATGGGGATCGGACAAGTACCAGGCGGCGAGTCACACGGGACGCCTAGCGCAGCCGCGTCGGGCGTCCCCGCAGTGGCCTGTGCGGCGGCGAAGCCCAGACCGACCGCGATCGCCGCGGCGAACACGGTGTTCCGGATGACGAGCAAGGTGTGTCGCATGATCACCCCTCCTTGGCTCTGAGTTCTCTGGCAAGGGCGGATAGGCCCTCGCTCCGGCACCTATTGCAGGGAAAACAATTATCAAGTCTCTCTTTGAGTGAGGCTGTTTCGATCCGTGGCTGCCTGAGAGGTTAGCTGGAAGAGCTGGACAGGAAACGCGCCGTGCAGATACCGCCCGACGGGCGCGCATGAGAACAACTCCGGGTTAGGTGAAGGTCTTAGTATCCAACATACGACCCGGGGGGGGGTGGATGTCAAGCACATAACCTTGCCGCTCTTTATCAGCGTACGTACTGGTCGACTACTCCAGCCTGATCAGGTGCGGCTCGGCTTCTGCCGGAGGATCGAGGGGTTGGGGCGGCCGGCAAAGCGGTTGGCGGCGCTTCGAAAGGGACGGGTTCTTCCCGGCTGGACCTTCAATGTCTACCTTCCGGACGTGACTCGGCAGGACGAGGCTCTGTTCCAGCGACTTACCGAGCTGCTTGCGGAGCGTGCACCGCGGGGCGTCGTATCCGTGTATCTGTTTGGGACCGAAGCGGAGGCTCGTTCCCATCGGGAGAGCGATGTGGATATCGGTGTCCTGCTGCGCTGGGACCTTTATCCAACGGAGCGTGACCGGTTCCGGGAACGGTTGGACGCCGCGGGTTGGCTCGCCGCCGGGCCTCGGCCGGCACATCGTGACGAACGGACGACGCGTCTACTGCGCCGATGCCGAGGCGGACCACGCTTTCGCCCGCGATGTCCAGCTCCGTGCGGCAGATCTCGAGCCGTTCCTGCGACGCGCCCGCAAGGTCAAGCTCAACGATGACCTCCTACATCGTCGAGCGCCTGGTCGAGCTCCGTCGCCACTTTAGCAATTACGAGAGTTGCGGCCTCGGGTAAGCGCACGAGAGGATCTCGAGCGCGATCTGTCCCTCCATAACGATGTCCTGTTCTCGCTCCTGACCGTCTGCCGGCTCGTTATCGATATTGCGGGTGAACTCTCCGCCCGGCGTGGCGATGCCTTCGAAGACTACACTACAGCGGTGAAGAACCTCTCCCGGGACGAGCGCTTCCCGCCCGACCTCGTCCGCCGGCTGGCTCGACTTCCCGGCTTCAGGAATGTGCTCATCCACGAATACGTAGCGTTGAATCTCGAGCGGGTCGTCGAGGCGATCGACCAACTGGAGCCCATCGAGCGATTCTTGGAAATCGTACGGACGATAGCGGACGACGCGAACCGGGCGTCCTAGGCAGGGCTTTGGGAGTGTCTGGCACACAACCTTGACGCTCGTTATCAGCTACGACATACTGGTGGGCGTGGTACCGATCCCTCCTACCGATCCTTCCTGAGCGCATCACCCTGTTCGGCGGTCGCGGCGGCGTTGGGTTATATGAACGATGTGTTGGGGGTCGATTGATGCAGCGATTAACGCAAACAGGGTGCGGCAACTCCAACTGAACAAGCGGAACGGGCCGGACCCAAGGCTAGGTTCGAGGGTACGGATCGAAGAGGGTGCCGCGGCGGCAGGCGGTACGATAGGTGACGGTTTCGGGAGGTGATCCCTTGATTCTGCCTAACCTGCGCGCTTCGTTCGGCTCGGACGAGATCGAGATCCTGCTCCGCATGTTGGAGCAGCGGACGCGCCGCTGCCGCAGGCTCTTGGAGGGCCGGCTGGCCGAGGAGGGGCTCGACGTGCTCCTCGACCATCCCGAGACTTTCTCCGCTGTCATGTCGCGCGGTCGTGTCACGGCGACGTCGCCCACGCTCACCTTCTACGTCATGGTCCGGCACACGCTGCTCGAGTCGGGGCTCGACGATCCGGCGATCGCCGACTACGTGGCGGCGCTGCTCCTCGAGTTCGCGGTCGAGGGTCGCGCCAACCGGATCGCGGTCTACGACGATGCGACTTATCGCTACCTGGTCGACATCGTCGCCGACCTGGAAGGCGAAAGCTCCGAGCGGCGGCAGTTTCTGCTCCGCGCGCACCTGGGCAACTACTCGCTCTGGTTGTCGGGGCTCTTCCCCGACTACGTCGTCGCACGCGTGCACCGGCGCGGCGCGCCCGGGCTCCTCTACTACGAGGATCTCGGCGCCACCGGCTATCAGCTCGCCAGCCGCTGCGAGCTGGCAGATCGTCACGGGCTCGTCGGCGTCTATAGCCAGGTGGGGAACGGGTTCCGTGCGGTGCGCCGCGCTCTCAACCGGATATCCGACCGCTACTTCTTCCCGATCTCTCCCCCACCGATCAACCGGCTGCTGCGGCAAGCCGTCGACTGTATGCACTGCGAACCCTAGAGTCGAGAAAGCGGGAACTAGCAAGTAGGCGCTGGGTAGGGGAACGAGAGGGCTGGGTTTTGCTGTTACGGGCGGAGACACGCCCTGGTGGACATAGAAGATCACGCCGGTGTGACGGAAGCGATAGAGAAACTGTAAGTAGAACGACCTAAGGGGGCTGAAAGACGATGGCGGCGCAGGGAATCGACATTATCGGCTTGATCCGCGAGAAGCAGGACCCGCGGAGCTATCAGGATCTGCACTGGGAGGGCTCGTTCGCGGATTATCTCGGTGTTGTGCACGGTAATCCGATGGTGGCGCGGAACGCCTTCCAGCGGCTGTACGACATGATCGTGTCTTACGGTACGGAGGAGTACACCGAGTACAAGAAGAAAATCACGCACTACAAGTTCTTCGAGGACCCGTTCGAGGACGGCAAGGACGCGATCTTCGGGCTCGACGTCGCCCTGATGAAGCTGGTACAGACGATCAAGGCGGCGGCGATGAGCTACGGTCCGGAGCGGCGGGTAATCCTGCTGCACGGGCCGGTGGGGAGCGCCAAGTCGACGATCGTGCGGCTGTTGAAAAAGGGGCTCGAGCACTACTCGCGGACGCCGGACGGCGCGCTCTACACCTACCGTTGGGCGGGCGACGGTGCCAGCACGCCGGCGCTGCCCGAGACCGCCGGCTCGCCGGAGGCGGCGGCGCGGCTCCAGCAGGAGGGGATGCCGTGCCCGATGCATGAGGAGCCGTTGCATCTGGTGCCGGAGCTGTTCCGCGGGGTCTACCTGGACCACATCAACCAGAACCTCGCCGACGAGCGCCGCATCATCGTCGAGGGCGACCTCTGTCCCGCCTGCCGCTTCATGTACAACCAGTACATGGGCCGCTACGACGGCGACTGGACGAAGGTGATCGATCACATCCGCGTGTACCGGCTGTTGATGTCGGAGCAGGATCGCATCTGCATCGGCACCTTCCA
>CAYFSW010000064.1:0-17611 GCA_964345885.1 uncultured Gemmatimonadota bacterium | reverse complement strand
GGTTCCCGCCTTCGGTGGGCGCGATGATCACATTGCCTTCGCTCTGACCCCCGGTTTGCAGCGCCTGCATGTAGTAGTACGACAGGTAGGCAGCCGTCAGGCTTTCGCCGATGATATTCTGGGCATCGCGGATACCCAGGGCCTCCTGCCGCTTCTGCTCCGCCTGCTCCATGACGATCTCCGTCTGGAACTTCTGCGCCTGAACTTCCTGCTCGCGCTGCAGCTTCAGCTCGATCGCCTGCCGCACTGCGGGCGGCGGCTGGATCTCGCGCACGAAGAACCGAACGACCTCGACACCTTTAGGCGCCAGTTCCTCGGCCATTAGCTCCCTGACCCGGCCGGCGATCTGCAGCCGCTCGGTGGAGAGAATCTGGGTGCCAGTGAGCTCGGCGATCGCGTCACGCAGAGCGCTCCGGTACGTCGTGTACACGTACTGGTTGACCGCGCGCATGTCGCCCACGATGAGGTACAGGTCGACGGCGCTCTCGGGCGTGACGCGATAGCGGTACGATGCATCGACCGTAATCGTCAGCTGGTCCGCCGTCAGCGCCTCCGCTATCTCGCTCTGCGCGCCCGGCGGCCACTGGATCTCGCGGGTATCGTACTTCGAGTACTGCTTCCAGAAGACTGCCGGGGCCGCGAAGTACAGCCCCTGCCCGAAAGAATTGTCCACCACGTTCCCCGTGATCGGGTTCTTGAGCACCGCCACCTCGTAGTCGGTGACAGTCGTGCAGGAGAACGGCATCGTGACGGCGAAAAGGAGTATCGCCGCAGCCGGCACCATCACCATAGACTTGGCTAGCGTGGGTCGCCGCATCGCGCGGAACTCGCGAGGGATGATCGGGTCTGCCATAATCTCACCTCTTGGGTTTGGAGTATCTAAGTTCAGTGGTCATCATCATCTACACGGACGAGTATTGTCTTATTCTCCAAGCCGCGCCAATCAGCCGTCCCCCGTCTTTTCCCTCTCTTTCCGGATCCCATAGGTCAGGAGCACCAGGAAGCCGCCCCAGATAAAGCCGCAGGTGAGCGCCATAGCAACGATCGCAGACGTATTCACGATCTTCCTTCCCCCCTATCGCTTCAAGTTCGAGCCACGAGCGGTTCGAACCCCGCCGTGAAGTGCCTCAGGAACGGTGCCTGGTAGGTAATTCGATAACCGCCGATCTGCTCGCGGCGTTTCCAAACCTCGAGAATCGCCTCCACCGCGTAATCGACGTGGCTCTGCGTGTACACCCGACGCGGTATCGCCAACCGCAGCAATTCCTTCTCGGCCGGCGTCTCTGCGCCGGTCTCGGGATCGACGTGCCCGAACATCACGCTGCCGATCTCCACGCCGCGAATCCCTGCTTCGACATAGAACTCCACGGCCAGCGCGATCCCTGGATATTCGAGCGGTTGCAGGTGCGGCAGGAAGGCGCTGGCATCGATATAGACGGCGTGGCCACCCGGCGGCTGGACGATCGGCACACCCTCCCGCGAGATATGCTTGCCCAGGTATTCGGTCGAGACGATTCGATACTGCAGGTAGTCCTCGTGCACCACCTCGTCCAGGCCGACGGCGATCGCATCGAGGTCACGACCCGCTAAACCACCATACGTTGGATAGCCCTCGGTCAGGATCAGCAGATCCTTCTCCTGCCGGGCCAGCTCCTCGTCGTTCGTCGCCAGGAAGCCGCCGATGTTCGCCAGCCCATCCTTTTTCGCCGACATCGTGCAGCCGTCGGCATAGCTCATCAAGACGCGGGCGATCTCGGCCACCGATTTGTTTTCAAAGCCGGGCTCGCGCTGCTTAATGAAGTAGGCGTTCTCGGCGAAGCGGCAGGCGTCGATATAGAATGGTATCCCACCTCGGCGGCAGATACCGGACACGGCACGCACATTGGCCATCGACACCGGCTGACCGCCGCCCGAGTTGTTCGTGATCGTCATCATGACGAGCGGTACTTGCGCGGAACCCTCCCGCTCCAGCAACGCCTCCAGCGCTCCCACGTCCATGTTGCCCTTGAACGGGTGCGGTGCAGCCGTATCTCGCGATTCCGCACACGGTAGATCGAGTGCCGTAGCACCCCGGTACTCGATGTTGGCGCGGGTGGTGTCGAAGTGGGTGTTGTTCGGAACGATCTGGCCGGGCTTACAGGTGACGTTGAGCAGTATTCGCTCGGCCGCCCGTCCCTGGTGAGTCGGGATGATGTGCTCGAACGGGAAGAGCCGCTTGACCGACTCCTCGAAGCGGTAGAACGACGGGCTACCGGCGTACGACTCGTCACCCCGCATTATCGCAGCCCACTGATTCGAGCTCATCGCGCCTGTACCGCTATCGGTGAGCAGGTCGATCAGAACGTCATCGGCATGCAGGCGGAAGACGTTGTAGGACGCCTCCCGGATCTTGACCAGGCGCGCGGCGCGCGTGGTCATCCGGATCGGCTCGACCGCCTTGATCCTGAAAGGCTCGATGATCGTCTTTATTGCCATCGTTCCAGCAGCGGGCTTCAGCCGGACCCGCTCCCTCCCAGACCCAGCTCGTCCTGGATCTCAGTCATCGCTCCGATAACCAGCTGCACGTGTTCCGCGAATTCAACACCCAACTCTTCAACACCCTTGGTCACGTCATCACGGTTCACGCCACGGGCGAAACTCGAATCTTTGAACTTCTTCTTGACCGACTTCACCTTCATCCCGTTGATGCCCTCGGGCCGTACCAGCGCACAAGCCGTGAGGAACCCGGTCAGCTCGTCGACGGCGAACAGTGTCTTGGCCATCAGCGTTTCCCGAGACACGCCGGTATGCTCCGCGTGCCCGAGGACCGCCTGCAGGAGCTCCTCGGGATACCCCTTCTCCCGCAAGACCTTGACGCCCGTCGTCGGGTGTTCGTCGTCCGGCTTCCGCTCATCGTTCGGCCAGCGCTCGTAGTCGAAATCGTGCAGCAGGCCGGTGATTCCCCAAAGCTCCTCATCCTCGCCGAATTTGCGGGCGTAGACGCGCATCGCCGCCTCGACCGCATACATGTGCCGACGCAGGTTCTCGTTCTGCGTATACTCGTGCATCAAAGACAACGCATTTTCGCGAGTCAGATCCATAATATAGCTCCGTGTTTCATCTCAACATCCAATATCCGCCATCCGATGATCAGGTCTTCAAGGTCTAGTCGAACTCCAAGATCCAAGTCCCATTGGCCTATGTCCAAGGAACTCTCCGCCTCGGGAATCGACGATTGGACCTTGGAACTTCCCACTTGAAAACAACTTGGTCACCTGACCAATGGGTGTCGGATATTGGATAACGAGCTTAGAAATCGCCAGCACTCGGGCACAGATCCTCCAGCGCACAGCCAGCACACTGCGGGCTGCGAGCGCTGCACCTGTAGCGTCCGTGCTGGATCATGCGCAGCGAAAACTCGGTCCAGCTATCACGCGGCACCAGCTTCATCAGGTCGCGCTCGATCTTGTCCGGATCGTATTCGGCGCTGAGCCCCAGGCGCCGCGCGACCCGTTTCACGTGCGTGTCTACGGCGATCCCCTCGTTAGCCCCGAAGGCCGATCCGAGGATCACGTTGGCCGTCTTTCTACCGATCCCGGTGAGCTGCACCAGTTCGTCCATTGTATTGGGGACAACTCCACCATGCAGCTCCACCAACGACCGCGCGAACGAGATGATCGAGCGTGCCTTATTCCGGAAAAACCCCGTCGACCGAATTTCCTCCTGGAATACCTCGGGATCCGCGTTTGAGTAGTCGTCTGCCGTCCGGTATTTGCTGAACAGGTCCCTCGTGACCTCGTTTACCCGCGCATCGGTACACTGGGCCGAGAGGATCGTGGCCACGGCCAGCTCCAGCGGGTTGCTGAATTCGAGCTCGATCCTGGCCGGGTGTGCCTCTGCCAGCCGCTCGATGATCCGGCCGGCGCGTTTCTTTAGAGCGGCCGCAGACTCTCGGATCTTCTTCCTGGCCGGTTTCATCGCTCACATGGAAATCGGTGATCGGATGTTGAAACTTAGAACATGAGAACCAGTTGAACATCCGATCATCGGATGTCGGATATTCGATACTGACTACGACATCAATGCAGCTGCTGGTACCTATCCAGCCAAGTCGCCACGTCAGCATTCGAGATCAGGCCTTCCAAGCGCCCGTCCCGAACCACGAGCGCACGTCCCACACCTGCCTTCTCGAGCTTGGTCAGCACCTGGGCCAGCGAGTCGTCCGGACGGACCGTTACAGCCTCGCAGATCTGCGTCATCACGCTGCTCACCTGTGTCGTCGGCCACTTGTCCCGCTCGATCTCCTTGACCTGCCTCAACGTGATGAGTCCCAACGGCCGGCCAGCGCTATCGAGTACCGGAAAGGCGCTATAGCGGCGCATCAGGAAGTAGTTGTCCACCAGATCGCGCAGCGTCACATCGGGGGCCACGGTCTCAGGATTACGAGTCATCGCCTCCTTCACCTGCACGCTCTGGAGTATCCTCCGCATGACCAGCTGCCTGTAGCTGAAGGCGGCTGCCTGCGAGAGGAACCAGCCGATGAAGATCAGCCAGATTCCGCTGACCAGGAAACCGCGGAACAGACTGAGGATGCCGAAGCCGATCATCAGGTAGCCGAACCCCTGCCCGGTGAACGCCGCCAGGCGCGTCGCCTTGCGCACGTCCTTCGTTATCTGCCAGACCAGGGAGCGCAACAGGCGGCCACCGTCGAGCGGGAACCCGGGAATCAGGTTGAACAGCGCGAGGATAAAATTGAGGATTGCGAGGTACTCGGCGACGCTGACGAACGCGCGGTGCAAACCGAGCGAATCCCCGACCCGCGCGAAGACGAGCAGTACCCCACCGATCAGCGCACTGGATAGCGGCCCGACGACAGTGATCAGAAATTCGTCTTTAGGGTTCGTCGCCTCGGAGCGGATCCGCGCCATACCGCCGAAGATGAATAGCGTGATCCCCTCGACCTGGATGCCGCGCGCCCTGGCCATGGCCGAATGGGCCAGCTCGTGCAGCAGCACGGAAGCGAAGAAGAGCGAAGCACCGACCAAGGCCATCGTGAAGTACGTGCCTGCACTCAGGCCGGGCGTACGTCCCGGGAACACGCTCTGGGCGAAGGTCCAGAGAACGAGCAGGAAGACGACAAACCAGGAGTAATCCAGCCGGACCTCGAATCCGAAGAACCGACATATGCGGATCCCACCAGTCATCCGTCGCTCCGTTCGATCAGGGACACCCGGAAATGGCGCAGCGCCGTGACGGCGCCGTGCTCGTCCGTTGCTCGCCCGCCGCTACCTTCCACCGCTTCGCACGACGCCGGATACGCGTCGAGGTACCATAGCGTGCGGAGCGCCAAAGCGGCGGCCTCCGAGTGACGTTGTAGTGAATATAGTCCGGCCTGTTCGGCGCCGGGAATGTCGGACTGAAACTGTGCGGGCTCAACGAGCTGGTGCGCCTGCCCGGGACCGAGTCGCAGGCCGGCGACGCTGAAACCGGGCCGATCGGTACGCACCCCCAGCACAACGAGTATGTCGGCTTCGGCCTCCGGGCGGTCTGCCTCGCGCGCCGCGAACATACCCTCGACCGGTTCGGGCTGCCCCGGCTCGGTCACCTGCGCCCAGAACAGGTTCTTGGGAAGCTCTATGTACAGGGACGGCGCCGGGGCACTCAACGACCACTCGCGCAGGTCGGGTGGGACCTCGATCAGGCTCCGCAGCACCGGCGCCTCGAATGCGTAGATTGGGCACCCGGCGCTCCAGAAGTGGTAGGAGTGATAGAGGATCCGAAGGTGCTGCTCGACGGCCCCCGGCTCCGCATTATCGGGGAGCACCTGCTCGAGCAGCGCCGCAACTCGCTCCAGCTGTGTGAAACGATCGTATCGCCAGGTGCTCACACCGCGACGCTCGCCCTCATCGGCGAGCGCCGGGAAGGCGTGTGCGGCAAACCGCTCTTCCCCGAACGCTAACTCGTAAGGCGTGATCCGGCCGACCGTCACTTGTCGTTCGTCCCCCGCTCAACAGTTCAGGTCACACGTTCCAGCTCTGCCTCGCCCTCTGGCACGCCCGACCGTTTCGCCAGCCAGCTGTTGCCGAGCCAAAACAGCACCAGGACGATCAGCCACTGGAACAGCACGGTGCCAATGCTGAACGAGCTGAACGGATCGAACGCGGTCCGCCAGCCCTCTCCCCGAGCCTGGAGGAACCACCAGACGATGAGCACGACCGAGCCGATCAAGCAGAGCACCATCGTCACTTCCCACCAGCGACCGATCTTCATGTCCGCTCCCGGCTGGTTGACCAGCTCGACCCGGAACCTGCGGACGCCGTACTTCAACACCGCGAAAGCGAAGAAGAAGCCGGAGAGCATGAGCCCGACGCTCCAGACGAAATCCTGATTCGCGAAGAACCCCATCGAAAGAGCGCTCGGCACGCCAGCCATGAAACCGACGACACCGACGAACCATATCGCTCGGTTCCGCGGCAGCCCCGTGTCCCTGAGGACGCGGGTGGCCAGTTCGATCATTGAGATCAGACTCGTCCAGGCGGCGAAGACGAGAGCGAGGAAGAAGAGCGCCATGAAGAAGCGGCCGCCCGGCATCATCGAGAAGAGCTGCGGCACCCAGATGAACGTCAACCCTTCGTTGCCCGCCCCGACGATCTCGTTCGCCACCTCAGGTCCGGCCAAAGCGAAGGCCGTACAGAGGACCATGATCCCGGCCAACAACGACATCGAGTTGTTGCCGAAGCCGAGCGTGAAGGCGTTAAGCGTCGTATCCTCGCGGCGGCGCAGGTAAACGGCGTAGGTCAGGATGAGGCCCCAACCCGCCCCGGTGTCCCACGCGTTCTGGGTCAGCGCGGCGAGCCATACGCGGTAATCGGCTAGCTGAGCCCAATCGGGAGTGAACATGAACTCGAGGCCACGCACCGCACCAGGCAGCGTGATGGCGCGTATGGCGAGCACGATCACCAGCACGACCAGACTGGGGATCAGAACCCGTGCCACCGCCTCGATCCCCCGCACGCCACGGGCGACCACGATGACGCCCAGAGTCATGGCGGCGGCGTGGGTCAGCAGCGCACTCGGCGATGCGGCGAAGCTTTCCCAGAAAGCCTCCGGCGTCGCACCGGGTATCGAACCCGTCAAGGCAGCCACGAAGTGCCGGATGCACCAGCCCATAACGACGGAGTAGTAGAACATGATCGCCGTCGCACACCATCCGACCCAGGTCCCCATCCAGGCGAACTTGCGGCCGATCAGCTTGCCGAACGCGCCAACGGTCCCCGAGCGTGTCGCCTTGCCAATCGCGAACTCGACGAGGATCAGGGGAACCGACCAGACGAGCAGGAAGATGACCCAAGCGAAGAGGAAGCTACCGCCACCGTTCGTCGCGACGATCCGTGGGAAGCGCCAGATATTGCCGGTACCCACGGCCATCCCGAGCATGGCGAGCATCATCCCCCAGCGGGAAGCGAAGACCTCAGATCGGGAAGCCAAAGCCTGATAACCTCACGCTGTTTCGGCGGCCAGCGACTGGACTCCGGCCAGCCAGCCTTGCACCACCTCGTTGAACTCTTCGGCGTGTGAGATTAGCAACAGATGTCCACCGTATTCGATCTCGACGTAGGTCGAGTGCGGCAGCAGGTCGGCGATCTCACGCTGCCACTCGGGTGGTGTATAGGTGTCGGAAGTGCCGCAAATCACCAGCGCCGGCTGCCAGATCCGGGGCAGATCGGACCGCAGATCACAGTTCTTGAACGTGTCCATGCGGGCGCTGCCAACCGACATCGGCACGCGCACAGGTGTCGTCAACTCGTAGTCGATGATTCGCTCGTTGCCCGGCGACGGGTCGAACACCCAGATCCCGTAGCGCCCCCAAAAATCCGCTAGCCAGCGCATCAGCGGTTCCGGCAGGAAGCGCGAGGTCCAACGCGCTATCGGAATCAGCAGTGTGCGGTTGAGGCCGACATGCGAAAGATCGAGCCGCGCCAGCGTGTTGGTGAGGACTAGTCCCCAGGTACGGTTCGGGTAGAGTGTCGCGAAGCGCATGGCGATGGGGCCACCGAACGATAGCCCCAAGGGACAGGCCGCGGATACGCCGAGCGCGTCCAGTACCGTGGCAACATCGTGGGCAAACTGATCGAAGCGCTGCTCGATTCCGTTGAAATCGACCCGCAGGTTCGGCGCGATCACTCTGTAGTTCTCGGAGAGCGCCGCGATCTGGTAGCGGAAGACCCCGCTGTCGCCGGTCAGTCCGGGAATCAGCACCACGGCCGGGCCCTCACCGCCGTCGATGACCGGCACGC
Organism: uncultured Gemmatimonadota bacterium; assembly: GCA_964345885.1. Taxonomy (GTDB): domain Bacteria; phylum Gemmatimonadota; class Gemmatimonadetes; order Palauibacterales; family KS3-K002. The sequence goes on along the minus strand of CAYFSW010000064.1, from coordinate 9,335 downwards.
ACTCGCCGCCCGCTAGCTCGACGAAGACCGGTTCCAGCGTGCCACCGCGATGTTCCCGCAGCGGCCGTGGCGGCTTCGCCATGTTGCGGCGCCAGCGGTCGACCAGATAGGCGCCGGCTGCAGCGCCCGCGCCAAGCGCGAGGAGGCGTCTCAAGTTCTCCTTAACCGATCCTCTCCACCAGGTAGTCGCTCAGCTTGTCCGCCGCCACTCGGTCCTGGGCCAGCGTGTCCCGATCGCGGACGGTGACGGTATCGTCCTCGAGGGTCTGGCCATCGACGGTGACGCAGAACGGCGTGCCCGCCTCATCCTGGCGGCGGTAGCGGCGACCGATGGAGCCGGAACCGTCGTGGAAGGCCGGGAATCCGGATCTCAGATCGTCGAAGATCTTCCGCGATACGTCGGGCATGCCGTCTTTTTTCACGAGCGGAAAGACCGCCACCTTGATCGGTGCCAGCTTCGGCTGCAGGCTGAGCACCACGCGGGCCTCGCCCTCGACTTCTTCTTCGCGGTAGGCATCGGCGAGCAGAACCAGCATCAGGCGGTCAACGCCGCCCGACGTCTCGATGATGTACGGGATATACCTCTCGTTCGCCGCTTGATCGAAATACTCCAGCTTCTTCCCCGAACGCTTCTGATGCGCGCCCAGGTCGTAGTCGGTACGGTTGTGGATCCCCTCGAACTCCTGCCAGCCGAACGGGAACTCGTACTGTATGTCGTAGGCGTCGTAGGCGTAGTGAGCGAGCTCTTCACGTGTATGCTGTTCGAGGCGCAACTTCTCGGGTCGGATGCCAAGCGACTTCACCCACTCGAGCCGCTCGTTTCGCCAGTAGTCGAACCACTCCGTGTCGCTACCCGGCTTCACGAAGAACTGCATCTCCATCTGCTCGAACTCGCGGGTCCGGAAGATGAAGTTCCCCGGCGTTATCTCGTTGCGGAACGCTTTGCCGATCTGCGCGATTCCGAACGGGATCTTCTGGCGCGCAGCGTTCAACACGTTCAGGAAGTTCACGTAGATGCCCTGCGCCGTCTCGGGACGAAGGTAGATCTGCGCTGCTTCATCCTCGACCGGCCCCATGAACGTCTTAAACATCAGGTTGAACATCCGCGGTTCGGTGAACTCGTGCTTGACACCGCAGATCGGACACTGGTCGCCGGTAATCTCATCTGCCCTGAAGCGGCGGTGGCAGTTCTTGCACTCGATCAACGGGTCGGTGAAGCCCTCGACGTGACCGCTGGCCACCCAGACCTCCGGGTGCATGAGGATGCCGGCGTCGAGCCCCTCGATGTCGGGACGCGACACCATGTCGCGCCACCAGCGATCTTTCACGTTCCGCTTGAGCTCGACACCGAGTGGGCCGTAGTCCCAAACGGAGCCGAGCCCGCCGTACACTTCGGACGATTGGAATACGAAGCCACGCCTCTTGCACAGCGAGACCAGCTTCTCCATCAGATCGTTGTTCGACATCTATGGCCCTCTTTACGTGTGAGCCTCACAGTCTATCCCCGTCGCCGCGGCCGCGGCAAGCGTCGCGGGTGAGACGCGTTATCCCGGACACATCCAGCGACCGGCCGCCGGAATCGGCCGACTCGACGCCGGCGGGCAGTGGGCCGTCCACGCGCCCGCAGACCAGCAGCACCGGAACGCCAGCGCGGCGCGCCGCCTCCACGACCCGGCCTGTCAACTTCCCCATCCCGCTCTGTGCGTCGTAGCGACCTTCCCCGGTGACGACAAGGTCCGCGGCGGCCAGTAGATCGCGTAGCCCGGTAGCCGCGATCATCCAGTCGGCGCCGGACACCAGGTCGGCGCCCAGGAACGCCCGGGCCCCAGCCCCCAAGCCCCCGGCGGCGCCGGCGCCCGGGAGCCCGGCCACCGCCAGCCCCAGCTCCGTCTTCAGGACATCGGCCAGCCGGCCGAGCCCCGCCTCCAGCACCTCCACCTCTTCAGGGCTTGCCCCTTTCTGGGGGCCATAGACCCGAGCCGCGCCCTCCTGGCCCAGCAGCGGGTTCTCCACATCGCACAGCGCCTTGACCCCGCACCCTACGGGATGCGGCGGTGCCTGGATCCTGTCGAGCGCGGTGAGCGAGCCACCACCCTCGACCAGCGACGCCCCCGCCTCGTCCTCGAAACGCCAGCCGAGCGCTCGCGCCATCCCTGTCCCACCGTCCACGGTCCCGCTACCACCCAGCCCCAGCACGACGTCCGAGGCGCCGTAGTCGATTACCACGCGCAGCAGCTCGCCGACGCCACGCGTCGTCGCTCGCAGCGGTGCTCGGCGCTCCGGCGGCATAAGGTGTAGTCCGCACGCTTCCGCCGACTCGATCACGGCCCGCCGTCCGGCCTGCAGCACGCGGGCGCGAACCGGCTCACCCAATGGGCCACTGACCTCATGCTCCGAGAGCCTGCCGCCCAGCAGCGGCGCGCAGGCCTCGAGTAGGCCGTTGCCACCGTCCGACAGCGGCCGCTCGATGACCTCGGCCGACGGCCAGACCGCGGTCACGCCAGCGGCCATCGCACGGGCCACTGCGCTCGGGCCTAGCGTGCCCTTGAAGGCGGTGGGAGCCACCAGAACCTTCCTCACGGAGCTACTTGTCATGCCATTTCTCGGCCACTATGATCTCCCGCACTCTCACACAGTTCCTGCCAATTGGGGCCGCAGGCGGCCGACCGAATGTATAGGAGAAAGCGATGTCCAAGATCAACAACGTCAACGTCGAGGCGATGGCCCGCTTCGCCGCCCAGGTCGAGCAAGATCCCGGAACAGCCAAGAAGCTCAAGTCTGTGACCGGACGCTGGAACTTCGAGGACGGCGCGCCCCAGTTCCGGGCCGAGGTCGAGTACCCCGGCGGCGCCCACGCCGTCGAGACAGACTTCGCTCCCTTCATGGGCGGCGAAGGACTGCGCCCCGACCCCGTATCCTATTGTATGTATGGCTTCGCCTCCTGCTTCGCGGGGACCTTCGTGGCCATCGCTGCAGCGGAGGGCGTCGGACTCGATGCGCTCGAGGTCACCGTCGAGAACCAGGTCGATCTGAGCAGGGCGATGGGTGTGGCGGATCGCCCGGTTACGGAGGGGATGAACGCCACCCTGACGGTCAAATCCGAGGCGCCGCCGCAGCAGCTAGAGGAGATAAGGCGGCTGGCGGAGGAGCGCTGCCCGGGAGTCTACTGCATAACGAATCCGATCCCGTTCAATTCGCGGCTGGCCTGACGGGCGGGCCAGCGGCGACGGGGAGGCCGGAGATTCCGCGGCCGGTATTGCGAAATGGCCGCTCGTATCTTTTCTTACGGGCACTCCAAACTAACATCTTCGGAACCTTCAACCAGGTCGCGAGGGGGGTGAAAATGCACAAGGTGGCTCCACAGAGGGCGACGGAGCGCGCCGTATTGACCCATCTCATGCTCGACGTGTACGGCGTCGACTTCGATACGCTCAACGACCCTGAGGCGATCGGCGAGATACTGACCTGCGCCGCGGCGACGGCCAGAATGCACCCCCTGGCTGAGCCCGCGGTCTACCGCTACCCGGGTCAGGGACTCACGGTCTTCCTGCCGATCCGCGAGTCTCACTTCGCGATCCACACCTACCCTGAATTCGGCTACGCGTCCATCGACATTGTCAGCTGCGCCCTGGCCGAGCGGGCCCAGCGCGCAGGCGACCACGTGGTCAAGAGGCTAGGTGGGGAGCAGGTCGAAAGCGATATCGTATATCGGGGATTCCTGGAAGACCGCGAGTTCTGACATCTCGGTCGACAGCCGACAGCCGACTACTGACGACCGGCTTCACTTCTACTAACGACGGTCGACGTCCAATGTTCGACGTTCCAGCGCGCTTAACACAGACCGTGCAGCCTCGAGAGTCGATGAGAAGATGCCGGACAATCGAGAGTCCGCTGTCGGCTGTTGAATCTCGAATCAGCCCCAAGTGTAATAGTCGGTAAACTCCAGAGGCTGCTTGTCCGTCGACACCCTATCGACAGTCCGCAGGTATTTCTGCATCAACGCCGGCTGGAACGCAATTCGCTGAAGGAAATCCCCCGTCACGTACCTTATCTCAGCGCTCGCCGAGAGAGCTGCGTACCGAGCGGCGAAGGTCTCTCTCGGAAACGACCCGAGCTCGACGTTTGGAGATGCATACGTGAATGCCAGCTCCATCCCGTAGCTGGAGACATGAACCGGGAAGACCACGACGTGCCGAAAGACCGACCGCAACGTCGCCACAACCGAACCGCTCACCTTCGGGTTATGAAACCACCCACCGGCGTGCTTCGCGACCACGCCCGTATCCGTCAATAGCTCAGCCAGATAGCCGTAGGCTTCGCGAGTGTAGAGTGACGTCGAGGGGCCTATAGGATCAGTGAGATCGAGTATGATCGCATCGAACCTCTCACCGCTTTCCTCTATGTACTTTCTTCCATCTGCTATGTGGAGCTCGGTTCGCGGATCGTCCCACACCTCCCCGCAAATGCCCTGTAAGTACTCCCGCGAGGCGTCGACCACCATCCCATCGACTTCAACGACCACCGCGCGCCGGACGCTCCCATGCTTGAGCAGCTCGACCAGGATCCCTCCGTCCCCACCCCCGATGACGAGCACCTCCGCCGGCTGATCTTGCATGAGCAGCGGCGGATGGACGAGCACCTCGTGGTAGATGAACGTGTCTCGCTCCGTCGCCTGGATCGTGCCGTCTAGGATCAGCGCCCTCCCGTAGTCGTACGTGTCAACGACTTCGATCCGCTGGAAAGCGCTCGACGCGGAGTAGATCCTGCTACGCAGCTTCACGCAACGCTGATGCGTCGGCGATAGTTCTTCTATGTAATACTCATCTTCAGGAGAATGCATCCTCGCCCCCAAGCGCACGGCCGTCCCCCGCTGCAGGAGCAGAAGTATAGATGCCCGTCCGACCACCTGCCAGCCATCACAGCGGATGGCACGGCCTCTGTACGTTTATCCAGTACTGCACGTCTTCACAAGATGAGTATTGCAGAGAGTGGGCAAGCTCCGCACATTCACGCGGAATCGCCAGGAGGGCAACCATGACCTACGCCGGTCTCGACTACGACATCCTCAGGGAACTGCGCCGCGACGGCCGCGCCTCACTGCGCAAGATAGCCGAGCGGCTCGGCGTCTCCACCAGCACCGTGAGTCACCGGGTCAAGCAGCTAGAGGCTGAAGGGATCATCCAAGGCTACGGGCCGCTCCTCGACTACGCGAAGCTGGGGTACCGTCTGACCGCGATCACCAAGATCAAGGCGAAGGGGCCGAAGATCCCGGAGATCGTGACCGAGCTGGTCAAGGAGGACACGCTGGTCGACGTTTATGAGATCACGGGTGACTATGACGTGCTCGTGATCGGCAAGTATCCCGACGAGGAGATGATGAACCGGGAGATCAAGCGAATGCTCTCTCACCCTGAGATCGAGAGCACGAATACTTCGATCGTTCTATCGGTGGCAAAGGAGGGGGGAGACCTCGCGTTGGGCCCGGTGGAGGGTGGGAACCGGTAGAAGGTTTGCGGTATGCGGCGACCCACGGAATAACGGGCCCACTGCACACCGCATACCGTCCACCTTCTGCAGTCAGGAAGGGGCCGAGGACCAGTACCCCTCCTTGGTCAAACTCGATCAGTGATCGAGGTATTTCACGACCTCCCAGGGCGTCAGCTGCAGGCAGTACTGATCCCACTCGGCATGCTTGAGGGCGAGGAACGACTCGACCAGCGTATCGCCCAGGGCCTCGCGGATAACGCGGTCGTTCTCCAGCGCCTCGAGCGATCGATCGAGCGTAGTCGGTAGCGTGCCGATGCCGTGCGCCGCCTTCTCCACCGCGCTCAGTTCATACATGTCATGGTCGACCGGCTCACCAGGATCGATGCGATTTCTAATGCCATCGAGACCCGCGGCCAGCTGCGCGGCCATCGCGAGGTAAGGATTGCAGGCCGGATCGGCGGCCCGATATTCGATTCGCTTCGCCGCCGCGTGCGCTTCACCCTTCAGATACAGCGGCACCCGAACCAGAGCCGACCGATTCCGCCGGCTCCAGCATACGTTGATCGGCGCCTCGAACCCGGGCGCCAGGCGCTTGTAGCTGTTCACCGTCGAACAACAGATCGCGGTGAGCGCCGGCGCGTGGGCTAGCAGGCCGCCGATGTAGTAGCGCCCCACATCCGACAGCTCGGCATAGTCATCGTCGCCGTCGAAGAAGGCGTTCTTGCCGTCCACCCATAGCGACTGATGCACATGCATTCCGCTGGCGTTGTCCAGATAGAGTGGTTTCGGCATGAACGTCGCATGGAAGCCGTGCATCTTCGCCACGTTGCGCGCGGCGAACTTGTAGATCACTGCGTTGTCCGCCGTCGCTAGCGTATTCCGCGGCTTGAAGTTTAGCTCCACCTGCCCGGCCGTAGCGACCTCGTGATGATGGTACTCCACCTCGATTCCCAGCTGCCTCAGGTAATGAGCGAGCTGGATGCGGAATTCGTGCGTCGAATCTTCAGGCGGCGCCCGAAAGTAGCCCTCCTTCGGTCTTACCGCCGGACCGCCGTTGTACAACTCCGGCGACTCGGGCATCGGCCGCGGACCCGCCCAGCTGTCGCCCTGGCCGCCCGACGGCGACGCCCAATAGTCGAACACCAAGCGCGTCGGGTCGTATTTCTTGAATAGGAAGAACTCGATCTCCGGAGCCACCAGCGGCTCGTAGCCCAGTTCCGCCGCCTGCGACATCACGCGCCGCGCCACACCGCGTGGATCACAGCCAGAAGGACCTCCGCCGAACGCCTCGTGAACGTCCCCCAAGATGAACGCCGACTTCTGAACCGCATCGTCGATCCACGGAACGATCCGCAACGTCTCGGCATCCGGAATCCAGAGCATGTCGCTCTCGTCGATCGACTTGAATCCACGCACCGACGAGCCGTCGAATCCAATACCGCTGGCGAATGCGTCGCCCTCGCTGAACTCCTCCGTCGGAACCGTAAAACTCTGCAGGATCCCCCGCAGATCGGTGAAAAAACAGTTCACCCACCGCACTGCGCTCCGCTCCAACTCCTCCCGCGCAGCCTCCACCGCCGCGCCGCTCCGCACGTCCCAACGCGTCGCCACAGCCTCTGCCATGCCTACCTCCTCCGCAGCTCGAGAATACACTTGTCGGGAAATCCCAAAAGCGAGGCGCCGATCGGAAGGCCCCACAGCGCCGCCCCACCACACATGCGCGCCAATATGCAAGGTCGCTGGATGTATGTCAAGAGAGACATATAATTGCGGCCCGAGCTACGAGCTAATGAGTCAATAAGCCGACGATTGGCTGCATGATGGCCAACAAAGTATGCGAATGGCCAATCCTACTCGTCAGATCGTCTGCCAGCGGGGGGGTCGCAGCCGGGGGACTGCTCGCTCCGGCCGACCCGGCAGTCGGGGTCGGGGCACCCCGCGAGCGCGGGGGAGGCCGGAGCGAGACGACCCGCCCCAAGCCCCCCAGAGCGAGGTGACCCGCTCCTAGGCCCGGACCCCGGACCGCGAGGTCCCGAGAGTCACGCTTTGTAGCGGCTGGTAATAGGAAGGCGGCGGTCCTTACCGAAGGCACGGCGCGAGATACGGATGCCGGGTGGCGCCTGGCGCCGCTTGTATTCGGCGTCATCAATCATCTCCACTACGCGGCGGACGACCTGCCGATCGAAGCCCTGGGCCTCTATCTCCTCGGGGCTGCGGTCCTCCTCGACGTAGGCCTCGATGATCGGATCGAGGATGTCGTAGGGTGGGAGGCTGTCAGTGTCGAGTTGGTTTTCGCGCAGCTCGGCTGAGGGCGGCTTGTCGATGACGCGTTGCGGGATTACCTCGTCCTCACGATTCCGCCACCGGGTCAGTCTATAGACCCAAGTCTTAGGCACATCCTTGAGTACGGCGAAGCCGCCGGCCATATCGCCGTAGAGGGTGGCGTAGCCGACGCTCATCTCGCTTTTGTTGCCGGTCGCCAACACAAGCCAGCCGAACTTGTTCGAGAGGGCCATGAGGAAGTTGCCACGGATGCGCGCCTGGATGTTCTCCTCCGCGACGTTGGGCTCGGTTCGCTGAAAGTGTTCTTTGAGCGACTCGAGGTAGCAATCGAACACACCGTCGATCGGTATCTCGAAGAAATCAACGCCGAAGCGCCGAGCGATCTCGGCGGCGTCCTGGCGATTCGTGGCCGCCGTGTAGCGGGAGGGCATCGAGACGGCGGTGACGGCTTCCACACCCAAGGCATCCACCGCGAGGGCGAGTGCGAGGGCCGAGTCGATCCCACCGGATAGCCCGAGCACGACGTGCCGAAAATCGTTCTTGTGGAAGTAGTCGGAGATGCCCAGCAGCAGGGCCTGATAGACTTCGGCCTCGGGATCGAGCAGCTCGGTCGGCGGCTTGACGTCGAGCTCGGGCTTCTTACGCCGCGGTCGGCGCACCGGCGCCACCTGCACCCGGTTGGCCGGCGTCTCGACCCGCTGGCGCCAGCGCGGATCCTGCAGGCGCCGGCGCGACACGCCTCTCAAATCGAGATCGATCACGACGTGATCTTCAGCGAACTGCTTCCCCCGGGCGAGGACAATGCCGCGCGGGTCGATCACCAGGCTGTGCCCGTCGAAGACCAGCTCGTCCTGGCCGCCGATCGTGTTGCAGAAGGCGAGGAAGCAGCCGTAGTCCTCGCAGCGGGTCGCCAGCATGCGCTCGCGGGTCGGCCCCTTCTCGCGACTGTAAGGAGACGCCGAAATGTTCACCAAGATATCGGCTTTGCCGTCGAGCACGGCGCGCTGCGCCGGACCGCCGGGGTACCAAAGATCCTCGCAGATCGTCACGCCGACCTTCACCCCGTCCATATCGAGCACCAGGGTGTCTGCCCCGCGAGCGAAGTACCTCTCCTCGTCGAAGACGACGTAGTTGGGGAGATAGCGCTTGCGGTACTTCGCGGCGATCTCCCCGCCCGTGACCACGGCCGCGGTGTTGAAAAGGTCATCGCAGAGCTCCGGGAACCCGATCACAGCCACCAGGTCCCGCACCTCGGCGGCAAGGTCTCGCAGCGCAGCCTCCGCCCGCTCGGCAAAGTGCGGCTTGAGGAGGAGATCCTCGGGCGGGTAGCCGGTAACGGTAAGCTCGGGGAACAGGGCGAGGTCTACCCCCGACTCACGCACCCGATCGAGGCTCTCGCGGATCTTCTCGGCATTCCCGTCGATGTCCCCCACGACGAGATTGCGCTGGCACAGCGCCACGCGGATGACTCGATCCTCGCCAGGAGATGACTTGCCCATCCTATTCTCCGGTTTGCGACCCCTGACCTGAGATCCACCCTACAATTTGCCGATCACGGCGGGGGG
>CAYFSW010000063.1:0-3328 GCA_964345885.1 uncultured Gemmatimonadota bacterium | reverse complement strand
CGCGAAGCCGAAGTCCCGGACCACGTCGTCCAGTAGGCGGCCCCCGCGCTCGTACCGGGCCTGCTCCTTGAACTTCTCCACCCCGCCGAAGGCGATCAGAGCCGCTCGCCGGGCTTCCTCGGGACTCATCCCCTTCCGCAGGTTCTCCTCGATCTCCAGCTCGAGATGGAAGCGCATCTCCCGCTCCATCTCATGCTCCACCGATCCCTTGTCGAACCACACCCGCAACCGGCGATAGAGCTTGTTGAGTAAGTGCATGGTCTCGACTTCCGTCCTTCGCTGTCTACTCGCGCCGGAGCGCCTCCACAGGATCCACTTTTGCCGCACGACGCGCAGGGAAGAAGCTCGCCGCCAATGCCGCCACGGTGAGTAGTGCTACTACAGAGAGCAGCGTCGCGGGATCAATGGGATCGACTTTGAACAGAAACCTATCGAGCGCACGGACGGATAGCAGCGACACCGCCAGTCCAATCGCGATACCTACTCCCAACAGCTTCAGGCCTCGGTTAACAACACCGCTAATCACGTCCGTGGTTACGGCACCTAGAGCCATCCGAATCCCGATTTCCTTAGTGCGTTGAGCGACAGCGTATGCGAGCACGCCAAAAATGCCAACCACAGCAAGAAAGGCAGCCAGTGCGGCAAGCGCGCCAAACAGAACCGTCCGTACTCGAGGGCCCGCGACCGATGAGCCGATCGTGTGTTCGAGTGTCTGCAACTCCGTAATGGCGATTGCTGGATCGACGTCTCGCACGGCGGCTCGGACTCCGTCGAGAACCAGTGTGGGATCGATCGCGGTCTTCAGCACAACTTGTGGCACTTCGGAGCGCGCCGGGAAATAGACTGTGTGGTGAGGGTCGGCATCCAATCGGTAACGCACGTCCCCGACCACTCCGACGACGGTGAGCCAAGGGGAGTTGCCCTCGACCGTCTCCGAGGTCCCAATCCTCTTGCCAATCGCAGGCTCATTTGGCCAGAACGTCCGTGCCAACGCCTCATTCACGATGACCACTGACGCGGCCGGAAAACTCTCATCTGCAAGGAAAGTCCGCCCGGCGAGGAGCGGGATCCCCATGGTGTGGAAGTAGGACTTGGACACGTAGTCGAAATAGGCGCTCGTGTAGAGCCCTCCCGTCGGAGTCTCGGCCGTTATGTCCCTGGACATGGTTCTCAGGAATGCACCCGCACTGGTTGTTGCACGGGCGACCACTCCCGGAACCACCCCGAGGCGCTCCAATAGCTCTAGGTGGGCCGTAGTCTGCTGACTCCAAGTTGTATACCTGGATCCACGCATATCGACGTCCAGAGTAAGAACTCCCTCGGCATCGAATCCGCGCTCAACCGAAGTCAACCGAGCGAAGCTCTTGACGAGCAGACCTGCACCGACCAGGAGCACGAAAGTGAGTGCAATCTGAGACTCCAGCAACCAGGCTTGCGTCCGATTGCGGCGTGTGCTCCCTGAGGAACCTCGGCTCGTGCCCTGAAGCACGGTGGTTAGACGTGTGCGCATTGTTCCCAGGGCCGGCAGAGCCCCGACCGTCATTCCGGTCAAAACCGTCAAAACGGCGGAGAACCCAAGGACGCGGATATCCACTCCGATCTCGCCCAGTCGCGGAGTCTCGGATGGGAGAACCGCGATGAATGGATCGATGCAGACAATCGCGACAAGAGTACCGAGAGCGCCACCCGTGACCGATAGCGTGAGACCCTCAGTGAGCAACTGTCTCAGAATACGTCCGCGACCCGCGCCCAGCGACAACCGCACCGCCAATTCGCCGCGTCGTTCCGATGCTCTCACCAAGAGGAGATTCGCAATGTTGACACAGGCGATGACAAGGAAGATCCCGACGGTGCCGAGAAGCAGCAGCAACGCCGGCCGAACGTTGCGGACAACGTCGTCGTTTAGGTAGACGATGTTGACGCCATAGTCCTTCCCCGGAATCGGATGGATTTCCTTGAGATGCTCCGCCAGAACCTCCATCTCGCGTTGAGCCTGGTGCAACGTGACGTCGGGGCGTAGCCGAGCAACTGGCAAGAAGACGTTATTGTCACGCTCGAGACGCTGACGACTCCCCATGGTGCTGAAGGTCGTCCATATCTCACTATCTCCGGGAAATTGGAACCCCTGGGGCATCACTCCGATGATCGTGAAAGGTTGTTCGTTCAATACCATCGTCCGGCCAATGACGCTCGAGTCCGAACCGAAACGCCTCTGCCACAACCCGTGACCCACAATAGCGTGACGCGGCCCTCCGGCTTGATCGTCCTCTGCGACAAACGCGCGGCCGAGAATCGGTGCTACGCCGAGGGCAGCAAAGACCCCGTGTGTCGTCCGAGCGCCTCTGACCCGTTCGGCCAGGCCGTCACCAGTGACGATGAACGTCCACCACCGATAAACACCGAGGTTCGAGAATACGGTGTTTTGCTCGAGCCAGTCCTGGTACACGGGATACCCAAGTGAGTATCGGTGCGCAGACGCATGGGACGAAGGATTGGGACTTTCGAGCAGCGCGAGGTCGGTTTGCCAGGGAACAACGAGACGGTGCGGTTCCGGGTAAGGAAGCGGCCTGAGCACCACACCATCGACGATGCTGAAGATGATTGTGTTCGCCCCAATACCTAGGGCGAAAACCAATGCAATGACCAAGAAGAACGCAGGGCGCCGTTTGAATGACCGGACCGCGAAGCCGAAGTCCCGGACCACGTCGTCCAGTAGGCGGCCCCCGCGCTCGTACCGGGCCTGCTCCTTGAACTTCTCCACCCCGCCGAAGGCGATCAGGGCCGCGCGCCGGGCTTCCTCGGGACTCATCCCCTTCCGCAGGTTCTCCTCGATCTCCAGCTCGAGATGGAAACGCATCTCCCGCTCCATCTCCCGCTCCACCGATCCCTTGTGAAGCCACACCCGCAACCGGCGGTAGATCTTGCCGACTAGGTGCATGGTCTCGACCTCCGTCCGCCGCTACGTGAACCCCAGAACCCGATTGACCGCGGCCGAGAACACCCTCCATTCCCGATTCTCCTCCGCCAGGCGCCTTTCCCCTGCTTTGGTGAGCGTGTAGAACTTCGCCTCCCGCCCCGACTGCGATATTCCCCACCGTGCCTTGATCCAGCCCCGGTCCTCCAGGCGATACAGCGCGGGATAGAGTGACCCCTGGCCCACCTTGAGAACGTCCTCCGACGCCTGGCCGATGTGTTTGGCGATGGCCCACCCGTGCATCGAGCCGAGTGAGAGCGTCCGCAGTATGAGATGGTCGAGGGTGCCATGGAGGAGATCGGCCCTGGACTTGGTCATGTGCCTCCCACCGGGTTGGCGTTTGAGGATGCAGCG
>CAYFSW010000062.1:0-2639 GCA_964345885.1 uncultured Gemmatimonadota bacterium | reverse complement strand
GAGATTCCGCTACCCATGGCGGTTGGTGATGGCTTTGTAACGCGACTCTTGCCACCACCCTGCGCCGCCTAACGGATTAGCGTTTCAGCTGCGCCGCGACGGAACGAGCGGCGCAGCTGTTCTAAGGACTTGAGCTCGTGGCCAGCTACGACCACGGAGCCAGCATTCTTAACGGAGCAAAAGCAGTCAATGCGTAGCATGCAGCGCCAGCTGCAAACGCTTGTTAGGCGGAGCCCACTCCGCGGACCGCCCACTCATTAAGGTCCAACGCTGCCGTCTGAGCGGTCTAGTTTCAAAGGGACGATCCTCTGGAGGTGTATCTCGTAGCCCTGCTCCGCCCTCCGTCTCTCTTCGTCAGCCCAGCCCTCGAATCCCAGCTCCTGGAACCTGCGGTACCGATCCATCGTGTCAGGGTCCGCCACCTCCTCCATCCTTGAGCATGGGAACTCATCGCACTCGAAGCATACCTGCAGTTCCTTCTCCAGGCAGCACGGCCTCGCCTGGCACCACGGGGGACCGCCGCCTTCCCGACAGCCAGGACATGTGGCGTTGGCAGTGAACCACTCCAATCCCTTCAGGAACTCACCGAATTCAAACGCCCCTTGGGATCGAAACTCGAACCCGTACAGCTCTGCTAGCTCTCTCAGGAGCTTGGCTGCTGCGACCGCCAGGCCGTTGTATTGTGCACAGCCCCCGCAGTAGTCGCCACACGGCGCGAGCAGATCGTGTTCTCCCACAGTAATACTCCCTGCTTGTCTCTCGCGTCGCGGGCACGCTCAGGCTCCGCCTAACGGATTAGCGTTTCACCTGCGCGGCACAGACCGCGCCCGATTGAGGAAACGGCGGGACCGCTGAACACGACCTAATGACAATCTGAGGCCGACTCCCCGTACGCCGCCCGCGCCAGGTGCAAACGCTAGTTAGGCAGCTCGTCACGTCATTCCCAGATCTTTGACAAAATCGGCATCTAACGAGTAATCAAGCTTGCCAAGGACTTCATACACAATTCGCCGGACCTCAAGACGCACCTTATCCCGCGTCCAAGGGGGCACAAATGAGGTCCCGTAGCTGGATGGGTATAGGGCAACGTACCAGGCTAGTTCACCGATTGTCTTGGGAGCGTCGCTCAAGAAGCCGGGCCAAGGAACCGTCTTAGGCCAGTCTTCAGCCTGTGTCTCCTCTCGCATCCGTGCCCAGACCACCGGCCACTGATCCTTGTGCAGTATGTCCTTCATCCGGGTATCCCGACTGGCCTGTGACGCCAAGGCCGCCAGCTGGTTTCGGAAAGCGCGCCGGACTCGAAAGAAAGTGCGCTGGAAACGGCAGCCTTCGCCTCGGTGAACCCTAACGGATGATAGGATATGTTCGACGACGTGCCGCGGTGTCTCCATCTCACGCGCATCGTCCTTCGGGATGTCGATCCCGAACGACTTTTCCACCTCTAGAACAAGTTCTACGCTCTCAAGTCCCATTTTGACTCTCCTACAGCACCCTCTAGAGCTGCCTAACGGATTAGCGTTTCAGCTGCGCCCCGCACGAGCGCGGGGGGTCAACGGAGCAAAGGCAACCAGCATGTAGCTTCCATTCATCATGACCCCGATGCCACATTGGCGCAAAGGCCGTAGCTTTGAAGCCTGCAGCGCCAGCTGCAAACGCTTGTTAGGCCGCTGCTCCGCCAGAGTGGGATCGCCAGTTTCGAGTGTTGACCCCCCTCGCGGCGATAACCAGCATCCAAACACCCGCTATGTAGCAGAGAATCACGCCCAGCGTCCCAACGTAGATTGCGCCGGCGATTGCGCCAGCGTGCCCTAGTACAATCGTGAGAAGGCCGCCAAGCGCTAGAAGCGCCCGGTTACGGCGTTCGAAGAGAGGAACGACGAGGAAGACAATAACAATCCCGATGACTATCGCGGCAACACCGGCAATGACGCCCACGTGACCCATTCTTCCGCCGGGATAGGCGTCGTAGACTAGTACTCCTATCCGTGCCCCGAGCACGGCATTCACCAGACCACTGATGGAGAGAAGCACTCCGCCGACAGTCGCAATCCTCTTAGGTGTCTTAACGTTCACACTAAGTCCTCCAGCAGCAGTCGGCCTAACGGACTAGCGTTTCACCTGCGCGGCTACGACCGCGCCCGATTGAGGAAGCGGCCGGACCGCTAAACGTGACTAACAACAATCTAAGGCCACTTCCCCGTGCGGCGCCCGCGTCAGGTGCAAACGCTGGTTAGACGTCTTGGGACTCCGTCTCCGTAATATGCCACCATTCTCGAAGTTCCCGGCACTGCCCTTCCTTGTCAAACTCAAGGAGAAACATCCCATCCAATACCGCCCTGATGCCCGAGGAAACGCGCGTGAATTCGGCCCACCATCTAGCGATTCCTCGATCGCCGGTTAGAGACACAATCTCATAAGAGAAGGTTACGTCGGATTGATTGCGAGTCGCGTTCGCCCAGTACTCCCGAACCCCGTCCTGGCCGTGCGCCGGAGCCAGGAAAGGTGTCTCGTAATAGCTGGCATCCTCGCTGAACAAACCGGCTGCGGCTTCCGGATCGCGGGTCTCCCACGCTCTTCGGTAACCGTCAAGCCACGCCTCAAGCTCCGTCTCGTTCACAGCTTCTCCAAGACGTCTAACG
>CAYFSW010000061.1:0-5684 GCA_964345885.1 uncultured Gemmatimonadota bacterium | reverse complement strand
GGCATTCGCCGCAGGCGACACGCTTGACCTACTACGGGAACTCAGAAGTGCGACGAACAGAAGTTCGTCGCTACCAGATCACTGTCTGCTCTTGACAGGACACTTCTTAATGGTGTTAGACGGCGCCTCTAGGTGATTAGCAATACGACTCCCGCAAGTGCCAGTGACAGAAACAACATGACTACCGCTCCACGAGCATGAGACCTCAGTTGATGGAGGTAGTCCCTATAGCCTGCCATGCCTTCGGTATTCGGAATAACAAGGCGCTTCGGTGTAATGGTGCAGTAGATCAGCCAATCAACGACCAGCAGCTCGAAGAGATTCGCAGTGAGAAGTACAGCGAGAATATGGCCTGTAAGAGCTAAGTACGTTACACCGTCCCCCTGCTGGCTCTTGAGTTCTACACCAAAGGCAAGAGGAATCCCAATCATGAGAGTGATCAGTGGAACGAAGAAGAACAGCGCTTGTAGCTTCTCCCACCTCGTAAGCGCTGGGACCTTGTTCTGGATGTCCTTCGGCAAGTCGTTGCGGGCAAAGCGAGGATTGAAGAATACAGCCAGCAATAGTATGAGCGAGGCTAGTACAGAGAGAAGCGTCCCGTAGACGACTATTCCACCGAGGTCGAGCATCGCAAACTTGTGCACAAAGGCCGCGTAGCACTGAAACCTGTAAGAACAAGCGATGACTTACGATCTGGACTCTATATACTCCCACCTTGCAGTGATTGTCGCCGTAAGCGTGATGTCTCGCGGAGTGAACTCGGCCGGCCCCAACCTCGCGGCCGCTGCCACATATTCGTACGTGCGAGGACGTGGTTGAGTGGACAGCTCCGACAGCCTCCCTAGCTCACCGCCCGCGGTGCTGGCAAGTGCCTCCGCGTCCCTCTGGATTTTTGTAGACATCGTTCAATGGCCAACTCCCTTGCCTCACTCGTGCCTCGTGCCCGAAGCCTGATATAAGGAATGTCGTCGGCCCCCGCTGCCAGAGCTGCATCGATCACCGGCATTGCTGCTTGAGCGCCGAATGCACTGACAAGCATCAATGGCAAGATCCACACTTTGCTAACTCTCCAACCACGCGTACTGAAGTCCATACCAGTCCCGCGGCCTAACGGATTGGCGTTTCAGCTGCGCCGCGACGGAACGAGCGGCGCAACTGAACGAAGGCTATCAGTTCGTGGGCAACCAAGCCCACGGATTTCGCATCCACCACGGGACAAAGGCAGCCGCCTGAAGGGCTGCAGCGCCAGCTGCAAATGCTTGTAGACAGCACGGCACTCATCTCACCACCATCGCCTCCCAACCATCGTACTCACCCCCGAGAGAGTCTGCCAACGCTTCAAACTTGTTCCGAAGCTCCACAAGAATCCTTTGTTCTGGGACCATCGTGCTCTGGGCAAGGACGAGCCAGTTCACCTCCTCAGCACCCAACCTGACCGTGACGTCGAAACCTTCCTCCTGCAGTTGGACTCCTACGTGGTCGGCGTCCGTCTTCGCGGGAAAATACAGATAGAACTCAATCGGGTGTGGTTTGGAAAGATCGGAGCCCGCATCCCTGAGCGCAGTCAACGTTTGAGAATCCGGACCCGCATCAAGGAACGACATGTCTTGCCCTCCCTCCCGGCCACAGGTCAACAGAGGCCACAGTAGGATGGCCACGATCGAAACGAATAAGACTCTCATTCCCTGTCGTAGGGCCGTGCTCGTGCTGTCTAACTAGCATTGAGCCGCGCGCGGGCCCTAGGGCGGCGCGTGGGAGCGCTGCGTACGACGCAGCCCAACAGAAAGGGGCCGTTCACCGCCCGCCCGCGCACGACATTCAAGATATGGCCGCCATCGGCGCCCGACCAGCAACGCCACTGGGCCCGGAACACCGAGTTGCAGCCTAAGCGCCGAACGAAACAAGGCGCACGGGTCTGGCGACGGCGGCTTAACCCGTAACCGCGGCCAGGGGCGCGCCCTCGCAGACGCTTCATTTGCGATAGACAGCGAGCCGGCGGGGCGGCTAGTTTGGAGGTGGGCAGACACACGGTCACGTATGGAGCGAAAAGATAGGATGGGGCAGCACATGAGCCTACTTCTGTCAATCCGGGGACAGCCGGTATCGGGGACCGACCAGGGTTGGCTGGGCCCGGTCGCGGCCTGGTTCCAAGGCCATCCGGTAATAGCGTCCATCGCCGCCACGGTCGTCCTCCTCTTATTCGCCTACCTGTCCGACAGAATCACGAAGTCGGTTCTGGCGAAGACGGTCGGTAGAATCGTCCAGCGCACGAGCGTCACCTGGGACGATGTTCTACAAGGACACGGGTTCTTCGAGCGCCTCGCTCACCTGGCGCCAGTGCTAGCGATCTATTACGGCATCGCGCTGGTGCCGGGGCTACCACAGGCGTTCGCCAGCCTGGTTCAGCACGCAGCGCTGGCCGCCACGGTCCTGGTGGCTGTGCTAGCGGCAGACGCGCTGCTATCGGCCGCCGGCGAGCTCTACGCCGCCAGTGCTCTGGCGCGCGGCCGCCCCATCAAGGGTTACATCCAGGGGGGCAAGATCATCCTCTACATCGTCGGCGCGATCGTCGCGATCTCGGCGCTGACGGGCCAATCGCCGTTCATCCTGCTCAGTGGTTTTGCCGCTCTGAGCGCTGTGCTGTTGGTGGTGTTCCGAGACACGATCCTCTCTTTCGTGGCCAGCATGCAGATAGCCAGCTACGACACGATGCGTGAGGGCGACTGGATCGAGATGCCGCAGTACGGAGCCGACGGCGATGTCGTGGATATCGGCCTCCACACCATTAGGGTGCAGAACTGGGACAGGACCGTCACGTCCATCCCGACGCACAGGCTACTGAGCGATTCGTTCAAGAACTGGCGGTCGATGTCGGAGTCGGGAGGTCGCCGCATCAAACGGGCCATCTACATCGATATGAACTCGATTCGCTTCCTCGAGGACGCCGATATCGAGCGGTTCGAGAACTTCGTCCTGCTCAGGGACTACATGCAGGAGAAGAAGCGGGAGATAGAAGAATACAACGCGCGTGTCGGCGACACGGCCCTCGTGGCAAACGCCCGCCGGCTCACCAATATCGGCACCTTCCGGGCTTACGTGGTCCGCTACCTCCGCGACCACCCGAACACCCACAAGGGGATGACGATGATGGTCCGGCAGCTCAACCCCACTCCCCAGGGCCTGCCACTCGAGATCTACGTCTTCTCGAACGACATCAACTGGGTGTCGTACGAGGGGATCCAGTCGGACATCTTCGACCATATCATAGCAATCGTCCCGGAGTTCGGGCTCAAGATCTTCCAAACGCCTTCCGGCCAAGACCTCGAGGCCGCCGTGACGCGGTACGCCGGCACCGAGTGATCGCGGCGACTCATCCTTGGAGCGGCTGGCCGCGGAGGGCGCGGGCGGGTAGCTTGTCACGCCGATGAAGCAAGAACCGATCGTCGTAGCTGTCGATACCGGCGGCACCTTCACCGACTTCGTCGTGCTGCGCGGCGCGAGAGTAGCGGTGCACAAGCGCGCCTCCACGCCAGCGAACCCGGCGCAGGCAGTCCTCGAAGGGCTACGCGAGCTGATCGGCCCCGGCGAGGGTTTCGTACTCGCCCACGGCTCGACGGTCGCTACGAACGCGTTGCTGGAACGCCGGGGCGCCCGGACGGTCTGGATAACCAACCGGGGCTTCGAGGACCTGGTGGAGATCGGCCGCCAGGCACGTCCCCAACTGTACGCCCTGGTGAGCGAGCGAGCCGCGCCGCTTGTTGCCCGCGAAGACCGAATCGGCATCGCCGGCCGCATCTTGGCGGACGGCAGCGAGGAGAGCCCGCTCGACGCGGACGAGTTGAGCGAGCTGGCCGCACAGGTTCGCGACGCGGAATCGGTGGCTGTCGGCCTCTTGCACAGTTACGCGAATCCGGCGCACGAGGAGAGCGTCGCCGAGGCCCTCGACGGGCTGGAGGTCCCGGTGACCCGCTCGGCCCGCTTGCTCCCCGAGTATAGGGAATACGAGCGCTTCTCGACGGCGCTGGTCAACGCATACGTGGCGCCGCTGGTTCGCCGCTACCTGGACGCGCTGGATCGAGAGAGCGGCGCCAGCCGAGTGCGGATCATGGCCTCGGGCGGCGGGGCGTTCTCCGTCGAGCGGGCGGCGCGCGAGCCGGTCCACACGATACTTTCGGGTCCGGCAGGCGGCGTCGTGGCGGCGCTGGAGGCGGCGCGGCGCTGCGGCTTCGAGCGCGTGTTGTCGTTTGACATGGGCGGTACTTCCACCGACGTGTCTCTTTGTCCTGGCCGGCCAACCCACACCAAGGAATACGAGATCTCGGGCTCGGCGGTGGCGATACCGGTCATCGACATCCATACCGTCGGTGCCGGCGGCGGCTCCATCGCCGACCGCGACCCGGGTGGCGCGCTCAAGGTGGGGCCGGAGAGTGCCGGCGCGGCGCCCGGACCGATCTGTTACGGTCAGGGCGGCGCCGCAGTGACGGTGACCGACGCGCACGTCTGGCTCGGCCGCATCCCGGCCGAACTGTTCCTGGGCGGCGAGCAGACCCTCGATCGGGCGTCGATTGAGGGGCCGCTGAGCGAGCTGGCCGCCGAGCTCGGCGAGTCGCTGGAGAGTGCAGCCCAGGGCGTCCTCGAGGTCGCCGACACAAGGATGGAGGGAGCGCTTCGCCTGATCAGCGTTGAGCGGGGCCACGATCCCGCTGATCTAGTACTTGTCGCTTTCGGCGGGGCCGCACCGCTGCACGCGGCCGAGCTGGCCGGCCGACTCGGTGTGCCTCACGTCCTCGTGCCGCCCGACCCGGGGACGCTATCGGCGAACGGCATCCTGGTCGCCGACGTACGCAAGGACGTTTCGCGAAGCGTGCTACGTAGCGGTAGCGCTGCGGAACTCGAAGCTCTGGGTCCGGTCTTCGCCGAGCTGGAGGAAGCCGCCCGGGCCGAGCTCGCGGCCGAGGGGTTCCAGGGTGAGGTCGTGTCGGTGGATCATGCCATCGACGCCCGCTACGGAGGGCAGAGCTACGAGCTCGCCGTGCCCGCAACCGCCGACTGGCTCGAGGCATTCCACGCCGCCCACCAGAGTCGCTTCGGCTTCAAGCGTGAAGACGCGGTCGTCGAAGCCGTGACCCTCCGGGTTACGGCCCGGGCTAGCGTAACCCACCCCGGTTCCCCGCCGATCGAGCAGGCTAGGACCGCTGCGGCCGCCGAGCACGAGATACGCGTCTATATAGATGCGGAGTGGCGCGACGTTCCGCTCTACAGACGCGCGGCGCTTCGGGCCGGGCAGCGACTCGACGGCCCCGCGGTGATAGCTGAGTACAGCGCCACCACCTGGTTGCCACCGGCCTGGCACGCCGAGGTGGCGGCCTATGGAGACCTTTTGCTGGCAGCGGGTTCGTGAGAGCGGCAGGGCGACGGCCTAGCGCCCTCAGCGCTCAATCTTATATATAGAGCCCGCAGCGCACCTGTTTGGCCAGATCGACGGATAAACGGAAAGTCATGGACTCACACGATACAGGCGAGCGCATGCCGAAGGGTGCCGGCGCGTCGGCGGCGCTGTCGCACTACGCGCCGCCCTACCGCCACGCCGGCATCGCCGGACTCGCGATCTTCTTGCTCTATGTCATCACGCTGGCGCCGACCACCGCGTTCTGGGACACGAGCGAGCACATCGCCACCGCTCA
>CAYFSW010000060.1:0-84911 GCA_964345885.1 uncultured Gemmatimonadota bacterium | reverse complement strand
GCCTCGAGCAGCTCGCGACCGCTCGTATCGGTCAGCTCGCCTTCTATGGCGTTCACCTTCACATAGGTAGCGCCCTTCAGCAGGAGCGCCTGGTACGGAAGAGATACGGCCGCCATGATCGCCCCGGCGAGGGGCGGTGCACCGGGATTCTCTTGCTTGAAAACGCCGAAGGCGTTGAGCGGTGTGCCCATGTCGTAGAGATCGACGGTGACTACCAGATCGCCCGCGGCGAGGTCGGCGGTCCTGCAGGTCTGCACATCGTACTGGACGAACAGCTCGGCCGCTCCGTTTATGTATTCCCACAGGTTGTCGGCGTCGTAGGTCAGTACTTCGCTGGCCAGGGTCCAGCCCTCGACCTCGGGAAAGTCGGAAACCCCGTCTGAGCAGCAAAGAAATGAGACTGCAACGACGAGGACCGTAAGCGATGGGCGTTTCATTCGTGCACTCTCGTTTACGCCAGTGTCAACAGATCGTGCACCTGGAGCATGTTGGGCTGTATATCGATGCCAAACGGGCAGGCGCCGGCGCAGTCCCCAGCGCAATCAGCGCAGGCAGCGGCGTCCTTGCCCTCGAGCTCCGCGTACAGCTTCATGGCGTACTTCTCCGTCCCCTGTCCCTCGTAGTAGTAGGCGTAGCGCATGACTGTGCTCACCGGTACGTCGTAAGGGCAGGAACCGCTGCACGCGGCACAGCCGTGACGACAGTACTGATCGTTCAGCGCCAGCCTGCAGTCTTCCAGCATCCGCGATTCCGCCGCGCCCAGTTGCGTGCCGGAGAGCGGGACGACCTTGTCAATGAGGTCGAAATCGGTGAACGCGATGCACGCCGTATGCATGTCGGAGTTCTGGAGTACCCAGTGGATGCTGCCCAGCCTGAGTTGTTCCTCGGTGAGCAGCCCGTACTGTTCGACGAAGGGGCGTGTGCGGTCGTACAGATCCTTTTGCCGCTGGGCCCGGGCCTCGAGCCGCTCGATCGCCGACTCGCGGCTCTGCCCGCGACCGGTCATGCGCTCGACGTACCGTTCCTGTTGTTCCGTGAGGTTGTCGGGGTCGACCGGCTGCCAACGCAGTACGCCCGGCGCGGTCTTCATCGCGGTGGTCCCCACGTTATTGGCCTTGCAGGCCGCGATGATCCGGTCCCCCTCATCGTGGTTCAGGAAGTTGTAGACCAGCAGCATGAGGTCGAAGCGACCGTCCTCGGCGGCGGCGACCAACACGTCGGCCATGCTGGCCTGGTCCGGTCGCCCGGGCCCGTGGTACGAGACGCCGGTGAAGCGGACGCGTCCCTCGGCTTTGAGCTGGTCCATTGCCGCGTGGTAGCCGGGGTGGCTCAGCACCTCGACCGTCGAGGCCAGGTGTATGCCGTAAGCGTCGACGTAGTCGGTACGCAGACGCTCGAGACTGCCGCGTACGCGATCGACGATTTGCTCTGCCGTGTCATCGTTCCCAATCCGTCCCTTCGAGGCGATGAAGATCTTGTCGCGGTCCATGTGCTGCATCGCTTCGCCGATCGCCCGCTCTGCGGCCCCGCGCCCGTAGCCCTCGGCTGTGTCGAAGTAGTTGACCCCTTTGTCGTACGCGTAGCGGACGACGTTCGACTCTCTGAGCGGTACAGTGCCCATGCCGACGTCGGAGACGCGCCAGCCGGTGCGGCCCAGGGTGCGATAGCTCTGGATCCGCGCCTCCTGACGGGGCAGGGTGGGGAACAAGCTTGGCGTTGCGCCGGCAGCGGCGGGCATCGCGCCTCCCCCTAACGCCGCTCCCCCGGCGAGCACTGCGCCACCTACTTTGACGAAGTTCCTGCGAGATATGTCGTCGTGCTGATGTTCGGACTTGGGCTTTCCGCTCATGATGCAGCTCCTTACGGGCCGGCGTGAGTCGGTTCGCTTAACAGCCTGTCTGGAACAGCTGGGTGGGGTGGGGAAGAGCGCCTGAAAGACTGCGGCACCGGCACTCCACATCCACTGACATATTAACACCCGAGCGGAGATTCCGCTGCCGGTCCAGTGCGCAAAAAGAATTTGCCGCGGCTCCGGAGCTGTCTTATACTGGGCGGAACCCGAAGGAGGTGTCGAAGAGGAATGGAGCGCAGGGACTTTCTGAAGAAGACCGGCCCAGCTGTGGCGCTGGCTGCAGTGACCGGTGGCACCGGCCTTGCCTTCCACAACCGCGAGCCGACACGGCACCGCTCTCTGTTCGTGAAGACCGCTAGCTTCGAGGTGCCGCCGGATCCGTCGCTCCCTGCCCTCACGTCGACGACCAACACAGATCCCGTGGCGGCTCTGAACGCTGCACTCGATGCGATCGGCGGAATCGGGCGGTTCGTTCAAGCCGGTGAGCGGGTCGTGGTGAAGCCGAACGTCGGCTGGGATCGCACTCCGGCGCAGGGCGCGAACACGCATCCCGACTTGGTGAGCGAGATGGTCCGGCTGTGCCTGTCAGCTGGCGCCAGTCAGGTGATCGTGGCCGACGTGAGTTGCAACGACCCTCGACGCAGCTTCCTGCGCTCAGGCATCAAAGAAGCCGGCGAGACTGCGGGAGCCAGCGTGATGCTCCCTACTCCGGAGGATTTCGTCGATGTCGATCTCGGCGGCTCGGTGCTGACGAGATGGCCCGTGTTGAAATACTTCGTTCAGGCCGACCGGCTGATCAACATGCCGATCGTCAAGCAACACTCGCTCACCCGCTGCACCATAGGGATGAAGAACCTGTATGGCATACTCGGCGGACGACGCAACCGGCTGCACCAGGAGATCGACCAGTCGATCGTCGACCTGGCCGCCTTCGTAAGGCCGACGCTCACAGTGGTCGACGCCACGCGCGTCATGTTCAGGGGTGGCCCGCAGGGCGGCTCGCTGGACGACGTCTCGATAGAGAACACGGTGATGTGCTCGACCGACCAGGTGGCGGCCGACGCCAGGGCGGCGGAGTTCATCGGTCTCAGCGGTCGTCAGGTCGGTCACATCGCGTTGGCCGCACGCGCGGGACTCGGTTCGCTGGACTATCAAGCCGCCGGGTACAGAGAGGTAGTCTGATGAGCATCGCAGTCGTATGAATATCCAGACCGTAAGGAACCTGCGCCGCGCCTCTCAAGTCGTCTTCTTTCTCATCTTTTTCTGGCTCATCCTCAAAACGACCTTCGAGGTCGATTTCAGCCCGGCTGAAGTATCGGAAATAAGGCTGCCCTACCCGGTCTCCATCACCCTCGAGCTCGACCCGCTGGCGGCGCTGATGACTCTGCTGGCCAGTGGTACGCTGCATAAAGGGCTACTGTGGTCGCTGGTGATTGTGATACCGACGATCTTCCTCGGCCGCTTTTTCTGCGGCTGGGTCTGCCCGTTGGGTAGTCTGAATCACTGGATATCCGGCGTACGCTCCGAGCGTGCGTCGCGTAAGGGCAAGCGGCTGCTGGAATCCAACCGCTATAAGAAGTATCAGCGGGTCAAGTACTACGTCTTGTTCTTCTGCCTCGGTGCAGCGCTGCTGGGGAGCCTGCAGGCGGGCCTGCTGGACCCGCTGCCGCTCTTGGCCCGCTCGATCGGGACCGCCCTCCTGCCCGCCCTGCACACTGGGGCGCTGGCGCTGGCGGCGGCGGCGGCCGACACGGGGATCGGCCCGGTGGCCGCCGCCGGCCAGGGGATCTACGACCTGCTCGCCGCGACGTTGCTGCCTTACCGGCAGGCGCATTTCCATGGAGTCGTGTTCATCGGTCTGTTGTTCGTAGCGATCCTTTTGCTGAACCGGGTCTTCACTCGCTTCTGGTGTCGGGGCATCTGCCCGCTGGGAGCGCTGCTCGGCGTATTCTCACGGTTCGCGATATTGGGGCTTGAGAAGGACGAGGAGGCATGCGACGCCTGCAACAAGTGTCTGCTGGCGTGCCAGGGCGCGGACAACCCGGATGTTGGCAGCCGCTGGCGGCAGGCCGAGTGCCATCTGTGCCTGAACTGCCAAGCGGCCTGTCCCGAGGGATCGCTCAAGTTCAAGTTCTTCCCCAGCCAGCCGGACACCAAGACGAACCCCGCTGGCACGCAGAAAGTCGACGTCACGCGCCGCAAGGTTTTGGCGTCGTTGGCAGGCGGATTGGGCACGGTGCTGCTCTTCCGATCGGGCGATGCCCACGAGGTCAATCGCTCGCCGTTCGTGGTTCGGCCGCCGGGCTCGCTGCCCGAGGACGATTTCCTCGGTCGCTGTGTCCGCTGCGGCCAGTGCATTCGCGTCTGTCCCAACAACGCCCTGCATCCGACGCTGCTCGAGTCGGGTTTGGAAGGTCTCTGGACTCCGTATCTGATCGCCAAGATCGGATACTGCGAGCCGACCTGTACGCTGTGCGGGCAGGTCTGCCCCACCGGCGCGATAGGCGAGCTGACTCTGACCCAGAAGGTCGGCGATGAAGAGACGCCGCCGGACCGGATCGGTACGGCCTTTCTCGATCGCGGGCGCTGTCTGCCCTGGGCGATGGCTACGCCCTGCATCGTCTGCGAGGAATGGTGCCCGACCTCGCCCAAGGCGATCTACCTGATGGAAGAGACGGCCGTCGATAGGTTGGGGAACGAAGTGGAGGTTAAGCGGCCGCACGTCGACCCGGCGCTTTGTACCGGCTGTGGTGCCTGCGAGTACGCCTGCCCGGTGTGGGACCGCAAGGCGATCTACATCACTTCGGTGGGCGAGTCACGCTCGGAGACCAACCAGATCCTGCTGGAGAGACAGCGTACCTGAGCGACCTGCTATATTAGACTGTCGTCCTGCCAACCGAGCCTCACGAGCTCGATCCTCTCCATAGCGGCGTTGCCGAGACCGTACTCGGTATCGGCTAGCGCGATATGATGGGCGGTCGGTTGCAGCGGGCGGTGCCCACCGAACACGAGTCGCCGTTTCTGCTGGATGATACGCAGTCCGACGGCGTCGGCAGCCACCGGATCGCTGCTCACGATCAGACCGCCGTAGGGCCAGGTGTAGACCGGGTCGAAGTGGTGCGGCCCGATGTTGTGGAACTGAGGATTCAGCATCACCAGAACGTTGAGCCGGGTCTTACCCCTGGTGATGGGAAGGTCCCACAGCTTCGCCAGGCTGGCGCAGGCGTCGTCGTGATAGTCCGGCGGATGATCGAACATGATGTAGTTCTTGATCAGACTCCCGACACCGGACCACGCGTGGGTGCGCATCGGTCGGGTGTTGATCAGCGCCGTGCTTCTCCGGAAGACATCGTTACGCAACACACCGCGGTCCGACATCGCGACGTTCTCTTCCGAGACACCGGCACCCAGTACGCCGCGCCGGATCGCACCCTCCAATTCAGGCGGTGTCGGCAGGTAGCGCCACACGTTGGTCTTGATGCCGACGACATCGTCGGGTCGGATCATCTGTGCCCAGCAGTCCGACGGCGTCTCCAGGCCGAACAGAGCCACCAGCGCATCATCCAGCATCGCCTGAATCAATTCAGCGTCGTAGTCGTTGAGGCCACGGACGACGTCCTCGTTGCGGATCAACACAACCCGGGAATTCCCGGCCTGCGCGACTTTGCCGATGGCTGGCCTCGGGAGGCCGGCCGCCATGCCTAGCAGCGCGCCGCCCACGCCTTTCATGAAATCCCGTCGACTGAGTCCTGTCTTCTTCCCGGCCATGGCTCTGATCCTCAGTCTGATGACCCTGTGAGTTGGTTCAGCGTCGCCTGGAAGAGATTGGATGCGGCGGCCTCCGAGACCGCATCGAACACCACGACCACGAAGCGATCACGGTGTCCATATAGTAGAAAGGCGCCGTTATCGGTCTCGATCGCCTGCGACTCAACGGCTCCCGCCACATAGCCCTGCCCGAACGAGGATACCGCCGCCGCGGCATCCCCGTCGTAGCCATACCTCACCAGCAGCAGATACGTCGAGCCGGGCGCGTAGCGCGCCATCACGGCGTCGGTCTCGTCGCTCAGCTTGAGGATGTTCTCCCGCGCCAAGTAATAGTGGTAGTTCAGCGACTGATGGAGATGGAAGAACCGCTGGCTGAAAGCCACTAGCCCCTCGTCGGGCAAGATGGTCACCAGGTCCGGAGGGTCCGACGCAGGCGGCAGGCGCTCCGATATCGCGCGCGCGAAATCCAGCAGGGCACGATCCGAGTCATCCGTGCGCTCCTCGGCGGCGACACAGACGTAGTAGCGCTCCTGCCAGAAGCAGAGCACGCGACCCTTCTGCTCGTAACCGCCGCCGATACCGGTCTCCTCTCGCTCGCGAGCGTAGCTGAACACCCCGTAGGCATCTGCCGGCTTCCCCATGTCGAACAGTTCGACGGTGATGTCGGGCCCCTGTGCACTGGTGTAGAAGGCCACGACTACCTGGTCGAACGCGTAGGAGCGATACACCTCGCCGGCGCCGTCGATGTAGTCGAAGATCGTCTCGCGGTCGTAGGTGTCCACAGCATCACTGCGCGTCCAGCTACCGATCTGTTCGGGAAGCAGGTCGATCACTGCTGTGTTTCTCGGTTCCCGTGTCCCGCAACCGTGCAGGAACGCGCTGGTCAGCAACAGCCCAGCCAGCGCCGGAACCGATCTCCTCGTGGGAAGGAACGTCTCAGTTGAGTCTGCCATCGGATATCGCCGCGAAGCTAGCTCTGGGGCTACGGGCGAGTCAAGCGAGAATCGCGACGGACCTAAGGCACCTACTCTTACGGTTTCCATCAACTAGACATTCCGCTGTTTTACCTCGATCTCAGCCGGGTCGACTATTCGGAGGCAGGTGCGCGTTGGCTGATAGGCCCGAGGAACATACGCATCATAGGGGCGGACTATTGCGAGGACACCAACCCCACTGGGCGCATCACCTTCTGAGTATCAAGCCCGTCCCGAGATCTCACCCAGGGGTCTGTTGCCACTCCGACGACATTGCGCCATGATGGGTACCGCCTCGGTACTCCCAGTCACAGCCGCAGCAGGAGAAAGCGTGATCATGGATCGCAGGGACTTCGTCAAGCATACCGGTGTCGTATTGGCCGCCGCTTCCTCGGTGGGGAGCCTGGCAGCCTGTTCGGACGGGGCAGGGGGGGCGGGGGGGGCGGGGAGGGCGGGGGGGGCTTCCGACCCGCACGTTGGAGCGGCGGGGATCGGGATGTGTGACTGGAACCTCGGGCCGATGTGTGATCCCGAGCAGATTCCCAAAGCGGCCGAGGCCGACCTGGAGGGGATCCAGGTGAGTCTGGGACGGACCCCGGACGATATCGTCCTCAGGGATCCCAGCGTGCGGGCGCGCTATCTAGAACTCGGCCGGCAGCACCGGATCACGTTCCACTCCGTTGCCCTGGGGCTGCTGAACGGCAACCCGCTGGCGGAGCAGCCCCGAGCCGCCGTCTGGTTGATCGATGCCATCGAAGTCGCGGCCGCGCTCGGTGCGGGCAACGTACTGATGGCCTTCTTCGGGGACGGCGATCTGCGCTTCAGGGGTGAGGGCGGCGCTTTCGTCGACGAGTCCCAGTCCGGCTTCGCGTCCTTCCGACTGGACGAGGCCAAGGTCACGAGTGTCGTCGAGACACTGGAGCAGGTCGTACCGCGGGCCCGGGATGCCGGGGTGATACTGGGGCTGGAGAACACCATCAGCGCGGCACAGAACCTGGAGATCATCGAGCTGGTCGGTTCGGAATGGTTGCAGGTCTACTACGACGTGGGCAACTCCACCGGCTACGGCTACGACGTTCCGGGTGAGCTGCGGCTGCTCGGTAACGACCGGATCTGCGAGGTCCACCTGAAGGACTGGAACACGCGGCTCCTGGGCAGCGAAGAGGGCACGGTGGACATGGCGGCCGCCGCGGCGGCCCTGAACGACATCGGCTACGACAAATGGCTTGTGCTGGAGACCAGCGGCCGTGAGGATCGCTTCCTAGAGGACACGCGCCGTAACGTGGCCTGGGCGCGGCAGACCTTCAAGACGGCGTGAGAGCCGCCTTGCGCTGGCCGGGTCGGATCCGCAAGACGATCGCTGCGGCGGTCACCGCGACCGGCCGGCCGCTGCGCCGCCCCTTCGTATGGGGGGTCGGGTCAGGGGTCGTGCTAGTGCTGCTGATCCGGGGCGGCAACGCCGTCACCTCCTCGGACGGTTTTTGCGAGTCGTGCCACACCCATCCTCAGGCTACATCCTCCTGGATCCAATCTACCCATTACGCGACGAAGAGCGGCACGGTGGTGCACTGTGTCGAGTGCCATCTGCCTCCCGGGGGGGTGGGTTACGCGACCGAGAAGGCGAGGCTGGGGATCCGCGACGCCTTCGGTGCGATGTTCAAGGACCGAGATTCGTTCGACTGGGAAGAACGTTCGCAGCTCGAGCACGCGCGCAACTACACGTTCCGCAAGTCGTGCCTGGAATGCCATCCGAACCTCTTTCCGATCGAACTCACCGACAAGGGCGAGGAAGCCCACCTGCACTACGAGCGGCGCTCCGATGAACTGCGCTGCCTCAATTGCCACCTGCAGGTCGGGCACTACGATCCCGATGCCGCAAGAGAGATCGACTTCGGACTATTCGAGATCGCCGACGCGGAGGTCTTCGATGCCCCGGCGCGGGTCGAGGGCTTCGTCGACTACACCGAGTTCATACCGGGCACCAGCGTGTCGTTCGAGATGGTTGCCATCCCCGGTGGCGCGTTCGAGATGGGGAGCCCTGAGTCAGAGGCTTACCGGGGTGACGACGAGGGTCCCGTACACACGGTCAGGCTCAGCCCCTTCTGGATGGGGCGGGTCGAGGTCACCTGGGACGAGTTCGAGGCCTGGTACCGCGCCACCCGTGCCGAAGGGCGGACCGATACGCGCCGGGCGCAACTAACCGGTCCGGGCGTCGACGCGGTTACCGGTGCCACTCCGCCCTACGTGCCACCCGATCAAGGCTGGGGCAAAGGCGAGCGCCCGGCCATCACGATGACGCATCATGCGGCCCAGGAGTATACGCGCTGGCTCTCGCTGGTGACCGGCAAGCGCTACCGGCTACCGACCGAGGCGGAGTGGGAGTACGCCGCCCGGGCCGGCACCCAAAGCTCGTACTTCTTCGAGGGGAACCCGAAACAGTATACAGAGCGCCGCTTCTGGAACCGGCTGCTGGGAAGGGACACCGAGGTGCTCGATAGCTTCGTGGTCTACGCGGGTAACAGCGGCAGCCGCACTCGGCCGCCCTCCGAGGTGGCGCCCAGCCCGTTCGGCCTGGTCAACATGCTGGGCAACGTCCGCGAGTTTTGCCTCGACTGGTACGCGCCGGATACCTACGAAGAGCGCGCCAGCGAGACGGCGATCGTCGACCCGCGTGGGCCAGCGACCGGGATCGAGCACGTGGTGCGGGGCGGCTCGTTCCGCAGCGATCCCGCCGATCTAAGGTCGGCCGCCCGTGACCGCACCCGCAGCGATGCCTGCCGTATGACGGACCCGCAGGCCCCGAAGAGCATCTGGTGGTATTCCGATTGTACAGACATAGGATTTCGCGTAGTGCGTGAGATGACGCCGGAAGGAGAGCTACGATGACCGAGAAGAAGGACGGACCCAGCCGACGCGAGTTCATCGAGACCGTCGGACTGATCGGTGCAGCGGGGGCGATGGGAGCGATGGTCGCCGGCTGCGGAGGCGTCGGCGAACAGTACGCCGACTACCCGTGGCCGCCCCTATTGGATCAGGCACCCGACGGACCGGTGCTGAGGGCAGGGCTTATCGGCTGTGGCGGCCGCGGGACGGGCGCCGCCCGCGACTTCCTCAGTGCCGGGCCCAACCTCGAGATCGTTGCCCTGGCCGACTGTTTCCGCGACCGCGTGGACAGCTGCCGGGAGACTCTCCGTGAAGAGGAAGCTGTGGAGGTACCGGACGAATTCTGCTTCGACGGCTTCGATGCATACGAGCGGCTGCTCGAGACCGAGATCGACCTGGTCCTGACGGCAACGCCACCCTATTTCCGGCCCGAGCACTTCGAGGCCTGCGTCGACGCCCGCAAGCACGTGTTCATGGAGAAACCGGTGGCGGTAGACCCCGTCGGGGCGCGCTCGGTCATGGCCTCAGCCCGCACCGCCGACGGGCTCGGCTTGTCCGTCGTCACCGGCACCCAGCGGCGCCACCAGGCCAACTACCTCGAGACCTTCCGCAGAATCACTCGCGGCGCCATCGGCGACATCGTCAGCGCCAACTGTTACTGGAACGGCCAGGTCCCGTGGTGGCGCGAACGCCAGAGCGACTGGAGCGACATGGAGTACATGGTGCGCGATTGGGTGAATTGGACCTGGCTCTCGGGCGACCACATCGTCGAACAGCACGTACACAACCTTGATGCGATCAGCTGGTTCCTGGGCGACGCTTATCCGGAAAAAGCAGTCGGGGTCGGCGGTCGCTGGCGGCGCCCCAGCGGCGACCAGTACGACTTCTTCGGCATCGACTTCACGTTCGAGAACGATGTGCACGTCCACAGCATGTGCCGACAGATCGCTGGCTGCACCAACAACGTTTCAGAATTCGTGCGCGGCAGCGAGGGCTACACCAACTGCGTCGATAAGATCTGGCGGCCCGACGGCACGCTGTCTTGGGAGTACCCGTACGAGCTGGACGAAGAAGGAGAGAAGGTCCGACCGCGCCCCTATCGGCAGGAGCACGTCGACCTGGTGACCGCGATTCGCACCAACTCGCCGGTCAACGAGGCGAACCGGACGGCGGTCTCCACCCTGATCGCGATCATGGGCCGCATCTCGTGCTACACCGGCCAGGAGGTCACCTGGGAGGAGATGATGGAGTCGGGCCTCAAGCTGGGGCCGGACCGCGTGGCGCTCGGCCCCTCGGACCTAGTGCGGGCCGTTGTGCCGGTTCCGGGAACGGCTTGAGACGGTGGCCGGTTGACAGCAGCCGGTGCCGGTAGACGGGGGATATGTCGTGCTAATACGGATCGGTTTCGCCGCCCTGGCGTTGTCGGCCGGCTTGTTCTCGGCCGGCGGGTGTTCGGGGTCCGAGAGGGCCCCCAACATCGTGCTCATCTTTACCGACGATCAGGGCTACGCCGATGTCGGCGTGTACGGCGCCACCGGCTACAGCACGCCGCATCTCGACCGGCTGGCCTCCCAGGGCATTCGCTTTACCGACTTCTACGTCAGTCAGGCGGTGTGCTCGGCGTCCCGGATATCGCTGCTCACGGGGTCGTATGCACAGCGGGTCTCAATCCTCGGTGCGCTCGGTCCCTTTGCCGAGGTCGGTATCAATCCCGCTGAAGAGACGATAGCCGAGATGCTGAGGAAGCGGGGGTATGCCACGGGCGTGTTCGGTAAATGGCATCTGGGGCATCTTGAGAAGTTCCTGCCCCTGCAACACGGGTTCGACGAGTATCTGGGCCTGCCGTATTCCAACGACATGTGGCCCATCGATTATGACGGTCGACCGGCGACCGGTGGTAACAAGGCAAGCTACCCG
Organism: uncultured Gemmatimonadota bacterium; assembly: GCA_964345885.1. Lineage (GTDB taxonomy): Bacteria > Gemmatimonadota > Gemmatimonadetes > Palauibacterales > KS3-K002. Next base: position 73,517 of record CAYFSW010000060.1, on the reverse strand, counting down.
CCGCTGCCGCTCGTCGACGGGAATGAGACGGTCGAGACGATCGACGATTTGGAGGAACAGGGCACGCTGACGACGCGGTACACCGAGCGGGCCGTGAGCTTCATCGAGCGCCACAAGGATGAGGCCTTCTTCCTCTACCTAGCACATTCGATGGCCCACGTGCCGCTGGGCGTTTCGGAGAAGTTCAAGGGCCACAGCGCCCAGGGGATGTACGGTGACGTCATCGAGGAGATCGACTGGTCGCTAGGCGCGGTACTCGCGGCGCTGGACCGCCACGGGCTGGCGGAGAACACGCTGGTGATCTTCACCAGCGATAACGGTCCCTGGCTGAACTTCGGGAATCATGCGGGATCCGCGGGTCCGTTTCGCGAGGGCAAAGGCACAGCGTTCGAAGGCGGAGTGCGGGTACCGGCGATCATGCGCTGGCCCGGACGGATCGAAGCGGGATCGATCAGTAGGAGGATGGCCTCGACCATCGACATACTTCCTACGTTGGCCGCGATCAGCGGCGCGCCCCTGCCGGAGGCGACCATCGACGGTGTTAACATCCTGCCGCTATTGGAGGGCGACGAGACGGCGAATCCCCGCGATCGGTTCTATTACTACTACGGTGGCGAGCTCCGGGCGGTACGCGAAGGGAAGTGGAAGCGGGTCCACCAGCATCGCACGCGCTCGTACCTGGGCGTCGAGCCGGGGAACGACGGTCTTCCGGGCCCGTATTCCTTTCCCACCGTGCCGACTGCGCTCTACGACCTCGAGAACGACATCGGCGAGTCCACCGATGTCTCGGCGGCTCACCCGGAAGTCGTTCAGCGGCTCGATGCTCTGGCCGATTCGGTCCGCACGGTCCTGGGCGACCGGTTGACTGATCGGAGGGGCACAGAGGTGCGCCCGCCGGGCAGAAGCGGGTTCGACCGGGCCGAGACCGTAACGCATCTGGCAGTAGGCGCGTCGGTCACGTTGACCACTCCTCCTAGTCCCAGGTACCCGGGCCAGGGACCTTCGTCTCTCACGGACGGCAAGCTTGGCAGTCGGGACCATCACGATGAACGCTGGCTGGGATTCGAGGGCGAGGACCTGGAGGCGGTGATCGATCTTGGGAGGCCAGCGAATGTCAGCCGGATCGGGCTCGAACCTCTGCGGGCCCAGATCTCATGGATCTTCCTACCGCAGTGGGTGGAGTTCGCGGTGTCGGCGGACGGGGACGAGTGGGAGACCGTGTATGAGGCGCCGGTCGTTCTGGAAGTGAATCCCAGAACCGGGACCCAGCGGATAGCGGCTGAGGTCGTCGCCGGACCGGTGCGGTACGTCCGTGTGCGCGCGCGGAATCTGGGGCAACCCCCGGAATGGCACGCCGGCGCGGGGGGCAAGGCGTGGCTGTTTGTGGACGAGATAGTCGTGGAGGGTAGCGACATTGAATGAGCTAGCGAGTATGACCGCCATGCGCCGTCCCGTTCTTCTATCCATAATGACAGCTGGGCTGCTCTGTCACACCGCCTGCCAGCCGCGCGAGTCGGAGGACGCGAGAGCGTATTCGGTCGACCCGGGCCGGCGCCCCAACGTTATCGTCATCGTGGTCGATGACCTGCGCTGGGACGAGCTGGGGATTGCCGGGCACCCCTATCTCGAGACGCCACACATCGACCGATTGGCGCGGGAGGGAGCCCGATTCTCCAACGCTTTTCATGCCGTCCCACTCTGCTCGCCGAATCGCGCCAGTATCCTGACGGGTCAGTACCCGTCGCGCCACGGGATCATCGACAACGTGGCGCGGAATCGGGCGAGCCATCGGCTGCAGACGTTTCCGCGTGCGTTGCAGGCCGAAGGGTACGAGACCGCCTTCCTCGGCAAGTGGCATATGGGCAACGATCCCACACCCAGGGCGGGCTTCGACTACTGGGCGGCCATCCCGGGGCAGGGGCGGACCACGGATCCCCAGCTATACGAGGACGGGCGGATCCATACGGTCGAGGGATACATCACCGATGTCCTGACCGACCGTGCGGTGGCGTTCATCGAGCGCGATCGCGCGGCCCCGTTCTTCCTATATATAGGACACAAGGCGATTCACCCCGATGCCCGGCAACTCGACGACGGCTCCGTAGACCTCTCCGTGCCGCGCGGCTACGTGCCGGCGCCGCGGCACCTGGGGCGCTACGAGGAGAATGTGTTACCGCGCCGAGCGAACGTCATCTCATCGCTCGACGAATTGGCCGACAAGCCGGCGCTGCGCAGGGCGCTGCTTAACAAGAGCTCGCCCGAGATGGTCGAGATGTTTGGTGAGAGTGAGCTCGATCCGGGATCCAGCGAGGAGACGATCCGACGACGAGCCGAGATGCTGTTGGCCGTCGACGATGGCCTGGGACGATTAGCCGCTGCGCTCGACCGCCGCGGCATCCTGGACGAAACGTTCATTCTGTTTACCAGCGACAATGGCTTCTTCTACGGCGAGCACGGGCTCTCGATCGAGCGACGCCTGCCGTACGAGGAATCGATCCGCACACCCTTGATCGTGCGGTACCCGGTTGTGGCGGAAGCGGGATCACAGATCGAAGACCTGGTCGTCTCCGTCGACATCGCGCCGACGGTGCTGGAAATCGCGGGCGCGCCTATCGGCGATCACATTCAGGGCCGCTCGTTCGTGCCGCTGCTTCGGGGTGACGCCAGCGATTGGCGCCGCTCGGTCCTGATAGAGTTTTACACGTACGAAAATCCGTTCCCCTGGCTGGTCGATATGGACTACCGAGCGATCCGAACCAGCCGCTACAAGTACGTGCACTGGATGCAGCATCCGGATGAGAACGAGTTGTACGATCTGGCCGAGGATCCCTACGAGACCCGGAACCTGATCGACGATCCGCGACTGGCCGGTGTTATCCAAGAGTTGCGCGCCGAGTTGGCGACGGCGGTACTCAATGCGATGCAGTTGGCGCGTTGATCAGGCCGTGAACCGATGCAGGAGCCTGACGGGTGAGCTGCCCCGGCCTTAAACGAATTCTCGGCGTATGGGATGGGCTGGCCGTCGGGGTCGGGCTCGTCATCGGCGTCGGGATTCTCCGTACCCCCGGGCTGATCGCCGGCTACCTGGGCGGCCCGTGGCCGATACTGCTGGCCTGGGTCGCCGGCGGTGTCATCGCGCTGCTCTCCGCGATGGCCTTCTCCGAGATGGCCGCGATGTACCCGGAGGCCGGCGGCAAGTTCGCCTACGCGAGGCAGGCGTTCGGGCCGTTGGGCGGCTTCGTCGCCGGCTGGAGCGAGGTGATCGTCACGCGCGGTGGGTTCCCGGCGGCGTCGAAGGCCATTGTGATCGGCGAGTACCTGATCCTGCTCACCGGCTGGGGTGCGATCCGCGGCTGGGCCGCAGCCGCCGTGCTCGCTTACTTTCTGCTGCATCTCCTGGGTCTGCAGGCGGGCCGAGTCTTTCAGAACATCGCCACTACGGCGAAGGTCGTCCTCATTCTGGTCATCATCGGTGCCGGGCTGATCGGCGGCACCGGGGCATCGTGGGAACCCGGCGCGACGGTCACGCCCGAGCGGGGACTGCTGCTAGGCTTCGCCCTCGCCTACCTGTCGATCTCGTTCACGTACTATGGGTGGGACGACGCCATCAAGATGGCGGAGGAGATCCGCGAGCCAGGCAGGCTATTGCCGAGGATCCTCGTCCTCGGGGCGATCGCCGTGGCTGTTCTCTACCTGGCGATCAACGTGGCGTTCTTGAGCGCGCTGTCGCCCGCCGAGATGGCAGGGTCGCCGCTCGTCGCTGCCGACGCGGTGGCGGTAGCCTTCGGCGAGAGTGGGCGCACCTTGATCACGGTCACCGCGCTGGTAATCCTGATCAGCAGCCTGAACGTGAACTTCCTGAGCGTGCCGCGCGTGGTCTACGGCTTGGCGCGCAGGGGTCTGGCACCGGCGGGCCTCGTCCGGGTGTCGGGTGGCGGTACCCCGCTGGGCGGTCTGTTCCTGATCACCGCGCTGGTGTTCCTGCTGGCGATGACGCGCTCGTTCGAGTTCCTGATCCAGTTCATGATGTTCGTGGCGATCTCGGTTGACGCGATGGTTCTGATCGGGCTCTTCAAACTCCGGGCGCTGCATCCCGACGAGCCCCGTCCCTATCGCGTGCCGGGCTATCCCTGGATGCCCGGTGTGGTGGTGATTCTCTATGTGATGATCCTTGTTCTGGTGACGGTCACACAGCCCATGCTGGCGGTGGGCGCCGGCACGTTGTTGGCTGTGTTGCTGGCCGCTGGGCTGATCTGGTCGAGGGCACGGGCTCAAAGCGTGTAGCGGAGGAGCGGTAGCATGCCAACTTGCGCGGAAGTCATGGCGCAAACGTTCTCTGAGCTCGGCGTGGAGCGTATGTTCGGTCTGCCAGGCGGCGAGATCCTCGATCTGGTGGAAGCGTGCCGAGCGCTCGGCATCGAGTTCGTGCTGACGCGAGACGAGGGTAACGCCGCTTTCATGGCCGACGTCACGGGCCAGATCCAACGCCGCCCCGGCGTCTGCGTGTCGACGCTCGGCCCAGGTGCGCTCAACATGGCGCTGGGCGTTGCCAACGCGTACCTGGATCGCTCGCCCGTCATCGCCGTCTCCGCATCGATCGCAGAATCGGCTCGACCCTACGCTACCCACCAGAACCTCGACCTGAACGCCATATACACGCCCTTCACCAAGCTGTCGGTGACGCTGGATGGGGAGGACACGGCGGGAAAATTACGCCACGCTCACAGCCTTGCGATCCAGCCGCGCATGGGGCCGGTCCACGTCGCCCTGCCCAGCGATGTCGGGCGATCGCTCGACCGGCCAGCTGCAGGCGAGGCCGGCGGACTCGAGGCGCGGCCCGGCGCACCCACGTCAACGGAGCACCTGAAGCGCATCGCCGCGGCGATCCGCGATGCGCGGCGGCCCGTAGTCATACTGGGGCTCGACCTCGATCCCTATACGGACTGCAATAACGTCCAACGATTCGTGGAGAAGCTCGGCGCGCCGGTCTTCGTGACGCCGAAGGCGAAGGGTATCCTCTCGGAGGACCACGCCCTGTTCGCCGGCGTGTGTGCCGGTGTCGCTGGCGACAAGGTCATAGTCGAGTTCTTGGGCCGCGCCGATCTACTCGTCGGGTTGGGGTTCGAACCGGTGGAGTCGGACAAGATCTGGCACCAGACGATGAGGCTCATCTCGATCGGTCCGGTCTCGACAGCGGCAGGTGCCTACAGCCCGGCCGACGAGGTCGTCGGTGATCTCGGGGAGCTCCTCACCGCGCTCGATGAGATGGAATTGGGGTCCTGCGAGTGGTCTGAAGAGGAGTTGCGTGAGTACCACCAAAGGCTCGGCCAGGCGCTGCGTCCGGCGCACGAGCTGCGGTCGGGACTGTCACCGTACGAGGTCACGCTGCGGCTGCGCGAGCTCGTGCCGCGCGACGCCATCCATGTCACCGACGTGGGCTCAGTGAAGTTCGTGACGTCGCAGGTGTGGAAGACCTACGAGCCGTTGACGTTCTTCGCGTCCAATGGTTTGTCGTCGATGAGCTACGGCCTGCCGGGGGCTATGGCCGCCAAACTCCTCCATCCTGACCGGACGGTGCTCTGCACGACCGGTGACGGCGGGTTCGGGATGACGCTCTCGGAGCTAGAGACGTGCGCGAGACACGGCATCCGCGTCATCACCGTCGTATATAATGACAGTGGCCTGAGCTTGATCAGAGCCGTGCAAGAGTACAAAGGACACCCGAACTACGGCGTGGACTTCGGTGCCGTCGACTTCGCCGCCGTAGCTGAGGCGTTCGGCGCCTGGAGCGCTCGTGTCGAGAGCATGTCCGATCTCGATGCGGCGGTCAAAGAAGGCCTGCGGATAGGACGTGCCGTTGTCCTTGATGTCGTGATGGATCCCACCGAGTACGCCAGGCATGCTGCTCCCGCGTCGTGAGCGGAGGTTCGAAACCCAACCCTCTGGGTCTTCGTACAGTCAAATGGATGAACTCGTGCCAGAAGCCCGCTAGCAGCAAGAGAAGACGAGAGCCATGGGTAAGACCGACCTGAGGCTGGACGCGCGCTACGGCATCCGCACGCTTCTTCGGACACCTGGTTTCACGTTGGTGGCCTTGATCACGCTGGCCCTGGGCATTGGGGCCACCACCGCCATGTTCTCCGTCCTGAACACGGCATTGAGACGATCGCTCCCCTTCCCGGAGGCGGACCGCCTGGTTATGGGGCGTGCCACGTTCAGCGGGAACGTGAACCCGTGGGTCTCGTTTCCCGATTACATGGACTACCGGGACCAGAGTGAGTCGCTGGCGTCGCTGGCCACCATTGCCGCCGGCTCTGGTTTGGTGACCATCACCGGGACGGGCGAACCGGAGCAAGCCGGCGCCACGTACGTTACCAGTAACATATTCTCCACCTTGGGTGTGGTCCCTCACCTGGGCGGCACCTTCACGATGGAGGAGCTTCCCGCGGCGGGAGGCGGCGACATCGTCATCAGTTACAGCTTCTGGCATCGCTGGTTCGGAGGCTCTCCCGACGTGGTGGGGCGGAGCCTCACGGTGAATGGGAACACTATGACGGTCGTGGGTGTCATCCCCGCTGGCTTCCGCCTTCTCTACGACGTAGACCTCTGGTTCCCTCCCTGGCCGGGTAACAGCAATCCCATAACGCGCCGATACCACAACTGGCTTCTGGTGGGGCGACTGGCGCCCGGCGTTTCGCTGGATGCGGCTCGGTCGGAAATCGACGTCATCTCGGCTCAGCTCGAAGAGGCGTACCCTGACTCGAATCGGAGAAAGGCACTGCAGCTCGATCGTCTCGACGCCGCGATGGTGGAGGGCTACAGACCGTCGCTGCTCATACTGGCGGGAGCCATCGTCCTCGTCCTTCTGATAGCCTGTGGAAACGTGGCCAACCTGTTCCTGGCTCGAGGATCCACGCGCACCACGGAGCTGGCGGTTCGGGCCGCGCTGGGAGCGACTCAATCCCGCCTGACCCGTCAGCTACTGGTGGAGTGCACGATCGTGGCGCTGGTGGCCGGTAGCATGGGGATCGTGCTGGCCGTCTGGTTTCAGAACCTGGTCCTCGGCTTCGTCTCCATGGATCTCCTGGGGATACGAGAGCTGGGACTCTCGCCCACCATGCTGGGCATCGCTCTCGTCCTGTCCCTGATGACGGTTCTCCTCTTCGGCGTCCTCCCGTCACTGGTCGCAGCGCGAGCCGATCCCGCCGAGCAGCTGAAGCAGGGCGGCCGGGGTTCCACGGCGGGGAGCGGTATTCGTTTCCGTAGTGGGCTGGTGGTTCTGCAAGTCGCGCTCTCGGTGGTTCTCCTGGTGGCATCCGGGCTTCTGATTCGGAGCTTCGCCAGGCTACGCGGCGTCGATCCCGGTTTCCGGGTGGAGAACCTCTTGACCGCCACGGTCTCCCTGCCTCGCGACGACTATGGGGAAGGGAATCTCCGCATCCAGTTCTTCGAGGGTCTGCGCGAGCGCATCGAAGCGCTGCCGGGAGTCGAGACGGTGGGCATGAACACCCATCTGCCGATCATCCAAACGGCGGGCAACGTCGCCATCTGGGCTCCGGAGAGGCCACCCGAGACGAACAACGACGCTCCCTGGGCGGACCGGCGCATCATTCTGCCCGGGTATTTCGCCACAATGGAGATACCCCTCCTGGAAGGGCGAGTGTTTCAGGCGACAGACGTGGCCGGGTCTCCGCCTGTCATCATCCTCAGTAGGAACACCGCGGAGACCGTCTACCCCGACCACAGCGCCGTGGGACGGCAGGTGGCCGTGGATGTGGGAAGCGATGAGCCGGGCCTCTTCGAGGTGGTCGGTGTCGTCGAGGATCACCAACTCTCGTCGCTGGGGGGCGCCATAAGACCCGCGATGTTCTTCCCCTACGCCCAGCAGCCGGTGCGCACCATGCGCCTGGCGGTGGGCACCGCCGGCGACGCCAACAGCCTGATCCGGCCCATACAGGAGCGGGTCTGGGAGTTCGACCGGGATATCGTCCTGAGCGATGTGCAGACGATGGCGGAGGCCGTGTCCAACTCAGTTGCAAACACCCGGGCCATCACGACGGTTCTGGGTATGTTTGCCGGCGTGGCTCTGGCCCTGGCGGCACTGGGCCTGTACGGGGTCCTGGCCTTCTTCGTAACTCAGAGGACTCACGAGATCGGGATTCGGATAGCGCTTGGGGCCAGCGGCGGAAACGTGCTGCGGTTGGTGATCAGCCGGGGCATGATGCTGGTCGGAATCGGCCTGGTCCTCGGAATCGCTGCAGCCGTCGGCGCCACGCGCCTGGTGGAGGGAATGCTCTTCCGGACGGGCGCCACCGACCCGGCCACCTTCGCGGGCGTGACCGGGTTCTTCCTCGTGGTCGCTCTCGGCGCATGCATGCTGCCGGCGTGGAGAGCCCTGAGGGTCGATCCGCTGGAGTCGCTGAGGGTGGAGTAGCGCTGCGGACCGATCAGCGCGCCTTCCACGCGGTCAAGATTTCAGCTTCCCGTTCGGGCGTAATCACCATAGGGGGATTGGCGCGCTGCTCGTCGGTGACGCCGTCGGAGTAATACCAATCCAGCGTCTCCATGGCGGTTAGGGCGACGGGACGGAAGGTGAGCCCGGCCGCCTTCGCCCTCGCGTTGCTGATCCGCTGCGATCCCAGGTTGTCGTCCACCGGCAGGACCCATGGTATCGCGTAAGTGATCTCGTGCTCGATGAGGAATTCATAGTCCTCGATCCACGTCCACGTAACCTCGGAGGACGTTGCAGCCCGCATGCCGTGGACGAACTCCTGCATCGTCATGGGTGACGCGGGGCCGGTAGCGTTGAACACGCCGTGAACCTCGTTCTCGAGGAGGTGGATGATCCACTCGGTCAGGTCGCGGACGTCGATCTGCTGCACCAGGTCGCTCTTCTTGCCGGGAACCAGGACCTCTCCTCCTCTGGCGAGTCGGTCGGGCCAGTAGGTACCCCGGTGGGTCCAGTCCAGCGGCCCGACGATGTAGCCCGGCCTCACGATGCAGGTCCGCTCGCCGAAGGCCTTGCGGGCCTCGATCTCCGAGCGAGCCTTCATCACGCCGTACCAGGAAGCCATGTTCTCTCCTTCCGACGCGTCGTCCAAGACCAGTTCGGTATCCTCTTCGATCTCGGTGGTCAGATAGGGGTAGTAGACGCCGGTGGATGAGATATAGAGGTAGGTACCCACCGCGTCCTTTAGTAGCTCCGCCGAATCTCGCGTCCACTTCTCGTTCATCCCCGATGCGTCGATCACAGCGTCCCAATTCCGGCCACGTAGGGCCTCCAGATCATCCTCGCGGTCTCCGATCAGCTGCTCGACGTGCTCGAAGGCATCCTGGAAGAGCCCTGGCCGCCTCCGGCCACGCGTGAAGATCGTGACCGAATGGCCCCGCTCGAGAGCGTAGCGAACGTGATGAGGCCCCGTGAAGTTCGTTCCGCCTAGTATCAGGATCTCAAGCGAGCGTGAACCGCGTGAACCGGCAGGGTAGAGGGACTCACCCTCGCGCACAGACTCCGCCGCCAGGTGATTGCCTAGACCCAAGCCGAGAGCTCCGCCGGCGGCGATGCTCGACTTCAGAAAGTGACGTCTGCTGGTGTTCATCGGGTCGCGCCCTCCGATCGACGATTATAGGGCCTGCTAGGTACTGAGCTTATCTTCAGTCACCGCATATGATGGGGCGCGGATGTAAGGGAGGCCAGCAGCGTCGGCATGCAGGCGGGCTGCTCGCTCTCAGTCGATCTCGTAGACCGGGACCTCGTAGTGCAACACCTCGGGCTCGAGCTCGAGCAGGTACTTCTCGTCCTCGGGATAGTAGACGGCGGTCTCGGGCGGGTCGCCCGCGAAGGCCTTCACCGCCTCCATCGTCCGCCACAGCGAGATAACCAGAAACTCGGCTTCAGCGCCGACCTCGCGACGCCAGATCATCGAGCCACGGTTCCCAGGTGTCCCGCGCTGACCCGCCACGCCCGTTTTCCTGATGTACTCTGTGTACTCGTCCGCCTGCTCGAGCCGCGTGCGTCCGTGCCAGATCCGTGCGATCATTTCTCATTTCCTCCGTTTGTATCACCCATCGATGATTATGCGCACTTTCGCTTGTTCGACGAGGCAGTGACCGTCTGGGGGACCGAAGACGTGACGGTACGCGCGGTCGGTACGTCGGCGTCTCCGGCGGCGGCGCCTCCCGAAAGGATCAGCATGACGGCGGCGACGACGAGGGTGGCAGCCGCCACCACCCGTGCGTTGAGCGATTCGCCACCTAGCGCCCACCCCAGAAAGACGGCCACCATGGGGTTCACGAACGCGTACGTAGATACGGCGGCGAGCGATCTGTGGCGAATGAGCCAGGAGTAGGCACCGAAAGCCACCACCGAGCCGAACGCGATCAGGTAGCCCAACGCGGCCAGCGATTGAAGCGAGATCGTATCCAGGCCAAGATCCCGCAGCTCGCCCGACGCGATCGCAACCACGAACAACAACACGCCGCCGCTGAGGAGATAACTGCCGCTCGTCACAGCCAGCGACGCAGGACGCGGGCTCCGCTGCGCCACTGCCGATCCCAGTGACCAGGAGAGTGCGGCGAGGACGAGAACGGTCGCCCCCAGCAGATGCAGCGGCTCGCTTCCCAGCAGAGCGGCAGGCCCTACCAGTACCAGGATGCCGAGCGTTCCCGCGGCGAGCCCGGTCAGCGTGCTCACCGTGAATACTGCGACGCCGTCCTTAAGAGCCTGTATCAGAGTCATCCACAAGGGCAGCGTGGCGATGAACAGCGAGGCCACTCCGGATGGCACCCGTTGCTGCGCCCAGGCGAGTCCGCCGTGGCCGCCGAGGAACAGTAGGGCACCGACCATGGCGCTGGCCTTCCACTGAGCGACGGTCGGCGGCCCGGCACCGCGCCACCGCCCCCAGGCATAAAGGATCGCCCCCGCGGCGATCGACCGGGTCGCCACCATCGTCAGGGGCGGCAGCGTTGCGATCGCGAACTTGATGCCGAGGTAGGTCGATCCCCAGATGAGGTAGAGCGCCGCGAATGCCGCCACTACGCGAGGGGTGAGTCGTCGAGTCATTGGCTGAACCCTAGCGCAAGCTGGAAAACCGAGCCGAAACCGGTATTGGCAATATTGATGGTTACGACAATATGGCGTTGCGGCCGTAACCTGTCAAGGGTACTTTGTAAGTTACTATGGGCGGAAAGGTTGAATCTTGGCGGGTAAGGGGCGGTGGGATCGCCTCGCCGGAGGGCTATGTCTTCGAGTTGACCGGTGGGAGCCTCTGTCTGGACTTCGCCAACACGGTGGATTCCCGTCTTTCGGCGGCACCGCAGGAGCGGCTGGGCGACTACAACGACCTGGTGCGCTGGGCCGTTCAGTCTGAGTTGCTGACGGCTCGCGAAGCGCGTCGGCTGCTGGCCGAGGCTGAGCGCAAGGGAGGCCGCGCCGCGGCGGTTTTGCGGCGCGCGCGCGAATTGCGTGAAGCGATTTTCGAGGTGTTCTCGGCAAAGGCGCGAGGGGCGCCGCTGCCGCCGGCCGCGATCGGCACTCTGAACCAGGAGTTGCCGAAGGCGCTGGTGCGGCTGCGGCTGGTCGAGGATGGTACGGGCTACTGTTGGGAGTGGAAGGACGAGGACGCCCTCGATCGCGTGCTCTGGCCGGTCGTCCGGTCCGCTGCCGAGCTGCTGACGTCCGACGAGTTGGGTCGCGTGCGCGAATGCGCGGCTGAGACCTGCGCGTGGCTGTTCCTAGATCGAAGTAAGAACCGCTCGCGCCGCTGGTGCGACATGGCAGTATGCGGGAACCGAGACAAGGTGCGCCGGTTCCGGCAGCGATCTCGCTCTTGAGGCTGCTCCCTCGACCGGGTCGGAGCACTCTCCGGCTATGTCTCGGAGTCCTCCTCGTCGGTGGCTTTCAGGTACTTGTCGTACCAGTCGATGATTCGTTGGTAGTAGTCCTCCACCATCTCGACACTCATCGTCGGCATCCCGTGACCGCCGTCGATGTAGTTAACCCACTCGACTGTCTTACCTAGCCGACGCAGCGCGTAGAACATCTCCATCGTGGTTCGGGCCGGCACGTTATGATCCTGTTTCCCCGTGATGAGGAGTAGTGGCGTGTCGATGCGGTCGGCGTACATGATCGCCGAGTGAGCGATATACTTCTGCGGCTGTTCCCACAGTGTGGCACCGATCCGGTCCTGGCTCTTCTCTGGTGCGTGGATATTGCGCACGCCGAGCCGTGGGCTGTCCGTGTAGAAGCTGATCATGTCCACCTTGCCGGAGATGTTGATTGCCGCCTTGAAGCGATCTGTCTGGGTGATGAGCAGGTTCGTGGCGTACCCGCCGTAGCTGGTGCCGTGGACCCCGAGGCGGCCAGGATCAGCCAGCCCCATCTCGATGAGCTTGTTGGCGGCTGCGGTCACCCCTTTGACCCACGCCTCGCCGGGATAGCCGATCTCGAGGTCCACAGACGGATTCACAACCAGGTATCCTTGGTTCGTGAGAACGTTGGCCGTGCTGTTGAACCGGTCGTCGAAGAACTGCTCGTAGACGATGAAGACCGTGGGGTAGGCGGTGCCCCGCTGGTAGTCCGTCGGGTAATAGATGACTGCGTAAAGCGAGTCGCCGTCGACATCGAGGTAGGGAAGCAGCTCGGTGCGGCTGAGCTGTTTCCGCTCGAGGTCCGGGTTCAGCGTCGTAAGCCGACGGACCCGCCGGAAACCGGCGTCCGCGGTATATAGGTCATTGGGGCGGTTTCCAGGAGCAGCTGAGAATACGAAAGTGCTCCCGTCCTCTGAGAGCTCGAAGTTTGAGTAAAGGCGATTATCTCTCACGAGCTCGGCCATCCGCCGATCATCGATGTCGTAGCGGAAGAGCCCACGTTCCCACTCCCTACGTGAGGCGTAGGTGAGGTAGAAAAACTCGCCGTCGGGGCTCCACTCGATGACGCGATAACGTGGCGCGTGATCGTCGTCCTCGTCCTCGGGAAGGAAGAGGTACGGCTCTTCGCCGTCGGCCTCGATAATCCAGAGCCCCTTGTCGGAGGAGGCCACGACCCGCTCACCACCCGGACCGACGCTGCTCACCGAATACCGCGTCTCTTTCTCGTCCTCCTCGCCGGGCTCGGCTTCTTCTGTCTCTTTCTCTTCTTTCGACTCTTCTTCGCCGGTTAGGCGCCTCGGTTCCGGGTCATCGATGGAGGCCAGGAAGACATCCCCATCCTTGCTGTATGCGAAGAAGCGGCCGTCTTCTGACCACGTCGCCCGGATGTCTTCGGTTGACTCGATCACGGTTGTGGCCTCACCGCCATCCAAGGGAATGGCCTTCACCGTGCTCGTGCGACCGAAGATCACGTCGTAGCTTGTCTTTTCCGTGATGTCCTCGTCGTAGACGATGTGGGTCCTGTCCGCCGTGATCCGCTGGCTGGCAAGGGCCATCGTTGGGATCAGCTCGGAGATAGCGCCCGACTCTATCCCGTAGCGGACCGCGGAGCGAATCCCGGACCTTCGGCGCAGCGCCTCCCAGGCGAGAAACGGCTCTTCGCTGGACTGGACCACGATCGGTCCTTCTGTCAGACGGGCGAACTCCTCCTGCGCCTCGTTGCGCCAACCTTCCGGCCGGAGCGGCAACAGTAGCGCTCCGCCGTCGGCGGTCCACTCGATGCCGCCAGCTCCTTGCCCGGCCAACTCACGACCGCTCGGTAGTGAGATCTCCTGGACTCCTTCTGTCTCCCTATTCCAAATCCAGGCGTTGAACGTCTCTCCTCGGGCCTCGACGATCGCCAGGCGCCGGCCGTCTGGTGACCAGGAGGCTCGCATCACATTGCGCTTACCCGGGAAGACCTGGGAACTCTCGGCGGAATGCGTGTCGATCACCCAGAGTTCCTGCACGGAGGGTCGGACGTAGGTTGGGTCTCCATACCGGTAATTGTCGATCCCGATTCGATCCCGCCGGGAAGCGACGGTTATGGCGAGCCAGCGTCCGTCGGCGCTCAGGTCGAGCACCCGAGCTGACGCAACGTCGAGCAGGTCCTCGATGGTGAACTCCGCGCCGGAAGCGAGCTCGGAGCGCTGACCTGAAAGGTTCCCTGGAAGGGCTGCCGAAAGGGTGAGGAGCGACAGCGTCAAGCAGGCGACGGGAACTACTCGCCAAACGTTCGTGTGCGACATGAGGGCACCCTCTCGAAAGGAGTATCGATTTGAACTGCACCAATGTCAGGCCAAGTGTCCGGGGCGTCCACCCCCCAGGCAAGGTGAAATGCGAGCCGTTCAGCTAGATTGACGCCGCAACCTGTCCAATCGCGGGTCCGTACCGTACACTTGCTGGCGACATCACACATGGGAGGGCACGATGAAGAGGAACAGTTGTCGTCTGGTTCTCGCGTGTGCCGCCGTCGTGGCGGCCCTCCGCCCAGCGGCGGCGCAGGAGGAGCTAGAGGCTCTCGAGGCGATCGCGATCATCGAGCAGAAGGTCATGATACCGATGCGCGATGGTGTGAGACTCGCCACCGATATCTACCGCCCCAAGACCGATGAGCCGGTACCGACGATCTTCGTGCGAACCCCGTACAACTTCAGCGCTTATCGTGATGGTGAGCTGCAGACACGGCGCCTGCGCGCTCCCCTCGAGGCGGTGCGTCGCGGCTACGCCTACGTGATACAGAACGAGCGCGGCAAGTTCTTCTCGGAAGGCGAGTGGGACATTCTGGGTCCGCCGAAGAGCGACGGGTACGATGCCTTGAGCTGGATCGCCGAGCAGCCGTGGTCGAACGGCAAGGTGGGGACGCTGGGCTGCTCCTCGACCGCGGAGTGGCAGATGGGGCTGGCGGCGCTGGACCATCCCGCCCACGCCGCGATGGTGCCGCAGGGCTTCGGTGCCGGCGTCGGCCGCGTCGGTGGGTTCTACGAGCAGGGCAACTGGTATCGCGGCGGTGCCATGCAGATGCTGTTCATCTCGTGGCTCTACGGCGTCCAGAATACGCAGCGGCCGACGTTCCCCAGCGACATCTCTCGCGAAGACATGGTGCGGCTGTCGATGTACTTCGATCTGGCGCCCGAGATGCCGCGGGTGGACTGGCCCGAGGCGTTCTGGCACCTGCCCGTCGAAGACATCATGAGGCATGTGAACGGTCCGAAGGGCATCTTCGCGGATTCGGCGCCGCTGGCCACCGGTGGCCGCATGATCCAGCGCACCCCGAACGACCCGGCCTGGTACAAGGGCGGTCTTTATCACGACGACGAGCCGTTCGGGGTCCCAAGCCTCTGGTTCATGTCTTGGTATGACGTGTCGATCGGCCCCAACCTGGCGCTGTTCAATCATGTGCGGCACAACGCCGAGGACCCGGAGGTTGCCGAGAACCAGTTCGCGGTGGTCGCGCCGGTGACGCACTGTGCGTACAGACGTGCCTCGGAACAGACCATCGTCGGCGAACGCGACGTCGGCGACGCCCGTCTCGACTACGACGGGCTTATCTACGCCTGGTTCGACTACTGGCTGAAAGGTGAGGCCAACGGGATCACTGATACGCTGCCCAAGGTGCGGTACTACACGATGGGCTCGAACGAGTGGCAGACGTCGGGCACCTGGCCCCCCGAGGGCGTGGAGTTGGTGACCTACTACCTCGGCAGCGACGGCGACGCCAATACGCTATACGGCGACGGCAGGCTCACGACCAGCGCACCCGGTTCTCGAGACGACGCCGACTCCTTCACATACGACCCGATGGACCCCGTCACTTCTTACGGTGGCAACGTCTGCTGTACGGGCGGTGCGATAGACGCGGGCTCCTTCGATCAGCGACAGGTGGAAGAGCGGGGGGACATTCTCGTTTATACCTCGGAGCCGCTGGAGGAGGGGATCGAGGTGAGCGGGACGATCGAGATAACGCTCTACGTCTCCTCGGATGCTAGGGATACAGACTTCACGGTGAAGCTAATCGATGTGTATCCCGACGGCAGAGCCTACAATCTGGACGAAACGATTCAGCGGGCGCGCTATCGAGAAGGCTACGACAAGCAGGTCTTCATGGAAGAGGGCAGGGTGTACGAGCTTCAGGTCAGCCCGATGTCGACCAGCAACTACTTCGCGGCTGGCCACCGCATCCGGATCGAGGTCTCAAGCAGCAACTTCCCACGGTTCACGCGCAACCTCAACACCGGCGGCAAGAACTACGACGAGACGGAGGGCGTGGTGACGCACAATACCGTGCACCACTCTCGAGTTTATCCGTCTCACATCAGGCTGCCGGTGGTGAGACGGTGATGTGCGCTGTCGTCGACGGTGAAGTCGGTACAGCCGGGAACGCGCAGGAGCCTCTACCTCGTTGCGCATCGCGGTGGCCGTCGTTGGTAGTACCAGTAAGCCATCGCGACCTGGTGTTCTTCGATCAGCGCGGCACGGGATGCTCCAAGCCCGAGTTCTGTCCGGACCTGGATGCCGCGATCACCCGGACGTTCTTCGAGGGGTCGGCGGATGAGGAGCGCGGTACGCGCGTTCGCTAGGCGCTGACGGAATGCCGAGAGCGGATGACCGCTGCGGGTTTGGACCTCGGCGCCTACCACATGTTCCAGCATCACGACTTCACGTAGCAGGTGGCGCTGCGACAATGTGGCGCTCTCGACGATATCCTTGGAAGCACCGTATAGCCGGCGCACGAGTGGCAGACCCGTGAACGCCCTCTCCACAAGGGCAATTAGCCGCCGGCCCGCTAAGTTCGTGGCCACAATCCCGGCGAGCAGCACGAGCACGAACGTGGCGACCAGCCCCAACCCCGGTACCGAGCGTCCGATCAGGGCGCCGATCCAGGGCCCCAGGAGGTCATCCAGATTTCGGAGCAGAAACCTGAGTGCTAGGATCGTGGCGACGACGGGAACGGTCACCACAATTCCCGCCAGAAGCTTGGCTCGGACGCTGGCCATCAACCTCTTCATTTTCCTCTCTCCCAACAGTGGCTCACTTCCCTGTGGAGCGGCAGTCATCTATCTGTGCGCCTCTCCGGGCGAAATGCTTGCGCGGAGAGTAGCCTCAGTAGGACCTTTTCACCCTCCTGTAACCCGAAGCGTGCCACGAGGTCGGTCGGTGCGACAAGCGCGAGATGAGGGCCCGGATCGGCCAGCCGATGTGTTGCGGGCGCGTCGGGATCACGGACCACGAACGCTAGTGCCCTAGCTTTCACTATTGCCGGACTTACGATAATCCTTTGAATGCAGGATGTCAGGCGGAGCAGCCGGTAGCCCGGCGTCCCTTGGAAGCTCGAACTTGATGGGACAGGGAAGAGCGACCGGCGACGAGGCACTAATGCAGATTGATCCCCGGACCAAGCCGACGCGCCACGAATCCCAGATGTCGGCTGCATAGAACGATGTGATCCACCACGTGACCGCGTGGCCGCTGTGCGTGTCCACTTGGCCGGTGATCGTCAGACCGCCTCGTATCTCTCCTATGCTCTCGATGCCGAGAGCTTCACGTTCGAATGCGTACATGGCGCTCCCTCGGCTACCACCGGCAGGGCGGTCACGGCGATGGCGGCCTGCTCCGTGGCTTGGGTTTCATGAGTTCACGAGCCATTGCCGTGCTGTCGTTCCCTGTGGGCGCGTACGGTTGTCACCAGGAGTGTTACGACGGTAGCGGGAACGGCGAAATACTTGACGAACGCGACGTAGCCCGGCATTGCTTCATGCTGCAGCGCATCCAGCACGACGTAGGCCACAAACGCTAGATAGTAGGCCAGGAACAAAGAGCCTTCCCACCGCGTAATTCGGTATCCGGTAAAGCTGATCGGCAAACATGCTAAGGCAACGGCGATCAGCACGGGGATGTCGAGATGCAACGCTGCAGGGGGTACCGGAATAGTCGCGGGCGCGACAACACTGGTGACTCCTAGTGCGCCGAGAATGTTGAAGATGTTGCTGCCGACAGCGTTCCCGACAGCCAAGTCTCGTTCACCCCGCAAGGCCGCTACCACGGAAGTTGCCGCTTCAGGTAGAGAGGTTCCGGCAGCGACGATGGTCACCCCTATGACTAGTCTGCTAACGCCCAGTGCCTCGGCCATGGCCACCGATCCATCGACGAGCCACCGGGCCCCGAGGGCCAGCACCCCGAGCCCCGCTGCGATCGAGAGAATGTTCAACGGCGCTTGTCTGCGGGACCACGTACTAAGCGGATCCGGCTGGCCGGCCGTGCCGCTCGCTGGCTCGGCCACTCTCCGTGACTGCTTGATAGACCAGCCCGTATACCCGGCCATCCCGGCGAGCAGGATGAGGCCGTCGACACGGCTGATTTCACCATCGAGGGCAAGAAGAAGGAGAAGCAGGGACACGGCGATCATCACAGGCACGTCGCGGCGCACGACCTGCCGGGCCACGGCGAGCGGTGCCACGAGGGCCGACAGACCCAGGACCACCAAGATGTTGAAGATGTTACTCCCTACGACGGTGCCGAGGGCAACCTGCGGGGCCCCCTGAACAGCTGACTGGATGTTCACGGCCAGTTCGGGAGCGCTGGTTCCCCAGGCGACAACCGTGAGTCCGATGACCAGCGGTCCAATTCCCAGGCTCGACCCCAATCCTGATGCCCCGCGCACCAATAACTCGGCACCCGCTACAAGGAGGGCCAGGCCCAGGCCGAAGAGCAGTAGAGCTAACAGTGGCACAGTGGCATCCCGGTTCTTGCGGTCACCGCTTCACCCCCGCACCGGTCATTGCTGTCGAGCATTATCGAAGGACCACACAATGCTCATGAGGCTGCGCACCAATTGTGCAGGCGGCGATAGTGTAAGACATAGTGTGTGCACGGCACAATTAGCGAATCAATCGCTGGGTCTCACATGTGCTTCCGCCTTTACGCCACGCTGCTGGCGGCCTGATCTGTATCGCCGCAGCTCGTGACCAAAGGCCAGGCCGAGTGCACGGGCTATGGCCGTCTCCCACCGCCCGCCGTAGCTTGACGGGTACTGGAACTATCGACGGGGAGTGAAGCGAGCGGATTTTTAAACTGAGACGATCGACACGGGGGGCTCAATGGAAAAGAACGGACGGCTGTTCAGGCATCGGCGTCGAGCGCTGCTCGGAATGGTCCTTGGTAGCGCGCTCGCGCTGGTATTAGGCTGCGCCGGCGAACCCGGGCCGGCCGACCTCGTGCTGACGAACGGAAAAGTCGTCACGGTGGACGACGCGGTTCCCGACGGCGAGGCGCTCGCGGTCCAGGGTGACCGGATAGTCGCCGTGGGGAGCGGTAGTGAAATCTCGGCGTATATCGGTCCCGAGACCCAGCTCATCGACCTCGACGGACAGCTCGCCATACCGGGCTTCATTGACAGCCACGGGCACTTCCTGGGGGTGGGGGCCGCCAAGATGCAACTCGATCTGATGGGCGTGGCGAACTGGGATGAGATCGTCGCGATGGTTGCCGACGCGGTGGCTGAAGCGGAGCCGGGACAACTCATCCGCGGGCGCGGCTGGCACCAGGAAAAGTGGGACAGGGAACCGCCGGGCAACATCGACGGTCTGCCCACTCATCATACTTTGAGCGCGGTGTCACCCGACAACCCGGTGATCCTGACGCACGCGAGCGGTCACGCGTCTTTTGCCAACGCGAAGGCGATGGAGATGGCCGGGATAACGAGCGAGACTCCCGATCCCGAGGGCGGCGAAATCGTCCATGACGCCGATGGGAATCCAATTGGCGCCTTCCGCGAGCGGGCACAGGGCCTCTTGTCAGCCGCCTATGAGTACGCGTCGCCGTCCGATCCGCGACGCCAGGCGGAGCTGGCGGCGGAGGAGGCGCTCTCCAAAGGCGTCACCACGTTCCACGATGCCGGGGTAGGCTTCGGAACGGTCGACCTCTACAAGCAGATGGTAGATGACGGAGCCCTGGGTATCCGGTTGTGGGTCATGATCCGCCAGCCCAACGAGCGACTCGCCGAGAACCTGGCCGACTATCGCATGGTCGGCTACGGCGATGACCGCCTCACCGTGCGGGCCATCAAGGTCTCCGCCGACGGAGCATTGGGGGCGCACGGCGCTTGGCTGCTCGAGCCGTATTCGGACCTGCCGACGAGCACGGGGCTGAACACGAGCCCGATGGACGCGCTGCACGAGACTGCACGCCTGGCTGTTGAGCACGAATACCAGCTTTGCGTACACGCGATCGGCGACCGCGCCAATCGAGAGGTTCTGGACGTGTACGAGACGGCGTTCCAGGCTAACCCGGACCGTTCGGACCTGCGCTGGCGCATCGAGCACGCCCAGCACCTGCATCCCGACGATATTCCGCGCTTCGGCGAGCTCGGAGTCATCGCCGCGATGCAGGGCATCCATTGCACCTCAGACGGCCCCTGGGTGGTACCGCGACTCGGCGAGCAGCGAGCGCGGGAGGGCGCTTACGTCTGGCGGACGTTGTGGGATACGGGTGCGGCGATCTCCAACGGCACCGACGCACCGGTCGAAGACGTGGATCCCATCGCGAGCTACTACGCCACCGTTTCCCGCGTGATGCCCGACGGCAACGTCTTCTTCGGCGAGCAGCGCCTCAGCCGGATGGAAGCGCTGCAGACCTACACGATCAAGGCCGCCTTCGCCGGCTTCGAGGAGGACATCAAAGGCTCGCTGACGCCTGGAAAACTGGCCGACATCACCGTGCTGTCCCGGGACATCTTAACGATACCAGAGGAGGAGATCCCGATGACCGAGGTTGTCTACACGATCGTCGGTGGCAAGGTTATGCACAGCAAGGGCTAGGAATAAGGAAAAAGAAAAGAGCTTACTTCGACGTTCAAAAATCAACAGCCGGCTACCGATTATTCGGCTGTCAAACCAGCGATCGACGCCCGACTTTCAACTCCCGACGTGCGCGTGCGTCGTTACGACGAGAGTCGCAGGTCGGGCGTCGATCGTTGAGAAGAAGCCGAGACTCGATGGTCGGCTGTCGGCTGTCGAATGTCCCTGTTCGGAATTCCCATAGAGAATTCCCTCTCTCTCAATTCTCCCTCACGATTGTTCCGCCCTTCATCACAAACCGCACCCGTCGCAGCGCCGTGATGTCTTGCGTCGGGTCTCCTTCGACGGCGATGAGGTCGGCGAGTGCGCCGCGGCGGACGGCGCCGCGATCCTCGAGGCCGAAGATTGCCGCATTGCCTGACGTCGCGGCGATCGCTGCCTCGAACGGCGACATCCCGTACTCCACCATCAGCTCCAGCTCCCAGACGTTTTCGCCGTGGGGAAAGACGCCGACGTCGCCGCCGTAGCAAATCGGCACACCCGCATCGAGCGCCGCCCTGAAGGCTCTCTTTTTCAGCGTTATCCGCTCCGGCTCGGGGTCGACGCCCTTACGCCAGCCGGCGTAGGTCGTGACTGCCTCAGCGGCGCCCAGCGTCGGGCAGAGTGCGACACCGTGCTCGGCCATGAGCTCGAAGACCTGCGGCGTACCGCCGTCGCCGTGCTCGATGCTGATTACGCCGGCCAGCGTGGCGCGACGCATCGCCTCGGCGCTGGCGGCGTGGGCCGCGACCTCGCGGCCGGAGCTATGGGCGACCTCGACAATCAGGTTCAGCTCGGCCTGTGTGAACGTCGGCCGCGCCTCGCCGTTCGGGCCCCAGCGGTAGTCGGCATAGACCTTGATCTGATCGGCACCCTTGCCGATCTGGTCGCGCACGACGCGGATCAGGTCGTCATAGCCGTCCGCCACCTCGGCACCTTTCGGAAGTTCGAACTCGGGCGCTCCCTTTGGGCCGTAGCTGCCGGTCGCCACGATCGCCGGGCCAACCACCAGCAGTCGCGGGCCGGGGATCACGCCCTGCTCGATCGCCTGTTTGACCCCGATGTCGGCGTAGCCGGCGCCCTCGGTGCCCAAATCGCGCTCGGTGGTGATCCCTGCCAGCAGCGTCTTTTCTGCCGCCGTGACGGCCCGCGCCACCCGCAGCGCCAGCGGCTCATTCAGGACCTGGTCGGTCCAGGCCGTCTCGTTGTACGGGTGCAGCAGCAGGTGGGAGTGGCCTTCGATCAGGCCCGGCATCAGTGTGAGCCCCGGCAGGTCGATGGCCCAGGCCTCGGACGGGCGCGGCACGTCGTCCTCGGGCCCGGCGGCGGCGATCCGCTCGCCCGCCACAACCACGACCCAGCCGCTGTGGAGTTCCTCCGTCTCACCATCGAATACGTGGTCGGGGCGCAGCACGATGACGTTCGGCGTCTGAGCCGCGAGCGGACTCGCGATAATGGTCCATACGACGAGGTTGGCCAGGAAACTCAGGAGACGCGTGTGTGACATGGCCGTTCTCTGTTTTGGGCTGTGGTCAGTCGGTGAATAACTCGTGCCCTCAAGGTGGGGACGCGAGAGGCGGTATGCCAGTGACACCAGCTGGTATCGCTTACTGGTGCCCCTCCGAGCACGTCGACCCATGATGTGGTCGCCGGAAGGTGTCTGACGCCGTGGGGCACCTGCTTAGGCGCGCAGGACGGGGCTAGCCAATACCTACGGCCAGTTCAGAATCAGCTGGAGGTAGCCCCACCAGGTCGTGTTCTTACCGTCCGCAAATGCGGAGAGCAGGTCACTTGCTAGATCCTCCGGCACGAAGATACCGACGCCCGCCTCAAGAGTAGCGGGCTGCTCGATCTGCCAACGGCCAACCAGGTCCAGCTCGGTTCCCAGCGCCCGCTCGCCGTTTCGCTTCTGCGCGGTCAGGAAGCGGTGCAGGTCGAGTCGCACGTTGGTGCTCTGCGACGTGGTCAGCGTGCCTCGGAGAAGCGCGTCGACCAACCCGGCTTCATCGAGTTGCCCCGGGATGTCCAGGAAGTAGTCCATGTAGCCGTAGAACTTGTGGTTCGTGGCGTACAGCGTGTTGAAGGCCTTCGTCTCCGCGTCGGCGGTATCGCTGTCGCCCGAGAGATAGTCCAGTTGCGCCGCAACCGTGCCACGGCCGATCGCCAGGCCCGCCTTGCCGCTGGCGAAATAGGCGCTGCGGCCCGGGCCACCCTGGTATGCCGCCGCCCCCTCATACACAACACTGCCGGTCCGTCCGTGGACTCTCAGGTTCAACGTGTACGATTCCTCTGTTATCGCATCGCGATCGAAGAGCGCGGTCAGTTCCGAAGTCACGTCGCCGAACTTCCGTGTGGCGAACCCGCCGATGAACCAGCCGTCGTCGTTGATGCCCTGGTTCAGCTGAGGATGCACGCCGACCGTTAGCAGCTCATCGCGTTCGGCCACGTTCATCCAGAAGGCAGTCCACGTTACGCCTTTGTACTCGCCGAACACGCGAACTCCGTCGAACGCCCGACCGGTGTTGGTCCACTCGACGGCGCCGACGAGCCGCTCGTCTGCCAGCCCCATCGATTGCCTCCCCAGACGGGCGGTGAAACCATCGGTCTTGCCGAGGTCGGCATAACCCTGGTGCAGGTCGAACAGCTCGGCGCTAGCGTCGGTCAGCGTGTTGTCCTCCGTGCCCCAGGCACGCGCGTCCTGCAGCTGGGCATAAACGCGGATCCAGTCCAGCAGGCTCACCTGCACACCGCCGCGGATCCGCGAGAGGGTCGCGGCGTCGGGATCCACGCCCGCTGTCCGGCCGTCGGCCTCGCCGCGCAGTCGGAACTGGCCATCGAAGCGGAAGGCAGGGAACTCGGACTCCTGGGCGAGGGACGATTCTGCGAGCGAGAACAGAAATAGTGCCGGTAGGACGACGACCGCTGCACGGCGACGTCTCGAGCGTCTTGACATACCCACCTCCAGCGGGCGGAATGGACCGTTATTGTCGGGGGGCGTATTGACGAGGGCTGACTGCGGCCGCAAAATTAGGACGCTTCTGTGATGATTTGCAATACTCACCTCACCGCGTCCTGAAGCCGGGAGAGGGCGCGGGTTCCTGACCGACCAGCTCGAGGAACATGATGATGGCGGACGACCAGATACGTGGGGATGCAGCTGCTCCTGAAGGCGCCGACCGGCGCGGCTTCTTGAAAACCGCTTCCCGTGCCGCCATGGCCGCAGGCCTTGTGGGCGGCTACGGGAGCTTCGCTGCAGTGGCGGGCCGGTTCCTGTATCCGGCGAAGTCGGATGAGGTGATGTGGCAGTTCGTGACCGAGGTCGACGGGATAAGGGTGGGCGAGGCCATCCGCTATCGGGGTCCGTCGGGAGAGACCATCAACATCACACGGCGCAGCCGTGAAGGCGACGCCGACGACTTCATCGCACTATCCAGCACCTGCCCCCACCTCGGGTGCCAGGTGCGCTGGGAGGAACAGAACGACCGCTTCTTCTGTCCCTGTCACAACGGCGTCTTCGACCCCACAGGTAGGGCCATAGCGGGGCCGCCGGGCGAAGCGGGCCAGTTTCTGGGACGCTACGACCTGAAGGTCGAAGGCGGGATTCTCCATATCGCCGTCCCACCACCGCGCTTCGGCGCCGCGCAGGGTGGGGTCATCGAGGACGACGAGCCGATCTGCGGACCGGGGCACGATCCCTGTCTCGCAGGGCGCTTCCGCGGTGATAACTCCGAGGTGTGAGTCTGATGTGGGCGAGGTGCAATGAGATTCGTTCGTCGCTGGTTCGGTGAGCGTCTGCCGGTCACAGGCCGACAGTTTCGCGAGCTCACCAACGAACCGGTTCCGTATCATTTGAAGCGTTGGTGGTTCGCCCTCGGTGGCACGCCGGCGTATCTGTTCATCGTCCAGATCTTCACCGGGATCTTACTGGCCTTTTACTACGAGGCGTCGCCGTCCACCGCCTACGAGTCGGTGGAGTTCATCACGCGCGAGGTTTCCTTCGGCTGGTACATTCGCAGCGTCCACAAGTGGGCGGCGACTTTGATGATCGTAGCGGTGATCCTGCACCAGATCCGGGTGTTCTTCACCGGCGCCTACCGGAAGCCGCGCGAGATCAACTGGATCGTCGGGATGTGTCTGCTGTTCTGCACTCTGCTGACCGGATTCACCGGCTACAGCCTGGTGTACGAGCAGCTGAGCTTCTGGGGCGCTACCGTGGGGGCGAATATAGCCGACACGGTGCCGTTGATAGGTGGGTTCGTGAAGCGAATGATGCTGGGTGGAGACACCTACAACCAGTCGACCCTGTCCCGCTTCTTCGTGCTCCATGCCGCCATCCTTCCCGTGACCATAGTGTTCTTGATCACCCTACACATCACGGTCATCCGCTTGCAGGGGGTTACCGAGTTCCGGTTCAAGGACGAGGAGGAAGGAGCTGCTAAGACGTTCAATTTCTTCCCGGACCATCTGTATACCGAGTTGATCATCGGGTTGGTACTGATGGTGCTGCTCAGCGCGCTGGCAACGATCCTGCCGGCCACGCTGGGCCCACAGGCCGATCCGCTACAGACGCCCGAAGTCATCAAGCCGGAGTGGTTCTTCTACGTAGCCTTTCGCTGGCTGAAGCTGTTCAGCGGCACTGCCGCTGTCCTCAGTATGGGCTTCATCGTGTTCGTAATGTTCGCCTGGCCGTTCATAGACGGTTGGATTCGCAAGCACACGAAGTTTCAGGAGGCCAGCGTTTGGGTTGGTATAGCCGGCGCCCTTGCCATCATCGCTATGACGGTGTGGGAGGCCGTGGCCAGACACTAGGGAGTTAGGGATTCGGGGAATTGGGGATTAAGGGAATGTTGGCGCGTTCTGTAGATCGTACGTACAGAGGACGAACATGACTCTCGAGACGAAAAGAATCGTGATCGCCGCACTGGGCGGCCTGTTCCTGTTATCACTCGTCTTCGTGCAGTGGATGGAGACGGCGCGCAAGGCCGAGGAGGCGGGGATCCGACCTCCGCATATCTCGGTGCCCGCGTCGTCGCGGGAGTGCGTGGAGTGCCATGCCGAGGAGAACCCGGGGATCGTCGCGCACTGGGAGGGAAGCACGCACGCCGAGAAGGGCGTGGGTTGCGTCGAGTGCCACCGGGCCGAGCTCGAGGAGGCCGACAGTTACCTGCATCAC
Source organism: uncultured Gemmatimonadota bacterium (assembly GCA_964345885.1). Taxonomy (GTDB): domain Bacteria; phylum Gemmatimonadota; class Gemmatimonadetes; order Palauibacterales; family KS3-K002. The sequence goes on along the minus strand of CAYFSW010000060.1, from coordinate 47,603 downwards.
GGGGAACAGATCGCGACGATCGTCACGCCCCGCGATTGCGCGCGCTGTCACGATCATGAAGCCGGCGAGTTCGCGCAGAGCCACCACGCGGCGGGCGGCAACATCCTCGCCTCGCTGGACAACTTCCTGGCGGAGACCGTGGAGGGTGCGCGAATGGCTTTCGATCCCCACTCGCCGACTCTGGGCAAGGTGGTCGAGTCGGTGAACGGCTTCGCCAGTGCCTTCTCGGGATGCCAGCAGTGTCACGGCTCGAAAGTGGCGCTGCAGTCCACCGACGGCGGCAGGATTACCGTCGACGATCTGCAGCCGGACGCGGATGGACGCCCGACGGACCTCGACGCGGTGGGTCGCATCGTCCGTAACGAGGACGGCCGACCGCTGATGCACGCCGGCACGTGGCCCAACACCGGGATCGGGCGTCTGAACTTGGACGGCTCGCGCGGCTCGTGCACGGCCTGCCACAGCCGGCACGATTTTTCGCCGCGGCGCGCCCGCCAGCCTGAGAACTGCGGCAAGTGTCACCTGGGCCCGGACCACCCGCAGAAGGAGATCTACGAGGAGTCGAAGCACGGCATCGCGTTCAGGGATCTGAAGGACGACATGAACCTGGACGCGACTGACTGGGTCCTGGGGGTCGACTACGCGGCCGCCCCGACGTGTGCCACCTGTCACATGTCCGGCAACATCCGTAATGGTGGCCGGGTCACACACGATCCCGGCCAGCGCATCTCGTGGACCAACCGGCCGGCGGTGAGCCTCGTGATGGACACGGACGTCAATCACAACATCGTTACCGAGACTGATCCGCAGACGCGCCGTTCTTTGATCCACGATACAGCCGAGCAGAAACGGGATCGCATGAAAGAGGTTTGCTCGCATTGCCACACCGATGACTACGTGAGCTCGTTCTACAGGCAGTACGATGACCTGGTGGTTCTGTACAACGAGAAGTTCGCCAAGCCGGGCCTGGCGATCATGGGCGCGTTGGTCTCCAACGGACTTCGCACGCCGACGAACTTCGACGAAGAAGTCGAATGGACGTGGTTCTACCTGTGGCACCACGAGGGTCGGCGGGCGCGACACGGCGCCTCGATGATGGCTCCCGACTACACGCACTGGCACGGCATGTATGAGGTAGCAGAGCGCTTCTATATGGAACTCATCCCGCAAGCGCGCGAGATAGTCGATCATGCGATGCAGGTAGGTCAGCGCAGTCAGGCGCGGGCAGTGGCGGCAGTGATCGATGAGATCCTCTCGCGGCCGGAGCACATCTGGTTCGAGGAGGGAGCCGAGGCGCAGGCCGCCAGAATCCGCGAGGAGATGGAGCGCCGCTACGGGCGCGGGCAACAGAACTAACAAGGAAGGGTCGTGATGAGACGGAGGAAGTTCCTCAAGACCCTCGGCGCATCGACCGCAGGGATTGCTGCGTTCTCGTGCGCCGACCGCGAGCAGGCGCTGCGCATCGCAGGGAGTTCCGTAACAGACGCCGACGTGAGGTGGACGAAGGCGCCTTGCCGTTACTGCGGTACCGGGTGCGGAGTCGAGGTGGGCGTCAAGGACGGTCGCGTTGTAGCGGTGCGTGGCGACGAGAAGAGTCCCGTGAGTCGCGGCCTGATGTGCGTGAAGGGCTTCCACCTGCCCGGCATGCTGTACGGCGAGGACCGGCTCAAGTATCCGATGCTTCGCGACGGGGATGGCTGGAGGCGGATCTCCTGGGACGAGGCGCTGGATCTCATAGCTCGGAAGTACCAGGAGGCGCTGGACGAGGGTGGCCCGGAGTCGATGGCGATCTATGGGTCGGGGCAGTGGACGGTGTTTGACGGCTACGCGGCGTCGAAGTGGTTCCGCGGCGGTCTGCGCAGCAACAACGTCGAGCCCAATGCGCGGCTGTGCATGGCCTCGGCGGTGACCGGCTTCATGACGCAGTTCCAGAGCGACGAGCCGATGGGTTGCTACGAGGACTTCGAGGCCGGTGACGACTTCGTCCTCTGGGGCAACAACATGGCCGAGATGCACCCGGTCCTGTTCTCGCGCATCCTGGCGAACAAGCGCGATAACCCCGGCGTCCGCATCATCGACATCGCCACCCGGCGCACACCGAGCACCGACTACGCCGACATGTACGTCGAGTTCGTGCCCGGCAGCGACCTCGCCATCGCCAACGGCATCCTCCATCTGCTGGTGCGCGATGGAAAGGTGAATGACGCCTTCGTCCGCGAGAACGTGATCTTCAAGCGCGGGATAGAGGATCTGGATCGTATTGGCTACGGCTGCTGGGGCGAGGACGGCCTGGCGACAGATCCGTCGGCCGGGCCGGCCGAGCGTTACCTGTTCCGTGACCAGGGACGCGACTCATCGCTGGCGGAGCTGGAGGAGTTTCTGGCGGACTACACGCCGGAGCACGTGAGCGAAATCTCCGGGGTGGCGGTCGGACAGATCCACGCATTGGCCGAGATCTACGGCGATCCTGGCCGCGGCACGGTGAGTCTTTGGTGCATGGGCGTGAACCAGCACACGCGCGGCACCTGGATGAACAACCTGATCACCGACCTGCACCTACTGACCGGCAAGATCAGTCGCCCCGGCTCCAATCCGTTCAGCCTTACGGGCCAGCCGTCGGCCTGCGGGACGGTGCGCGAGGTGGGTACGCTGGCGCACCGACTGCCGGCCGATATGGTGGTGATGAACCCGGAGCACCGGGCGCGGGCGGAGGAGATCTGGGGCCTTCCGGCTGGGACCATCCCCGAGCGGCCGGGCTACCACACGATGGACATGTTCCGGGCCTTCATGCGTGGCGAAGTGAAGGTGATGTGGACGCAGACCACGAACCCCTGGGTCAGCATCCCGAACCTGAACCGCATCCAGCGTGAGCCCGGCGACGGCCGTTTCCTTATCGTGAGCGACATCTATCCGACACCGACCACCGAAGTGGCCGACCTGGTGCTGCCGACGGCAGCTTGGGTCGAGCGCGAGGGTGTGTTCGGCAACTCGGAGCGTCGCACGCAACACTGGGAGAAGGCAGTCGACCCGCCCGGCGAAGCCACCGAGGACGCGTGGCAGATCATCCAGGTGGCCAAGCGTATGGGGATGGAGCACCTGTTCCCGTGGCCGGAAGACGACTGGCACGAGCCGATGTACGAGGAGTACCGCAGCTTCACGCTGGGCATCGGTAAAGACGTCGCCAGCTACGAGCAGCTAAAGGAGACGCGGGGCCTGCTTTGGCCGGTAGTCGACGGGGTGGAGACCCGCTACCGCTACAGCGCCGAGCACGACCCGTACGTAGAGAAAGAGCGGGGCGTGCATTTCTACAAGGCGAAGGGCTACGGCGAGCGGGCAGCGTTCTGGCTGCGGCCCTGGCATCCGCCGGCCGAGTCGCCCGACGACGAGTACCCGTTCTGGTTGTGCACGGGCCGAATACTCGAACACTGGCACACCGGCTCGATGACGCGGCGCGTCAAGCAGCTGCACCAGGCGGTAACGGAAGGCTATGTCGAGCTCAATCGCGCCGACGCCCAACGGCTCGGCGTGGGCTCGGGCCAGATGGTGCGCGTAGTGAGCCGCCGCGGTAGCCTCGAGCTGCCGGCCATGGTAGATGGGCGCGGCAAGCCGCCTCAGGGTTCGGTTTTCATCCCGTTCTTCGACGAGAATCGGCTGCCCAACCTGCTGACGCTCGACGCCATGGACAACATCAGCAAGGAGCCGGATTTCAAGAAATGCGCTGTCCGCATCGAACGCGTCTGACGTTCTTGTCCCTGGCCGGGGCCGTGCTGGCGCTCGCCGCCCACGGTTGCGGGAACGACACGGTTCCCGTGCCCGGCAGAGAAGGCGCCGTGAAGTCGGCGGCGCACGTGCGTGCCGCCCGGCGCGCCTACGACGGTGCTCCGCCGACGATCCCGCACCAGCCCTTCGGCGCGCGCTGTGACGCCTGCCACAACGAGCGAGGCCAGTCGGTGCCCGGTGTGGGATTCGCGCCCGCGTCTCCGCACGAGGGTACCGCGAAAACCGGCGCCACGACCCGCTGCCGGCAGTGTCATGTCCTCGTGACCGACGACGGGCTGTTCGTGGCCAGCGAGTTCGTCGGACTGGGACAGGACCTGCGCGCTGGTGCTCGAGCGACGCCGGGCGCGCCACCGACGATCCCGCACCGTATCCTGATGCGCGAGAACTGCGTCGCCTGCCACGCCGGCCCGGGTGCCCGCGAGGAAATTCGGACGAGTCATCCGGAGCGCTGGCGGTGCAGACAGTGCCACGTCCCGGTGAGCACTCGTGAGATATTCGAGAGTGCACTGGGCGATGGGCTTGTGGGTGTGGAGTAGCGGGGCGGGCTTGGACATTCGACAGTCGACAGCCGACTACCGAGTTTCGGCTTGTTCTCGACTGTCGATGTCCGACGTTCTGCGTTCGGCAGTGCGACCCTCGAGCGTCGAATGTCGATTATCGAACGTCGATCGTTGAAATAAAGCTGTGAATCGGCAGTTGGCTGCCGGCTGTTGAATGTCGAAGAGAGGTGCTGCAATGGCTCGGATGCCTGACATCATAGAGCTGGGCCCCGAAGAAGAGGCAAGGCGCCTGTGGAGCGGTGCGCTGGAGGCGCGCAAGGCCGCCGCCGATGACGTGGTGCCGCTCTGCGAGTCGCTCGGTCTCGGCCTGCACGCCGCCGAGATTCTGGTGATTCGCCTGTTGCAACCCATAAAGGACCAGTTTCCCGCGACCATCGGGGTTCAGCTCAACATGCCGACACCGGAAGTCGACCCGCATCGCGATGCTATCACCGTGCCCAAGATGCTGGAATTCATCGACGTCGTAGATCTGTTGAGCGGCGAGGAGTTGGAGTGCGTCAGCCCCGGCTTGCACCGGGGCTGGGAAGACCGACGCTTCTCCTGCCGCCGCTCGCGGGCCGCCGCTCAGGGTGCAATTGGCCTCACGCTGTCGGCCGATGACCAGGAACGGCTGCTGCTGCTGGCGGCGTACCGCAACCGGTTGTTCCGATCGCCGCCGCCCGTCCGCCTGGTGCCGGGCGAGATTCTCTCGGCCTTCCAGAGCTTGGAGCGCCTCGTAGAGGGACTGCTGAAGGCTGCCGGGTGAGGTTGATCACTCGCCGTCGGCGACGCGCCGAGCTGTCTCACCCCGATTCCCCGACCTCGAGAACCTCGCGAGCCGTGTTCAGCACCTCATCGACGGTGATCAGCCGCATACACGTATAGTCGCCATCGCAGGTGGGGTAGTGCTTGCAGGGAGTGCACTCCAGGCGATGAACGATGATACGTGTCCGGTCGGTCGGCGGCTCGCTGTAGGGGATGTTCGAGCCGAAGAGTGCCACCGTGGGCCGCTCGAAGGCGCTGGCGACGTGGGTGAGTCCCGTGTCCACCCCCACCAGCAGCCTGGCGAACTTGACCAGGGCGGCTGCCTCGGACAGCGAGGTCTTGCCGACGAGGCTCACCACTTTGCCGCGGACCGCCTCACGGATCCGCCGATCCGCCTCCCGATCGTCGGGGCCGCCTAGGATTACCGTGGTGAGTCCCAGGTCCGCCTGCATGCGGTCGACCAGGTTCGCCCAGCGGTCCTCGAACCAGTGCTTCCAGTCGCGCGTCGTAAAGGGGCAGATGACGGCGTATCCGTCGGTCAGCCCCTCTCTCGTGATTATCCCCCGAGCGGATTCCTCGTCTTTCTGGCTGAGGACGACGTCCAGTCGAAAGTCGGAGACGTCGAGGCCAAGCTCACGCGCTATGTAGAGGTACTCCGAGGCGACCTGCGGAAGATCGCTCGAGTCGCGAGGGATGACGTGGGTCATCAGTAGCGAGCTCCCCTCGGTCGAGCCCAGTCCGACCCGCGTCGGCGCGCCCGACAGATAGGTCATCGCTCCGGCGCGCAGCAGTCCATGTACGTCGACGGCCAGGTCGAACTCACGACTCCGCAGCTCGCGGACGAAGTCGAGGGCCAAGCGGCCGAGGGTCAGTAGTCTGCCGCGCCGCAGGAGTCGTTTCCATTCTTTTCGGTTCCAAACGATGACCTCGTCCAGGTGGGGGTTGTGAAGGACGAGGTCCGCCGTGTGCGACTCCGCCAGCCAGGTGATCCGTGCACCGGGATACGTGCGGCGAAAAGCTCGTATTAGTGGCGTCGCGAAGACGACATCTCCGCGGGCTGTGAGTCGCACGATTAGGATCGAGCGGGGCGGTTTCGAAAGTGCAATCGCCGACATGTCCGGTGGGCCGAGGCCCGTCCTGTTGATTTCTAGCGAGCCCAGTCAAATAGTACACGGTACTGGGCGACTAGGAATACGGGTTCTGTACCGGACACGCAACCAGGGGAGTTGGTCAGGAGGCTATGGCTCGCGGCTACGATCTCCTCTACGCAGGTGCTGCGCTACTCGGCAGCCCGGTCCTGGGCTTCAACCTCTTGAGGACCGGGAAATGGCGCACCGATTGGCAGGGGCGCTTCGGCAAACGTCCGGCCCTGCCTCGTGATCCGCGTCCCACGGTCCTGATACACGGGGTGAGCGTGGGGGAGATCAGCGCCACCCGGGAGCTGGTGCGGCGTCTGACTCGTGAGGACGCGCCGCCGATGCGCCTGGCGATCAGCGCCACTACCAACACCGGGATCGAGCGAGCTCGCCGGCTCTACGGGTCTGACCACACGGTGGTCCGCTTTCCGTTTGACTTCTCGTTGATGGTCCGTCGCTTTCTGGACGCGATAAACCCGGACCTCATCGTCCTCGTTGAGCTCGAGGTGTGGCCGAACCTAGCCCAGGAATGCCAGCGTCGAGAAATCCCGCTCTGTGTCATTAACGGTCGGTTGAGTGACTCGAGCTACAGGAACTACCGCTTCGTGGCTCCACTGGTTCGCCCGATCTTTCGGACCCTGGCGGCGGCTGCGGTCCAGACGGAGGTGTATGCCGAGCGGTTCACCGACCTGGGGGTTCCTGCCGAGCGAGTGACCGTCACCGACAACATGAAGTGGGACACTGCTCGAATCGCGGATGGCGTGCCGGGCGCGGATGAACTGGCGCTTGCTATGGGGATTGACCGGTCGAAGCCGTTGGTCGTTGCGGGCTCGACGGGCCCCGGCGAGGAGGAACTGCTGGTCGCTACAAGACCGCCCGGCGTTCAGTTGTTGATTGTCCCTCGCAAGCCGGAGCGCTTCGAGTCTGTCGCTCGTCAGGTCGACGGTATCGTCCTGCGGACCGAGCACCCGGACGGGGCAAAGCGCGCGGTGAACGGCACCGAGCTCTTCCTGCTGGACACCATGGGTGAGCTGGCGAAGGCGTATTCGCTAGCCGACGTGGCGGTGGTCGGCCGCAGTCTCAAGCCGCGTGGCGGCTCTGACCCCATCGAGCCAATCGCGTTGGGGAAGCCCACGATCATCGGTCCGCACCACAAGAACTTCGCCGACGTCGTCGCGGCGTTCCGGGAAGCCGGCGGCATAGCGGTCTCGGATACACCCATGGCGGCCGCCACGGAATTGCTGAGCGCTCCAGGGCGGGCTCGTGAGATGGCGGAGCGGGGCAGGGAGGTGATTCGTGCGCGCCAGGGGGCGACCGAGCGCCACGCCGAGCTGGTGTACCGGCTTCTGAGATCGTAGCTGGGTCGTGTACCAGCGTAAGTCGTTTCGGGGCGTGACGTGACGCCCGGCGGTCGCAGCAGAGAATTTGCGCACCGTAACCCCATACCTGACAACGACTTAGATATCTCGGCGAGCTGGCGCGGGGTTTGCACGAGCTACGGTAACGAGGTACCCAGACAAACTGGAATCCAAGTCAGGGGAGAGAGTCTACTAATGGCAGGTACCGCAATCGATGTAGCCGTGGCCGCACCACGGAGCCGGGTCGCCGCGTTCTTCGGGTCGACGGTGGGCAAGAAGATGGTGATGGCGGTGACCGGGGTCTTCCTGGTGCTGTTCGTCATCGGTCACATGATCGGCAACCTTCAGGTCTACCTGGGTCCGGAGCCGCTCAACCACTACGCCGAGTTGCTGCGCGAGCTGGGGCATGGGGGACTCATTTGGGTCTTTCGCGGGGCGATGCTGGGCGCGGTGGGGCTGCACGTGTGGGCGGCTACAGCGCTGACGTTGGGCAGTTGGGCGGCGCGTCCCACCGGGTACCGCCGTCGCCAGCAGTATCAAGAGTCGACGTACGCGTCACGGACGATGCGCTGGGGTGGCCCGCTACTGCTGATCTTCATCATCTACCATCTGCTGCACTTCACCACCGGGCAGGCGCACGGCGACTTCGTGGTGGGGGACGTTTACCATAACGTGGTGACGGGGTTCGGCGTCTGGTGGGTCTCCGGTTTCTACATCCTCGCGCAACTCGCGCTCGGCCTGCACCTCTACCACGGGGTGTGGAGCATGCTGCAAACCTTGGGGCTGAGCCACGCGAGCTACAACCGTATGCGGACGGTCATCGCGCTGCTGATCGCCCTGGTGATCGCTATCGGCAACATCTCGATCCCGGTCGCTGTACTGACCGGCGTCGTGAGCTAGGGGCGAACGGAGATATCCATGGAACTCAAAGCGAAGATCCCGGACGGACCGATAGAGAAGAAGTGGGAGAAGCACCGTTTCGACATGAAGCGGGTGAACCCGGCGAACAAGCGGAAGTACAGCGTCATCGTCGTTGGCTCCGGACTGGCGGGCGCCTCGGGGGCCGCATCGATGGCCGAATTGGGCTACAACGTGAAGTGCTTCTGCTATCAGGACAGTCCGCGGCGCGCCCACTCGATCGCGGCCCAGGGCGGCATTAACGCCGCCAAGAACTACCAGAACGACGGCGACAGCGTGTACCGCCTGTTCTACGACACGGTCAAGGGCGGCGACTTCCGGTCGCGCGAGGCGAACGTGCACAGACTGGCCGAGCTGAGCGTGAACATCATCGACCAGTGTGTCGCGCAGGGTGTTCCTTTCGCGCGGGAGTACGGGGGCCTGCTGGCCAACCGCTCCTTCGGTGGCGCGCAGGTCTCACGCACCTTCTACGCGCGCGGCCAGACGGGTCAGCAGCTACTGCTGGGCGCCTACCAGGCGCTGCAGCGTCAGATCGGCCTGGGCAAGGTCGAGATGTACCCGCGTCACGAGATGCTCGAGCCCATCCTTATCGACGGACGCGCTCGTGGCATCGTCGTGCGCGACATGGTGACCGGCGAGCTCGAGACGCATCTGGCGGACGCGGTGGTTCTGGCCACCGGCGGCTACGGCAACGTCTTCTTCCTTGCCACCTACGCGAAAGGCTGTAACGGCACTGCGGCTTGGCGGTCGTACAAGAAGGGCGCTTGCTTCGCCAACCCATGCTTCACCCAGATTCACCCGACCTGCATACCGGTGCACGGTGACTATCAGTCGAAGTTGACGTTGATGAGTGAGTCGCTGCGCAACGATGGGCGTATCTGGGTTCCCAAACGGGCTGATGACAAACGACCACCCGGCGAGATCCCCGAGGAAGACCGCGACTACTATCTCGAGCGCATCTATCCTAGCTTCGGCAACCTGGCCCCACGGGACGTCTCCTCGCGGGCCGCCAAGCGTGTGGTGGATGAAGGGCGCGGCGTCGGGCCCACCGGCGTCGGCGTCTATCTCGATTTCGCCGACGCGATCGAACGGTTGGGCGAGGATGTCATAGCTGAGCGCTACGGCAACCTATTCGAGATGTACGAGCGGATTACCGACGAAGATCCTTACAAGGTGCCGATGCGGATCTATCCGGCCACCCACTACACGATGGGCGGCCTCTGGGTCGACTACAACCTCGAGAGCACGATCCCCGGGCTGTTCGTAATCGGCGAAGCGAACTTCTCCGATCACGGTGCCAACCGGTTGGGGGCCAGCGCCCTCATGCAGGGCTTGGCCGACGGCTACTTCGTCATCCCCTACACCATCGGCGATTACCTGGCCCGGACGAAGTTCGAACCACTCGCAGCGGATCACCCCGAAGCGGTGGCCACCGTGGCGGAGGTCGAGGTGCGGATCAAGCGGCTGCTCTCGATCAACGGCACGCGCACGCCGACGTCCTTCCACCGCGAGCTGGGCCAGATCATGTGGGAGTACTGCGGCATGGCGCGGACGCGCGAGGGGCTGCAGGAGGCACTGGGCAAGATCCCGGCCCTACGTGAGGAGTTCTGGGAGAACGTCACCGTCCCGGGCGCAGCGACGGAGCTCAACCAATCGTTGGAGTACGCCGGCCGGGTTGCCGATTTCCTCGAGATCGGCGAGCTGATGTGCCTGGATGCGCTGGAGCGCGAGGAATCGTGTGGCGCGCACCTGCGCGAGGAATACCAGACGGAGGACGGCGAAGCGCTGCGGGATGATGAGAACTACGCCCACGTTGCGGCCTGGGAATACGCCGGCGACGGGAAGAAGCCGATCCGCAACGTCGAGCCGTTGGAATTCGAGTACGTCGAACTCGCGACACGGAGTTACAAGTGATGAAACTCGCTCTTCATATCTGGCGTCAGCAGAACGCGAAGTCGAAGGGTCGTTTCGTCAAGTGCGACCTCGACGACGTGAGCCCGGACATGTCCTTCCTCGAGATGCTGGATGTGCTCAACGAGAAGCTCATCGCGGAGGGCCAGGATCCGGTCGCCTTCGACCACGATTGCCGGGAGGGCATCTGCGGCACCTGCGGCGTCGTTGTCAACGGCAGGGCGCACGGGCCGCGCGACCGCACGACGATGTGCCAGCTCCACATGCGCGAGTTCAAGGACGGCGATACGCTGTGGATCGAGCCCTGGCGCGCCAAGGCGTTCCCGGTCCTCCGGGATCTGATCGTCGATCGTAGCGCGCTCGACCGCATCATTGCGGCGGGCGGGTTCATCGGCGCGCCTACCGGCTCGGCGCCCGACGCCAATGCGATCCCGATCCCCAAGGAGGATGCCGACCTGGCGATGGACGCGGCGGCCTGCATCGGCTGTGGCGCCTGCGTCGCCGCCTGTCCCAACGCCTCGGCCATGCTGTTCACCGCGGCGAAGGTCTCGCAGTTCGCGAATTTACCCCAGGGGCAACCGGAGCGTTACCGACGTGTGAAGGCGATGGTGCGCCAGATGGACCTCGAGGGCTTCGGCAACTGCACGAACCACGGTGAGTGCAGCGCGGCGTGCCCAAAGGCTATCGATCTGGACCACATCGCTCAGCTGAACCGAGACTATCTGAGGTCGTCGCTGCGCGCCGACCGCCGCATCGTGTCGGAGGTGGGTGCCGGCTAGCTAGACGGCCTCCATGGTCGACGGCGGTTTCGTCGCCAGGTTGTAGGTCACGCTCACCGCGCCGGGCACCTCGGCCACCAACCGGTCGGCCAGGCGCCGCAGCTTCGGCCACGGCACTTCGCTAGGTGTCCCTTCACGCGCGTCGACGCTGTCCCAGCAGCGCAGCTCGAGCTGCAGGCCGAAATCGCGCGCCCCATTGCGCATGCCCGTCACCCGGTCCTCATGCAGGATCGCCAGCTTCAAGAAGGCGTCCACGTCGGCCAGCTCTTCCTCGGTGATGACTGTGGCGAAGCGAACCGTCTCTATCCGTTCCGGTGTCACTTCGCCGATCACGCGCGCGGCGAGCGCGGGGCCAGGAAACGGCATACGGTTCCAGACCGACGCGGGCAGTCCCAGCGCCTCGGCGACGCGACGCACACCGTCCTTACGGATCTGGACGAGCGGCTCGATGATCTTGTAGCCGAAGGCCTGTTCGGGGTCGATCCCCAACTGCTCGAAGACATTGTGCTGGCGTTTGATGCCGGCGACGGTCTCATCTACATCGGTGAGGATGGTGCCCTGGAGGAGGAAGCGCGCATCGCCCTCGCGCACCAGTCGTCCGAAGACGTCGCGATAGAACGTCTGGGTGACGGCCTCCCGCTTCTCCTCGGGGTCGGTGATGCCTTTCAAGGCAGCGAAGAACTCTTCCCGTGCATCGAGGATCTCGACGTGCACGCCGAACTCGCGGAACAGCGCCGCCACCTGCTCCGGCTCGCCTCGCCGCATCAAACCGTTCTCGATGAAGTAGGTGGTCAGTCGATCGCCCAGTGCGCGGTGCCCGAGCAAGGTGACTGCCGACGAATCGACGCCGCCGGAGAGGGCGTTGATCGCCTTACCGTCGCCGACGGCCGCGGAGATCTCCTCGACCTTCTCACTGATGAACGCCTCGGGATTCAGATCCTCGATCCTGATCTCCTTCACCATCGGCTCCTCTCCTCGGTTGAGAAACGGGTGTGCGCGCACGGGACGGTCCCCGCGAACGGGCGCACGAGCGTGAGCTGCACGAAAGCTCCCGCCATGATCGGTGACGGCGAGCCCCGTGTCAATCGGTTGGCTACTCGGCGTTGAGGACTATGACCGGGTCGATGCGGGTCGCGCGCCGTGCCGGCAGCAAGCAGGCGACGAAGCCACAGGCGGCCAAGGTGACGATCACGGCGGCTAATACCAATGGGTCGGTGGGTTGGACGCCGTAGAGCAGAGCTCGGACGAGCCGAACCAAGAACAAGCTCCCGGCCAATCCGACCACGAGACCGAGACCGACGACGAGGAGGCCCTGGGTAACGACCATGTTGAAGACCCGCTGCGGGCTACTCCCGATGGCCATACGTATGCTGATCTCACGCGTACGCTGGGTTACCGAATAGGCAAGCACGCCGTAGATGCCGACGGCGGCTAGGAAGAGAGCGACGGCGGCGAAGCCGGCGAGCAGCAGCATCGGCGTGCGTCGCCTGACCAGCGAATCGTCGATCCGCTGCTCCATCGTCTCGGGGTAGTGGAACGGCAGGTCGGGGTCGATACCGCTCACGACGTGGCGGACGGACGGCGCCAGACTCATCGGTTGCATCTCGGTGCGGGCCACGAGCGTCAAGAATCCGATAGGCATCTGCCTGTACGTAAAGTAGTAAGCCCCGACGTGCTCGCTCTGAGTCAGGTCGTTTTGCTTTATGTCGCCGACGACTCCGATGATCGTGTACAGGTAGTCTTCTTCGTTCTCCTCCATGCCGGGCACGGTGCCATAGAGCATCCGCCTACCGACCGGATTCTCGTCGGGGAAGTATCGGTTGGCGAGCCAGCGGTCGATGATGATCACCTGTGTGCCGTCCTCGGTATCGGTCTCATCGAAGTAGCGGCCGGCCAGCAGCGGGATCTGCATTGCCTCGAAGTAGCCAGGGCCGGCCGTCGTTCTCCACGGCGCCAGCATCGATTCGCCGGCACGCGGAACATAGCCCTCGGGCAAGATGACGGTGGAGCTGCCGCCGCCGCCGAAGGGGATCATGCTGGTTACCGACGCCGCCGTGACGCTCGGCAACGCCCGGACCTCGCGCAGTAGCTCGTCGGTGAACTGCAACTGCTCGGGGTCGTCCGGATAGCGGCTTTCCGGCAGGGAGATGTAGCCGGTGAGGACTGAGTTCGGATCGAATCCGGGATCGACGTTGAGGGCGGCGCGCAGGCTGGCGAACATCAGGCCGGCGCCGATGAGCAGGACGAAGGCGATGGCCACCTGGGCCGTGACCAAGGCGCTGCGCAGTAGGACGGCGCGCCGACTGGCCGTGCCGGTGCGACTCTCCGCCCGGAACACGGCGTTCAGATCGGTCCGGAAGATGTGCAGCAACGGTATGGCGCCGAAGAAGATCCCGGCGGCGGCGGCCAGCAGGAAGGTGAAGAGGACGACGGTGCCGTCGATAGCGACTTGGGCACCACGCGGCAGATCCTCGACGCCCATGGTCTCGATCAAGCGGAGCCCGGCGGTGCCCACGGCCAGTCCGAGCAGACCGCCCAGCGTCGCGATCAGCACCGCCTCGGTGAGCAACTGTCGGCTGAGCCGCGCCTGGTCGGCGCCCAGCGCGATGCGGGTCGCCAGCTCCCCCATGCGGACGTTGGAGCGCGCCAGCATCAGGTTGGCGATGTTGAGACAGCCGATCAAAAGAACGAACGCCACACCGAACCAGAGCATGATGAAGGTGGGTCTCACGTCACGCAGCAGATCGTCCTTGAGGTTGTGGACCTGGGCGTGGTAGCCGGCATCCTCGAGGATCTGCCGGGCATTGGGGATCAGCAAGGCGTCAATCAATCCGGCATCGAGGGCGGCGATCTGTTGCGTGGCCTGGCTGATCGTGGCTCCGGGTCGCAGCCGGGCTATCATCTCATAGTTGTTGTTGTGCAACTGTTCCGGAGTGCGCTGTTCCGGTGTGAAAGGTATCGGCACGTAGAAGCGGCTCTCACGCACGCCCAGGAAGTCGAAATCGTCGGGCAACACCCCGACGATCGTATAGGGCCGCCCGTCGACGCGCAGGTCCTGTCCCAAGATGCTCCGGTCGCCGCCGTAGCGCTCCCGCCAGAAACCGTAGCTGAAGATCACTCGCTGCTCGTTGCCGATGTCCATCTCCTCCTCGCTGAAGTTTCGCCCGATCACAGGGCGAACCCCCAGTAGCGGGAAGAAAGAGGGTGTCACCCGCATGGTGCGCGCGCGCTCGGTGCTGCCCGGCTCGCCCACCGTGTGGCCCCAGTATTGGAAGGCGGCGACTTCCTCGAACGCCTCGACCCGCTCGCGTCGGTAGAAGAAGTCGGGTGCGCTGTTCGAGCCGCGCTCCGCACCGGCGTTCGGATAGCTATTGAAGACCGTGACTAGGCGGTCGGGCTCGCTGAACGGGAGTGGCTCGAGCAGCACGGCGTGGATCACGCTGAAGATCGCCGTGTTGGCGCCGATGCAGACGGCCAGCGTGAGCAGGACGGTCAGGCTGAGCACTTTCTCCTTCCAGAGCAGCTTGGCACCGAACTTGAGGTCTTGCAGTAGCGTTTCCATGAGGAATATCGTTCCAGGGATGTGAGGCGGCCCCCGCGTGCCGCGTCTTTCACTACGCCCGGGTCTTGCCGGGTGTTTCAGTCTGCCACGCCGCAGGGGATGACTAATGGACTGGAAGGGACTTCTTTTGACTTGCTTGATCGTGCTGGTTTTCGCTGGCTGTGCCAGTGCGACAGCCCGGGGCCAGGAGGAACTGGGTCCGCCGCGCACCGTGGCGCGGGTCGACCTGGAGCGCTACGTGGGTCTCTGGTACGAGATAGCTCGAATCCCCAACGGTTTTCAGGAACAGTGTGTCAGTGGTGTGACGGCCGAGTACGAATTACGTGACGACGGCCGAATCGACGTCATCAATCGCTGCATCACGAGCAGTGGCAGGGTCGACGAGGCGAAGGGGCTCGCCCGCATCGAGGATCGTGACTCGAACGCTCGGCTGAAGGTGAGCTTCTTCAGCATCTTCGGCTGGCGACCGATCTGGGGCGACTACTGGATCATCGGCCTGGGCGACGACTACGAGTTCGCCCTGGTCGGATCGCCGGATCGCAAGTACGGCTGGATATTGAGCCGCGAGCCCGAGCTCGACTGGTACGTACTAGAGCGGATCTACACCATGCTGGGCGACCAGGGCTACCACCCGGGAGACTTCGAGATGACCGCCCAGGGATCGCCGGCCGGTGGCTGAGCGATCACTTATGGCGGGGTTGATGCGCTGCGAATCGTCCGGCAGATTTACCACGAACTGAATCCTCACGCGACGGCCCGACCATCGATATCCCGCAGGCAAAGCTCCTTCGGACTTGGAGGTGGGCTCATGTCGCCAGCCAGTTCGTCCCGTCGTTGCTCGGCCGGCCCCTCAGCGGTAGCTGTGTGCGTGGCCGGTATGCTCGTCGCCAGCGGCTGCGAGCCAGGGCTGCCGCCGCCGGCGGCCTTCTCGATCGTCGCGGCTTCATTCCCGGACACCGTCAAGCTCGAGTGGCCGGCCCAGGCAAGTGTCGATTCGTTCCGCGCCGAACTTGCCGGCGAGCGGACGTTGACCAAGTGGGTGGCGGGCAGCGCCGAGCTGGTTGTGTTCACCGCCGAGGACGGCGTCGAAGACGGCGCCAGCTATTCGGCCACGGTCTACGCCGTCAACAGCGGCGGTCAGACCCAGAGTGATGAGTCGCCGACCGTGACGGCTAACGGCTTCCCTTGGGACGAATGGTATCCGACCAGCCTGCACGCGACGGGGCAGGGCTTCCAGACGTTCTACAGCAGGGCCAACGGCGGCCTGGAACAGTTCGCCAACGTTCCCTACTCGGAGTTGGACTGCAAGAACTGTCACGAGCCGAACCTTACGGGTGGTTGTGCGAGCTGCCATGATACGCCCGACCCCGGTCTCGGTGCACAGGTCGATGACGGCGTCGCCGAAGGTCAAGCGTGCGCCCGCTGCCACGGTAGGCAGGCGAGCGAGGCCGACGCGGGCTTCAGCGACGTTCACCGCGACGCGGGTATGACGTGCATGGACTGCCACACCCTGGAGGATGTCATGGGTGATGGGCACGCCTACAGCTCATTGCTGGAGCACGGTGCCATCCACACCGAGTGCGAGGATTGCCACGCGCCCGTCCCGGCCAACCGGTATCACGACTGGCACGCCGTCGCTGTCGACTGTAGCACGTGCCACATGCAGGGCATGATGACCTGCTACAACTGTCACTATCAGTCGGCTCTTCCCGAGGGAGAGTCACGACTGCTGAAAGAGGTAACGAACTGGATCTTCCTTGTGAACAGGGAAGGGAAGGTGCACCCGGCTAACTTGCACTCGCTCGTCTATGAAGGTAACAAGCTCCTTATTGTAGCGCCGGGTTACGGCCACACGATCGCTAAAGACGCGGTTTCGGGGTGTGACGATTGCCATGGGAACGCGCACCTCCTCGACCTCGCCGCCGACAGCGTGCTGGTCGTGGCTGAGTTCGATGGCGTGGGCGACGTGATGACGGCGGAGGGATACGTCCCCGTACCGTTCAATTACGAGACGGCGCTTCTGTTCGATTTCCTCGTGTACGACGCTGATACCGACACGTGGTCGTCGCTGGGCCGGGGGCAGGACGCGACCCAATTCATGTTTGCCGAGCCGCTGAGCGACGAGCAGCTAGAGAAGCTCAAGCAGTCGATGGCTCAACTTGCCGGCGGCTCGTAGGCGGCACGACTCTTGCCCCTCTGAGCGCCAAACCTCATTGAATGCGCTCGTTCTGCCGGAGCGTGATTCGACGGAGCCACCGGGCCTAACTCCGCCGTGGGTGTGGAGTTCGGTCCCGGGAACAGAGGGGTCGACCTTGAAGAGTGTGTTTCCGAGCGCCCTCGTCGCGGCTACAGTCGCGCTGACGGGGTGTAACGCGGATCCAACACCGCGCGGTGCTGAAGGCGATGCGGCTTTCGGCGCGCCGAACGGGGGCTCGTTCGTGGCCGGGGAGCGGGGCAAGGGCGGTGGGGATGGCGTGCGCGGAGAGCTTCGAGAGATCGAGGTCGAGATTCCCGTCGCAGAGATCAACCTGAATGGCAAGGGAAAGGTCAGGGTCCTTGTACCGACGACGGATGAATTCGACGCGGCGGAGATCGATCTGGAGACGGTGACGTTGGGAAACGGCAGCGGTGCGGACACCCGCGTGCTCAGGAAGAAGAATGGAGCGCTCATGGCCAAGCTCGAGGACGACGACGGAGACGGCGACCTCGACCTGGTCCTCCACTTTGCGGTCCAGGAGCTCGTGGGCAACGGTGACCTGACCGAGAGCAGCACTGAGCTCGTCTTCGAGGCCGCGACTTACCGTGGCCCGGCCGTCCGCGGCTCGGCCGCGGTCGCCCCTATGTCCCTCGAACCCAAGACCCTGCTGCCGTCGTCGCGGATCGATACCAGATTGAGGATCGCGCGGTTCCCAGCCGTACCTGCGGTCTGGCCCGAGGTATGATCCGGCGCTAGAATGTTGCCGGCCCTCGCTACGCACACGTAGCCTGCATTCTCGCTCAGCCAATCAAGCGAATGACGAACGAGAGCCCGTCGAGGACCACGTTCGCCCGCGATCTCGGACTGTTCGACGCCACGATGATCGGTGTCGGCGCCATGATCGGTGCAGGCATCTTCGTGCTCACGGGCATCGCCGCCGGCGAGTCGGGCCCCGCCTCGATTCTGGCGTTCGCGCTGAACGGCGCGGTCACGCTGCTGACCGCCTTCGCTTACGCCGAGCTCGCTTCCACGATCCCACGTGCGGGGGGCGGCTACTCGTTTGTGCGCGAGGCTTTCCCCGGCGCCCTGGGCTTCACCGCCGGGTGGATGCTCTGGTTCGCGTATACGGTGGCGTGCAGCCTCTACGCACTCGGGTTCGCCGGCTATTTCTGGGAGTTCTTTCATAAGTACGTGCCCGGGCTGACCGGAGGTCTGTTCGGGGTTCTCGGCCAGACCATCCCCATTCTCATCGTCACGCTACTGGTGGGGCTCATCTTCATCCGGCTGAATATCCGGGGTGCCGAAGTCACGGGCCAGGCGGAGAACGCGCTGACTCTGGCGAAGCTGGCCGTGTTGGGGATCTTCGTGTTCTACGGGCTCAAGCGTGTCTTCGCCGCGCCGGCCGTCGCGGCTGACAACTTCACTCCGTTCTTCCCGCTGGGTAGTGGTGGTGTGCTGGTGGCGATGGGCCTGACGTTCATCGCCTTCGAGGGTTACGACCTGATCGCCACCGTCGCCGAGGAGATCAAGCAGCCGGAAAAGAACATCCCGCGTGCTACGTTCATCGCCCTGGCGATCACGGTGACGATGTATCTGCTGATTCTGTTCGTGTCGCTGGGAGCGGTGAGCTCGGCCGAGGGCCCGACCTGGCAGTTCCTGGGCGAGTACAAGGAGACGGCGATCGTAAGGGCGGCGGAGGATTTCATGCCCGCCTTCGGCGTCGGGATCATCGTGTTCGGCGGCTTGCTATCTACCATGTCCGCTCTCAATGCGACGGTCCTCGCATCATCGCGCGTCGCGTTTTCGATGGCGCGTGATAACCTGCTGCCGCGCGAGATGTCGAAGATCCATCCGGAGCGGCGCACGCCGCGCATGGCGATCATCGTCACAGGTGTGATCCTGTTGGGCATGGCGCTGACCCTGCCGATCGAGGCGGTGGGTTCGGCGGCCAGCCTGATCTTCCTGCTCACCTTCGCGCTGGTGAACCTTGCGGTCATCGCGTTGCGCCGCAAAGCGCCGGAGCTCGAACGCGTCTATCGGGTTCCGCTCTACCCGCTCACGCCGATCCTCGGCATCTCGCTCAACGTCTTCCTCGCGCTCTACCAGTTCAAGTTCCAGCCACTGGCTTGGTACGTGACGGCGGGTTGGATCGTCTTCGGTCTGCTCATCTATTTCGGCTACTTCGAGAAGCTGGCGGCGGGTGTCGAGCCGCAGGTCCTCATCCCGAGTCAGCGCCCTTTGGAGGAGAAGCCCGACTACGCGGTGCTCGTGCCTCTGCATAACCCTGACACCGTCAGGACGTTGCTCGATTTCGCCAGCCCGATAGCCCGGGCGCGCGGCAGGCGAGTGGTCGCTGTCACGGTGACCGTGGTGCCGAGGCAGTTGCCGGTGCACGAGGGTCTGCGTTTCACTCACCACCGGGAGCCGCTGCTCAGGGAGGCGCGCGAGTACGCGGCCGAGCACGGCATGGAGATCGAGACGGATATTGCCATCGCGCATCACGCGCACCACGGGATTCTCGAGGCAGCGGAGCGACACCGCGCCGACGTGCTGTTGATGGGCTGGAAAGGCTACACGGACACGCGGGAGCGTATCTTCGGCGAGGTCGCCGACCAGGTGATCCGGCACGCGCCCTGTGATCTGCTGCTGTTGAAGATCGCCGAGGAAAAGCAATTCCGGCGTTGCCTGTTTCCCACAGCCGGCGGCCCGCACGCGCAGCTCGCCGCCGAATTCCTCAACGTGCTGGGTAAGGCGTTCGAGATGGAGGTGACGGCCAGCTACGTCGTGCCACCGGGAGCGTCGGAGGACCAGCGTTCCGAGGCCGAACGCTGGATCGAGAAGACGCTGGTCCATTTCGACGTGACTCTACCACTGGAGACGCAGCTGATCGAGGCTGAGTCGGTGGCCGGCGGCCTGGCGCTGGCCAGTCGCGACTGCGACCTAGTCGTCATCGGGGCCGCCAAGGAGCCGCTGTTCCGCAAGATGCTGCTGGGCGAGATCCCGGAGAAGGTGGCCCGCCATTCGCCGGCGTCGGTGCTGGTCGTCAAGCGCTACGAGGGCACGGTGAAGTCCCTCTTCAAGCGGCTGATGGGGTGACAGACATGATGGTCAAGGATGCCACGGTAGCGAACTACCTAGGTGGCAAGTGGGTGACTTCCTCGGGTTCCGAGACTCTGCCCGTCAATAACCCGGCGACGGGGGAGTTTCTCGGGCAGGTCCCGCTGTCCGGGTCGGGGGATGTGGGCGCCGCAGTGGAAGCGGCGAAGCTCGCCTTCCCTTCCTGGCGCGCGACTCCGGCGATAGAGCGAGCGCGGGTCCTCTTTCGGCTGAAGACGCTACTCGAGGAGAACTTCGAGGCCCTGGCCATCAGCCTCGCCCGGGAACACGGCAAGAACCTGGAGGAGTGTCGCGGCGAGATCAGGCGCGGCATCGAGAACATGGAGCACGCCTGTGGGATACCCACCCTACTGATGGGCTCGACCCTGGAAGACATCGCGCCGGGGATCGACTGCGAGACCGTCCTGCAACCGCTGGGCGTCTTCGCCGGTATCACGCCCTACAACTTCCCGGTCATGATCCCGATGTGGTTCTGGCCCTACGCGGTGGCCACCGGCAATACGTTCGTGCTCAAGCCCAGCGAGCAGGACCCCCTGACCCATCAACTAGTAATCGAATTGGCCGGGCAGGCGGGTCTGCCGAAGGGTGTGCTAAACGTGGTGCACGGTGCCCGGGACGCTGCGGCTGCGTTGGTCGAGCACCCCGATGTGAGAGGGATCTCTTTCGTCGGCTCAAGTGCGGTGGCCCGGCAGATCTACGCGGGCGCGGCGGCGTGTGGCATGCGCGTACAGGCTCTGGGTGGGGCGAAAAACTATCTCGTGGTGCTCCCTGACGCGGACTACGACCAAGCGACCGATGCGATCCTCTCCTCCCTGTTCGGCTCGGCGGGCCAGCGGTGCCTGGCGGGCAGCGTGGTCGTTGGTGTCAAGGACGCCTACCCGAAGATGAAGGATCGTCTGCTGGACGGAGCCGCTTCGCTCAGCATGGGCTACGCCCTCGACGGTGATCCGTTCATGGGTCCGGTGATCTCCGGGCCCCATCGCGAGCGGATTATCGGCTACATCGAGGAAGGGATCCGCGAAGGCGCTAAACTGCTGCTCGATGGCCGCGACGCGACGGTAAAGGCATACCCAAAGGGACACTGGGTCGGACCGACCTTGTTCGATAACGTGGGCCCGGACCTGGTCATCGGCCGCGAGGAGATCTTCGGCCCGGTGGGAGGTTTGGCGCAGGTTGGATCGCTGGAGGAAGCTCTGGAGCTGATCCACCGTATTAGCTACGGCAACATGACGTCGGTCTTCACGAGCAGCGGTCGCGCGGCACGCGAGACTCGCTATCACGCGGGTATCAGTATGCTCGGCATCAACATCGGAGTGGCGGCTCCGATGGCGTTCTTCCCGTTTGGTGGCGCGAAAGGCTCGTTCTACGGGGATCTAAAGGCCCAGGGTCGAGACGCCATCGACTTCTACACAGACAAGCGCGTCGTAATCTCGAGGTGGTGACGATGAGTCCTACGAACCAGGCTGCACTGAATACCGATACGGCTCGTGTAAAGGCCAATCACGCTAAGTATCTGTTCCCCTGCGCCCCGCCGCTGTATGGGGAACCGCTCGTGCTGGTCGAAGGACACGGCACGACGGCTGTGGACTCAGAAGGGCGCGAGTACCTCGATTTCTTCAGCGGGATACTCACGACTTCCATCGGTCACTGCCATCCGGAAGTCGTCGAACGCGTACGCAAGCAAGTGGGCAAGCTGGGTCACACGTCGACGCTCTACCTCACCGAGAACCAGACCCGCGTCGCCAGGCGGCTCAGCGAGATCGCGCCCGGTCGGCTCAGCCAGTCATTCTTCACCAACAGCGGTACCGAGGCGGTGGAGACGGCGGTCATGCTGGCCTGCATGTATACAGGCAGAAGCGAAGTAATCGCGCTTCGCCGGGCTTACTCGGGACGTAGTGTCTTGGCCACGAATCTTACGGCACAGGCGCCCTGGCGTCCGCTAGGCAGCTCGCTGCCCGGGATCAAACACGCGATGTCGCCTTATCGCTACCGGTTCCCCGTCGAGGGAGTCGACGACGAAGCCTTCGTCGACTACCTGGCCAGAGACTTGGAAGAGACGATTCATACGGTCACCGACGGGAAGCCGGCAGCGTTCTTCGCCGAGACTATTCAGGGGGCTGGGGGCTATATCGTGCCACCGCCGGGGTACTTCCAGCGTATGGTCGAGATAATCCACGATTGCGGCGGACTGTTCATCTGCGACGAGGTGCAGGCGGGATTCGGCCGCACGGGAGACAAGTGGTTCGGCATCGAGCACTGGGATGTAGAGCCCGATATCATGGTCATGGCGAAGGGGATCGCCAACGGGTTCCCGGTAGGCGCGACGGTGACGCGGCCGGAGATCGCCGAGGTCTGGACCGCCAAGACGATCTCGACCTACGGTGGCAATCCGGTCTGCATGGCGGCCGCCGATGCCACGCTCGAGGTGATGGCGCGAGAGAACACGCCCGACCGCTCGCAGGCCCGTGGCCGCCAGCTGCGCGAAGGTCTCGAGGAACTAATGGGCGCGCACGAGTGGATCGGTGAGGTACGCGGCATGGGTCTCATGCAAGCGCTGGAGCTGGTCGAGGATCGAGCGAGCAAGGAGCCGAGCCCCGAGGTGACCAAGGAGTTGCTGGAGGCGACGAGGGAAGAGGGCTTGTTGCTGGGGGTCGGCGGTCTGGAAGGCAACGTGATCCGGATGGGCCCCTCGATGCTGGTTAGCGAGGCCGAAGTCGCTGACGCGCTGGATCGCCTGCGGCGCGCCTGCCGGCGCGTGGAGTCGGCGAGTTAGCCGAGATGTTCTGCGGGCTCCACTGGACGGCGTGGCTGCTACTATTCGTAGCAATTGTTCCTGCTCTCGCTCTGGTAACCGTCTTCCACGTCAAGCATCGCCGCAGGGACGAGGCGGCGTAGCGTGGGCTCGGCAGCGATCCTAACGGTTCTCGCCGTCTACGGGGTCGTCCTGGTGGCGATCGGGATCTGGGGGCGGCGTGAGTCGAGCAGCGTTGCGGGCTACTACGTTGCCGGCAAGAAGCTTCCTTCTTGGGTCATCGCCTTCAGCTCCAATGCCACCGGCGAAAGCGCCTGGCTGCTCCTCGGACTCACCGGGATGGGGTATCTGGTCGGCATCCATGCTTTGTGGGTCGTGCTGGGTGAGGTCCTCGGGGTAGCGCTCGCCTGGGTTTTCGTTGGGCTGCGGTTCAAGGAATACACCGACCGCTACGATTCGATTACCGTCCCCGACTACCTCGAGTCCCGCTTCCGTGACACGCAGCACATCATCCGCTTGGTGAGCGTCGTGATCATCTTTTCGATGGTCACCGCCTACGCGGCGGCTCAGCTAACTGCGTCGGGCAAGGCGTTCAGTTCGTTTTTGGGCACCAGCTACGAGCTGGGCGTTCTGATCGGGATCGCGCTGATCCTTTTCTACACCACGGTGGGTGGTTTCACGGCGGTCGCTTATAACGACCTGCTGCACGGGGTCCTCATGTTTTTGGGTCTGCTCGTGCTGCCCATCGTGGGGATCGCCGCGGTCGGCGGTTGGAGCCCTATGGTATCGCAGCTCGGTGTCATCGATCCGGATCTCCTTAAGCCGATGGGCGAGTACGGGCTGTCGGTGGTAGGTGTGGCGAGCGCCGTGAGCTTCGTCGGAATCGGCCTCGCGTTTCTGGGAGCGCCGCAGCTTCTCACGCGTTTCATCTCGGCACGGGATCGCAGCGAGATCGTCGACGGCAGCGTGATGGCCGTGGCCGTGATCGTCGTCTTCGACATTGGCGCCGTGTTCGCGGGCATGGCAGGGAGAGCGCTGTTTCCGGGGCTCGCGGATCCCGAGACGATCCTTCCGACGATGAGCGCCGAGCTGATGCCTGCGGTGTTCACCGGTGTGTTCCTGGTAATCGTGCTGGCCGCGATCCTGTCGACCGTGGACTCGCTGCTGATCCTCGCCTCGTCAGCCGTCGTTCGGGATGTTGTCCAGAAAGTATTTCACCCGGGTCTGTCGGAGCGACAGCTCTCTTTCCTCGGCAAGCTCACGACGGTGGTGATCGGGGCCATCGCCCTGGCGCTAGCGCTGCCGGAAGTGCGTGTGATCTTCTGGTTCGTCCTGTTCGCCTGGTCGGGGTTGGCGTCGGCGTTCGCACCGGTGGTTCTTTGTTCGCTTTTCTGGAGTGGCACCACGAAGGCGGGCGCCATCGCTGGGATGGTGGCCGGATTCCTCGCCACGGTCCTCTGGGTGTTGCTGTTCAAAGAACGATACTACTCCCTGTACGAGATGTTGCCCGGCTTCCTGGCCGGATTCGCGGTCACGATCGGCGTCAGTCTCTTCACGCGCCCACCTGAAGGAGCGCACGAGGAGCTCGAGTCTGTTCACCGGGCAATCGAGTAAAGGAAGACAAGATGTCGGAGCTGAGGAGGATATAGCATGATCAAGAGATTTCTTGCCCCCGCATTGGCCATCGCGGCGGCGCTGTTCATCGTCCGGTCGAGCGCGGCTAACGCTCAGGACGAGGTCGTTGAGTTGCGCCTCGACGCGCGGATCGAGCGACAGCTGGCGCCGGACCAGACGCACGCATTCCGCATAACGCTACCGTCCGACCAGTACATGTTCGCCAGCGTGGAACAGTTGGGGATGGACGTTGTCGTTCGAGTTCACGATCCGGGGGGCAGAGTGGTCGATGAGATCGACAGGTCCGGAGAGCGTGGGACGGAATTCGTCACGCTCTTTTCCGACACGTCGGGTGAATATCGGATCGAGATTACACCGTTCGACGCGCAGGCGGAGCCGGGAGGGTATGCGATCACTGTTCTGCGCCTCGAGCCTGTGGCGGGGACGATGTCGGGACGGGTCGATCAGCTGTTCGCGCCCTGGGACGCCCCCGGCTCACCAGGCGCGGCCCTAGCCGTCGCACGCGACGGTGAGATCGTTTACGAGCAGGGATACGGGCTCGCCCAGCTCGAGTACGAAATCCCGATAACGCCGACGACAGTCTTTCATGTCGCATCGGTCTCGAAGCAGTTCACCGCCTTCGCCGTTGCGATGCTCGCCGACCAGGGGAAGCTGTCGCTGGACGATGACATTCGCACTCACCTGCCGGAAGTGCCGGACTTCGGCGACACGATCACGATCCGGCATCTCATCCACCACACGAGCGGCCTGCGCGACCAGTGGGTGCTGCTGGCGATGGCGGGGTGGCGGCTCGACGACGTGATCACCCGCGATCAGATCATGCGGTTGGTACGTCGGCAGCGCGAGTTGAACTTCACGCCGGGTGACGAGTATCTCTACTGCAACACGGGCTACACTCTGCTGGCGGAAATCGTCGAGCGAGTGACGGGGCAGTCGTTCGCAGAGTGGACGGCCGACAACATCTTTCGTCCGCTCGGTATGACCGACACGCACTTCCACGATGACCACGAACTGGTGGTTCCGAACCGTGCTTACTCCTATGCGCGCCGCGATAACGGTTACCGCAAGGCGGTGCTGAGCTATGCCAACGTGGGTGCGACCAGTCTCTTCACCACCGTTCGAGATCTTGTGAAGTGGGAAAAGAACCTGAGTGACGGGAAGGTCGGCGGCCCGGCAGTCATAGAGGCGATGCACAGGCGCGGTATCCTGAATAACGGCGATACACTGAGCTACGCCTTCGGGCTGGGGATTGGTGAGTACCGCGGGCTCAGGACCGTCGGACACAGCGGCAGCGACGCCGGGTATCGGAGTTATGTAACCCGCTTCCCCGAAGAAGACTTCATCGTGGTGGTGCTCAGCAATCTTGGCGACTTCAGTTCCAGCTCAATGGCGCGGCGCGTTGCCGACGTGTACTTGGCTGACAGGCTGCAGGACGAGGAACCGGAGCCGGCCATCGAGCCCGAGTCGGAGCCTCCGGCGGTCGAGGTCGATCCCGCGATCTACGACGATTACGCGGGCGACTACCAGATCGGGACCGAGGTGGTGAAGGTCTTCCGGGAGGGTGACCGCCTGTGGACCCAGGGAGCGGATGGGCCGCGACTTGAGCTGGTACCGGAGTCGGAGACACGGTTCCTTGTCCCTGACCGCGACGTGTACGTGACCTTCGAGCGGGACGAGGCGGGCGAGGTCTATCGGTTCATTGCCAGCGAGGGCGACGAGACGGTCGAGGCGCATCGGATTGAGCCATTTGCGCCCGAGCAGGTCGGGCTGGAGGAGTACACGGGCGAGTACTACAGCGAGGAGCTCGGCGCGACGTACACGCTGGTCGTTCGCGACGATTCGCTCGTAGCTACGCACGTGCGGCACGATCCCATCCCGTTGACGCCGTCTGCTCCCGACGCGTTTAGCGGCGATACCTGGTTCTTCCGGGAAGTCGAGTTCGAGCGCGACGCCGACGGCTCGATCACCGGGTTCAGGGTGACGAGCGGTCGGGTTAGGGGCCTGCTTTTCATAAGGAGCTAAGGTAGTGAATTCGCTCTGAGGACACCGCAGCAGTCCTCCACCGACCAGGGGCAGCCCGGTCCGGAACCGCATTCCGGGCCGGGCTGTTCTTTGTCGATGAGGGATGGCGAGAGTCGGGAGCGACTCAGAAACGACAATGAGGAGGACATGATGCGTAGTCTACACTATGCTCCAATCGCCGGCGGGCTGGTGCTGGCCCTGACGGGATGCGGCGGTGACGGAGGTGGAATCGGTGGGCCCAACTTGAACGTAGCCGCGATCGAAGTCTTTGCCGGTGACGCACAGTCCGAGCCGCGGGGCAGCCAGCTCGGGCAAGCTTTGGTGGTCAAAGCCACCGATGATCAGGGTGACCCGGTGTCCGGCGTCACCGTCGACTGGACCGTGAGTTCTGGTAGTGGACTGCTATCGAGCTCCAGCAGCCAGACGAACAGCCGGGGTGAGGCGTCGGTCAATTTCACGCTGTCTTTACTGCCCGGACAAAGCACGGTGACGGCCAGTGTAAGTGGTGTTACTCAAGAGGCTAGCTTCACGGCCAACGCGACGGATCCAGGACCGATCACGGTAACGGTCGACATGTCGGGCATCGCGTTTCGGGCCCCATTGGGTGGGGATGACATCACTATCAAGCTGGGCGACACGGTGGAGTGGGTGAACCGGGATGGTGTTGCGCATACGGCGACATCGACCAGCTCGCCGGCCGGCGGTGCATCGTTCGACAGCAGCCTCTTGGGTACCGGTGGCTCGTTCAGCTTCACGCCGGCGGTGGTGGGTACCTGGGTCTATTTCTGCGAGGTCCACCCGGCCCAGATGCGTGACGCGAGGATCACCGTCGTCCAGTAGAGAGGGAACTGGCTGGGGAGTCCCGCGTTCGGGGTGTGCTACCGTCGCTGCAATGCGCTGGAAACCGGGGTAGCCGACCGTTCCGTACTATAGACGGAGCCCCGACTTTGGCGATTGGCTCGGCAGATGCGACGCTACGCGTCGACTGGCTGGCCTGCGCGGCAGAACTTACTTTGCGGCCTACCCCCGACCCACAGGACAAGGTGGTGCAATGGACTCCTTACATGGTTCGAAAACAAGTAGCGCTGTGGCTGTGAGGCGGTTCGGAGCTGCAAGGCTCCTGGTCGCAGTCGTAGCGCTGGGCTGCTTGGCCTGCGGCGATGACGGGCCCTCCGAGCCACCGCCCGGCGCGGGCGATCTGGTAGTCAACCTCATCTCTCCTCACGGCGACGAAGGTGCGGCAGTATTCGAGACGAGCGATGCCGGGATCACAGGTGTCGACTGCGACGGCTGTGACGTTTATCACAATCGGGTTGGCGGTACGAGCCGGATCGTTGTTCTCATGGACATATCTGGCGACCTTAGCTTCACGATGAGCGTTGCCGATCGGCAGTCGCACCCGGAACTGCAGGTCATCGAGGTGGCCGACC
This sequence comes from uncultured Gemmatimonadota bacterium, assembly GCA_964345885.1. Classification (GTDB taxonomy): domain Bacteria; phylum Gemmatimonadota; class Gemmatimonadetes; order Palauibacterales; family KS3-K002. Next base: position 19,702 of record CAYFSW010000060.1, on the reverse strand, counting down.
CATCCAATCAAGCGCGCGACGACGTATCGCAGTACGCCGTCGGTTACAGCTGGTGACCGGAGGTGCGATCATGACGACGAAGAATCCTTTGATCGCGCTGGTCATTGGCCTCGCAGTCTTTGCTCCGAGCGTCGGCGGCGCTCAGGATATTGTCCCGGCGCAGGTAACGAGTCGTGGGCTGTCGCCGCAATATGTGGAGAGACTGAGACTCAGAGCCGAGTCTCTTCGCCGATCGAGCGGCTGGGTCTTACGGGCGGAGCGCGCCGTCGCCGCGAGCCAGCCGGTCGCCGGAGACCTGCCCTTCGTGGCGATCCCGGCGCTGTTCGCCGATTCGCCGGACCCGGTCTACACGTCGGACGACCTGAGCCGTACCCTGTTCGACGGCCCTGCCGAGGATGGGACGTTGAAGGAGTTCTACGCCGAGGTCTCGGGTGGCCGACTGAACATCTACGGCGAGGTGGGTCCGTGGGTGCGCACGAGCCTGACCCTGGATCAAGTGGTTGGCAGCGAGTACGGGCTGGGTGACGACGCGCGGACCGGCGAATACATGGTCGAGGCGCTATCGCAGGTCGACGCTTCTATCGACTTCAGTCTCTACGACAACGATGGGCCTGACAACGTGCCGAACAGCGGCGACGACGACGGCTACGTCGACGCGATAGCGTTCTATTTCCCGGCCGTCTCGGCTTCCTGCGGTGGTCCCGGCATCTGGCCGCATTTCTGGGGCATCTCGGGTTGGAACGGCCAAGATGAATTCGTGACGGACGACGCGCTGGCGGGCGGTGGCTGGGTCAAGATCGATGCCTATTTCATCCAGAGCATCGTGACCTGCGACGGGACGGACATCACGCCAATCACGACGGTCGCCCACGAGCTCGGCCACAACCTGGGCCTGCCGGACCTCTACCATCCGGTCTACGGGATCCTTCCCGAAGAGCGACGCTGGGTGGTAGGCTGCTGGTCGCTGATGGCGGCGGGCGCCTGGGGCTGTGGGACATCGGACCGGAACGCTTGGAGGCGGCCCACGCACATGGGAGCGTGGGAGAAGAGGCGCATGGGGTGGTTGGACCAGATCGTGCTGGTTCCGCAAGCCGAACTTCTGGAGGTGACGCTGTCACCGGTCCGCACGAGCGGCGAGGTTCTCGAGATCCCCCTCGGCGTCGACGAACGTTTGCTCATCGAGTACCGGGAACGTAACGGTTTCGATCTCGGTCTTCCCGCCGCGGGCGTGCTGATCTATCGGATCAATGATACGGTCCCGTTCCGCCCGTGCCCCGAGTGCGTGCCGATCTATCGTGTCAACCTGGTCGAGGCGGACGGTGACAGCACATTGGTGAAGACATACCCGCAGGGAGGCAATCGCGGTGAGGCCGGCGACGCTTTCGGCGCGCTGGGCGCAGGCAGCTTGACGTTTGCTACCCAGCCGTCCACCCGGCTGGACGGAGGACTCGGAGGCTCGTCACAGGTCAACATCTACGAGGTCACTTTGGTCGATGGGCTGGGCCACCTTGTCCTGTCGACGGCGCCGATCGCGGTCGACCGGGTGCTGGGCCCGTTCTTGCTCGATGACCTGAATGAGCTGACCGATCTCGAGAAAGCGTATCTCGACGACTTCAATAACCAGAACGGTCGATACGACGTCGGCGACCTGCGCGCCTACTTGCAGCGCGCGCGCCCCGAATAGAACGCCGCGCGGCCGAACGGGACCTCGGCTGCGCGGCGCAGGTGTTGATCCGCAGTTGCACCGGCGTCTCGACCGGACGTGCCCGCCGGTTCGCCACCCGTCAGATCACTGCAGCCTCACGACCAGTGCTAGGGTGAAGAACGTATCCAACTTCTCGAGCGGGACTAGCACGGTGTCACCGGTCGGGATCCCACTCAGATCCTCCAGTGCGACCTGGGTCAGCGACGGTTCGTTCCGCCACAGGAGCTGTAGGCTCGGCTTCAAGGCGAGTTTCGCACTTATCGCGATCGGTAGCGAGTTCGTGAAGTCGAAACGCAAGTCCTCTGTGTTGTCGAGGTTCCAGTCGGCAATGAAGGTGCTCTCGAAATCGGTAGAGCTTGTGAGGTTCCACCAGAGGTTGTAGGACAGCCGCAGGCCTGGGAAACTCGTCTTGATGAACGGGTTCTCGACAACGTCTTCTTGGAACGTGTAGGTGGTGCTGTAGTCCGTCCTGAGGCGGAGGCGGTCATCATCGAGCCATATGTTACCGGCACCTGCCGCGAACAGCAGGCGGCTGTCGATTCCCGCAAAGGTGTTCCGCAGCCAATCGGCGCCGGCGAAGGTGAAAAACCGCTCGCTCAGTTTGTAGTTGAAACGGCCTCTGAGGTAGTAGTTCTCCGCCGTCTTCCTTCGTGTCGTTTCTTCCTCGACCACGAAGTCGTCGATGGTGCCGACCGCAGTTCGCGTGGTGGTGCTGGACTCGGTGCGAACCGCTCCACCGTCGATCTTGAGTTCCGAGTTATTCCAGACGCGACGTGCGGTGGCTGCCAGTCCCAAGGTGGTCGACTCGGAGTTGCCGGACGCCCACACGCCTGTGACCTCGGCTGTGAAGAACCAGCCGAGCTCCTTCTCATCTTGGGCCAGGGCTGTCGCGGGATCTGCGGCGAGGGATACGGCGGCGCCTAGGGTGATCGCTCTTACTGCTCGGGTTGTGCGTTTCATGTGCCTCGGACTCTCCGGTTACGGTTGGCTTGATGCAGGCGCGGGGGACTGTATACACTGGCGCTCGATTTCTCAAGTGGCTGTCGGGGGACGGAGCCGTGAGGACGGACCGCCGAGCGTCGACCGTGTGGCCTCGGCGGTGCGAAGATGATAGAATCCCGTGTCCAGTGAGGACGCAGGCCCTTAGCGTCGCGATTTACGGAACACTATCTGAATAGACGGAGGCCAAGATGGCCAGAGTGCTGGGTCGTGGGCGAAGATGGACGAATTCTCTTGTTCTGGCGGCCACCCTCCTGATCACCCTCATCCTACCGTCCCAGGCGCAGGTTGGGCAGACCGATCTCGACAATGTCGGCGTTGGCCAGTTCGACTTTGGCAAGATGTGGACGTTCGAATATGCACCCGCTCAGTATTTCAGCGAGATGTACGGCTTCGATGCGGACGAAGAGTGGTTCGAGAGGATCCGGCTGTCGGTGCTGCGAATCCGGGGCTGCTCGGCTTCCTTCGTCTCGCCCAACGGCCTTGTTGCCACCAACCATCATTGCGTGCGCGGTGACGCGGCGCAGGCGAGCCGGGCCGGGGAGGACCTGCTCGCCGATGGCTTCTACGCGTCGACGCTTGCCGACGAACGGCCCACGGGAAACTACGCCGACCAGCTTATCGCCATCGAGGATGTGAGCAACGAGGTGTTCAGCGCGACCGATAGAGCCGCGACAGATGAGGAGCGTGAGCGGATACGGGGAGAGACGCTGGAGGGGATCAAAGCCCGGCTGCTGGAGCGGTACGCCGGAGCGGGCGACTCGATCTGGGTGCAGATGGTGCCGCTTTACCACGGAGGCCGATACTCGGCCTATGTCTTCCGCCGTTTCACCGACGTGCGGCTGGTGGTGGCGGCGGAGGCCCAGATAGCCTTCTTCGGCGGGGACGCGGATAACTTCACATACCCGCGCCACGATCTCGATTTTGCCTTCCTGCGGATCTACGACCAGGACGGGGTCCCCTATAAACCACAGCACAACCTCCGTATGAGTGACGAAGGTGCGGAGCAGGGCGATGTCGTGTTCGTGGTCGGCAACCCGGGCTCGACCAACCGGCTTCGCACAATTGCTCAACTCGAGTATCAGCGCGACGTCGAGGTCCCGGTACGCATCGGCTTCTACACGAGCCGTCTGGACGCTCTGGAGGCGTTCAGGCGAGCGGAGCCGGAGCGGGCCGCGGCGATGAACATCAGTAACCGGATGTTCAGCCTGTCGAACTCACTCAAGGCACGAACCGGCCAGCTCACCGCGCTCAGAGACCCGGTGATTATGGCGAGGAAGTTGGGAGCCGAAAGGCAGCTGCAGGCGGCGATCGGTGAGAATGCGGACCTCAGTGAGCAGTATGGGACGCTCTTCGATCGGCTTGCAGCGATCCAACGGGACAAGGCATCGCTGGCCGCGTCGTACGGGGCGTTCTACGCGCTGCGCAACCCGACGTACTCCTCCATGACGCTGTCGCGTGCGGTAGCGGCACTGGCCTACCTGGAGGCGCGAGCCAGCGGTGCGACGGCCGAATCGATCGAGGAGCTGAAGGGACAGGTGCTCCGACTCGGCGATCATCCGCCGCAGTTGGAGCAGGGCTACCTAGCGGCGCGTTTCGCCGACTTCCAACGCTATCTGGGCCCGAGCCATACGGTCACACGAGCGGCGCTGCGGGGGCGCTCGCCGTCGGACGCGGCGGCAGCGCTACTGGAGAGTTCGGTACTGAGCAGTGCGGAGCGGACGAGGGAGGCGTTGGAGATTGACGCGTCGTTGATGGGAGACCCGGCGGTCCGCCTGGCAGGGGCGTTCCTACCGCTGTATCAGGAATATCGGCAGGCGTCAGGACGTCTCTCGCGCGAGGAGAGCCAGCTGGAGAGTGATCTAGGACGCGCCCGCTTCGAGGTCTACGGCTGGAGTATACCGCCTGATGGGACCTCTTCGCCGCGCATCACCGATGGCGTGGTGAAGGGCTACGAGTACAACGGGACGATAGCGCCACCCTATACCACGTTCTACGGGATGTACGACCTGTTCAGCTCGCACGGCCCGGGCACCGAATGGGACCTGCCGGAGAAGTGGCGGACACCGCCTGAAGGTCTCGATCTGTCGACGCCGCTGAACTTCATCTCGACCGCTGACACCTACGGTGGCAACTCGGGCTCGCCGGCCGTGACGCCCGAGCTCGAACTTGTGGGACTCAACTTCGACCGCAATATCGAGGGTCTGTCGCGCGATTTCATCTATCTGCCCGAGCGGGGACGCAATATCATGGTCGACGTCCGGGCGATTCTAGCCGCGCTGGACGCCGTGTACGATGCGGACCGGATCGTCCTGGAGCTCGAGACCGGACAGTTGTACGAGACAGAAGCCGCGGCCGACGCCGCGCGCTGAACGAACGGTGGAGTGATCCTCCGCCTCCGATGCGAATTCCTGTTGTCAACAACAACTAGATAGGCAGGTGCCGATATGGCGAAGGGTAAAGACTTTCTCGAGAGGCTTGGCATAGAGGATGTGAACCCGGGCGGATTCGCCGGCGAGTGGGTAGGATCGGGGCCGGATCTGGAGGTCATAACCCCGATCGACGGTTCGCGGATCGCCACCGTCAGGCAGGTCAGCGAAGAGGAATACGACGGGATCGTCGCCCGGGCCCACGAGGCGTTCTTGGAGTGGCGGACCGTACCGGCGCCCCGGCGCGGCGAGCTGGTTCGCCAACTCGGGCTCCGGCTGCGCGAGTTGAAGAGCGAGCTGGGCCAGCTGGTGACGCTGGAGATGGGCAAGATCGTGGCCGAGGGCGAAGGCGAGGTCCAGGAGATGGTCGATATCTGCGATTTCGCCGTCGGCCTCTCGCGCCAGCTCTACGGCCTGACCATGCAGTCGGAGCGGCCGGACCACCGCATGTTCGAGCAGTGGCACCCGCTTGGTGTGGTGGGTGTCATCAGCGCCTTCAACTTCCCGGTGGCGGTCTGGAGCTGGAACACGGCGATCGCCGCCGTCTGTGGCGACGCCGTGCTCTGGAAGCCATCGAGTCAGACGCCGCTCACCGCTATCGCCTGTACCAAGATCGCCGCCGAGGTCTGCCGCGAGAACGGTGTGGATCCTGCGATCATGTCGCTGGTCGTCGGGAAGGGCTCGACGGTCGGCGATCGCCTGCTGCACGACCGGCGCATTCCGCTCGTTTCGGCGACGGGCAGCTGCCAGATGGGTTACCGCGTGGGGAAGGTCGTGGGCGAGCGGCTCGGCCGGACTATCCTCGAGCTGGGCGGCAACAACGGGATCATTGTTACGCCGAGTGCAAACTTGGACATGGCGATCCGCACGATTCTGTTCGGTGCCGTGGGCACCGCCGGCCAGCGCTGCACCTCGACGCGCCGCATCATCGTCCACGAATCGATGCGGGACGAACTGGTGAGCCGGCTGGTGAAGGCGTACGAGGGAATCCCCATCGGTGATCCCCGCGGACCGGGCACACTGATGGGACCGCTGGTCACAATCGACGCAGTCCAGGACCTGCAGAACGCCATCAAACGTGTCCAGGACGAGGGCGGCTCGATCCTATACGGCGGACGGCCGCTGGACGGCCCGGAGTACCCCGGCGGCCACTACGTGAGGCCGTGCATCGCTGCGGCGAAGAACGAGTACGAGATCGTTCAGGAGGAAACGTTCGCGCCCATCCTCTATATCATAGGGTACGGCAAGAAATCGTCGACCGCGCGGCAGGCAGTAGACGAGATGGATGAAGCCATCGCGTACCACAACGGCGTTCCCCAGGGGCTCTCGTCGGGGATATTCACCGAGAACGTGCGCGAGGCCGAACTCTTCCTGTCGCACCGGGGCAGCGACTGCGGGATAGCCAACGTCAACATCGGCACGAGTGGCGCCGAGATCGGCGGCGCCTTCGGGGGTGAGAAAGAGACGGGCGGCGGCCGCGAGTCGGGGTCCGACGCCTGGAAAGCGTACATGCGCCGGCAGACCAACACCGTCAACTGGAGCTCCGAGCTGCCGCTGGCGCAGGGTATCAAGTTCGGGGATTAGGCTCGCCGGGGTCGGCGGAGAACGCTACTTCAGTCCCAGTTTCTCGACTAGTGCGGCGAAGCGGGGGTCTGAGCGCAGCGGCTCGTAACCGGGGTCGAGGTGGAGGTAGACGAGTCCGGCCGAGCGTGCCTCGAGCGCCTCGTCGAGGCAGGCGAATGCCCTGTCGTGCTCGCCGAGCGCGGCATAGCCCATCGCCATGATCTCCGCCCTGACGTAGCTCTGCTTCGCCCGGCTGGTCCAGCCGCAGGTACGCGGAGCCGATGTCGAGTAGTGACTGGGAATAGGTCGGGTCGATCTCCAACGTCCTGCGACTCTGCTCGATGGCGCCGGTGTAGTCACCCCTGTAGAGCAGCATACGGCCGAGCCAGCGGCTGTGGTGGGGTGCCAGCGGTCCCCTGCCGAGGTGCTGCACAAGGTCCATCACAACAGGACAATATGTGCGCTTGTGGCGACTGCGACCAGTCGCGCAGCCGCGCCGCGCGGCCAGGCCTCACGCGGAGCTCAGGTCCTCTATTAGATCACAGGTCTGCGCGACGGGGTCAGCGGTAAGACAAGCTTCGCTGTACCTGCTGCACGCTGCGGCTGTTCCCGGACTGTCGAGTAGAACCTTCAATGACGATGCCACGCGCCGCGCCGTGAACTTGCGCGGCTTGAGCCACGAGCCGACGCCCAGCCGGTGTAAGCGCATCGCATTGTCCGGTTGGTCGAAGCCCATCGGCATTGTGAGCTGGGGGATGCCGGCGGCGAGTCCCTGGGCGCAGGTGCCGATCCCGCCGTGGTGCACGAGTGCGGCACAGCGATCCAGGATGCGCGAGAACGGGGCGTAGGGTACATGCTTCACGGTCGCCGGTAGATCGTCCGGTAGCTGTTCCGGGAATTGCGTGAGCAGCAGGGCACGACGCTCCAGCGTACGTGCAGCGCTCACAGCAGCGTCGAAGAAGGCCGACGCCTGGCGATTGCCCGTGCCGGGTGTGAAGACGATCGGCGGCTCTCCTGCGGCGAGGAAATCCTCGAGCTCCGGGTCGACGGAGTGGTCGTCCGCTTCATCGAAGAGTGGAAAGCCCGTCAGGCGGACCTGTGGCGGCCAGTCGGGCTGCGGTGGCCCGAACCACTCGGGGAAGATGCCGATGGTGCGCTGCGGCGAATGGAGCCAGGAATGGAAGACGCGGCTGACCGGGGGCAAGTCCAGTTTGGCGCGCCACGCGTTCAGGGCGGGGGCGATCATCGGGTCGATCACCAGCCGGTCGCCGAGCCACCAGATTCCGCGCTTGACCCACCCGGGTGCGCTGGCGAGGTCGCGGCCAGCGGCGACCGCCGGTCCCACGAAGCTGGAGCGGAAGGCGCTGGGCGCGATGTGGATCGTGGCGGCTGGTGCGCCGCTCTTTTCTTCGAACGTCCGGGTTGCGAACGAGAGCGTGTGCCCGACGAAGATTGTTCGTCCGGGCTCGTAGAGCTCGGAGAGCTTGGCGTAGATCGCGCCCAGCATGCTGCCGACGCCGTCCAGTAGGAAACGGAGACCTTTGGTTGGGTGCCAGAGGTCGGGGTGGTGGGTTGCAGCCTCGTAGTCTTCTGCGGACCAGCCGCAGACGAATTTCAGTCCCGCTCGCTGGGCGGCGGCGCGGAAGGGCTCACCCGCCAGCAAGGTGACGTCGTGACCTCGACCTCGTAGCTCGCGCCCGATCCCGATGTAGGGATGAACGTCGCCGGCCGAGCCGACTGGGGTCAGTACGAAGTTCGAACCGGCCAAGCCGCGCCCTCGCAGCGGATAACGCCGTAGGGATCCGGGGTAGCTCGCCCGAGCGACGAGTTCGCAGTCACGTTACCGTCTCTGCAGCGCCAGCAACCGCGCCTCTATGACCCGCCGGTCGGGTTCGGCAAGGACTTCTCTCTCCAGCGCCTGTCTGTAGGCAGCGATGGCGGCCGCCGTGTCGGCTACTTCCTCGTAGACGGTTCCCAGCAGGACGTATGCGTCGCCGTACCTGGGGTGGCGAGCGATGAGCTCACGCAGCGTGCTTGCGGCCCCCGGCGCGTCCCCACCGAGGTTCTGGTAGAAGGCGAGGGTGTAAGCGTTACGGGGATCGCCGGGCTGCAACTCGGCGGCCCGTCGGCACCATTCGATCGCCTCGTCGAGTCGGTCTTCAGCCAGCAGTACGCAGAGGTTGAAGGCTGCGGCGGGGAACCGAGGTGTGGTTTCGAGGGCTGCCCGCAGATGTACCTCGGCCTGCCGGCCGTCGCCACGCTCGAGCATCAGGAGTCCCAGGTTGAAATGCGCCGCAGCGTTGGTCGGTTCGATCTCGAGCGCCTCGCGCAGCGACGCCTCTGCCGCATCGGCCTCACCAAGCTGGGCCTGAGTCATCGCGATGTTGACCAGGGCGGGCAGGAAATCCGGCCGCAGTTTCAAGGCCGTCTCGAAGGCGGCGAGTGCCTGCGGAAGCTCACCGCGGCCGAGATGGAGGTTCCCCAGCCCGTAGTGGGTGAAGTAGTCGTCGGGCCGGCTGCGCAAAGCCGCCAGCAGCTCGCCGAACGCCAGCTCCAGGCCGCGGCGCTCCTCAACCGGGACCAGCTCCTGCGGGTAGCCTGCCAGCGATTCGGCGGCTCGGATCCGAACGACCCGGTAGTCGTCGCGGGTCGCCGCCAGCAGAGCCGCACCGGCCTCGGAGGTGAGATAAGCGCCCAGCGAGGTGGCGGCGCTTCCTCTCACGATCGGGGCGGGGTCGTTCTGGAGCAGTCGCACCAAGACCGGCCACAACCGCTCGTCGCCGCTGTCCTCGAGTAGGCGGATCAGAGCGGCTGCGAAGATCGCATCGCGCCGTTCGCTCTCCAGATACCCGAGCATCTCGGGCAACCGGTCCCACTGACGCTTGCGAGCGTCGTCGATCAGCTGGGCGCGTCGCAGGATGTGAGCCTGGTAGTCGGTCTTGTGCCACTGACGCACCCATCGATCGGCCCAGGCGGCGTCCTCGTCGTCGTGACAAAGGTTGCAGGCGTTGGGCGAACCGAAGGCGATGGTCGCCGACGGCGTCGGCGGTCTCATCGAATGGTCGCTTCGCCGTATGCGCGCGAACTCGGTCGTCGGCATGTGGCAGGAGACGCACTCGTTCCCCGGACTGTCGGCCGCGTGATGGGTATGCGCCGGCGCGTCGCCGACTCGTTCGGCGTGGCAGGGCAGGCAGGCGTCGTTCGCCTGAGATCCCGTGAACAGATAGCGGCCGCTCGACGTGTGACAGTCGAGGCAATCGAGCTCACCGGAGGCCAGGCAGGGGCTCGTCAACCAGAGAGTGTAGGTGAAGTTCTCGCCCAGGTCGCGCCCGTCCGGGTGGAAGTCGGGATGCTCGAACGCGGCGAGGTCGTAGTGGTCGAAGTAGCGGTCACCCGGCGTGAAGGTCTGCGTGATCGGCCACATCTTGGCGTGGCACGGCGCGCACAGGTCGCTTATCTGCTGCGCAGTGAAGTCCTTGTTGCTGATTATCGCCGTGCCTTCGGGGCAGTTTTCGTCGTTGCAAGCCCGCACATGCTCGCCGCCGGGGCCGTGACACGTCTCGCAGTTGATGCCGGGCTCCAGCCAGACGGTGTTATAGGTATCGGTCTCGAGGTCGTAGTTGGTGGATAGCTGACTGACGTGACACGTGTAACACGACGTGTTGAACGTGAGTTCCGGATCGCGCCAGTCGATGGCCTCATCATCTAGATCGGCCTCGTGTCTCACGGCGGCGGCCGTCGTGTTGTACCACTCCCGGCGACGGACATCGTAGGCGAGCGGGAGGACCTGAAGGCGCCCGCGCTCGAGCTCAGTGAGGAAGAAGTACACGTTCTTGCCGCCCATGGCGTGCTCGATTCGGTACTCCGTCACCCCATCTGGGCCGCGCTCGTGCACCCAGCCGATTCCATTCCTTAACTCGACGCTATAGGTAACGTCGCCTATCGCGATCGCGTCGCTGGGTGGGTCGATCTCGGTGCGGGCGAATTCGGGCGTGAAAGGCTGCATCGCGAGCCCGTGGTGGGACGGGGCCCAGAGAGCGTAGAAGTCCTCGTGGCAGCTCTTGCACCGCCCAGAACCTTGGTAGCCCTGGTATCCGCCCTCGCGGACCTCACACGCCGCGCTGACTGCAGCGAGCGTCGCGACCGGGAGGAGAGTTAGGAGGCGTGAGCGTGCCGCGCCACGGTGCGCTGCCAACTCGCTTGTCATGAGTTCGACGGGACCTCGAAAGTCGAATCCAACCCAGTAATGCCAACATCACAACTCAACTTAGCGGCCGCCGATGTAAACGGCCAGCAAGCTACAGACCGTCCGTCCCGTCCGCTTGGACGTCAAAAGTCCCCGAGCCGGGACTCGCCTTTCCCAGCCGGGGACCGCTATGTGTTGTCGTGGTGCCGCCGCCGGCGCGCCTAGTTGTTACAGTAGACGGCGCCGCCGTTGGTGGCGATCGTCTGTCCCGTGGCGGTGCCGTAATAAATCTCGCACTCCAGATCGGTGTTCATCTCGTGCGTCGCCATCGCCCGCCAGCCCTTGTCGGTCGCCTCCGGGATCGAGACGATGATCCGCTTGCTGGTTCGGTAGCTGTCGAGCCGGTTCTTGTCGTTCGTGTAGCTCAGGGTCTCGGCGAAGTAGTTCTCTTCCGCCGTTGCCAGGTTCCGCAGATCGGAGCGCATGGCCGAGTAGAAGGCCTTGTCCCGGGTATTAACGAACCGCGGAAGCGCGATCACCGCCAGCAGGCCGATGATCAGGATGACCGTGAGTAACTCGACAAGTGTAAAACCGCTCTTGTTCCGCATCTCTCATCCTCGCTTATGCGCCGAGCCCTTGAGGCCAAACGGCGCATCCTGTCGGGCAAGCTGTGTGCCGTGCTTGCAGCGCCTTCTGCTCGCTCGTTGCGGCGGGTCCCGGCGCTGGGGCCGCCCGCCACGGGAATATCTGTCTCCGCATGTTCGGTCAGAATGACCGGTCGTGGTGCTACTGGTCCTCTGTCTTCACAGCGGCCACCGACACCATGCGTTCGATGGACTCGTGCATGAGCGCCTTGGTCGAGTCGACCTCGGGGTCGTCTTCGGCCACGGCGCTGGCGTTGAGCTGGCGGACGAGGCCGATGAAGCGGTCGACCTCCGCCCGGAGCTGCAGGTAAACGCGTCGTTCGGGGAGGAGCTTGTTGGCAAGCCCCCAGACGCCGATCTGGTTGATCATGATCCCTGCGAGGACGATCACGACCTCGATCCGCTGGTATGCGATCATCAGCGTCTGTAGCAGGATGATGACCACGCCGCCCAGGGCCAGAACGTTGTTCAACGTGGTACGATTCAAGAGTGACTTCATGCTTCCTCCTCGGGATCGGTGGGCTGCGCGGGTCGCGCGGCCTACCGGGCGATGAGTCCTTGGAGCGGGGGACGGGGGATGGGAGCGGCCGTGCAACTATGCATGGCTATTGGGTTTTAGGCAAGGGCTGGGCCGCACAGCCGTCAGAGTGCCGGCCTAGCCGGCCTTCAGCTTCACCCTGAGGTTCTCCAGCATGTCCCGGGTCATCGATGGCAGGTCGTATTCAGGCTGCCAGTCCCACTCTTCCCGGGCGGCGCTGTCGTCTAGGGAATTGGGCCAGGAGTCCGCTATTCCCTGGCGAACGGGGTCCACCTCGTACTCGATGGTGAACTCCGGTACGTGTGTACGTATCTCGGCCCCCAATTGTTCCGGGGTGAAGTTAACCGCCGTCACGTTGAAGGCGTTGCGGTGGATGAGCCGGGCCGGATCAGCGTTCATCAGGTCTATGGCCGCTTTGATGGCGTCCGGCATATACATCATGTCGAGGCAGGTTTCCGGACCCAGGAAGCAGGTATAACGCTTGTTGCGAATCGCCTCGTAGAAGATCTCGACCGCGTAGTCGGTCGTGCCACCGCCAGGCGGAGCGACGTATGAGATGAGGCCGGGATAGCGCAGGCCCCGCGTGTCGACACCGAAACGCTGGTGGTAGTAGTCGCAGAGCAACTCGCCGGCCACTTTGGTCACCCCGTACATGGTCGTCGGGCGCTGCAGCGTGTCCTGCGGTGTCCGGTCGGGCGGTGTGGACGGCCCGAAGGCGCCGATAGAACTGGGGAAGAACACGGCGCAACGGTTCTCACGCGCCACCTCCAGCACCCGATAGAGGCCCCCCATGTTGACGTTCCAGGCGACGTGCGGTTTCTCTTCCGCTGTCGCCGAGAGCAGCGAGGCGAGGTGGTAGATCGAGTCGACCTCGTACTTGCGGACCACCTCGTCGACCAGCCGCTTCCGCGTGCAATCCACGTATTCGAACGGCCCGTCCTTGTCTACAGTGCCGGCCGGCATGCGGATGTCGGAAGCGACTACGCAATCAGCACCACAGAGCCCACGCAGTGCGGCGACGAGCTCCGATCCGATCTGACCGAGCGCGCCTGTTACGAGGATCCTCTTCAAGGTAGCCTCCCGGATTTGGTGTGCGGTGTGCGGTGTGCAGCGTGTGGCCTCCCTTCCGCTACCGCATACAGCACACCGCATACTGTCACGTCAGAAGCTTCCGCTCCTTCGCCGCCTGTATAAGCTCGTCCCGGAACCGCGGGTCGGCGATCTCGATCAACGCCTCTGCCCGTTCTCGCAGGTTCAAGCCGAACAGGTTGGCGACGCCGTGCTCGGTCACGACATAGTGAACGTCGGCGCGGCTGGTAACCACACCGGCGCCCTGCTTGAGGAACGGCACGATCCGCGAGACTTCGCCACCTTTGGCGCTGGCCGGCAGGGCAATGATCGGTCGGCCTCCCTTCGACTTCGCCGCGCCGCGGATGAAATCCACCTGTCCGCCGAAGCCGGAATAGATATAAGGTCCAATCGAGTCGGAGCACACCTGGCCCGTCAGGTCGACCTCGATGGCGGAATTGACGGCCACCATGTTGTCGTTCTGGCTGACGATGAACGGGTCGTTGACGTAGTCGACCGGGTGTGCTTCGATCAGTGGATTGTTGTCCAGGAAGTCGTACAACTCGTCGCTGCCCAGTGCGAACGTGAGGACCACCTTTCCAGGGTGCAGGTTCTTTTGCGTGCCGCTAACGATGCCGCGCTGGATCGCCCGCATGCCGCCGTCCGAGATCATCTCGGTGTGAATCCCGAGCTCCAGGTTGCCCTCCAAGGATTCCCAGACCGAATCGGGAATGCCGCCGATCCCCATCTGGACAGTGGAGCCCGGCCGGATGAGGGGGGCGACGTTGGCAGCGATGGCCTTCTCGACATCGGTGGCCGGCTTGGGCTCGAGCTCGGGCAGTGGCTCCGTGTACTCGGCGATAGCGTTGACGCGGTTCACGTGGATAAACGAGTCGCCGAGCACCCGCGGCATCTTGTCGTTCACCTGCGCGATGACGTGCTTGGCCATCTGGCAGGCGGCAATCGAAGCGAGTGTCTCGACGCCGTAGCTCATGAAGCCGTGCTCGTCGGGCGGCGAGCACTGTACCATTGCTACATCGAGCTCGACGATGCGCTGGCGGAAGAGACGCGGGATCTGGTGGAGAAAGATGGGCACGTAGTCGCCGCGCCCCTCGTTCACGGCTTTACGGTCGGCGGGCCCCACGAACAACGAGTTGTGCCGAAAGCTCCCCTCCATCCCGGGCTGCGAAAGCGGGTCCTGGCCCACCAGGAGCACGTGGTTGAGTTGAACGTCTTGCAGATCGTCGACCCGTCCGGCCAGAGCCCGGACGAGAGCCTGCGGGATCGCCGCATTGCCGGCGTAATACACGCAATCGCCACTCGCGATCTTCTCGACGGCTTCGTCGGGGCTTTGCAGTTTGGACCTGTAGTCATCCAGCCAGTTCATTCGGCTAGCCCCTCCCCGACGAGGTTCGCGAGCGGGACCGTGGGGAGGCCCATGATAGCACCCACCTGCTCGTTGACCAGCTGCCCCTCGTACATATAGACGCCCTTCGCCAGGCCGGGATCGCGTAGCGCTTCGCGCAGTCCACTGCGTAGCATCTTGTTGAGCGTGGGCAACACGGCGTTGGCGAGCGCCCGCGAGGCGGTCCGTGCAATGTTGGCGGTCATGTTGGGTACACAGTAGTGGACGACATCGTGGACCAGGAAGGTCGGATCGTCGATCGTGGTTGGCCGACTTGTCTCGACACAGCCGCCCTGGTCGACAGCGACGTCCAGGATCACGCTGCCCGGTTTCATCGCCTTCACCATGTCCTCGGTGACCAGAACCGGTGCCTGGGCGCCGGGGTCAAGTATGGCGCCGATCACTACGTCGGCGATCGCAGTGAACCTCTCGAGCTGTGCCATCCCCGCCACCGCCGTAACCACCTGGGACGACAGTTCCCTCCTTAGGGCCCTGAGCCTTGCCAGGCTCTCGTCGACCACGATCACGTGCGCTCCACTCGCCAGCGCCTGCCGCGCCGCGCTGTTACCTACGGATCCAGCACCCAGGATGAGGACGGTCGGCGGCGCGACGCCGGGCACGTTGCCCATCAGGATACCGCGTCCTCCCGCTTCGTTCTGCAGGTAATGTGCGGCGACCTGGACCGCCATGTGTCCGGCCATCTCGCTCATCGGTGCCAGGATCGGATGGTCGCCTTCCTCGTCCTCGATGATCTCGTAACCGATGATCGTCGTCTCCAGCCCGGCCAACCGTTCGACGTTTTCCCGCGGAGCAACGGCGAGGTGATGGAAGGCGCAGATTATCAGGCCGGGCTTCAGGAGGTCCAGCTCCTCAGTCGAGAGAATTCCAACCCTACAGACAATGTCGGCGCGCTTGTACGCCTCCTCGCTGCTGTAGACAATCTGAGCGCCGGCTGCCTCGTACTCCCTGTCTGAGAACCTAGCGGTGGCCCCGGCGTCTTTCTCGACTACCACCGAGTGTCCGTACTGGCTGAGCCGGGCGACCGCATAGGGTGAGAGCCCCACGCGGTGCTCGAGGCGGTGGGTCTCTCTCGGTACGCCGATAAACATCTGGTGCCTCCGTTGAGATGCTTCAGTACATCCGGTTCGCACTTGAGTCGTTGGCAAAGAACTGGGCGTAGTGCTCCTACTTCCCATTAACCTCCCAGTCTGGCAACGAACCTTATGGGGCTGCTTCTTGGTAGGCCTTCTCGCCCCAAGTGAAAGCTTCTTCGTTCAGGGCCAGCAAGGCGCAATCGTGCTGGAGCGCCTGGCGCATGGTGTTCAGGAAGCTCTCCTTGGGGAACAACTTCGTCGCGGCCTGCATCGCTCCCAGAGCCACCACGTTCTTAACCATCGCTTTCCCCAGCTGATTGGCGATTTGGGCACAAGGTACTCCGACCACCTCGAGGCTGGGGTCCAGTTCCGGAGGGCTGGGTATAACAGAGCTGTCATAGATTACGATTCCACCGGGCCGGACATCGGGGCCGAACTTCTCGAGGCTGGGCGGGTTGAACGCGACCAGGACGTGCGGCTCCGGCGATGCCGGAGACAGCACTTCCTGGGTGGCGATGTGGACATCGGCGTAGGAGGTGCCACCTCTCGATTCGGGCCCATAACTGGGGATGTGAGTCGAATCGAACCCTTCGTTGATCGCCGTGCGCGTAGTCAGAAGCGCTATGGTCTGCGCGCCGTCTCCACCTGCGCCAGCGAACTTGATCGAAACGTCCCCCTCGGCGATATGAGCCGGGAACCCCTTGCCGAACCGCTGTGGCGGCTCGGCCGAGCTGCCGATCACCTCGACCACGCTGTCGGCGTCGAACTTGGGCGGGCCCAACTCGAACCACGGCTCGGGCTCCACCTCCTTCTTGACGCCCAACGGGAAGACCGGAACCATGTTCTCCTTGACCCATTGCTCGGTCTCGGCGGTGCTCAACTTCAGGTGCGTTGGGCACTCGGAGAGGATCTCCACGAACCCGAGGCCCTTTTTCTCCACCTGCAGGCGCAGCGCCTTCTTGATCGCCTTCTTTGCTCTGGTCCGCTGTTTGTTGTCAAAGAGCGCGCAGCGCTCGACGTAGACGGGCCCATCAAGTTGCCCGATGGTCTCGGCCATCTTGATCGGTTCGCCCATGAGACGGTTGCGCCCCATGGGTGAGGTGGTCGTGCGCTGCTCCATGAGCGTAGTCGGAGCGAGTTGACCGCCGGTCATGCCGTAGATCGCGTTGTTGACGAAGATGAACGTCATGGGCAGGCCGAGCTGGGTCGCCTGGATTATCTCGGCCAGGCCGATCGCTGCGAGGTCGCCGTCACCCTGGTAGGCGATAACAACGGCCTCCGGGTTTGCGGTCTTGTGGCCGATGGCAACGGCGGGAGCACGGCCGTGGGCTGCCTGTGTGTTGCCGACATCGAGGTAGTAGTACATGAAGACGGCGCAGCCTACCGGCGAGATTGCGACGGCTCGGTCTTGCACACCCAACTCGTCGATCGCCTCGGCCAGGTACTTGTGGATCAGTCCGTGGCCGCAACCGGGGCAATAGTGAGTGGAGTGGCCCTTCAGTCCTTCACCGTGGGCGTGTCGCTCGAATCTTTCGTAAAAGACGGTGCTCATATCAGTCCCCCGCCAACGCGGTGATCTTCTCTACGATCTCATGCTGCTGGGGCAGCACGCCACCGAAATGGTGCAGTCGGTCGATGGGCGGCAATTCCGTGACATCCGCATGGCTCAATGCAAGACGCAGCTCGTCCTCCAGCTGCCCGGCGCCCGCTTCCACCACGACGAGTCCCTGGGCCTGTCCGACGAGCGGTAGGAACGCGTCGATGGGGAAGGGCCACAGGCTGATCGGCCTGAAGAGCCCGACCTTGATGCCGCGGTCGCGCAGCACCTGAATCGCACCCTCGGCCATGCGGGCCGGTGTGTTGCAGGCAACGATGACCCAATCGGCGTCGTCGCAGCGGAACAGTTCGGCCCGCTGCTCGTCCCGGCTCATCCGCTCGTATTTCTCGTTCAGGCGGACGTTGTGGGCTTCGAGATCAGGTTCGATCAGGAGGATGGAAGTGTGCAGGTTGCCCCTGTGCATCTCGTCGCCGTACACCGCCCACTCGGGCAGTCCAGGCTTGACCATGTGTTCGGGCAACTTCACGCGCCCGGTCATCTGCCCGAGGAAACCATCGCTGGCGAGGATGACCGGGTTCCGGTACTTGAAGGCCAGGTCGAAAGCGTCCAGTGTGAGGTCGAGCATCTCCTGCGGCGTGGAGGGGGCGAGCACAAGTGCGTGCGTGTTGCCGTGGCCCAAGCCGCGGCAAACCAGTTTGATGTCACCCTGCTCCGGCCCGATGTTGCCCAGGCCCGGCCCCCCGCGCATGACGTTAAAGAAGACCCCGGGGATCTGGGCGCCGATCATATAGGAGATCCCCTCCAGCATGAGGCTGAACCCTGGAGATGAGGTAAATGTCATGCAACGCATGCCGGCGCCGCCGCAGCCGTACATCATATTCACGGTGGCCACCTCGCTCACCGCCTGGAGAAAGACGCCGTCCAACTGGGGCAGCAGCCGCGCCAGCAACTCGGCACCCTCGGTCGAGGGCGTGATCGGGTAGCCGAAGAAGTGACGGCAGCCGGCCAGAACGGCGCCGACGGCCGAGGCATGGTTCCCCTTGAGAATCATCGGCTCGAGCTTCGGCAGCGGGACCTTCTCGTCGGGAATAGCTACCGGCTCTGGCGCCGTAGTCTTTCGCGCCCCGAAAAGCATCTCCGGGTCGAGGAGCTCGAAGTCGACCTCGGCGGGCAGCGGCGCCAACCCGTAGGGCTCCGGACAGGCCTGTAGGCATAGTCCGCAGCCGTTACAGACCTCGAGGTCGAGGACCACCGGCGTGTAGCCAGTGGCCGGGTTGATCTCTGTCCCCATCGCGATGCAGTCCTTGGGGCAAGCGGAGATACAGCGCCCGCAAGCCTTGCAGAACTCGGGGAACAGGAACGGCTTGGGTCTGTCTTTAGTCTTCGCGTTTGCCATAGGCTCGGGGGTTGAACAAGCCAACGTTGTACTTCGAAGGCAGAACCAGCGATCGGATAACGGTAGTCGGTGATCGGTGATCAGTAACTGCGAGTCGTCGAAGTCGCAACTTCGAGCGCACTGTCTACTGACCACCGACTACTGAACACACCGATTACGGGTCACCGGTCCGCGATGTTCGCGGACCGGGGTTTGCCAAGCGGATTACGGCCAGATACCGCGTTCCAGGGTGACTTCGGCCACCCGGGAGATCGCCAAGACGTAGGCGGCCGTGCGCAGATCGATCGGTGCCAACCGGTCACCGTCGAGTCCACGCTCCTGGCGGCGGGCCTCGAGTTCTTTCAGCGTGCCGTTGATCTCTTTCTGCGTTTTGACAACGGCCTCTGTGGCCTTGATCATCTTGGCTCTCATCTTCGCGTTGACTTCATCCTCTTCCCACTGCTCATTCTCGTTGTTCTGGACCCACTCGAAGTAGCTCACCGTCACACCACCGGCGTTGGCCAGAATATCCGGGAGCACCGGGATCCCGCGGTCGAAGAGGATCGCGTCGCCGGCCGGTGTCGTCGGCCCGTTCGCCGCCTCGGCGATCACCTTGGCCTGGACCTCTGCGGCGTTATCGCCGCGAATCACGTTCTCCAGAGCAGCGGGGATGAGAATGTCACAGGGAATGGTGAGTATTTCCTCGTTGCTCACCTCTTTTGTACCCGGGTAGCCGACCACCGATCCCGTCTTCTTCTTGTGTGCCAGCACCTTGTCGGGATCGAGACCTTCCGGGTTGTGGATGCCGCCGCGCGAATCGCTCACGGCGATGATCTTTGCGCCCTGCTCGGCGTAGAGCTGCGCGGCGATGGCGCCGGCATTGCCGTAGCCCTGGACCACCACGGTCGCGCCCTTCACCGAGTCGAGGCCATCCACCAGGCCCATAGACAAGGCCTGCTGGGTGCAGTACAGACAGCCGCGAGATGTCGCCTCGTTGCGGCCCAGCGAGCCACCCATGTTCACCGGCTTGCCCGTGACGACGCCGAGGTTGTTACGGCCCTTGTGCATCATGTCATAGGTGTCGTAGATCCAGGCCATCGTCTCCGCGTTGGTGTTCACGTCCGGCGCCGGGATGTCG
>CAYFSW010000059.1:0-17690 GCA_964345885.1 uncultured Gemmatimonadota bacterium | reverse complement strand
GGCGACGTCCGTCACCAATCGCTGGAGGAATCGTCGGGGTTGGAAATGTATCTCCCGATAGCCCAGGCGGGCGGCTTCGAGACCCTGACCATGGTCGTTCGCTCGCCGCTCCCGTTGGCAACGCTAGCCATGAGCGTACGTGCGGCGTTGCAGGAAGTGGATCCAATGATGCCCACCGGCGATTTCCGGACGCTCGAATCCGTCGTCGACCGCTCTATTTCGCCGCGCCGATTCGTCCTCATCCTGGTAGGAGCGTTCGCGGGTACGGCGCTCGCGCTCGCCGCGCTGGGAATTTACGCCGTGCTTTCGTTCTTGGTTAGTCAGCGGATTCCGGAGATCGGCATTCGCATGGCGTTGGGAGAATCGGCGGCCCACGTGATGCGCCGGGTCGTGGGTCGCACCATGGTGCTCGCGGTCACCGGGGTCGCGATCGGCGCGGCGGCTTCCATTGCTGTGTCGCGCCTGATGCGATCGCTGCTCTACGGCATCGGGCCCAGCGATGTCACGACGTTCGCGGCGGTGGTCCTGGTCCTGTTGGCGGCGTCGGCGGCGGCCGGCTTCCTGCCCGCCTGGCGGGCGTCGAGGACCGATCCGATCGAGGCGCTGCGAACGGCCTAGGAGGCTCTATCCTATAATAGACCGATCGCCGTAGTCTCACGTACCATCTCGAGGAGGTATCCGCGTGGGTAAGATCAACCTGGTGCGGGTAGTCCTTGGCGGGCTGCTGGCCGGCGTGGTCCTGAACGTGCTGTATTTCGTGCTCAACGAACCGATCCTCGGCGACCAGTGGGCTGTGGCCACGGAGTCGCTGGGCAGGGCGGCGCCGGAAGGCGCCGGCGTGATGATCCGGGTGCATCATGTCGGGTACATCACTTGGAACTTCCTAATCTGGAACTTCCTGTTGGGCATCGCGCTCGTGTGGTTCTACGCCGCCGTGCGACCGCGCTTCGGGCCGGGCCCCAAGACGGCGGTCTTCGCGGGGCTGGCCGTCTGGTTCGTCGTTTGGTTCCTCGGGTTCGGCGGCACACTGCTCGCGGGGATGATCCCGACGAACGCCGTAGTGATCACGCTGATCTGGGGGGTGTTCCAGGTCCCGATCGCCACGGTCGCCGGGGCCTGGCTATACCGGGAGGGAGGCGCCCCGGTCCCTGCCGCCCCCGAAGTCTAAGCTTCGCCCGATCCGCTGCGAGCGCTCTACTCTTCGATCGCGCCTTCGATCTCTCGCAGGTGGTCCCGGAGTGTGAAGCCTGGATCCGTCGCCCGTTTCGCCAGGTACTCGCGGAAGCGCAGCTGCCGGTAGAGGGTCTGCCCGCGGAGCAGTGCCTGCGCCTGCCGCCTTTCGGTCTCCTGGATCTGCCGGGCGACGTCGACGACTTCGCCGGCACGCTCGAGCGGTGCGAATACCACGCCGTCGTCATCGGCGAAGACGACATCGTCCTTCGTCGTCGAGAGCTCACCGAAGCGGGCAGAGCTCAGCGCCTCGGGCTCTCGCTCATCGAGGCGCAACGGCCCGAACGGACAGGCACCGTGACTGAAGACCGGAAAGCCGATCTCGCGCAGCGCCGCCGTGTCCCGGTGCAGTCCCCAGACCACGATGCCGGCGAGGCCCTGGGCGCGTGCCTCCAGCGCGGTGAGATCGCCGATGCATGCCTCGTCGGTTCTTCCCCGATTGTCGATGACCAGGACGTCTCCCGGCTCCGCACCCGCCATCACCTCAATGAAGATGTCGACGCTCCCGTAGTGCCTGACCGGCTGGACCCTGCCCGCCAGACGTGTGCCCGGTTGCAGCGGGGTCACTCCTGCCGGCGCAACGCGCGGCGGCAGCTTTAGTCGTAGCATCGCGTCGGCGATGAGGGGAGTCGACAGGACTGGGAAAGCCCGGGCTAGCTCCTCGTTCTTCATCGTATCCACCTCTCACTCGCGCTCCAGCTCCGCTCCGAGCTCGAGCACGGTCTCGACGAAGAGGCGCGCGTCGTTCAGCGTGGAGCGGAAGTTCAATACGCAGCCCCGCAGACCATAGCTGCCGTTCAACACGACCGGGGTAACGAAGTGACGGCCGTCTCGATGGATCCGGTCCAACAGCCGGCGGTTGAACGCGTCGATGTCGCCGTCGCCCTGCTCCGGCAGGTAGCGGATGCAGAAGATGCTCAGATCGGATTCGGCGAGCACCTCCAGCTTGGGATTCGCGGCCGCCAGCCGCCTGACTTCCCGGGCGACGGCGATATCGTTGCGCCACAGTTCACGGTAGCCATCCATTCCGATGGCCTGGATCACCGCCCAGATCTTGAGCGCGCGGAATCCCCGGGAAAGCTGCAGAGTACGATCGGGAAGCCAGACCGAGCCCTCGATGTAGCTGCCTTCCTGCAGGGCGAAGTAATCGGCGCGCGTGGCGAACGCGGACACCAGGGTCCACGGGTCGCGCACCAGCACCGCGCCGGCTTCCACGGGAACGTATAGCCACTTGTGCGGATCGGCGGCCACGCTATCCGCCCGCTCGATGCCGCGGTAGCGCCCGGCCAGCTCGGGCAGCGAGCCCGCGAACGCCCCGTAGGCGCCGTCCACGTGGAACCAGCAGCCTACCTCCTCCGCCACGTCGGCGAGCGCGTCGAGACGGTCCACGGCCCCGGTGTTCACTGTCCCCGCACTGCCCACTATAGCCATGGGCTCGACCCCAGCCTCGATGTCCCGGCGAATGACTGCCCGAAGTTCGTCAACATTGGTGCGCCAGTCGGCGTCGACGGGAATGGCGCGCAGCGCGTCCTTCCCGAGGCCCAGGGTCTCCAGTGCCCGGCCGATGCACGAGTGGATCTGGGTCGAAGCGTAGACCGCTCGCGGTCGTGCCAGCGCCGCCACCCCCCGAGTCCGCGTCCCCGGTGCGCTCGCTTCCCGCGCCGCGGCCAGCGCTACCAGGTTGGCGGCGGACCCGCCGCTCACCAGCACGCCGCTCGACCGCGGCGGCAGCCCGATCATCTCGGCCAGCCACTCCAGCACTTTCAGCTCGACGTCCACAGCGATTTGTGACGTCCCGTGCACGTAGTTGTTCAACGTCGCCGAGATGAGCTCGGCGGCTATCCCCGCCGGATGGGGCGGCGAGCACACGAAGCCCCACCAGCGCGGATGGCCCGGTCCGTTCGGGTAAGGCACCACTTCCCGCTCGATCCGCCCCAGGATCTCCCCCAGATGGGCAGGACGCTGCGGCAGCGCCTCGCTGCGGATGCACTCCACCAGAGCCTCCGGCGGCCGTGTGAATGCGCGCCGCCTCGAAAGCTCGTTCCAGTAACGCGCCGCAATCGCGCCGGCGTCCCGAACCAGCTCGCCAAACTCGCTCGTCGACAGGTCCGCGGCCGATCCTCCACGCGACCGGCCCGCCCGCTCGGGGCTCTTCGCCGCTGCCGCAGCCGGAAGCCCCTCCGCTCGCGCCGTGGCGCCACCGCCACCGGCGTGCTCGGCTCGCCCGTTCAGCGCTTCCATGCGGGCGAGCGCGGCGAAGTAGGGAAGCCGCCAGGCGTCGGCCAGGGCGCGGCCCAAGGCACGCAGTAAGGCGGGGATTCGCGAACTACGGCGGTGAGCGTCCTCCCGCTCGGGCCAGACACAGTCGCCAGGACGAACGCCCGGTATCGCAGTTGTATCGATACAGTTCATCTCTATCTCCAGGTATATAGGACACAATCCCACGATGTGCTTGACAATTGTCCCTGTCAAGGTTATGATTGTCGCCATGACAATTTGGACACCTGATTTACGGGATCGCGAGGGGCCGATCTACAAGGCGCTCGCCGACGCGCTCGCCGAGGCGGTGGAAAGGGGCGAGCTGGCGGCGGGGGACGGCTTGCCGACGCACCGGGCGCTGGCTCGGCAGCTGGGGGTGACGGTGGGCACGGTGAGCCGCGGCTATGCGGAGGCGGAGCGCCGGGGGCTGGTCGTGGGAGAGGTGGGCCGTGGCACGTTCATCCGCGGGGCTCAAAGCGGTGTTTGGGGGGTGGGGTTTCAGGAGGAGGATGGCCAGGTCGTCGATCTGAGCCACAATTTCCCCGAGGTGCGGGTGGAGGAAGGGCGGATTTTGGCGGAGACGCTGAGGGAGCTGGCGGACGAGCCGGACCACGCTCATCTGCTGAGCTACCAGCGCTTCTCGGGTTCGGCGCGGCAGCGGGAAGCGGGGGCGCAGTTGATTCGGCGGACGGGCCTCGAGGCGGAGGGCGATCGGGTGCTCGTCTGTGCGGGCGCGCAGCATGCGCTGAACGTCATCTTCGCCACGCTGACCCGGCCGGGGGATCTCGTGTTGACGGAGTCGCTGACCTATCCCGGTGTCAAAGCGCTGGCGCAGATACTCAGCCTGCGGCTGCGTGGCCTGCCGATGGATGAGTTCGGGCTGACCCCGGAGGCGCTGGAGCGCGTCTGCGCCGCAGAAGATGTAAGGGCCCTCTACCTGGTGCCGACGATTCAGAACCCGACCTGTTCGATCATGCCGGAAGAGAGGCGGCGGCGGATCGCGGCGATCGCCGAGCGCCATGGTGTACTGGTGGTCGAGGACGACGTGCATGGGTTTCTGTTGGAGGAGACGCCGCTTCCGCTCTCGACGTTCGCCCGGGAAAACGCGTGCTACGTCGCGAGCACGGGTAAGAGCATAGCGCCGGCATTGCGAATCGCTTACGTGCTGGCGCCGGAGAGGCTGGTGGAACGATTGGACGCGGGGGTGCGGGCGACCGTCTGGATGGCATCACCGCTCACGGCCGAGATCGCCGCCCTCTGGATCACAAATGGCAAGGTGGACGAGATCTTGATGGGGAAGCGGGCCGCGACGCGGGAGCGGCATCGCATCTTCGAGGAGATCCTGGGCTCTTTCGACTACAGCACCCATCCCACCGCGATCCACGTCTGGCTGCGGCTTCCCGAACCGTGGCGAAGCGGTGACTTCGTGGAGCAGGCCCGGCACCGGGAAGTCCTGATAACCGGTGCGGAGTCGTTCGCCGTGGGGCGGGACATCGTTCCTCACGCCGTGCGCATCTGCATCGGCGCGCCGGCCAGCGCAGAAGCACTCCGCCGTGGCCTCGAGACCCTGAGGGAGATCCTAGAGGGTCGATCGGAGCCCTGCTGTTCGGTAGTCTGAGCTCGAGCCTCGCCGTCGTCGGGTTCTTCTCATTCTTCTTCAGCGTACGCACCAGCAGCGGGTGCTCCCTCAGTGTAGCGAGCGCCGCATATACTTGACGTAGGCAACTATATAGTGTATTATGGCAACGATCGCCCGGCTTGGCCGACCGCTCAACCGCTAGCGCTCCGCTGCAAGATGACGGGAACCGATTTCGATCAACGCGTAGAGGCCGTCCGGCGCTTCAACCGCTTCTACACACGCCAGATCGGCGTTCTCCAGGAAGGTCTGTTGAGAAGCCCCTTCTCGCTGACCGAGGCCCGGGTGGTCTACGAGCTGGCGCACCACGAGGGGACGACGGCGACGGAGTTGGGCGAGGAGCTCGACCTGGATGCCGGCTACGTGAGCCGGATCCTGCGCGGCTTCCACAAGCAGGGGCTGCTGGCGAAAGAGCGCTCGCAGATCGACGGTCGCCAGACGCTCCTGCGGTTGACGCGGCAGGGGCAGGAGGCTTTCGCCAAGCTGAACGCGGCGTCCCGCGATGAGATCGGCGCCATGCTGGACCAGCTGAGCGAGGAAGAGCAGGAGAGTCTGGTCGACGCGATGCACGCCATCGAGCGGTTGCTGGGCGCCGGGCCGGAGCACCGCGTGCCCTACATCCTGCGACCGCACCAGCCGGGCGACATGGGCTGGGTGGTCCAGCGCCACGGCGTGCTGTACGCGCAGGAGTACGGCTGGGATGAGCGGTTCGAGGCGCTGGTGGCCGAGATCGTGGCCAACTTCATCCAGAGCTACGACCCGAGGCGGGAACGGTGCTGGATAGCCGAGAAAGACGGCGAGAACGTCGGCTCGGTGTTTCTGGTCAAGAAGACGAAGACGGTGGCGAAGCTGCGCCTGCTGCTGGTCGAGCCGAAGGCGCGGAATCTGGGCATCGGCAGCCGCCTGGTGGAGGAGTGCGTCCGGTTCGCCCGTCTCGTGGGCTACCGCAAGCTGACTCTGTGGACCAACGACGTGCTGCACGCCGCTCGAAGGATCTACGAAAAAACCGGCTTCACGGTGGTCGATAGGGAGCCACACCACAGTTTCGGGCACGATCTCGTGAGTGAGACGTGGGAGCTCGAGCTGTGACGGGAAATTCGCGGGCGAGCGCGACCCTCGACTTGGCGGACTTCGCGCGGCGGCTCGCGTCGGCCGATGGGTCGGCGGCCTCCTGTTGGCGGCCCTGGATCGTCCGGCTCGGGTCCGGCGAAGCGGATCGCTTTCACGCCGTCTGCCGCGAGCATGACGTCGCCGTGATCGACACGATCGATCGCCAGCTCGCCGAGCTCGCCGTGGTACGGCGGCCGGCAGGGTCGGCTGACGCGGAGAGAAGGTGCTTCATCAACGAGCAGCTCGCCGGGCACGACGGCGACGCGTCATACGGCAACTGGATCTACCTGCCGTGGGAAGCGAAGGTCGTGCACCTCCTCGATCGGGACGAGTATTACGAGGTAGTCACCAACCGCAACCTGGACAAGATCACGCGGGAAGAGATGGTGCAGTTGCGCGGTAAGCGAATCGGCGTCATCGGCTTGTCCGTCGGCGGTGAGGCGGCCGTGACGGTGGCTCAGGAGCATCTGTGCGGCGCGATAATCCTGGCCGACTTCGATCGACTCGACCTGTCGAACCTGAATCGACTCGGTGCGGGATTCGATGAGCTGGGCCGGAAGAAGACGACCATCGTGGCGCGACGCATCGTCAAGATCGATCCTTATCTCGAGCTGACGGTCTTCGATGACGGCGTGAGCGCGGCCAACCTGGCGAACTTCTTGGATGGGCTCGATCTGCTGATCGATGAGTGCGACGATTTGCAGATCAAGCACGAGCTGCGGCTCCGTGCCAGGGCCCGCGGTCTGAACCTGGTGTTCGCTGCGGACGAAAGAGGCTTCCTCAGCGTCGAGCCCTACGCCCATCGGCCCGACCTCCCTCCGTTTCACGGGCGAATCGAGGGCCCGCAGCTAGAGCGCGAGGCTTTCCCCACGCCGCTGGCGTTCATGAAGGCGCTGGCCGAATGGATGGGCGGCTGGGACAACATCTCCGAGCGCTCGCGGCGCTCGCTGGAGCGGATCGGAGAGACGCTTTGTGGATACCCGCAGCTGGCCAGCGAGGCTCGATACGCGGCGGGTCAGATCGGCAACGTCGCGCGGCGGCTGCTCCTCGGCGAGCGGGTCGAGCCGTTCCTGGGCAATCTGGACCTGACCGACCTCATCTCCGGCTGAAGCCGGGCGCCGCTGGCCGGGTCGGCTCCCCGGCGACCAACGGTGTGCGGTTCCGAGAAGCCCCATCCCACAACCGACCATCCCCTCCTGTGGGCGCGCCGGTCGGGGGTGCGAATGCGGCAGTGGCCTCCCGGGTACGAGCCTTGCACCGAGGAAGCTCGGACGCGAAGGGCCCGATGACCCACCACTGGCCGGCGGGCGCTCGGCGGCGCCCGGTTCGAGGAGAACCCGATATCCTCCCTCCCTGAAGGCCTGCGCGATGGGTCGGCAACACAGGAGCCGATCGATGCGGTCGATGATACAAGACATACGCTATGCGGTGCGCGGCTTTGTTCGAGCACCAGGGTTCGCGGTCGTGGCGGTGACCACTCTGGCGCTCGGGATCGGTGCGACGACCTCGATCTTCAGCGTGGTGAACGGGGTAATATTGCGCCCGCTGCCGTTTCCCGACTCGGACCGACTGGTCCGGCTGTATACGACCGAGGGGAGTGAAGATCGCGACAATCACAGCGGTGCCAACTTCCTCGACATCAAAGAACAGAGTGAGTCGTTAGAGAACCTCGCCGGCTTCGTCACCGGGCGGTTCAGTGTAGCGGGTGCGGAAACACCGGATGTCGTGCGGGGCGCGATAGTGACCCCCGACTTCTTCTCCGTGCTCGGCGTCAACGCCTTCCTGGGGCGGCGACTCGCGCCGGACGCCGACCCGCCCGGTGGTGATCCCAGCCTGGTCATTGGATACGGCTTCTGGCAATCGCAGTTCGCGGGAGATGTGGCGGTCCTCGGCCGCTCTTTGTGGGTGGAGGGCGGAGAATACACGATCGTGGGCGTCATGCCGCCGGGCTTCGGATACCCCGGCGACGCGCAGTTTTGGGCCGCGTCGCGATACCGGGTTCCCGACCCGCCGTTCGACCTGGGGATCGACCCGGCAGACAACCGGGGCGCCCAGTACTTCAACGCCCTGGCTCGTTTGAAAGGCGATGTCGAAATCTCTCGGGCTCAGGCCGAGATGACGATGATCGCCGAGCGCTTGGCCCAGACCTACCCTTCGGTGAACGCCAACGAAGGACTGATCCTGGTTCTGTTACACGAGTCGGTGGTCGGCAATCTCGGCTCCACGCTGTACGTACTCCTGGCCGCCGTGGGGTTTCTGCTGCTCATATCCTGCGCCAACGTGGCCGGCCTGTTGCTCGTGCGGGCGTCGGGCAGGGAGAAGGAGATCGTCTTGCGGTCCGCCTTGGGGGCCGGCCGGCCGCGGAGCGTCCGACAGCTGCTGACCGAGAGCGTCGTACTGGCTCTCCTGGGTGGCAGCGTGGGACTCATCGCCGCGCTGTGGGGAACACAGGCCCTGGTGGCCCTCGCGCCGGAGGGAATCCCGCGGCTGTCCGAGGTCGGCGCCGACTTCAGGGTGCTGGCGTTCGTGCTGTCGATCGTATTAGGAACGGGACTGCTGTTCGGGCTGGCTCCGGCCATCCAATCCCTCGGTCGCACATCGACGTTATCGGCGATCGTCGGTGGAAGCAGAGTGACGTCGACTCGAGCCCGGAGCCGGCTTCGCAACGGACTCATCGTCTCCGAGGTCGCGGTGTCGTTACTACTGTTGGTCGGCGCTGGGCTCACGGTCAGGACGTATATCGCACTCAACGGCGTCGATCCCGGATTCGATCCGCGAAGGACGCTTTCCGCCCGCGTCGACATACCCGAGCGGCTGTACCCGAGCGAGGTCGAGCAGAGGGGGTTCTACCGGGAGACGTTGGAGAGAGTGCGGGCGGTTCCGGGTGTCCTTTCGGCGGGTGGCGTACTCAGTCTGCCGATCAATTCCGGCATCCAGGGGGATCTGGTATTCGCGATAGAAGGCCGTCCGCTGGTGCCCGGCGAAGAGTCACACGGCGGATACCAGCTGGCCAGCCCCGACTACTTTGGAACGCTGGGAATCCCTATACTTCGCGGACGGGTCTTCACGGAGGGCGACGGTGCCGAGACACCCGGCGTCGTGGTAATCAACCAGGCGCTCGCCGACCTCTATTGGCCGGACGAGGACCCGATCGGGCGGCGGGTCACCTGGGGCGATCCCACCGACGAGGACGCCGATTGGGCCACGATCGTCGGCATCGTGGGCAACACTCGTCACGACGGTCTCGATGAAGCTCCGCGGCCCGAGATATTCAGGCCCTACGCACAGGCGCCGATGCCGTTCATGACGCTGGTGGTACGGAGCGAGATGGAGGCGATGGCCCTCACGTCGGCCATACGACAGGCCGTCATGGAGGTGGATCCGGCGCAGCCGATCTACGAGGTCCACTCGATGGATGAGGTGCTGTCCGATTCTTTGGCGTCGCGTCGCTTCAGCATGTTGGTGCTGGCCGTCTTCGCGGCCGCCGCGTTGCTCCTGGCCGCGGTTGGACTCTATGGTGTGCTCAGCTTCTCCGTCGCCCAGCGGTCGAACGAGATCGCGATCCGTATGGCGCTGGGTGCACAGGTGAGCGAGGTGATCGGCCGGGTGATCAAGGACGGGTTCGCGCTTGCCGCCATCGGGTTGGCGATCGGCACGGGCGGGGCGATCGCGCTCACGCGTCTCATGGCGAACATGGTCTACGGCGTGAGCGCCAGGGATCCGCTGACCTTCGCGGCGGGCATCCTGCTCGTCACAGCCGTCGCTCTGGCGGCGAGTTGGATCCCCGCCTTGCGGGCGGGGCGAGCCGACCCGATGGAGGTCTTGCGGCGCGAGTGAGCGACGGCCGCCTGTTCGTGGATGCGGATGAGGATGACAGTGAGCTCGTCACCATTCACGTGTATACTCCTTAGCGTCTCGCCCGTGACCGGAAGACTATCGCCGACCGCCTCGATGATCCGGACGATTATCGCCTCGGCCAACTCCTGCTCGGCAACCGCGGGGACATAGCACGACTGCGGAGCGGGCGCCGGAGCCGGGCCGCGCATCAACAGCGTCAGGGCTACGCCGGTCACCAGGGAGAATATCATCGATCTCATCGCTCGCCCTCGCTCTCCGTCCATTCGAATACATCTTCCACCGCCGCGCCGAACGTCCGGGCGATGCGGAAGGCCAGGGCCAGGGAAGGGACGTAGCGGCCCTGCTCGAGCAGCACGATGGTCTGGCGCGTACAGCCGGCCCGGTTCGCCAGCTCCTGCTGCGTCATCTCGCCGTGCTCGAAGCGCAGCCGGCGGATCTGGTTCTTGATCTCAGCTTTCGCCATGGCCGTGCCACCCCGCGTAGCCCATCAGCACCCCCACCTCACGGCTCAACAGGCCGACGACCAGCGCCGACCAGAGGATGAAGTACGGGTAGTCGATGGGGATCGCCTTCTCGTCCCAGTAGTACTCGGTGAGCCCGATCGCCCACGCGGCCAGTACTAGAAACACCGCGATCAGCGATACCGTCAGCGCCCGCGTCCTGATCGCCCGGTCCCGCTCGTCCTCCACGACCTCCGATTCACCCGCCGCCCGGCGGGTGAGCCGCAGCATCGTCAGGTGTGCCACCAGCCAGAGCGCGAACAGCCCGTAGCTCAGCAGCCGAAAGCCCGTGTCCTGGTAGTAGGTCGACGGCCCTTTGCTCACGAAGACGGCGAGTATCGCGACCGACATCACCACGCCGATCGCCAGCCCCCAGCGGGCCCGCCGCTGCTGCGGCGCCACCGGGAGCTCGACATCGCCCTCGGGCCCCGCGGCGGCGGCCGGGTGGCCGGCGGGGAAGCCGGCGCGGACGAACGACCATAGCCCGACGGCGAAGAGGATCACGCCGACGCCGGCGATGAGTGCCCAACTGATAGGTGTCATGAGGTTTCTCCTGCTAGCGTGGCCCCGGCGGCGGCCAGGTCAGAATTACACGACACATAGTACAATACTTTGTACAGAGTGTCAAGTATTTCTTACATCGCTGCCCAAGCGGCGAAATCTGGGCTGATCCGGTGGTCTTTCTTACCTGCGTGGATCGTGGAGGGCGAAAAGGTTAGAGATCCGATAGTCCAGCGGGACCGGTTCGCCGCCGTTGAAGGCCACATCGGGCGTCACGATGCGGTAAACCCCATCCACATCGTCGGACTGGAACTCCAGCCCGGGGTTGTGCCCCGGCAGTGCTCCCCACAGGTGGACCGTATCCACTAGCACGCCGCCCGGTTCTATGACGATCGGGGGACGCGCACAAGCTTGAAGAACCGGCGTCCAGAACCGCTCCCAGCCCTTGAAGACCTTCTTCTCCAGAAAGGCCGGCAGCTGGCCACGACATTCTCAGGGGAATCCTTTCTATAAGCTAGGGCGGAGCTGCTAGTTGTCCCCAGTAGCCACAGTGGTCGCAAACGTAGAAGATGTCGTGCCCGCCCGAGGGACTCTCAACCGTAAACCAACTGGCGTATTCCGTTTTCCCGCAGTTGAGGCACGAAATCAAGATTTGTTGAACACGGCTGGGAGAGTCCAGGCCTTCGGCCCTAGTCATGGCTGGCATGGTCCGGCACACAAGGATCGTCTTGCCCACAAGTAGCTCATCACCGGGTACGAGCGAGCCCTGCTCTATCAGCTGTCCATTGATGTAGGTACCGTTCGCTGAATAGAGATCAACGACCCGAAGCACGCCTCCGATGTTCTCGACGGTGCAGTGCAAACGCGAAGCGTAACCGTCGTCAACGAGCCGAATATCGCCGTGGCGGCCGATGAGTTTCTGCTCGCCGTGATGGATTTGAAAGCCGCAGCCGGAATGTTTGCCTGTGCAAATGACGAGCCACAAACTCGTGTGACCTGGTTCGTCCTTGCCCTCGCCATCCATTGTCCTTCACCTGGCGCCGTGTCCCGCAGCAGGTTCACCACGTCACTCTGGCTGCACGGCGAGACGAAGCAGTATGCGGCGATGTACAGCGGGTGCCCGAATCGCGAGTCTGTAGAAGGCATTGATACCGGCGCACGCCTCTTCTGGTGTCACCGCATCGAGTTCATCCAGATGGGCCAGCGCAGCCGCGTCGGCATCGGTCGCATTTGCAGCCAACCAGTCAACGGCCCGTACCACTTGTGCCTGGGAAACGAGCTGAGGCTCGCCGCCTGCTGCGAGCTCCCGACGAGCCTCAACAGCCAACATCTTCCACCTCAGCCGAGAACCGGGGTCAAGAGAGTCAATGGCACTGAGTACACTATCGAGAGATGGGAGTCCTTTGGCGACCATTCCGCATTCATGCTCAGACATGTTGTTAAGTAGTTGGAGGTACAACACCGCTCGCTCCAACAGTTCCGTGTCGTTGAGGTAGACAAGTGCTCGGGTGCCCAGTTCAAGAGCAGTCTTAAACGCCTCACGTTCCTCCGATTTCCGACGTTGCCTCTCGACGTTACTGATCACGCCAGCCAGCACAGACACCATCATAAACAATCCGACCCGCACCTCCGTTGGTATCTTGATCCCTAGCAGCTCGCGCGCGAGCCTGGTAGGTGGCGGGAGCACTAGGGCGCTCATGAAGAGGAACAGCACTCCGCTTGTCAGGCTGAACGACAATTCTACCAGCCCGGCGAATGCCAGAGATATACCGAAGCACCAAGCCAATAACCTCACCAAGAACCTCAACATGTTACCACCAATGTTTCACCAATAGTGTTATGCCACCGCCGGGCACACGCACACCATTCTCACGGTTTGCGACGTTACCCCGCCAATAGTCGTATTCCGCAGTCACGCGACCGTCACAGAAGCGTCATCCCCACCGTGACGCCCCTCGCCCCGGAGAGGTTGCCCGTGCTCGAGCTGCCCGCGTTCGGCGGACTCCGCGAAGCCTTGCGGCCAGGACGCGACTGCAGGCCGGCTTCGCGCACGGTCGTATAAGTGAGGTAACACCATTGCTGTGTTCCCTCTGCGCCCGCGCCACGGGGATCAAGCTCTGCCTGATCCGCCTCATCTGGTGGTCCGTGATGACCGGGAGGGTCGTCGCCCATCGGTCCTCCGCACCCTGGGTGACGATGTGCAGGGCGCTGAGGGTCGGGAGGAGGTCGAGGAGCCGGGCGCCTGAGAGCCCGGTTCTCTCCAGTATCTGAACCTCGGATAGCGGCTGTTCCGCTATAGCCAGGAGAATCGGCTCGAGACCGTCTTCCTCGTTCTCGAGTATCCGGTACAGATCGGGCCCGAATCGAAGGGCCGTGCCCTCGTTTCCTACCGTCCAGAAGCTCAACTCACCCGATCTGGGCCGATCTTGCCCGCTGCAGGGCGCTGCGGATACGAAAGCCGTCAACAGAGTCACAACCGGGATGAAGTTTCGCGGATGACACATGGTGAACCTCCTGCTGAACGGGGCTGCACGGCGAGGCAGAGGGT
The DNA here is from genome assembly GCA_964345885.1 of uncultured Gemmatimonadota bacterium. Taxonomy (GTDB): domain Bacteria; phylum Gemmatimonadota; class Gemmatimonadetes; order Palauibacterales; family KS3-K002. The sequence goes on along the minus strand of CAYFSW010000059.1, from coordinate 4,048 downwards.
TAGACGGGCTGAGCGGTGAGAAGGTTGAACGCTGCGCGGCGCGCCTATACTCGACTCAGGCAATTACGTAGCCTGACAGGCCGGCGAGCGCGACCCTCGACCTGGCGAAGCGGATCGCTTTCATGTCGTCCGCCGCAAGCATCGGGTCGCCGCGATCGACACCGTCGAGCACCAGGGGTTGCGGATCTTGCTGCTGACAGAGACGCAGCGCGGCCCGCTGAACGTGCGCAGCTCGAGCACCGGCAGAAACTCCGGGGAGATGGGCGTCACGGGAAGGCTGACGCCTCAGTGACGGTGGCGTGACGGCGGAATACCATTATTAACCAGGCTAACGTCGCAATCCGTGGGACTCAAAGAATGCACAGAAAGGTTTGACGAGACGTGTCGCTGGTCACGCACCGAACGCATGGGAGGCGCGGAGCGAACTTGCCCGTTGCGCCCCGATCGGTTGTGAACGGCCTTGGCCTCGTGGTGACCCTTGCCGGAAGCCTTATGCTCTCCGCCTGTGGTGCCGCTGACCCCACCGGGTCACCGACTGTCGCGTCGGTCCTAGTAACGCCCGCCACTGCCACGCTCGTTTCGCTCGCGGAGACCGTGCAGCTCACCGCCGGCGCCCGCGATGCCAGCGGCAACACGATTTCCGGCAAGACATTCATGTGGGCGTCGTCGGATGATAACGTCGCGACCGTGAGTTCGACCGGGCTCGTGACCGCCATCAGCAATGGCGCCGCCACCATCACGGCGGCGACCGACGGTATTACCGGAAGAGCTTCAGTAATAGTGTCGCAGACGGTGAACCGGGTGTTGGTGACGCCACAGACGACGACGCTCCGCTCCCTAGGCGACACCGTCCACCTCACAGCCAGCGCACGAGATGCATTGGGAAACGCGATGCCCAATGAAACGATCACATGGTCCGCGGTCGGCGGCGTGCAGGTCGACCCGACTGGATTGGTGACCGCCGTCGCCAACGGCACGGCGACCGTCACGGCACGCACCGATAGCGCCGCCGGAACGGCCAGGATCGTCGTGGATCAGGTCGCGACCGAGATGGTGTTCAGCGTTCAACCCAGCGAGGCGCTTCTCATGGTCAGGATGTGGCCAGAGGTGGAGGTCACGCTCCTGGACGCGCGTGGGAACCGTGTGACGGATGGAACAAAGCCGGTGACCCTCACGCTCGAGACGAACCCGACGAGGTCGACACTGCTGGGAACCACGACCGTGGCTGCCGTGAACGGCGTCGCCACGTTTAGGGACGTCGCGCTGGACAACACCGGCGCGGGGTACGTACTGGAAGCGAGTGCGGCGGGACTACCGAATGAGACTAGCAGCTCTTTCGATGTCTTTGCGTTCCAGTCCATCAGCGCTGGCGGCCACCACACGTGCGCGCTCGCGACGAGCGGCACCGCCTATTGCTGGGGGTTCAACAACGGAAAGCTCGGCGACGGTTGGGTTGTCACGCGCACGTTGCCCGTCAAGGTGTCCGGTGGATACACGTTCACCTCGATTAGCGCATCGGGGACGAACAGTCACACCTGCGGAGTCACGACCAGCGGTTCCGCCTACTGCTGGGGCAGCAACCACGCGGGCCAGCTCGGCGACGGGACGACGAACGGCAGTGACATTCCGGTGCAAGTCTCAGGCGGGCTGACGTTCGCCTCGGTGAGTGCCGGAGGAAACCATGGTCAGCCGGCGAACTCCCATACATGCGGCGTCACGATAGCCGGCATTGCCTATTGTTGGGGATACAATCTTGCCGGTCAGCTAGGTGACGGAACGCACACCGCCAGCCCGACGCCAGTGGCGGTGACCGGAGGACACACATTCACGTCGCTGAGCGCCGGAGGGTACCACAACTGCGGCATGAGTAGTGGAAACATTGCCCGTTGCTGGGGTGGCTCATTCGATGGCGATACCATGCATGACTTCACGCAAGTCGAGGCCGGTACATTCCATAACTGCGGAGTCAGGAGCAACGGCACCGCCTACTGTTGGGGGAACAACCAATACGGCCAGCTTGGGATTGGCGGGACGGGTACGAGCGGAGCCGGGGACGTCACGGGAGGACTGACCTTTGCCTCAGTCAGCACTGGCGGTATCCACGATGGCCACCACTCCTGCGGAGTGACCACTAGCGGCGATATGTATTGTTGGGGCAGCAACCGGTTTGGGCAACTCGGCGCAGCCACCGGGAGTGGCACCTCGGACCCCGTAGCGGTCTCCGGCGGACACACGTTCGTGTCGGCAAGCGCCGGCGGCCAACATTCGTGTGGGATCACGACGAGCGGCGTCGCATATTGCTGGGGTTATAACATCCACGGTCAGCTCGGCGACGGGACTACATCGGATCGGTCGGCTCCCGTGCGCGTTGGTGGGCACTAACACGATTGGTGTGCAAGTTCCCCCCTCGTGGGTCGAGCGGAGTTACTGAGGCGGAACAGGCGATGGTGCGAACTACCGCCGCAGTTTGGAGGCACGAACATGCGAGCACCGGACGCGGGGCAGGGGTTTTGTCCGACGCGCAGGAGGTGCAAGTGACTACTACAGACACGCCTCTATGGGGGACAGCACGGCCCGTGCTAGTGGTGGTGCGCGGTGACAGTGGGCGGGCCTATCTACTGCTGGGGATCAAGCGCGTTTGGTGCCCTTGGTGATGGTACGCTTTAAGGAGGAAGTGATGCGGCGCTTCTCACTTACGGTCATCGCACTCGCCGCGCTGTGGAGTACGGCCGATGCACAGCCGCCCATCCTTACGGGCCAGGTGAAGCACCTAGATGGGAGCGTGGTGCCGTACACGCCGCTGCGGCTGCTGGAGCCTGACGTGCCGGGCGAGACGGATGAGGACGGGCTGTTCAGAATACAGCTCCCGGCCGACTGGGAGATCGGGATGCAGGCCACCCTCCGGGTGCAGTTGGCTGGCCACGAAGTGCTCCGGCCGTGGGACGGAGAGATCACGATTCAGGTGGAGGCTGAGCAGAAGCTGGAGGAAGTTATCGTCGCCCAGGTGCGGCTGGTTACGCTGGTCAAAGATCACAGGGAACTGGAACGGATCATCGAGGCACAGGCGCGGGGGCGATCACAGGAGGAGCAGGCAGAGATCGACGTTCTGCTGGCGGAGGCGGCGCGTCTGGAGGTCGGCGTGGGCGAGCTTGTTGCCCTGCTGGAGGAGTGGAAGCGGCACGCGAGTGAGGCAGGGGATTCATATGAGCGGGCGTTAGCGGCGTTATACGACGAGCGCAACGGTGAAGCGATCGAGCTGCTGAGAGACGACATTGCCGCGACGGAGCGAAAGATTGCGGAGGCGGACAGCCTGAAGGGGTTGTTGCCACGTAAGTATCTAAATCTGGGGATCGCACATGCGGGGGAGTATGAGCACGAGGCGGCGGAGTCGGCGTACCGGAAGGCGCTTGATCTTGATCCAGAGCTGGGAGCGGCGCGGACCCTGTTGGCGAACACCTACGAGTTCATGGGGCGATTGGATGAGGCGTTGGCGCTGCTGGAGGAGGAAGCGGGGCGATTAGGGGCGTCGAGAGAAGGTCTGGAACACCCGGACTACTCGGCGGTGTTGGGACGCGTCGCGGACCTGCACTATACCCTAGGTGAGCTGGACTTGGCGCTTGTCTACTACCGGGAGGCCCTGGAGCTCAATCGCGAGCTGAGCCGGCCCGAAGGCGTGGCCAGTGCCTTGGGCAACATCGGGAACGTGTTGCGGACCGAGGGGCAGCTCGACTCGGCGCTCGTCTACTACCGAGAATCGCTGGAGCTCGAGCGCGAGCGGGGCCGGCCCGCGGGCATGGCCGACGCGCTGGGCAACATCGGGCTCGTGTTCCACACCCGGGGCCAGCTGGACTCGGCGCTCGTCTACTACCGAGAGTCGCTGGAGCTCGAGCGCGAGCGGGGCCGGCCCGTCGGCATGGCCAACGCGCTGGTCAACATCGGGCTCGCGTTCCACGCCCGGGGCCAGCTGGACTCGGCGCTCATCTACTACCGAGAGTCGCTGGCGCTCAACCGCGAGCTGAGCCGGCCCGTCGGCATGGCCGCCGTGCTG
>CAYFSW010000058.1:0-17916 GCA_964345885.1 uncultured Gemmatimonadota bacterium | reverse complement strand
AGCGTCAATCACGCGCTGGGCCCCGGCGTGGCCCGCTTCACCGTCGCCGTCGGCGGCGAACAGTACACCGACCCCCTCGCCTTCAATCGCGAGGATAGCCGCTGGGGGCTGAGGGCTGATTGGGCGACCGCCGAGACCATCTTTCTGCAGCTCGAGGGCGGACTAAGCTGGGGCTACTCCAACATCGCCGGCTTCGACTATCGGTCGCAGCGCGCCGCGCTCCTCCTGTCGGCGCCGGTCGGCAATGCCTCGGCCCAGGTTTACGCGGGCATCGCCTTCAAGAAATACACCGATCCCGGGCCACCCGACGCCCTGGTCGCGCCCAGCGACCGCGACACTGGCAGCTTCATCATCGCTCAGGCGACCTGCCCGCTCGGCTCCAACACGAGCCTCCACCTGCGCGGAGAGTGGTCGCGCGCCGAGACCGGGTTCCGTAACCAATACTTCCAGCGCCTCGGGTTCAGCGCGCTGTTCAGTTTCCGCAGGTAGTACGTATCACCGGAACGACTCTCAGCGCGCCGCAGCCGAGCGCCCTCGTTTCAACATCAGAAGGGATGTCAGCCTTCTTGGTGCCTAAGCTCCAGGTCCTGGTGCTTCAGCTCCAGGTCGAGCAGGAATCGCTTCCGCCACAGGCCACCGCCGTAACCGGTCAGACGACCGTCGTTCCCCACCACTCGGTGGCAGGGGAGGATAATCGCGAGGCGGTTGTCGCCGTTGGCGCGGCCCACTGCGCGCTGTGCGTTCGGCTTGCCGATCGCCCGCGCCTCGTCGGCGTAGGCGCGCGTCTCGCCGTAGGGTATCGTGCGCAGGTAATCCCAGCAGGCGACTTGAAACTCGGTGCCCGGGTAGACGAGCGGCACGGTGAACTCGCGCAGCTCGCCGTCGAAGTAGCGCTTCAGTTCGTCGTCCAGCTGGGCGATGTGGTCGTTCTCTCCCGGGACGATTTCGGCCTTGAAGTGTTTGTTGAGGCGCTTGACCTGGGTCTCCAGCATCCGTCGGTCGGAAAACTCGAGCATGCAAACGCCCTCGTCGTTCGCCGCCGCCACCATCGGCCCCAGCGGGGTGAGCAGACGCGTCGCCTGGATGGGTTCGGTGGCGCGGCTCCCCCGCGGCGTCCCGTTGAACGTCCGGGCGAACGCATCGCGGAAACCGCTCAGCGATTCGAAGCCGTGATCGTAGGCGGCGCTGGTCAGATCGTCGCCGTGCCGGATGCGGCCCAGTGCCAGCCCCAGTCGCCGCGCCCGCTGGTAGGCCTGGAAGGTCATCCCGTGGTTCGCCTGGAACCAGCGGCGCACGCGCCCGGGATCGAGGTGCAGCGCCCGCAGGTCGGCGTCCTTCCAGCGGCGGCTCGGATCGGCCTCGACCTCATCCAGTAGTGGACGCAGCCAGTCGGGCATCTCGCCGTCCGGCTCCAACGGCCGGCAGCGCAAGCACGGCCGGTAACCGGCCAGCAGCGCCTGCTCGGTCGACGGGTAGTACTCGACGTTCTCCTCCAGCGGCTTCCGCGCCGTACAAGTTGGGCGGCAGAAGATGCCCGTGGTGCGGATGGCGGCGAAGAAGACGCCTTCGTACGAGGCGTCGCGGTCGCAAAGCGCCCGGTACATTTCCGGGGCCGGCGGCAGATCGGCTGTCTTGTTCATGCTGCCAATCTACGCGTGGGTCAGCGGATTTCCACCGAAAAATGTGCAGTGAATTCAGCCGGCCGAGAGACGCTTAGGGAGCGGTGGCGGCCGATCGTATCCCGTAGTCGATCGTCAGGTTGAGGACCGTGATCTTGCCGGCGACGATCGTGAAGTCATTGGCCTCGGTGAACTGCTCGTGTAATCCCTGGATCGTGAAGATTATGTACTTGCCTGCCTTGAGCTCCAAATGGTAGAAGCCCCGATCGTCCGCACGGGTCTGCGCCACGACGTTCTCGCCACGGCTGTCGTGGACGATCACGCTGTAGCCCGGGTAGGGGCCGTCGCAAGGTGGGAGCTGGGGGCTGGTGGGAGGGCAGGGGACGCCCACCAGATGGACGACCCCTTCCAGGACGCCCACGTCCTCATCCAGGCCCGCCAGCTTCTCGCTCGAGATGCCGCCGCATGATAGCAGCGCTAGCAGCCCGAGCAGTAAGAACGGGACGATAACGGAGAGTGGGATGCGCAGTTTCATCGAGTGCTGGTCCTCCTGCAGCGCATAACCCGTACGGCGATCCTCTTACACCCTCTTCTCAGGGCAACCGGCGTGCCGGAATGACGCGCGGAGAGGCCTGCCTCTAATCCGTTGTCGGCAAAGTGATTATGACCGAAGTCGGGTGAGCTGCTGGAAAGCGTGTGGTCTGTGATCGACAGCTTTTCGAAGGGATCGATTCAGCATTCCGAAATGAGCGGTCCCACGAGTGGCAGCTCTAGCGCTTGGATGCATATCGGGCGCCCTCGAGCCCCTGGAAGTCGGCGTCCTGCGTCCACACGACGGCGCCGTGCTGATGTGCCGTCGCCAGTATGATGCTGTCCGCCAGCGGGAGGCCCGGGTCCCGGCCCAGCTTGCCCGCCAAGACCGCCAGCGTCGAATCGAGATCGACCACCTGGCCCTGCTCCATCAGCGCTATCGCCTGCAGCGCTTCTCCTTCGCCTCGCTGTTGCAGCACACGCCGGAAGACCTCCGCCAGCGTGATCGAGGGGACGATGAGCTGCTCCACATCCTCGATCGCCGGCGCGAAGAAGTCGGCATTCGCGCCGTCGGCGAAGTACTCGAGCCAGGCCGACGAGTCGACGACGTTCACACCCGGTCCTCGTCGCGCGGTACCGAACTGTCGATCCCACGCAGGAAGCCCCGCATCGACTCTATCGACCGCTCGGGGATCAGCTCTATCCGGTCCCCGTACAGTATCGCGCGGATCTTCTGACCGGGCTTCAGATCGAGGGACTCCCTAATCCTCTGCGGAATCACAACCTGGAACTTCGGTGACACGGTAACGACCTCTGCCATTGGGCCCTCTCCATCGAGCCGTTCGTAATACGATGTACTATTCCATCAAGCTGCCGTATTACGATCAAGCTATCGATCACAAAACCTCCAATCTCGGTTGTCGGTTCTGCGCCCCGGCGCGCCGCTTGCCCATGTTCGAGTATAGAGCGGGACAGACAACGGATTGTCATCGTACCGGCAATCTGAGATGGGGGTCAGGTATCCTATCGATAGAGCGTGCCCGCATGCCGGATCCAGCCGCCGGGGCGATCGCCCTGAGGGTCGTGATGGGTCCAGTGGATGAGGCCGCCCTGCTCGTTCCACTCGTACTGTCCGCGGAACTCGACCGAGTCGCCTGGTGCCAGCGGGACGCGCGGCGCCAAGTCGATGTTGTGGCTCAAAAGCAGGGTGTGACCCGACGCCAGCTTGAGGATGAAGCGCTGGTGACGATCGCCCTCCTGGTCATCGGGCAGAAGGCGCTGGGCGACGCCGGCCGACTGGACGACGATACCGGATCGCCCCTCCTCGAACGCCGCGACGATCATCCGCTCGCCGGCGATGACCGCGCCCGGCGGCAGCACGCCGACGGCCGGCGCTGCGGTCCGCCTACCGCCGGCAGACCCCTTCAGCAGCTCGTTCAGACCGTAAATCGAGACGAGAGCCAGGGCCAGGATCAGATATCGCGTTGTCGTACGCATAGTGGCGGCCGGTTGTTGAGTCGCTAAGCTGGGACAGGTTCGGACTCGCGAGAGGGAGGGTGCGGCGATGGGCCACGAGCGGACATTTGGAGCCCGGCACTTAACGAGGCGTCCAAGCTTGCGGAGTCATGCCGAGGCCACAAGCTTCCACCTCAACCGACGTTGAGTGCCGGGCGACATGAAGCGAGGGCCCATCGTCGCGCCCGACCGGCAACCGCGAGCTGGCCGAGATCACGCGCGCGCAGCATCCAACAAACGATCCGCCAGCGCCTTCAGCCCGTCGGCGTCGGGCAAGCGCTCGATCCAGCGCCGGGGTATCGCCGACGCCCCGAACTTGGCGCCCAGCACCGCGCCCGCTACGGCGCCGTTCGTGTCGGTGTCGCCGCCGGCGCGGATCACGTCGAGCAGCGTGGTCTCGAACTCACCGGCGTTGAGGAAGGCCCAGAGCCCGGCCGTCATCGCGCGCACCGTGTAGCCCATCGACGACGACTCGTCGAGGTCGAGGCCGGCCAGGTCGCTGGTCGCCGAGCGGCGCACCGCCTCGCCGACTTCCTCGGGCGCGCCCACCCCGTCCAGCCCGTCGGCCAGCTCGTGCAGCGTCCAGTGGGTCCCGGCCAGCGCGTGGGCGATGGCGGCGCAGGTCGCCGCGGTAGTCCAAACGCAGCGCGGGTCGTAGTGGGTAACCCGGGCGCTGTGGCCGGCGTCCTCCACCAGGCGGACCGGGTCGCGCCGCCAGCGTAGCGCCAGCGGCGCGGAGCGCATCACCGCGCCGTTGCCCGCCGCCCAGCGGCCCGACTCCTCCCAGACCTCGCGCGCTGCGTCTGTTCCCCGGGTGCCCGCCCTCGCCTTCACCAGGACGTAGTAGGTCTGCCTGCCCATGCCGCGGCCGCTCTCCGCCGCCCAGCGCAGCAGCCGCGCCATGTAGGCGTCGGCGTCCAGCGGCCCCTCCAGCAGGCACTCGGCCAGCTCGATCGCCTGGGCCACATCGTCGTCCCAGGGCCCCTCCGCTTCCTCCGGCCGGATGTCGCGCAGCGTGTCCGGCGCTATCGAGCTTATGGCGAGGGCGGAGAACCCTTCGACCGGCACGCCCAGCGCGTTGCCGGCGGCCAGCCCCAGCAGCGCGCCGCGGTAGCGGTCGCGCTCGATCTCGGGGTCGACCTCCCGGGACGCAGGCTTCAGGAATCGCAGCAGTGGTTCCACGTCGATCCTAATGTAACGGGTGGCTGCGGTCGGCGCCGACGCCCCTGGAACTCGTCGGAACCCCCGCCCGACTCAGGGGGGTACCAAAGGTTGGCAGCCGCCTCGAATGCGGCCACCGTCCCCGCGTCCATCCCCCTGGACCCTGCATTTTGCCTTGCTTTTCCCCGAAGGCGTCCGCGGAGCGGCACAGCCGTCCCCGTTCGCCGGTCGTCGCTCCCCGGTCACGGGAGGTCAGCGTGAAGTATCGTCAATGCCTCTGCGGTCAGGCCGTTGAAGAACGCTTCACCGTCTGCCCCTACTGCAAGAGCGAGATCTCGGCGCAACCGGTCCAGGCCGGCGAGCCGCCGAAGGGGCCGGCGCCGGTGAATCCGGTGGACCGGGATGACTGGTATTACATGTACGAGGGCCACATGGTGGGCCCCTGTTCGAGCGAGTTGCTGCAGGCGTCCGTGGCCTCGGGCCTGCTCGGCGCAGATGTGCAGATCTGGGCGCCCGGGCTCAAGGAGTGGACGACGGTCGGCGAGGTCATGGAAGTCCCCGACGCTGCGACGCCCCCACCGTTCTCTGCCGGCAGTGCCTCAGGTACGGCGGCTTCGATGGCGCCGGCCGCGGCCGCCGTCGCCGAGGAGCCCGTCCTCGGAGAAGATCTGCCCCCGGAGGAGCCTTCGCCCCTCGCGAGCGCTGGGCCCGAGCCGCAGGCCGACGCCTACCGGCCCTTCGGCGAAAGCGGTCTGGACAATCTCGACGCGTCGCTGGTCGCCCGTGAGCCGCACCCCTGGCGCCGCTGGTTCGCACGGATCGTCGACATGACGATCGCGGCGTTCGTGCTCGGTATCGTGGTCGGCATCGTCGCGCCGGAAGCGACCATCTTCGACAACAGCCTCGGCACGTCGATCCTTGTGCTGCTCGTCTGGATGGTGGCCGAGCCGTTCGTGCTCACCCATTTCGAGAACACGCCTGGCAAAGCGTTGCTCAACATTCGTCTGAAAACCGTCGAAGGAAGGTCGCTGAGGTTGGATCAGGCGTTCCAACGCAGCGCCCGCGTCTGGTTCTTCGGGTTGGGTGCCGGCGTGCCGATCGTCAGCCTGGTCACTATGGTGAGCGCTTACAACAAGCTCACCAAAGAGGGGATCACTTCGTGGGACAGGGTGGGGAACTTCTCAGTCACCCACGGGCCCATCGGCGTAGGCCGCATGGTGGCAATCGGGCTGTTCCTCGGCTTCTACTTCCTGATTAACTTCATCGCAGCGATCGCGTAGCGACCCGCGCCGTCTCGGCCAGCACCGCCGCGCCGATGAAGATGCTCTCGTCGGCGGCGTAGAAGCGCGAGCTGTGTGCCGGTATGAGCTCACCGCCTTCCTCGCGCGCACCGATCCGCAGGAAACAGCCAGCCATCTGCTCCAAATAGAACGCGAAGTCTTCGCCGCCCATGTTCAGCGTGCCGAGCGGTACCAGCGCGTCGGCACCCAGCACCGACTCAACCGCCTGCCGCGCCCAGCCCACCGGTTCCTCGGCATTGACGATGGGCGGCGGCCCGAGGCTGACCGAGTTGCGTACGTCGAGGCCATGCGCCGCCGCCGTACCCTCGGCGATGCGCAGCAGCTCGTCGTATAGCAGGTCCCGGGACTCGCGGTCCAGCGAGCGGATCGTCCCCTGCAGGCGCGCCGTGTCGGGGATGACGTTGGGTGCGGTTCCCGCCTGCAGCTTCCCGATGGTCACCACGGCCGGCGAGCCCGGGCTGAGGCGGCGCGAGACGATGGTCTGTAAAGCCGTGATCAGCGCGCCCGCCCCGACGATGGGATCCAAACCTTCGTGCGGCCGCGCGCCGTGTGCCCCGCTACCCACAAGCTCGATGGTAAACTCGTCCGCCGCCGCGGCGATGGGACCGGCCTCCGCGACGACCTGACCGACGGCGAAGCGTCGGTCGACGTGCGCGCCGAAGATGGCGGCGGCGCCTTCCAGAGCGCCGCTCTTCAGCACACGGGGCGCGCCCTGGGCCGTTTCCTCGGCGGGCTGCAGCAGGATGAGCACGTCGCCGCGCGCCGGCTCCCTGGCCAGCAGGTGTGCGGCGCCGATCGTCCACGCGGCGTGCACGTCGTGACCGCAGGCGTGCATGACCCCGGGGTTCTGCGAGGCGAAAGGCAGCTCGGTCTCCTCTTGGATCGGCAGCGCGTCGATGTCGCCCCGCACGACGACGGTCGGTGCGTCCGCCTCCTCACCCTCGATCCGCGCTATGATGCCCGTCCCGGCGACCACGTCGAGGTGCGCCGGTTTGAGCGCCGCCAGCTCGGCGTACAGTCGTTCCGCTGTCCGCTCCTCCTGAAACGCCAGTTCGGGGTGGCGATGGATGTCGCGGCGCAGCTCCAGCAGTCGCCCGCGTAGCTTGGGTGGGAACAGCGCTTCCAGGTCGGTCATCCCCCTCGCTTCACTCCGCGGTGAGCGTCTGTTTGCGGACTGTCAGGTCGTCCACGCGATCGACGTCGACGGCGACGCCGAGCCCCGGTCGATGGTAAGGTACCTGGACCATCCCGTCATCCGCCATCGTCCACTCGGGCGTCACTATGTCGCGTTCCCAGTAGCGCGCGCTAGGGCTCAGGTCGCCCGGTAAGGTGAAGTTCGCCAGCGTGGCGAGTGAGACGTTGTAGGCGCGGCCGATCCCGCTTTCCAGCATACCGCCCTGCCAGACCGGTACGCCCGCCTCGGCGCACAGGTCGTGGATCGCTTTCGCCTGCGCGAACCCACCCACGCGGCCCGGCTTGATGTTGATGATCTTGCCGCTGCCCAGTGCCAGTGCGTCCGCTGCACGGTCGACGCCGGTGATCGACTCGTCCAGACAGATGGGCGTCTTCAACCGCTTCTGCAACTCGGCATGACGCACCAGGTCGTCACCGGCCAGCGGCTGCTCGATCATCAGCAGGTCGTACTCGTCTAGCTTCGCCAGATGATCGGCGTCCTCCAGCGTGTAGGCGCTATTGGCGTCGGCCATCAGCGGGGCCTCGGGCCCCAGCGCCTGGCGGACCGCCGCGATGTACTCGACATCGGCCCCCGGCGCGATCTTGCACTTGATCTTCCGGTAGCCCTGGGCGAGCGCATCGGCCGCGACACGGGCCAGCGACTCGGGGTCCGGCTGGATGCCCAGCGAGATGCCCGTTGCGACTTTCGCCCGCGTTCCGCCCAGGACAGCGGTGAGACTCACAGCGCGCCGCTCTGCAACGAGCGCCCAGGCGCCCATCTCTACTGCCGCCTTCGCCATGTTGTGGCCGCGAAAGTCGCGGGCCAGCGCCGGCTCGACCTCCTGCGGTCCTGCGAACTCGTGCCCCAGCACCCGCGGCGCCACCCACTCGCTGATCGCCAGCCACGCCGTGTCGATCGTCTCCGGCGAGTAGTTGGGCCGCTCGCCGGCGACGCACTCCGACCACGCCGTCACACCGTCACGGTCACGCAGCTCCAGCAGGATGATCCGGCGCGTCGTTACCATGCCCGACGAGATGCGGAACGGCTCACGCAGCGGTAGCCGAATCTCGCGCAGCGTCATCCCGGCGATGGCGATCGTATCGGGCATCTCCACCTCAACCGCGCGTCAGAACGTAGAAGCAGCGCTGGGCCTCTGCGTCGCGCTGGAAACCCGTGACCCGGTAAGCGCGTCCCAGGTAGTGCATGAGCGCGCGCCTTGTGTTCGCCCGCCACGACTCCGCCGTCTCCATCGAAATCTCCTTGAGGGCCTGCACGTCCCGGGGGATCTCGACCCGGACCGGCGACGCGTCGGGTAGCTCGAGATCGCGCGGGGTCGGGACGCCATCGACGACCTCGGTGTTGACGATCGGCGCCCCGGCGCCGGCGTCGGCGTCGGCGTCGGCCGCGGCTTTACCCGTCAGCGTGGCTTCGACCAGCGGATCCGTCAGGTGCCACTCGACGACGAAGCGATCGGTGTCCAGGCCGGCGTGCAGCTTACCGGGGACGTGTCCGTACATGTTGGGCACGTACTCGACAGGGAAGGCCGCCAGCCGGTTGATGTTGATGTTGGCATTACCCGCCTCCAGCGGATCGTAGGTCCAGTAGGCGACCTGGATGCCTCGCTCCAGCAGCTGGCTCAGCTGATACGCCTTGAGCCGCTGACCCAGCCCGCGCCCGCGCAGCTCCTCCCGCACCGCCAGCATGTCCGACCAGTGGGCCAACCGGCCGTGCCGCACCCCGGAGAGCCCGAACACGAAGCCCACCAGCCGACCATCGGCGTCGAAGGCGCCGGCCGACACGCCGCCCACCTTCTGCGAGACCTGGAGGATGCTTGGCGGAACGCACTCCTCGAAGTCCGCGCCCCAGGTCTCGTGCTGCAGGGCGACGCACTGCAGGAAGTCGTCGCGCGACTCGAGCGGCCGGATCGTGAATTCCTCTGCCGTCATCACCTCAGGCGTCTGCAGGCTGCGGGACGGACTTGGACCGAGATCCTTTCCCCGCACAAGATGGGAAACGCGAAGGTCTGGCGCGATAGTGGCCCGCCAGCAGTAGTCGTCGAGGAAGAGGACCGGCGGCCGGGCCCGAGACCCAACTGCTCGCGGACCTGGGCGGGTACGACGAGCTGTGACTTTCTGGTGAGCTTGGATGTGAAGATCACCGTGGTATAACTCGGCTACCACGCTTCCGATTGTGGCAATCCTGGCTCAGAGACTCTTCAACGGTGTGGCTAAGAGCGTGATTCCTGGGACTTGGCTCGGATCAGGTAGATCCCCCAGCTGAGGATCGGGATGACGAAGACGATGAGGAAGCACCAGGTCAGCGTCCCGTACCCTCGTGCGATGAGCCCGATCAGGCCGAAGCTCGCCAGGCCCGCCCCGGCCACGAGGAGGGCTGTGGCGGTAACAGGGCGCAGCACCCGCGGCATCTCGCGGCCCCGCTCGCTGTAGACGCCGGCGATCCGCTCGTTCACCGCGTGGATGAGCCCGGTGCCCGTCTCGATCAGCGTACCGAAGAGAACGATCTGATAGGTGAGCTGCAGCGTCCGCGAACCCAGCGCCTCGAGGACGAGGTTAGCGGGGACCGGTCGGTCGAGGATAGCAGGGTAGTGGGCGCTCATCGCGATGAAGAAGAGCAAGGCGGGGATGATGCCGATGGGACCGGTGAGCAACCCGGCGGTCACCGCCTCGCGCCGGGTCTCGACGTCGCGCAGCGCGAAGAACACCGCCGGGATGATCGCCAGGTTGTAAGCGGCGTAGCGGATTCCGCCCACTATCCACCCGGGTTCCGCCGCGCCGGCCCCCAACGCCGCGCGAATCTCCGGCCCGAACTCCACGACCGACCAAACGAAGAGGGTGATGTATACGGCGTAAAGAACGAAGGACCACGTCGCCAGCACCTTGGCGATCGTCGTGCTCCCGCGGAACACCAGGAAACCGACGGCCGCCATGATGCCCAGCACGCCGGCCGCGTAGGGCAGGGCGAACGTCTCCTCCAGGATCGACCCCGCCGCCGCGGCGATGACACCCAGGATGATCGCCAGCAAAGCGAAGTAGCAGACCTCGTAGAGGAACCAACCGCGACCCAGGAGGTGAGTGAAGAAACTCCGGTAATCGTAGGCCTGGAAGACGCGGGCGAACTCGTAGCTGGCGGCGCAGACCGCGCTCCAGATGACCGTGGAGACCAGCAGCATCGCCAGCAGCCCCCCGACGGGGCCGAAGGTCAGGAAGAACTCCACCAGCTCGCGGCCCGTCCCGTAGCCGCCGGCGATCACCACCGACTGGAAGACGAAACCGGGTAGCAGGTACTTCCTGAAGAATCGGGAGGTGAGCATCGAGGTCTAGAACCGTCTAGCGGTAGATGTCTTTTCTGTGACCGACCTTCACGACGAGCACAACATGTTCGTCGTCGTCCACCGAGTAAACAACCCGGTAGCAACCCTGGCGATCCCGATAGCGCTCCTCTCGGTGCAGCTTCTCGCAACCCGGCGGTCGCGGGTCCTCGGCCAGAGCCCGGATCCTACCCGCGATCTGCTGAGCGCTTTACCGTTATAACGTCAAGACGCTAACTAGAGGAACCCTCTCCGGTCACGGTAGGGCTGGACCCGCAACACACTCTCATCGGCCCCTACCGACGTACGGGCGTACCGACCCACCGCCCGCTCACTGGTCACCGCTCACTGCTCACTGCTCACCGACCAACCCCGCTTGACCGTAGACCGTATACTATATAGTATACATTCAGGAGGTACCACATGTCGGCATTCGGCGACTTCGTGCGCGAAGTACGGGAGGCCCTCCGCAAGGAGGACTCCCGCTATTCGGTGAGGCAGGTGGCAGGGCGGATCGGGGTTCAACCCTCGTATTTGAGCAAGGTGGAGCGGGGCGATGTCGGACCCCCCTCCGAGAGTACGATTGTCAAGCTGGCCGACGACTTGGGGGAAGACCCCGACGTGATGCTGGCGCTGGCGGGGAAGGTCTCCAGCGATCTCTTGGAGGCGATCAGGAAGCGGCCGCGCCTGTTCGCCGAGCTGATTCGCGAGATGAAGGATATGCCCGATCGCGCTGTGTTGCGTCTGGTGCGCGAGGTGCGCGACGGCGACTGGTAGATAACGGTAACAGCAGATGGAAAGTGAAGATGATCGAGCTTCAGAATGACACTTTGGTCTTTTCGTTCCCGGAAGTTCACCCCGACGCGGTGTTGCGGGTCGCCTTCCAGCGCACCTTCCGCATCCCGGACGACGGCAAGGACTATCCGTTGCCGCCCGGGTTCGGGAATTTTCCGCTCCGTCATATCGATGATTTCGCCGAGCGTATCCCCGAGGTCTGGCTCGAGCGCGGCGGTGTGATGTTCCCCATGTACCAGTCCGAGGCGCTGTGGCTGTTGTTCTCCGACTGGCGCATGACGGGCGAGTACCCGTTCGCCGTGAAGGTCGCCGCCGGCAAGATCAACGCGTTGACCGGAGAGGCGTGGGAGAACGGCCTCAACCGAAAGCCGCAGGACTATCTGGTCGCGCCCCGGCAGCCGTGGCTCGACGGCTTCTGCGTCAAGAAAGGCGTCATCCGTCAGTTCGTCGCCCTGCCGCTGGGCGCCGGCTACAGCGTTGAGGAGCAGTTGACCGGCGCCGCCGAGTATGGCGGCCTGCAGATCGTCGCCTACCCGATGAAGCGCGAGGCGTACGAGCGGCTGCCCAAGCGCGAGTACAGACACGCCGCCTACGACCTCTGTGTTGCGGCGCCGGCCCGCGCCAGGTTCTCCATGGGCCTAGCGCCAGGCGGTCGCATGAAACAGAAGATCTACGACGACAAGTTCAAGTTCGAGGATTGGGACCTGGATCACTCCAGCCGTTGCTTCGTCCACACCGTCAATTCCCTCGTCTGGCACTCCATCACCGGCGAAGCGCCGCCCACCGTGCCGCTCACGGCGAAGGAGTACGACGACGCCGGGTTCCCCTGGTTCGATCTCTATGACGAGGGTGCTCAGGCAGTGGAAGGTGGGGAAGCGCTCGAGGGCCTGAAAAGCGTAAAGGAGCTGGGGGAAGAGAAGGGCGATGTCCCGCTACCCGAGAACGAGTCCGTCGAGGCCGGCAACGTGAAGATGCTGCGCCACGGCCTCACGAAGGATCAGGTCCGCGAAGGGAAGTTCTAGTTGCTGGAGGGGCCCGGCAGCTGGACCGGGCCCCTTTGTTCGGTGGACGTCTCGTCGCCGCTCTTTGAGATCAGTCCTTGGCCACCGCCAAGAGACCCTTCAGAGAGACGACGAGAACGGCCGGCGCGATGAACACGACCAGGTAGGCGAGGATCGTCGTCAGTGTCCCACCCACAAAGGGTAGCATCGCCATGGCCGACGCCGACATGATCAGCGCGATCGCGGCCAGCAGGAAGGTCGAGACCTCCTTGTCGCCGATGTTCAAGAAGCCGACTACCAGCCCCAGCACCGCCAGCACCCACGGCACCCAGGTGGCCTCGAGGCCGAACCCGGCAAGCGCGCAGATGATGAGGCCTGCGATGAAGGCATACTTGCCCATCTTCTCCATGGTTCGCTCCTAGCTAGGGTTTCGGGCTTTTTTGGAAGGGCGACGGTCGTCCGCCGGGTGGTAAACTAGTGCGCCGGGAGTCCTCTGAACAGACCGACCGAGTCAGCCGCCGGCGAAGCGTGTCGGCCGCCACAAACGTTTGTTTGTGGCCGCCGCCTGCCTCACGCGCGCCCGCGATGAAACCCCCGGCGCCCCAAACGCGTTAGGCCGTTGAGCGATTAGCCCCAACCGTCAACGAGGGAGAGAGCGCATGATCGTAGGAGGGTCCATTCTGGTAACCGGTGCCACCGGCCAGCAGGGCGGTGCCGTGGCGCGTGAGCTATTGACCGCCGGCCATACCGTTCGAGCGATGACGCGGAATCCCGAGAGCGAGGCCGCCAAGGCGCTCGCCGGGCTGGGTGCCGAGATCGTGCAGGGCGACTTGAACGACGAGGCGTCGCTGGTCCGCGCGGTGGAGAGCGCCTGGGGCGTCTTCGCCGTGCAGAATACCTGGGAAGCCGGGGTCGAGGGCGAAGAGGAGCAGGGTAAGCGGCTCGCCGGGGTGGCCCGTGAGCACGGCGTCCAGCACTACGTCTACAGCTCGGTCGGCTCGGCGCAGTGCGAGACCGGCATCCCGCACTTCGACAACAAGTGGCGCATCGAGGAGGCGCTACGCGACTGCGGCTTCCCGTCGTACACGATCCTGCGGCCCGTCTTCTTCATGGAGAACTGGGTGTCGCCGTGGTTCAAGCCGTACATCGACGAGGGCAGCCTCGCCATCGGCATCAAGCCCGAGACCAAGCTGCAACAGATCGCTGTGGCCGATATCGGCAAGTACGGCAAGCTCGCTTTCGAGAGGCACGAGAAGCTCAACGGCCAGGCGATCGATATCGCCGGCGACGAGCTGACCGGGCCCGAGACCGCCGAGCTCGTCAGCAAGGCGAGCGGCAAGTCGGTAAGCTTCTTCCAGGTCCCGATCGAGCAGGTCCGCGAGATGAGCGAGGACTTCGCGCTGATGCTCGAGTGGTTCGACGAGGTCGGCTACAACGCCGACATCGAGGGCAACGCCAAGAAGTACGGCATCGAGCCCACCTCGTTCGAGGACTGGGCGAGGCACGTGGCTTGGTAGACAGCCGCTCGAGAACTGACAAACCCAAGAGCCCGGAAGAGATCTCTTCCGGGCTAGAGGCAGGAACACCCACCGCCGGTCGGCGTATATATAGGTCCACCCGCCGCGACCCTATCCGACCAACCCCCTAAATCATCCCGCCACAAGCGTGCGACTACGCTCGCAAGCTTCTGTACCTGGGGGACTTAATGGATATCTGCCAACGATGTGATGCGGAGCTGGACCCGGGCGACTCCTTCTGTAAGACCTGTGGCTGGGAGTTGGAGACCGGGACGTATTGCATGGCGTGTGGGGTGGAGATCGATAACGAATATGAGTGGGGGGAGGAGGGGCTGTGTCGTAGTTGTGCCGAAGAGTTTGTAGGGTTGCCGTAGGGACCGGGTAGGCATCGGGACCCGGCAGCGAGAATCCCGCCGCAACCGTTCACTTCCCCCGCCGGCCGAGCGCCGGTCTGTCCGCTACGCCTCCCTGACCAGGAGGAGGTGACCACCGTGGGCCGTTATCCGCTGATCTCGTACCGCTACGACATTCCCCTGGCCACCGGTACCGTGGTGACCCGCATCCATTGCCCCCGCTGCGGGGCCCTCCACTTCGACATCTGGGAAGGCGAGGAACGACTCTGCTTCGGCTGCGGGCAGGTCTTGACCGTGTACGGCCTCGAGCTGGTCGCGCTCCAGGTCCCGGAAGGGCTCTACGACGACGAGGACCTCTACACCACCGAAGATCCCGACAACCCCAACTTCTGGTACGGCCTGGGCAACTAGGCTCCACCGGAGGTCCCAACCACGAGAGCCCGGAGAGATTCCGGGCTCTTTTCTATTCCAGCTGCCGACCGCGCCTCGCCTAAAGAACTGGAGCGCGCGTGGCACGCGTGCGACGCCGCGCCAGAGCCCAGGCCCACAGTCCGCCCAGCGCCGCTCCGGCCAGCAGCGACGGAAGATAGAGGAGCGGCAGGCGCCCGGCCGGTACCGTCGAGTTCTCGATGTCCCAGAATAGCTGTATGTAGAGCCGCACCGCCGCCACCGCGCCGGCGACGAAGCCACCCAACACGATGATCAACCGCTCGCCGCGCGTCATGCCCAGCAGCCGGTCCCGACCGGCAGTGAGCCACCAGAGCGCCGTCAGCGCCAAGAGCGGGCTCGACCAGTAGATCGAGCTGGGGACCACGTAGACCGCCAAGGTCCAGGGATTGATGAAGTTGATCCAGGGGTAGGTGGGCATGCCCTGGAGGTCGAGGTAGATCTTGACCGCCGCACCCGTCCCCCACGGCAGGGCCAGGGCAACGAGTAGCAGCGTCCAGGAGACGATGCGGCGGGCACGCATATCACGGCCAAGCGGGCCGTAAGGGATCTCGTCCATGCATCTGTATGGAGATCGGCGCCTCGATCTGTCAAGCGGTCAGACCGGCAGTGCCGCCCCGCTGACCGCGCGGGCCTCGTCGCTCGCCAGGAAGAGGATGGCGGCGGCCACGGCTTCCGGCGCCACCCAGCGGCTGTGGTCGGCGTCGGGCATCGCCTGGCGGTTCTGCGGCGTGTCGAGCGTGCCGGGCAGCACGCAGTTGACACCGATCTGCGCCGGTTCGAGCTCCTTGGCCAGCCCTTCCGTCAGGCGCAGCACGGCGCTCTTGGAGGCGGCGTAGGCGACGGAGTTGGCGCCGGCGGCGAGCGCGCTACGCGCCCCGACGTTGACGATCCGGCCGCCGCCATCCCGCATCATGGGAATCACCGCTCGGCACATGACCAGCGTCGTCCGCAGGTTGACCTCGAACAGGAGGTCCCAGGTGTCGAGATCCTCCTCTTCCACCGGCTTGCCGCCGCGATAGGTGCCCACCGTGTTGACCAGCGCGTCGATGCGGCCGAAGCGGACCGCGACCTCGTCAACCAGCTCCGCCGCCGCCCCCGAGTCGCTGGCATCGATCCCTTCCGCCAGCATGTGGTCGGCGGAATCGCGTAGCTCCGGGTACAGGTCGCGCAGCCGCGCCGCTGCCCGGTCGATGAGCACGACCCGGGCGCCGGCCGCGATGAAGGCTTCTGCAGTCGACCGGCCCAGGTTGCCGGCGGCGCCGGTGATCAACGTCACCTTGTCGGTAAGCTTGGTCATCGAGTCGCTCCTCGGACATGCGAGATGTTCGGCTGCCGTCGCAAGATGACGGCGGCGGTAGCCGGCCGGCAAGCCGGGAACGCCGAGAAAAACGCGCCGATGCCTGACGGGGCACCGGCGCGTAGGCCGAGCGCGGGAACCTGTCGTCCCCTCTACATCCCGTGGCCGGGCGTCGGGATCATGATGTGGACGTAAGGAGTGTCACGCCACATCACCCAGGGGCCGCCGTTACTGGGGTCCGTCGGCATATCGCTCAGCGTGCTCGGATCCGGCACCAGCATCATGAGGTGCGGCCCGCCCTCGCTGATCCACTCGTTGTCGGGGGTCGGGCCCTCGGCGTAGGGGTCCGTGTTGCTGGACGGTGTGCCGCCGGCGAGCATGTAGCCGATCCCCACCTGGTCGTAGCTCGGCTCGGTCTCGGTCATCCAGGCGTGGGCCCAGTTCAACCAAGCCTCGTCCAGGCACATCGGATCGTTGCCCGGCGTGTCCGGCCTGTCGGGGAAACAGGTAAACCCGTTGTTCCCCTCGCGCAGGACCGTGTTGTCCCAGTCCATCACTTTCGCGTGCTTGCTCACCGACTCGGGCCCGGCGCTCATCGCGCTGGAGATCTTCGCCGCCTTGTCCTGGGCGCTCCCGATGCCGGGTACGACGAGAAGTAGGGCTACAGCGGTAAGAATGGCGCGTCGCATGGATTACCTCCTGGTTGGGGCTGCACGCCAAAAATCCGAGCCCGGCTCTATCGCACGGTGAAGCCCGGGCCCGTCGGAGGCCGCCCCTCCTGGGCGGCGCTCTCTTAGAATAACGGGAAAATCTCACTCGAAGGTGCGGTTTTGTCAATATCGCTCGTCTGGCCAAACCCACGGCGGCCAGGACCCAGGGCCACCGCGGCAGAGGCCTTCTCACCCCTCCCCAAACAGCAGCTCGAGATAGTAGCGGTACTGGCGCAGCTGCGTGGCCACCAGCTTGGGGTCCTTCATCGACTTGGAGAGCACGTAGACCCCCTCCACAACCACCGTCAGCATGTCGGCCAAGGCGTCGGGGTCCGCCGGCAACCGCGGCGTCCGAACCTCCAGCGCCGCCCGCAGCTTCTCGCCCAGCCGCCTCCGCCAAAGCGCGAACGCTCTCCGGATCACCTCGTGCACCTCGTCGTCGAACAGCTGCGTCTCGTAGCAGAACGACGCGAACAGGCAGCCCGGGTTCGGCTCCGTCAGCTCGTCCGCCATCTCCTCCAACAGTCCCACCACGATCAGGACCTGCCCCAGCGGATCGCGGCTCAGCCGCTCCGCCCGCTTCAGCAGCCCGTCGAGCAGCGCCTCGTCGGCCTCGGCGAACCGCTCGATCAAGGCGTGGGCCAGGTCGCTCTTCGACCGGAAGTGGTGGAAGAAGGCGCCCTTCGTCAGCCCCACCTCCTCGAGGATCGCGTCGATCGAGGTGCCGGCGAAGCCGTGCTGCAGGATGAGCGCCTGGGCGGCGTCCATGATCTGGGTCCGGGTGTCGATCCTGTCGGTAGCCATCGTGAGGGAAGCTTAGCATACCAGACGGTATGATGTCAAGCCGGGAGCGGGACGCCGACTCCGCACAAGTCCTTGACATAAAGGATATCTCCAGATAGCTTGCCATACCAATCAGTATGTTTTGCGCGAACGCCCTGACCATCACCAAGGAGGCGAACCATGCTCGGCTCGACCTTGGCTATCCTCGTGGCCCTTGCCGCGCCCCAGGACGGGCACGCGGCGGCTTCCGCTGACGTGCCGCTCTACGACAACCTGGGGGACCACCACTACGAGATCAGCACGACGGCGCCGAAGGCGCAGGCCTACTTCGACCAGGGGCTGCGTCTGTATTACGCGTTCAACCATGCCGAGGCGGTCCGC
>CAYFSW010000057.1:0-45058 GCA_964345885.1 uncultured Gemmatimonadota bacterium | reverse complement strand
CGTCGAGCTGCTGCCGGCAGAGGCCCATCGCCTGAAGGACGACGGCTCGGCCGAAGATGTGCCGGTGACCGAGATCGAGCCCGGCGATCGGGTGCTGGTGAAGCCGGGCGAAAAGGTCCCTGTGGACGGCGTGATCGTCGAGGGCCGCACGACGCTCAACGAGGCGGCGCTCACCGGCGAGAGCCAGCCGGTTGAGAGAGGCGAGGAGGACGAGGTGATCGCCGGCGCGGTGAACGGCGAGTCGGCGGTCACCATCGAGGTGCAGAAGACCGGTGACGATACATACCTGTCGCAGGTGGTGGAGATGGTGCGCCGCGCCCAGGAGACGCGATCCCGGACCCAGGACCTGGCCAACCGGGCGGCGCTCTGGCTGACGATCGTCGCCGTAAGCGTCGGCGCCATCACCCTGACCGTGTGGCTGCTCGCCGGCCGTGACTTCAACTTCGCACTCGGCCGTATGGTCACGGTGATGGTGATCACCTGTCCCCATGCCCTCGGCCTGGCCATTCCCTTGGTAGTGGCGGTCTCGACCGGCCTCTCGGCCGGCCAGGGACTGCTGATCCGCGACCGTACGGCGTTCGAGCGGGCGCGCAACCTGGACGCGATCGTCTTCGACAAGACGGGAACTTTGACGCGCGGCGAGTTCGGCGTCACGGACGTGGTGAGTTTGGGCGAGCTGGAGGAAGCGGAGGTCCTGCGGCTGGCGGCGTCGCTCGAGAGCCAGTCGGAGCATCCGATCGCCGCCGGCGTGGTACGCGGTGCGGAGGAGCGCCAGGTAGCGTACGGCGCGCCGCGCGACTTCCGGGCGATACCGGGGAAGGGCGCAGAGGCTGAGGTCGATGGACGGAACGTGAAGGTGGTCAGCCCGGGCTATCTCCAAGAACGCGGGCTCGTCGCCGAGAGCGATCGAGTGGAGGAGCTGGCCGGTCAGGGGAAGACGGTGGTCTACGTGCTCGTCGATGACGAGGTACGCGGGGCCATCGCCCTGGCGGACATCATCCGCGAGGAGTCGCACGAGGCGCTGCGGCGCCTCAGGGACATGGGCATCCAGGTGATGATGCTCACCGGAGATGCCGAGGCGGTGGCCCGCTGGGTCGCCGACGAGTTGGAGCTGGACGATTACTTCGCCGGGGTGTTGCCGGACCAGAAGGCGGACAAGATCAAAGAGGTGAAGGCGCGCGGGCTCACCGTCGCGATGACCGGCGATGGGGTGAACGACGCGCCGGCCCTGGTAGAGGCGGACATCGGCATCGCCATCGGCGCCGGTACCGATGTGGCGGTGGAGTCGGCGGACATAGTGCTCGTACGCTCCGACCCACGGGATGTCACGTCGCTGGTCGAACTGGCCAAGGCGACTTATCGGAAGATGGTGCAGAACCTCTGGTGGGCGACGGGCTACAACGTGGTGGCGATCCCGCTGGCGGCCGGCGTGCTCTACGGTTCCGGCATCGTGCTGTCGCCGGCGGCGGGCGCCGTTCTCATGTCGCTCTCAACGGTCATCGTCGCTTTCAACGCGCGCCTGCTGGGACGGACCCACTAATCGGCAACCGCCGCCTGGTACCCGGCCGCCTCCACGGCGCCGACCAGATCGGTGGCGTCTACGTTATCCTCGGCCTCCACCACCGCCGTCTTGTCGGCTAGTGAGACTTCGGCGTTGTGGACGCCGGTCAGCTGCGACAGGGCGGACTTGACCGTGTTGGCGCAACCTTCACAGCTCATTCCCGTGACGTTCAGCGTGATGGTCTTCATCGGCAGTCGTGCGTCTCCTCAGGTTGACGGCTTCCGCGCTGAGCGGCTACAGTAGGCGACCATATGAAGGTCTACACCACAGCGTGTCCACGCAACTGCTACAGTACCTGCGCCATGAAGGTGCAGGTGGAGGACGGGCGGCTCCGCCGCATCGAACCGCACCCCGGCAACCGGGCCACGCCGGGCGGTGCCTGCCTCAAGGGCCTCAGCTACGTCGAGCGCGTCCATTCGCCGGATCGGATCCTCCATCCCCTGAGACGTGTGGGCGATAGTGGTGAGTTCGAGCGGATCTCATGGGATGACGCTCTCGACACGATCGCCGAGAAGCTGGTAGAGCTGAAGGCCGACCCCGGTCCGCAGAGCGTTCTCTACTATAGCGGCAGCGGTACGAAGGGCCTGCTCAAGGGGGCGGGCCGGGAGTTCTGGCGGCTGTACGGGGGTTGCACTGCGACCTACGGCGACCTCTGCTGGCCGGCCGGGCTGGAGGCGACGCGCCTCACGCTCGGCGCCAACAAGCACAGCGCACCGTGGGACGTAGCGGATGCGAGGCTGATCGTCCTCTGGGGCAAGAATGCCGCCGAGACCAACATCCACCAGATGACCTTCATCGACCAGGCGCTCGACGCGGGAGCGAAGCTGGTCGTCATCGATCCGCGGCGGACGCAATCGGCGGAGCGAGCTGAACTGCTGCTGCAACCGCGGCCGGGTACCGACGGTGCTCTGGCGCTGGCGATCGCTCACCTGCTGATCAAGTCTGGCCGCATCGATCGGGCGTTCATCGAGCAGCACGTGCTCGGTTACGCGGCGTTCGCCGAGGCCGTAGCCGACTTCACACCCGAGCGGGCGGCCGAGATAACCGATATCCCGGTGGAGTACATCGAGCGGCTGGCGGAGTATTTCGGAACGATCAGGCCGGTGACGGTGAGCCCGGGGTTCGGTATGCAACGCTTCACGAACAGCGGGCAGACGATGCGGGCACTGCTGGCGATCCTCGCCATCACCGGCAACATCGGCAAGCCGGGTGCCGGCTGGGTCTACGCTAACCTGCAGAGTCACATTCTCGAGCCTGTCCTGGACCCCATCGCCTTCTACCCGCCGGAAGTGCCGGACGGCGTGGTGCGCGTGTCGATATCCACCGCGCGCCTCGGTCCCGAGATGTTGGCGACTCACGACCCGCCGCTCCGCATGGTCTGGGTGGAGCGGGGCAATCCGGTCACCCAAAACCCGGAGACCAACACGGTGCTCGAGGCATTTCGTGCCCTCGACTTCAGGGTCGTGGTCGAACAGTTCCTCACCGATACGGCTCGCGAAGCGGATATCGTGCTGCCGGCGAAGACGATGTTCGAGCAGTCGGATGTCATCGGCGCCTACTGGCACGCCTACGTGCAGCTCAAGCAGAAGGTGATCGATCCACCGGGTGAAGTGAAGCCGGAGACGGAGATCTACAGACTGCTGGCGAGGCGGTTGGGGATAGCCGAGCGTGACGACCCCATGATCTTCCCGGTCGGCGATGGTGAGGTCGATGCGTACCTGGAGCGGGCGCTGGAGCCGTTCCCGGAGCTCAGCCTCGAGCGTCTGCGCGAGGGCCCGCTGCCAGCGCCCGGCGGTCAGGACGTGGCGTTCTCGGACTTCGTCTTTCCCACGCCCTCGGGCAAGATCGAGCTCGAGTCCGCGGAGGCCGAACAGCGCTGGGGGGTCGCTCGGGTGCCGACCTACGAGGAGCCCGGTGAGTCGATTCGGCGGCCGCAGCCGGCGGCGGACCAGTATCCGCTGTACTTGCTGACACCCAACACGAAGAACAGGATCCACTCACAGTTCAACAATCTGAGGATGATTCGCCAGTTCGGCGACACGCCGGCGGCGTGCTTACATCCCGATGATGCGCGGGAGCGGTTGATAGGCGACGGTGATTGGGTGCGCGTGTTCAACGAGCGGGGTGAGATCGAGCTCGAGGCGCGTCTCGACAACGGGCTCAAGCGTGGGTGCGTCTGGGTCACCAACGGCTGGTGGATCAGCGAAGGCGGCAACGTGAACTTCACGTCATCGGCGCGAGAGACCGACATGGGCCACGGCGCGGCCTTCCACGAGAATCGGGTGGAAGTCGAGCGAGCGGGCGATGCCGAATAGCTTCGTATTCGACCCGAACCGCTGCACCGGCTGCGGCGCCTGTCGGCTGGCCTGCAGTATCGAGAACCAGCTCGAGCCCGAGCGCAGTTGGCGGCGCATCGACACGTTCAATCGCACCCGGCATCCCGGCGTGCCGCTCTATCATCTATCGCTTGCCTGCAACCACTGCGCCGAGCCCGCCTGTATGTTCGCCTGCCCGGCGCTAGCCTACACCCGCGACGACGAGAACGGCGCGGTTCTGCTCGACGACGATAAGTGCACCGGCTGCAGGTACTGCGCCTGGGCCTGTCCGTACGACGCGCCGGTCTTCGAGCCGCCGCGCGGTGTCATGACGAAGTGCACGTTTTGCCACCATCGGCTGCGGGAGGGGCTGAAGCCGGCGTGTGCATCACTGTGTCCCACCGGCGCCCTCGATTTCGCCGACATCGCGGAGACGGAGCTCGAGAACAGTATCCCCGGCTTCCCGGCCACCGATCTGGGCCCAAGGGTGCGTATCGAGCCGCTGGACGAGAGCCGGCGGCTACCGGTGATGACGGCACCGGATGTGGCCGAGCCTTACATGGCGGCGGCCGAGGCGCCGACCACGGGCGTCACGCTCAGGTCGGAATGGACGTTGATGCTCTTCACCGTCCTGGGGGCGGCGCTGGTGGCGACGGTCGCCGCAACGCTGGCCTCCGCGTTCTCGATCAGGCCCATCGTGTTCACTGACGCCGCCGTCGTCACGATGGCGCTCGGCTCGTTCCACCTCGGCAAGGTGAGCCGGGCCTATCGGGCGATCTTGAACGTCAGGGGCTCTTGGATGAGCCGCGAGGTCGTGGCGATGTCGAGTTTCTTCGTACTCGCCGCGGTCTATCTCTGGCTGGGTCCGGGGAACCCAGCGTTGGGCGCGGCCGCCGCGCTCGTAGGTTTCCTGGGACTGCTTTCCGCCGATCAGGTCTACGGTGTCCTCAAAGCGTCGCGTCCTGCGTACAAGCACAGCGCCGGCGTACTGTGGACCGGTCTCTTTCTGACCGCTGTATTCGCCGGGTCGTGGTTCGCCGCGCTCTTCGGGTTTGGCAAGCTGGCGCTCTACGTGCAAAGGAAGACCGAGTTCAGCGATACGGGCCGGCCGGTAAGACCATGGACGAGCTTGGCACGCGTCGCCTTCGGTTTCGCGATACCGGTGGCTCTATGGTTGGCCGACCCGGCCGGAACTCGGGCCCTGTTGGTCGCCAGCGTCATGCTGGGCGAGTTGATCGATCGTGCCGAGTACTACGCCGAGCTCGAGTCGGAATCACCGCGCCGGCAGATGGGAATCGCCCTAGAGGAACTGGTTCGCGCTTACCCGACCGCCGATCGGCGGCTCGCCGCCTCAGTGGGTGACTGAAGTTTCTGCGGGGTTGACGGCCGCCTCCTACGGGTGGGAACTTGTCTGAGAGGGAATACCTTCGCTCCTATAATAAAGATGAGTGCACCTCGAACTGGCGCGCTGGCATTTACGCTTTTGTTCACTCTCGTTCCCCGGGTAGCGGCGCAAGAGCGCGACGCCTTCGAGCGCCAGCGCGAGGAGATGGTCCGTCTGATCGAGGCGTACGGGGTCCGCGACTCGGCGACACGCGCCGCGATGCGGGCTGTGCCGCGTCACGAGTTCGTGCCCCGGGAATCTGCCGGGCGCGCGTACGGCGATTACCCACTCCCCATCGGCTACGGCCAAACGATCTCGCAGCCCTACATCGTCGCCTTCATGACCGAGATCCTGAATGCGAGTCCGGGGATGAAGATTCTCGAGGTCGGCACAGGGTCCGGTTACCAGGCGGCGGTATTGGGGGAGATCGGCTGCGAGGTCTTCACGGTGGAGATCTTCGAGGCGCTGGCGACGAGCGCGCGCCGGCGGCTGGCGCGGTTGGGGTATGGGAGCGTGACGGTGCGGCACGCCGACGGTCATTACGGTTGGGCGGAGGAGGCACCGTTCGATGCGGTGATCGTCACGGCTGCTGCCGGACACATCCCGCCGGCGCTAGTCGAGCAACTGCGGACGGGCGGTCGCATGGTGATCCCGGTGGGAAGCGTTTATGGGGTCCAGAACCTCATCCTGGTGGAGAAGCATTCGGAGGATGACGTGCGCACCCGCAGCCTCCTGCCGGTGCGCTTCGTGCCGATGCTGCAGGGGTTACGCTGAATCGTGTAACGAGAACTGGCCGCCCGCTGGCCGTCGTTCTCATCTCGGCTAGCACGCTTGCCTACGAGATCCTTCTCGTCAGGATCTTCGCTATCGAGGAGTTCCACCACTTCGCCTACATGGCGATCGGCGTCGCCATGCTGGGGTTCGGCGCGGCGGGCACCTTCCTCGCCCTAGCGTTGCCGGATCGAGAGCGCGCGGAACGCTGGTTCAGTTGGGCAGCGCTACTGACTCCGGTCGTTCTCTTGGCCAGCGTGACCCTTGTGCATCGAGTGCCGCTGGACGCCACGCAACTGCCATGGGACGCGTGGGAGTGGCCACGGCTGGGGCTGATTTACCTCCTGCTCGCCGCGCCGTTTGCCGTAGGCGCATCGGTGGTGCTGCTGGCGCTGACGTTGGAGCCGGACCGGGTCGGCGCGCTCTATGGTGCCAGCTTCTTGGGCGCGGGTCTAGGGGCGGGTCTAGCGCTAGCGATTCTCTGGATCTCTCTACCCGAGCGCGCGCTTGCCGCGCCCGCTCTGGCTGCGTCGCTGGGCGCGATCGCCGTGGTCCCGCTGGCGACACGGAGAAGGCTGGCGGCCGTTGTGGCAATCGCCAGCCTGGCGCTAGCCGTGGCAGCGGCGGCGCGGCCCTTCTGGCGCATCGAGGTGACTCCATACAAGGGGCTGCCGCAGGTGGAGGCGTTCCCCGACGCGCAGCGCGTAGCGGAGCGGGCGAGCCCGCTGGGCTGGGTCGTGGCGGTGGACGCTTCGGCGTTCCGGCACGCGCCCGGGCTGTCGCTCCTATACCGCGGGACGTTCCCGACGCAGACGGGGCTGTTTGTGGATGGGCAGACCGCGGGAGCGTTGAACCACTGGGAAGAGGCGGACGCAGACACAGCTATCTTGGACTGGCTACCGTCGGCTGCACCCTACGCGCTGGGTGCGCGTGACGATGTACTGGTGGTTGGCGCGGGTGGTGGGACGGAGATATGGAATGCTCTGACCCACGGTGCCGCTGAGGTGACCGCGGTGGAACTGCATCCCGAGTTGCTGAGGCTGTCGGGGTGGGCGGGTGACGATGGGTCGCTCATCGACGGGGCGCGGGTCGTGACCGCGGTCGGCGATGCGCGGAGTTTCGTGGCGCGCTCCCGGGAGGAGTACGACCTCATAACGCTCAGCGCCGGCGTTGCCTTCGGCAGTTCGGCGGCGGGCGTTCACGCTCTCAACGAGGATTTCCTCCATACCGTAGAGGCGTACGTCGGCTATCTGGAGCACTTGAGCGATGATGGCGTCTTGGCGGTGACCCGCTGGTTGATGGTTCCGCCGCGTGAGAGCGTGCGCGTGATCCTCACGGCCGGTGAAGCACTGCAAAGGGTGGCACCCGAAAATCCCATCGACAAGCTGATCGTCGTGCACAGCTGGGCGACTACCACCGTGCTAGTGAAGCCGTCGGGCTTCGGAGCCGACGAGGTACAGGCGCTAATGCGTTGGGCCCGGGAACGTCGCTTCGACCTCGATTGGTATCCCGGGATCGAAGTCCCCGCGACAGGGTTCAACGAACTGGATGAGCCCGTGCTCTACCACGCCGCTCAAGCGGCCATCGGCGGTGACGAGAGTGCAAGGCGTTTCGCCGCCGGATACCCGTTTCGCGTGTCCCCAGTCGACGACACTCGACCCTTTCCCCACCACTTCCTGCGCGCCGGGTCGCTGGCGGCCTTCCTGGGCAGCGACCGAGGCTCGTGGCTGGCCTTCGCCGAATGGGGTTATGTGGCGCTGATCGCGACTCTGGTACAGAGCGTGATCCTTGCCGGGCTGCTGATGATTCTGCCGGCCCTGGCTCGAGCGCGAACGACGGTGACGGGGGGCTGGCTACGGCTGGTCGGCTACTTCCTAGCGATCGGGCTCGCTTACCTGATGGCCGAGGTAGCCGCCATCCAGCAGCTCAACCTGCTGCTGGGCCATCCAGTCTACGCCGTGGCGGCCGCCCTGGTCGCCTTCCTCGTCTTCTCGGGTTTGGGCAGTGCCTGGTCGGACGGGCGGCCTGAGGGGTATGGATGGATGGCCGGGCTGATGTTGGCAGGGATGTTGGGTTGCTGCGCGGTGCTTCTGCTGGGGCTCGTCCACCTGCTGGTATCCGCGCCGCTGGTGTTACGGGCGATCGTGGCGCTGCTCGTTCTTGCACCGCTCGCCTTTGTGATGGGCCTACCGTTCCCGCTGGGGCTGCGCTCGCTGGCGGGGGGTCATGCGCAGGGGATCGCCTGGGCATGGGCAGCGAACGGATTCGCTTCGGTGGTGGCGACGCCACTCGCTGCGCTCATCGCGCTCGAGGTGGGTTCAGACTTGTTGTTCTTGTGTGCGGCGGCTGCCTACGCCGGCGCGGCACTGCTGGGCCGCGCCGGCGCGGAGCCGTTGAGCGTGGTTGAGGCCTAGGGCCAGATACCGCGTTCGAGGGTCACGCGGGCGACGCGCTCGATCGCCACCACGTAGGCGGTGGTGCGAAGGTCAACCGGCTCCAGGTCGCCGTCCGGGTACCCGCGCTGCCTGCGCTCGGCCTGAAGCACATCGAGGGACGAGTTGATAGCTCGCTGTCTGGCGAGCACCCCATCGGTCGCACGCTCCATCTTGACATGCAACTTGAGGTTAACGCTGTCCTCGTCCCACTGGTCGTACTCGTTGTTCTGGACCCACTCGTAGTAGCTGACCGTCACACCGCCGGCGTTGGCCAGGATGTCCGGCAGCACGGGGATCCCGCGCTCGAACAGGATCTTGTCGGCAGCCGGCGTCGTCGGCCCGTTCGCCGCCTCGGCGATCAGCCGCGTCTGAACATTGGCCGCGTTATCGCCGCGGATCTGGTTCTCGAGTGCGGCCGGGATGAGTATGTCACAGGGAATCGCCAGCAGCTCCTCATTGCTGACTTTCTTGCTGCCCGGTAGACCGACCACCGAGCCCGTCTGTTTCTTATGCTTCACCGCCTCGGCATGGTTGATGCCATTGGGGTTATGGATACCGCCGCGCGAGTCGCTTATCGCGATGATCTTCGCGCCTTCGGCGGCGTAGAGGTCGTGGGCGATGGCGCCTGCGTTCCCATAGCCCTGTATGACGACCGTAGCACCCATGACCGAGTTGAGCCCAGGGACCAGGCCTCTCGCGAGCGCGCGCTGCGTGCAGAACAGACAGCCGCGTGAGGTCGCCTCGTTCCGCCCGTACGAGCCGCCCATTTCCACAGGCTTGCCGGTCACGACACCGAGGTTGTTCTTCCCCTTGTGCATCATCTCGTAGGTGTCGTAGATCCAGGCCATCGTCTCGGCGTTAGTGTTCACATCGGGCGCCGGTACGTCGGTGAACGGACCGATCATGTCACCCAGCTCGGCGACGAACCGCCGCGTGATCTTCCGAACGTCTTCCTTGATGAGCTGCTTCGGGTTGCAGATGATGCCGCCCTTGGCGCCGCCGAACGGGACGTCGAGCACCCCGCACTTCCAAGTCATCCAGAAGGCCAGTGCCCGCACCTCGTCTTCGGTGACATCGGGGTGATAACGGATACCGCCCTTGCCGGGTCCGCGCGCCCGATTGTGCACGCAGCGGTAGCCGATGAAGTTGTGCACTTCGCCGTCAGCGGTCTCGACTGGGAACTCCACCGTGATCACTCGGCGTGGCCGCTTCAGGAACTCTACCAGGCCCGGGTCGAGGTCGGGTATGTAGCACGCAGCGTGCTCGAACTGGCTTACAGCGATGTGGAACGGATTCAGGTCCTCGACGGGGGCTGCTGCTGTGTCCTTCTTTTTCTTATCTCTCATGGGTCGTCACGTCCTCCCTCGAAGCGTGCTCAATCGATGAAGCCCTGATCGTCCATACCGCGCCGGCCGAAGCCGGCGCCGCCCTTCTTGAAGAAAGCGGCATCTTGCGCGTAACTGGCCGTCAATCCTTCGATCCGCGCCATCTCTTCCGTGGAGAGCGGCTGGAAGTCGGCTGCAATGGTAACATTCTCTTCGAGCTGTTCCACCGTGTCGCAGCCGACGATCGTCGTGCTCACGGGATGGGTCATCACGTAGGAAAGCGCATCCTTCATCGTGGTTACGCCGCCCTCGCGGAACATGCGGCCGCGGGCCGGGATCTTCATGGCGATGATCCCCATCCGTTTCTCGACCGCGAGGGGAAGCAGCTCGTCGGCAAAGGGCAAGAAGTGAGGGTCTGCCGGGTTCAGCGCCAGCAGTATCGTGTCGAACTCGAAAGTATTCAGCGCCGTGATGAGCACTGCGGGGTCATAATGGCCGGTGATGCCGAGGAAGCGCACAATCCCCTCGTCGCGAGCTCGCTGTAGAGCTTCGATCGCGCCGTTGTTACCGAAGATCGTGTTCAGCTGCTCCTCGGTCCGCACATTGTGCAGCTGCCAGAGGTCGAGGTGGTCGGTCTGGAGCAGGCGTAGGCTCTCCTCGAGCAGGCGCAGTGAGCCGTCTCGTGTCCGGTCGTGCGTCTTGGTGGCCAGGAACACCTCGTTCCGCCGGGTCGCCATGACTTCGCCGATGTAGGTCTGCGAGATCCCGCGGCCGTAGGCGGCGGCCGTATCGATGTAGTTCACGCCGAGATCGATCGCACGATTGATGATGGCGATCGATTCGTCGTGAGTGCCGGACCTCTCAAGCGTCGCCTGACCGCCGAGGCTGAACAGTCGCACGTTGTACGCAGTGCGGCCGAACGGCCGCTCGGGCATCGGAGCCTGAGCGCCCGATCCTGCACCGAGTGCGCTCTTGCAACCGAGAGCGAAGGCGGCGGCGCCGCCCGCTCCCACCTTCACGAAGTCCCGGCGGCTGAACTTACGGTTCGCCATTACGGCCTCCTGGGTCGTAACGTAAAAGCTGGCGTGGGATAGCAGCCAGCGAAAAAACGGGGACGCCTCCTTATCAGGGAATCGGCCTGGAGAAGGCCTCTGGGGCTCGGAGGCTGAAGCGATTCCCCGGACATTATGGCCGGCTCCTTCCCTCGGACGCAAGGAGAGGCTTGGCATGCCCTCGGGCCGCCGCCCGCCTTCACGACAGCGAGACGTCTGACCGGCGACCCTTCCCAGGCAGGCTCTTGACGCTGGAGGAGCGCATCGCTAAGCTGGGGGTTGATTGAGAATGGGTTTCAATATCATGCAGTGAGGATCGGCACTATGACTGCTCTCCTCGGCCACCTCGTCATCGCCGCCGTTGTGGCCCTGGCCGCAGCGCAGGCTCGGCCCCAACCGCAGCGGGACTCAGCTCACGCGCGGGTTTTGGTGGAGCGTCAGGCGTTCCTGATGGGGACCTGGCTACGAGCGCAGGTGGTGGCGGCCAACCGAGAGGCAGGGGCGGCGGCGATCGAGGCGGCCTTTGCAGAAGTGGCTCGGCTGGAAAGCTTGCTCTCCAGCTGGCGTGGCGACAGCGAGGTCTCGCGGATCAATCGTGCAGTTCCGGGCGTGCCCGTGCAGGTCGAGCGAGTGGTGTTCGAACTCTTGAGTGAGGTATGGGAGTGGGGACGGGGGAGTGATGGAGCTTTCGACCCTGCGCTTGGAGCGTTGATCGAGGTGTGGGACTTGAGGGGCGCGGGCCGGCACCCGAGCGCTGTGGAACTCGAGCAGGCGCGGAAGCTGAGCGGTCTCGATTCGTTTCGTTTTCTGCCCAGCGCGGGGAGCGTTGTTCGTAGCCAACCGGGTAGCTGGATGAGTTCGGGCGGTTTCGGCAAAGGCGCGGCGCTAAGAGCCGCGCGGCGTGTTCTGCTCGCTGCCGGGGTCAGATCGGCTCTGCTGGATTTTGGTGGCCAGCTACTCGCCGTCGGTTCGGCACCGGGGCGGGACGGCTGGCGGATCGCGGTAGCACACCCGTCGCGTCGCTTCGAGGCGGCGGCTTGGCTGGATGTCGGGAACCGCTCGGTGGCCACGAGTTCTGCATCGGAGCGTTTCATGGAAATAGGTGGCGATCGCTACGGTCACATTCTTGACCCGCGCAGCGGCCGACCGACGCCGGCTTGGGGCAGTGTCACGGTCGTGGCCGATGACCCGCTGTTGGCGGACCTCGCCTCGACCACGCTGTTCGTTCTGGGCCCTGAGGAAGGCGCCGCGTGGGCGAAGCAGCGAGAAGACATCGGCGTGCTTTTCCTGTGGGAGGAAGAGGGACGGGTCGTGGCCTGGAATCGGAACATGGCGGTGTGGTTGACGGAGAGCGAGGACTGATTTGCAGCTTCAATTGTCGATGACGAAGGGACGAAGTTCACCGTTCGCTCTGGGCGTCCTGCTGGT
Organism: uncultured Gemmatimonadota bacterium; assembly: GCA_964345885.1. Taxonomy (GTDB): domain Bacteria; phylum Gemmatimonadota; class Gemmatimonadetes; order Palauibacterales; family KS3-K002. The sequence continues at coordinate 32,787 of CAYFSW010000057.1, read as the reverse complement.
GCTGGCGATGCTCCCCGGGACGGCGCATGGGCAAGAGGAGGATCTGGCAAAGCGAGTAGAGGAACTCGAACGCCAGGTCGAGCAGCTGCGGGAAGAGCTTGCAGTGCAGGATAGCGCCGTGCTCGCCGTGCTGAGGCGTCAGATTGAAGCCCTGACACGCGAGATCGAGGAGCTTCGACTCGGCGAGGAGGTTGTGGTGGCTGCCGACACCAGCGTCTATGGTTTCGGTCCTGCTGCGTCAAAGGTCTACCACATCGGCCAGGGCGTCTCGATCGGCGGCTACGGGGAGGCCTTGTACGAGAACTTCTCCGGCCGGGTTGAGGACGGCAGCCCGTCGGGGAAGACCGATCAGCTCGATTTCCTGCGTGCCGTTTTTTACTTCGGGTACAAGTTCAACGATCGCTTGCTGTTCAACTCGGAGATCGAGCTCGAACACGCCTCGACCAGCCAATCGGGGTCGGTATCCGTCGAATTCGCATACCTCGACTATAGAGCGTCCGATCTGCTCGGGGTACGGGGTGGTCTCGTACTGGTACCCATGGGCTTCATCAACGAGCTGCACGAGCCGCCGACCTTCTTGGGTACAGAGCGGCCCGAGACGGAGCGGCGGGTCGTCCCGACAACTTGGCGCGAGAACGGGCTCGGCGTTTTCGGTGAGGCCGCTGGGTTCGTCTACCGTGGGTACTTGGTTAACGGGCTCGATGCTGTAGGTGGCGGCAGCTCGAAGGCGGGCGGATTCAGCGCCGCCGGCCTGAGGGGCGGCCGCCAGAAGGGCTCAAAGGCTGTGGCCGAGAATCTCGCTGTTGTCGCTCGTGTCGACTTCACGGGGCTGCTTGGGTTCCTGGCAGGTACCTCGCTGTACGTCGGCCGCTCGGGCCAGGGTGCCGACTCTCCGCTCGATGGCTCGGTCATTAGCGCGCCGACGGTGATTTGGGAAGGCCACGCCGAGTACCGTGCTCAGGGGCTGGACCTGCGCGCCCTGCTCGCGCTGGCCAGCGTCGACGACGTGGCGGACATCAACGCCGCCAAAGGTCTGACTGGCGCCGAGTCGGTGGGCGAGCGGTTGGTGGGTTGGTACGTGCAGGCCGGTTACAACGTGCTGCGCTCGGCGCGGACGAGTCAGCAGCTGGTTCCCTACGCTCGCTACGAGTCGATCAATACTCAGGATCGGGTCCCCGACGGCTTCGCTGCCGACCCGGCGAACGACGAGCAGGTGGTGACACTGGGCGCGGCGTGGAAGCCGATCGTCAACATAGCGATCAAGGCGGACTACCAGTTCCGGCGCAACGGGGCGGGAACCGGGGTCGATCAGTTCAATGTGGCGCTCGGCTACTTGTTCTGATGTCCGTGCCTCGGCTGGCGCATTGCTAATGCTCGCCGCGAGCGCTGCACCTGCCGGGGCTCAGCTGCACCTCACGCAGGACGAGGCGTTGCGTCTCGCGTTCCCCGAACCGGCTCTCATCGAGCGTGAGACAGCTTTTCTGGCAGACGAGGACCTGGAACGGGCACGTCAGCTGGCAGGTGGGGATGTGAAGATCGATGGGCGTGTGATCTCGTATTACGTCGGGCGAATGGGCGGCGAGTTGTTGGGCGTGGCCTATTTCGACGCACACCGAGTGCGCACACTGCCCGAGGTTCTGATGTTCGTGGTAACCCCAGATTCGCGTATCGCGCGTATCGAGGTGCTGAGGTTCTCTGAGCCGCCCGAGTACCGGCCGCCTGAAAAGTGGTTGGACCAGTTTGCGGGGTTGGGGCTGACCCAGCGGCTCTCGCTTAGAGGTTCGATCGTAAACATCACAGGGGCGACGCTCACCGCGGGCGCCGTAACCGCGGCGTCCCGACGAATTCTGGCGTTGCACTCCGTCATAAACCCTCTGGCCGTTAGCAGCGGCAGCGAGGGTCGCCGGTGAATCGGTTCGAGAGGTGGACGCTGTGGCTATCTGCGGCGCTGTCGGCTCTCACCGGCATAGGCCTCCTCTGGACCAAGTATTTTATCCAGAGCGACACCGAGTGGGCGGTAATAAACCACCCATTGCAGCCCGTCTTCCTGAAAGCGCACATTCTCACGACACCGGTCTTGGCCTTCGCTTTGGGTCTTATCGCGACCCGGCACATCTGGAAGCACTACCGGGCCGGCATCACGCGGGGCCGCAAGAGCGGTATAGTCGCTATGCTCGCTACGGTGCCAATGGTGCTCACCGGCTATCTGATTCAGGTGGTAACGCATCTCGGCTTCTTGCGCCTCCTGGCTGTTGCGCACATAGCTCTCGGTCTGTTATTCACAGTGAAGCTCATCTTGCACCAGGCGATCGTGCGCAGGGCACCCGGCGAGGTGGTAGTGTCGCGCGAGGGATCGGCTGGCAGCGGGCGACGTGGGAAGGTCAGAGGACAACCGGCGGTGGCGTCCGGCGACTGAGATCGGAAGGGGAACCCTGATGACTGACGATACTCGGGAACGTCTCCGTGACACCCTGATGAAAGAATTCCGTACGCGGGGCGGTTACTGGAACGTCAACCCCATCCCGCCGGGTGAAGGTGAAGCGCCGTCCGACCGCTGGCTGCTCCGTATCCACTCGCGTCCCATCGCCAAGGCCGAGCTGCGGGCCGATATCGCGGAGGCCTACCTGAAAGATCCCGCGGATCCAGAGGCTGCGGCGGCCTGGGAACGGGAGGTGCAGGCGATCTTCGAGTACGCGAAAGCCACCGATGAGCTGCTCTGAGCGAGCGAAAAACTTTGCAACCAAAGGATAGGGAATTCCGGTCGCGGGTTTCCGCTCGGGCTGCGAGCCCATCTCTCTAACTCCTTTAATCACGATACCTTGTGCTGCGAGCCCCGGCGACGGACCGGCTCGGCTCACCTCTTGCGTACCCCCTGGGCAAGTGCCCAAGGCTCAGACACAGGACGGAGGCGCGCTGGCAATGTCGAAGGTCCAAGAGCGGTTCCCGCAGGATGCCGCAGAGACGGTTTCCCCGCCTGGGCCGGCGACCGTTACGGTAATCACTACCGATGAGGCGCTGCTGCCGGCGCTGGCGGGCGTTCTCCATTCGGACCGTTACCGCCTCGAGCAGCGGACGCGGCCCGAACCGCTGGGCCGCTTTCTTGGCGACCGGCGAAGCGACGCTGTTTTGCTCGACCTGAGGTGGCTGCCGGTGAGCACGCGGATCGAGATTGGCAGGCAGCTTCGTGGGACGCGCCGGCGGCCGACGATGCCTCTGATCGGCATCTGCGATGAGCGTCTGTCTCTGGAGGGGCGGACGACGGCATTGGGTGACGGGTTCTGGGACGTGATCGAGATACCGGGCCAGGCGGCTGAGCTGGCGGCGAAGTTGGGGACGTGGATCTGGCTCAAGCGGGATGTGGATGGGATTCAGTCCGGCATGCTGCTGGACATCAAGACTGGGCACTATACGGCGTTGGGGATCAAGCGTCGATTGAGGGAGCTTGTCTCGCTGGCGCGACGGATGAATGACCCGCTTTGTTGTATTGTGTTTGGGGTCGATCTTCCGCCCGACGAAGTGAGGATGCCCACCGACCCGCTCTATGATCTGGAGTTGAAATTCTCCCTGGCACTTCACCACGGGACACGAAACTCGGATGTCGTGGGACACCTCGAGTTCCTCAAGTTCATGGTGCTGGCGCCGCACACTCCGCCGGGTGGGGGCGTGCGCTTGGCGGAGAGGTTCACCTCGCTGTCGCTGTCGAAGCGGGTCGACGGTGAGTACCCCGTGACGTTGAGCGCCGGCATCGCGGGGATCGAAGGCAAGAACGGGCAGGTCCAGGCTTGCCCCGACCTACTGCTGGCGGCGGCCAGCCGGGCGCTCAACGCGGCGCGCGCTGCAGGGACGGCCCAGGTTGCCGCGGCCTGGGGTGCAATGTGACCGAGATACGGAGTTAATGGCATGGCGGGACAGAAGTCGAAGGCCGAACAGAAACGACTGCGCGAGCTCGCGCGTCAGACGCTCGAAGCCTACCGTGAGCTGAACGCAGCTGCTGCAGAGACGGCGTTCGTTCGTAGCAACGGCCCAAACGGTGAGAGCATGGCGCGCGCTGGCGAATTGCTCGAGTCCGTAATCGCCGAGCTTCGCGGAACGGCCAAGCTGCCCGGCTAGCCGGGCCGTACCCGACCCCTGACATTCGCCGGGCGATCCTGCTAGGTTCCCTCAATAACTCGGCGACCCGGCTCACTCGACGTTGGGGGGAGGGTGAACGAACGAAGCTGGATCACGACCGCAACACTCACCGCCCTGATATTAGTCTGTCTGCCGGAGACGACGGCAGCACAACTCCCATTCGACATTCTTGAGGAAGATCTGCAGGCGGTCGACACGACCGCGATGCACTGGTCGAACGTGCGGACGCACACTGGTGGTGTCGAGGGTGAGCTCGCCTACCGCGTTCTGGAGGTGAGCGAGGGCGGGTGCAAGGCGGTGGCTCTACTCGGAGGGGTTCGGCTGCGCAACCTCTATCTTCGCGAGAGCCAGAGGGACCCCGTCACGCTGCAATTGACGGTCCGCTGTCCCGGCTACCGTGCGCTCTTGGACTATGACGGCGTCGTGGCCCGCCTCGAGCTACGCGATGTAGCCACCGGGGGGCTCGTCTACCAGGGACGCAACCGCGGCTTTCCCTAAAGCTTGCCGGCAACAAGCAGGCCGTAGCTCATCGCGCCGCCGTCGTAGGCCTCGGCGATGGTGGCAAAGCCATCCAGGAAGCGGCGGGCGGCAGGGTCGAGCAGCATCCGCTTCAGCGGCGCCAGCAAGGGTCGACTGACCCGGTCGCTGAGGACCGCCCAAGTCTTGCGAACCTGAGAGGTCAAGTCCTCGCTGCAGAGCACACCCAGACCTGCCTCCTCACACCAGAGACGGTATTCGTCGGCCGACGCCAGAGAGGGGCAAAGAAAGGACTCGCAGACATCCTCGACTAGCCGGTCATCGGCAGGCGTCCCATCGCCACGTAGCCAGGTGCAGAGGGCGAAGCGGCCGCCAGGGCGCAGGACCCTTGCCGTCTCCTCCACGAAACGTCGCTTGTCCCGCAGGTGCTCGATGCACTCGACCACCCAGACGAGGTCGAAGGTCCCGTCGTGGATCGGCGGAGCGGCGGCATCCGCTCGAACGATGTGGATCGACGACGCATGGCCTTGCCGCAGATTGCGTCGTCTTGCCAGCCGGGCCTGCGCGGTGCTGATCGTCACACCCGTGACCCGGCAACCGAATCTGCTTGAGAGCCAGCGGGCGGAAGCCCCGTAACCGCAGCCTACGTCGAGAACGCGCTCGCCGCGACCGATTCCAGCACGCTCTGCCAGATGCTCGATGAGATGCTCCTGGGCGATGTGGGGTGACTCGTCGTCGGCTAGCCAGAGGCCGTGGTGAATATGCTCGCCCCAGAAGGTGCGGTAGAGGAGAGCAAGGGAGTCGTAGTGTCGCGCGATCGCACCGACGAGCGACGACCCGGCGGTAGACCTACTCCCCAACCGCGTCGCCGAACTGCGGTAGCTTGATCTTCTCGACGAGCGCGCGCCGATCGAGGATGAGGAAGTGATGGTTGCGGCTGTCCACCAGGCCCTGTCGCTTAAACTCGGCCAGAACGGTAGTGACCGTTTCTCGGGTTGACCCGATCAAGTCCGCCATCTCCTGATGGGTGAACCAGTAGGGTACCTCGATCCCGCGGTCGCCCTCCGACCCGTAGCGATCGGCCAGCCAGATGATCGTGCCGGCTAGGCGTGATGGCACGTCGAGGAAGGCGAGCATCTTGATCCGTTCCTCCAAGTGAGTCATGACCTCGGCGGAATAGCGGAGCAACGCGCGGGTCAGCCCCGGATCGCGGGCGAGTAGATCCCGCAAGGCTTCGGCGTCGACCGATAGTAACTCGCTGCTCTCCGCGGCGGTGGCCGAAAGGACGCGGTAGGGCATTCCGGCCAGCGCTTCCAGCCCGAACAGCTCGCCCTCTGCGGCGAAGCTGACCGTTATGTCGCGGTCTTCCCAATCGCGGTCGCGAAGTCGGGCGCGGCCTCGGACCACCACGTACAGTGTGTCGGCGGGCTGGCCCAGCTCGTAGACGTTCTCATTCTTGCGGTAGTTGCGCATTGAGCCGATCGCCCGCAACGCGTCAACCTGCGAGGCGGAAAGGCTCTTAAGAACTGCCATCGGCCGCTGCCCGAATCGCATAGCCGACTCCTTCTCCAAAATAGACGGTGGTACGGCGCTCTTACGCTAGCGCCGGCCGCGCTCCTTGGCAATGGGGACAGTAGGGTCTCCTACAATATACCGAAGGCGGGCGGGCGCAAACCAGTCGGGATTCGGGGATTCGGGGATTCAGAACTCGGGGAATTGGAATTGGGGAGTTTGGGGTCCGAGAGTCCGTGGAATCCGTGGCATCCGTGGCATCCGTGGGATCGGGGATTCGGGCCGACAAGACAGCGCCGTGTCTCCCCGATTCCCCAATAGCCGGATTCCACCTACGCCTCGGATTCTCAAGTCAGCGGATCCCCATACCCCAGTGGCCGAGTCCGCGAATTCCCGAATCCCCGAATCTCCGAATCCCTACCGCTGAACCTTTGCTGTTGATCTGGCGTTGCAGAGGGTGAGACGGCAGGCTAGATAGAGGGCGATGGCCCCGACCCCAACCATCCGATATGACTGATGGGAGAAGATACAAGGGCGAAGCAGAAGGAGTTCGAGAGTGAAGCGCTGGTCCATCTGGACACGCTTTACAACGTTGCTCTTCGCCTCACCGGGAGCGCCTCGGACGCTGAGGACCTCGTTCAGGACACTGTGACGAAGGCGTACCGGGCCTGGGACAAATACGAGGCCGGTACGAACTGTCGCGCCTGGCTCGTGACGATCATGCGCAACACGTTCATCAACCAATTCCGCCGTCGCAGCAAGCAACCGAGCGCGGTCCAATTCGACGCGGTCGAGGATATCTCGGTGTTCGAGGAGGTCCAGGATCGGGATCCCGAAGGATCTTTCTTCCATTCAATAGTCGATGAAGAAGTGAAGCGTGCGATTCAGGAGCTGCCGGAGGAATTCCGCATGCCGGTGGTCTTGAGCGACGTGGAGGGCTTGAGTTACGCTGAGATCGCCGAGATCCTCGAGCTGCCGGTTGGCACGGTGAAGTCGCGCCTCTTTAGAGGCCGACGACGCCTACAGCAGCGCCTTTACGAGTACGCAACGGAAATGGGCTACATAAAATGACGGGCTTCATCAGGGATATAATAGCGAAGATGATGCCGCAGCCCGGCGGCATCGATTGCGGTGGAGTCATGGCGCAGCTCTATGAGTACCTTGACGGTGAGCTAGATGACCCGGCACTGCAGGAGAAGATCCGCGCACACCTTGAGAAGTGCCGGAGGTGCTATCCGCGTTACAATTTCGAGAAAGCGTTCCTGCACTTCGTGTCCGACCAGGGTCACACGAACGCTCCTCCGGAGTTACGGCGCAAGATCTTCCAGAGCCTCCTCGAAGAGGAGAGCCAAGACTGAGTCCGGGTCGCGTTCATCCCGCCATAAGCCCGTCTTGCCGCCACATGCACTCCGAGGGTATGCTGGTCGGTGGACATCATGAGTGAGAAGAAGCGTCTCTACCGGGTGACGATCCGCTATCTGCGACAGGTCCAGCAATACGAGGTCTTCGAGGTCGAAGCCGCCGATCTGCGCGATGCGCTGATCGCCGCGGCCGAGCGCTTCGGCGACGTGCTTACCGAGTCCGCTGACCTGATCGAAATCCGGGCCACGAACCCAGCGGAGTGAACGGCTCAGGTGGAGAGGTATCCCGCGTTCGACCCGCCCGAATACGTCGATTGGTCGCCCGACCCGGAAGTCATGCGGCAGTTCCGGGCGACGATCGAAGCAGACTCCGGCAGGCGCGAGTGCGTCGAGCAGTTGACCGCTGACCGGCTGGTGGCTCTTTATGCCGGGATGGTCCGGTTCCGCCTGCACGACATCTTTCTCAAGCGCTGGGTCCGCCAGGGTGTGATCTCGAAAGCGTGGCTCGGGACAGGTGAAGAGGCGACGACTGTGGGTCCGGTCCACGCGCTCGACCGCGGTGGTGCGGAAGGCGACGTCGTCGGCCCGATGATCCGCAACGCTGGTGCCTGCCACGAGATGGGCATGTCGGTGGCGGACATGTTCCGGGGCTACCTAGCCACAGCCGACTCGCCGAACCGCGGGCGCGACCTTCACATCGGTGGGCGCGAGTATGGCGTGATCACCCCTGTCAGCTTGGTGGGTAGCCTCGCGCCAGTCATCACAGGGCTCGGGCTGGCCTTTCGTTTGCAGGGCTCCAAGCGGCTGGCGCTGACCTGGGTGGGCGACGGCGCGACGAAGACGGGTGAAGTGCACGAGGCGTTCAATCTTGCGGCGGTGCAACGACTGCCCGTGGTCTTCATCATACAGAACAACCAGGTAGCGCTGGGCACGTTGCTGGATGACCACCACGCAGGCGCGGACTTTTCCGAGTGGGCGCGTATCTACGGGGCTGCATGTGCCGCGTTCGATGGCAACAATGTGCTGGACGCCTATGCCGCCACGCGTTGGGCGGTTGAGAAGTGTCGCTCGGGCGTGGGCCCCGTTGTGCTTTCAGCCGAGACGTTCCGGATGGGCGGCCATGCGACACATGACGAGGTCGAGGCGCGGGAACTGTTTCCGCCCGAGACCTTCGCTGCTTGGGGGCGCCGCGATCCGATCGGTTGTTACGAGACATGGTTGGCGGAGGGGGCGCTCGACCTGAGTACGGGCGGCCCGGTGGCGCCGGGCTCGGCGGTGGAACCGAACCGCGTCGTCTTGGCGGAGGTCGAGGCGGCTATCACGGCAGAGGTTGAAGCGGCTGCCGAAGAGGCACTGGCCAGCCGGAACGAGATGCCGGCAGGGGAGAGCGCGGTCGAGGGGGTGTACGGTGAGTGGCCGGAGACAAGCTACCCGGGTCCGGCACCGTTCTATTGATAGGCAGCTACCCAAATGGGGGCGCAGACTACGATGAAGGCCAACTCGGTGGAGTTTTTCAAGAACCTGCTGGCATTACCCGGACCGTCCGGATTTGAAAGCGTGCCGGCGCAGGCCTGGCGCGACGAGGCGCAGCAATTCGCCGATCGCGTCTGGGGCGACGTCGCCGGCAATAGCTTCGCGGCAGTCAACCTGGAGGGCGCGCCCCGCGTGATGATGGCGGGCCATATCGATGAGATCGGCCTGATGATCAATCACATCGATGATGAGGGCTTCCTCTATTTCTCCGCCATAGGTGGTTGGGACCCGGAGATCATTGTAGGGCAACGCGTCGAGATTCTCAGCCGCAGCGGCGCGATCCGCGGCGTGATCGGTAAGAAGGCGATCCACTTGCACGAGAAAGACGACCGGGAGAAGGCATCGAAGATCAAGGATCTTTGGATCGACATCGGCGCTGCCGACGGAGGGGAGGCGCGGGAGCTGGTGCGCGTCGGCGACGCCGCCGTCTTGGCTGCCGATGTAATCGAACTGCCGCACGGGCGTATCGCGTCGCGTAGCATCGACAACCGGATGGGCGCGCTAGTGGCGCTCGAGGCTCTGCGGCGACTTGCCGCCGATCGGCCGGCGGCGGCGGCGGTGGCTGCGGCGACGGCCCAGGAAGAGATCGGCGTCGGTGGCGGCGGTGCGCGGCCCGGCGCGTTCGGCCTCGACCCACAGGTCGCCATCGTGATCGATGTGACCCACGCGACCGACTATCCGGGCGCCGAGAAGAAGGGCCACGGAGATCATCGCCTGGGCGGTGGCCCGGTTCTCAGCCGGGGCTCGGCCGTCAACCCGGTCCTGTTCGAGCGCATGGTGGAGGTTGCCGAGCGTGAGAAGATCGCTTTCTCCATCGAGGCGACACCGAGTAGGACGAGTACCGACGCCGACAGCATTGTGACGGCGCGGATGGGCATAGCGACGGCTCTGGTTTCGGTCCCCAACCGCTACATGCATTCACCGAACGAGATGGTGGCGCTGGAGGACCTCGAGCGGGCGGCAGAGCTGATCGCCGCGACCGTCAGAAGCCTCTCTGAGAGTGACAGCTTCGTCCCTTGATATACTGGTGACGTTGAACACTGCACATTGAACGCCGAACGTTGAGGAAAGCTTCCCAACCTTCGAAGACCCGGGCGCCCTGCTTCGACGTCGGATGTTCGATGTTCAATGTTCGATGTTCAGTACGATATCAATCGTCGGTGCGCTTCCCGACGTCGTGAACCTCATCTGAACGGTAGACCGGGACGTCCATCGATGTGCTCCGCTCGTAGAGCTCGAGCAGCTGCTTCTTGGACAGCTTGTCGACGTCGCCCTGCGAGGAGAAGCTATCCTCGGGCACCTCGACGACACGATACGGGCGCTGGCCCGTGGGTTGGCTGAGGAAAAGAACCAGACGCACACCCGGGCGCGGCCGCTCCTGGCCCAGGCGCGCCTTCCATACGTCACCGTCGACTTTGATGTTAGCCATAATCTCCGATTCTAGTTGTTGGCGGCGTCATCGCTTGCGCTGCCATCGTTTGGCTCGCCCTGCAACTGTACTCTGACGATCTCTGCCAAACCGCGGCCCAGCGAGCGCTCCTGCCCGCCCACTCGCACGCGGATCGGCCCCTCGAAGGGCTCGTGCTCCATTACCTCGACCATAGTGCCCGGGTAAAGACCCAACTCTGCAAGGTAGCGAAGCCGCCCTTCGTCTGCATCGCTTACTTCCTGGACGATGACACTTGTGCCCTCACCTACCTCGGACAGCGCCGGGTGCCTCGGCTCGCTTACCTCTCCCTTGGCCGTTGGGATCGGGGAGCCGTGCGGGTCCAGCTCGGGGTGGCCGAGCGCTTCCGCCATCCGCTCCACGAGCTCGTCCGATGCGGAGTGCTCGAGACGCTCGGCCTCGGCATGCACACGGTCCCAAGAGTAGTCCAGCTTCTCGATCAGGTACGCCTCGATCACTCTATGGCGCCGGATGATCCGCAGTGCCTCGAGTTCGCCCGCCTCGCTCAAGCGCACGCCGTGGTAGGGCTCGTAGTCCACGAGGCCGCGCTCCGCCAGGCTCTTGATCATGTTGGTCACCGAGGCCGGTGAGCGATCGAGTAGCTGGGCGAGGGCCGTAGTGCTCACCGGCGAGCTCTCCCGCTGCAGGTGCCGGATCGCCTTCAGGTAGTCCTCGACGGCGTGGGACGGGTCGCCACTTTGCCTAGTCGCCATAATTTTTCGTCCGGGCTAAAAGTCGGCTGCCCCCCAGGGTGTGTCAATCCGTTGACCTCTCTGCAGCGCCCGGGTAGCTTAGCGCGGTCGGCCGTGGGCCCACCGGCTCGCGGCCTCTGTGTTACGGGAACCCGAGGTTGTTCATAGGGGTGGCGCAACGAGTGATAGACAGCGACCGGTTCGACGCGCCAACTGACGTCGTCGACAGGATCGATCTCCACCTGCACTCCAACCGCTCGGACGGGCTGCTGGAGCCGGCAGCGGTGATTGCCGCGGCGCAGGAGGCTGGCCTGAGGGCGGTATCCTTGACCGATCACGACACCCTAAACGGAGTCGAGGAGGCGGCTGCTGCTGCTGCGGAAATAGGGCTCCCGTTCGTCCCTGGGATCGAGTTCTCCTGCTACGATGACGGCGGGTCGACGCACCTGCTCGGCTACTTCGTCGATCCCGGCCACGCCGAGCTCGCCGAGTACCTGATGCGCGCCCGAGAGCTCCGCGTCGAACGGGCTCAGAAGATGGTGGAAAAGCTCAACCGGCTGAGTGTTGGTCTGACTCTGGACGATGTCAGGGCGCAGGCGTCCGAACAGGGCCTGATCGCTCGGCCCCACGTCGCCCGCGCGCTGGTAGAGGGCGGTTGGGTAAAAGGCTACAACGAAGCGTTCTATCGTTTTATCGCCGCGGGCCAGCCGGCCTATGTGCCGACCTGGCGATTGAGTCCGGCTGAGGGAGTCCGCCGCATTCAAGATGCCGGCGGTCTGGCAATCCTGGCTCACGGCGGCAAGAGTCACAGCGAATCGGCCATCCGCGCCTTGGTGGAGGCCGGACTCGACGGGCTCGAGACGCTTCATCCCGAGCACGGGCCCTATGAGGTGCGAAGGCTGCGTCGGCTGGTCGAGCAGCACGGACTCCTGGAGACCGGCGGGTCGGACTGGCACGGGCCACACGATGGCCGGCGCGGACAACTGGCCTCGCAGCCGGTCCCTTACGAGTGGTACTTCAGATTGCGTGATGCTGCTGAGGAACGCGCCAGCCGTTGAGACACGGATCGGCGCGCTGAAGATAGAGGATTAAGAGATGACGAACGATGCGGGCGAAAGAGAGTTCGAGCTGGTCATAATCGGGGCAGGCCCCGCGGGACTCACAGCCGGACTTTACGCGAAGCGATCGGAGCTGGAGGCCGTCGCCCTCGAGCGCGGGCTGCCCGGTGGCCAGTTACTGAATACAGATCTAATCGATGACTACCCCGGCCTCCCGGAGATCGAAGGCCGCGAGTTGGCCGAGCGCATGGCGGACCACGCCACGAAGTTCGGCTTGCAGATCGATACGGCGACGGTGACCGGCATCAAGAAGCTCGAGGACGGTGACTTCCGTATCACCACCGCTGAGGGTCCCGTTTACCGAGCGCCGGCCGTCATCCTCACCGCCGGCGGCACACCCGTCAAACTCAACGTACCCGGCGAAGAGGAGTTCGCCGGGCGCGGTGTCAGCTACTGCGCCATCTGCGACGGCGCCTTCTTCAAAGGCGAAACGATCGCGGTGGCCGGCGGTGGCGACGCGGCCACCGAGGAGGCTGAGTTCCTGACCCGCTACGTCGACAGGCTCTACCTCATCCACCGCCGCGATGAGCTCCGCGCCCAGAAGATCCTGCAGAAAAGGGTCTTCGAGAACCCGAAGATCGAGGTTGTCTGGGATACGGTGATCGAGGAAGTGCTTGGGGACGCCAAGGGTATGACGCGACTGCAACTCAAGAACGTCAAATCCGGCGAGCTTAGCACCCTCGACGCCACCGGGCTCTTCGTCTTCATCGGCTTTCGTCCCAACACCGGGCTGCTCGAGGATCACGCCGATCACGACGCCGGCGGTTACCTGATCACCGATCGCGATATGGGCTCGTCGATTCCCGGGCTCTTCGTCGGCGGTGACTGCCGCGCGCAGCTGACCCGCCAGATCACGACCGCCGTCGGTGACGCGACGACTGCTGTCATAGCCGCCGAGAAGTACCTCACAGAGCTGAAGGAGGCGCGACAACCGGCAGGCTAGGGATGCCGCGTTACACCTCGGCTGGTTGCAACCCAGCGGTCGGCTTTTGCGTTGACAGAGGGGCAGGGGCGAGTACAATTTTGTATCGATAATTGTTAGTGCAACGACCGTAACGACAGTAGGGAGAACGAGATAGATGGCTCAGACGCAGCACACCGCTTCGCTTAGCCTCACCGCTGAGGCAGCCGAGAAGGCGCGCGAGTTCCTGGGACAGGAGAACCTCACACCCGAGGCGGCGGGATTGCGGGTGGCCGTGCTACCGGGCGGTTGCTCCGGCTTCCAGTACGGGCTGAACCTGGAGGATGAGCCGCGCGAGGATGACGAGGTCGTCGTGTCGCACGGGATCCGTCTGTTCGTCGACCCCTTCAGCTCTCAGTACTTGCAGGGTACGGTGATCGGCTATCACAGCTCGTTTCAGGGATCGGGCTTCACCTTCAGCAATCCGAACGCCACCGGCGGTTGCGGCTGCGGTTCCTCGTTCGCGGTTTGAGGAGCGGGGGCGGTCGGTATGAGAGGCCCGCGCCAGCGGGCCTTCCTTTTTGCCTTCTTCGGCTAGACCTTATCTTCTCGAAGACATGGAGGACGGGTGAAGATCCTGGGCTTTGCTGTGGGGCCCTTGCAGGCCAACGCCTATCTGGCGATCTGTGAAGAGACGGGGCGCTGCGCGCTGGTCGACCCGGGGGCCGAGGCGGAGCGGCTGCTGGCGGCGGCGGCGAGCGAGGGTGCGCAGATTGAGTCGATCCTGCTGACACACGCACACCTCGATCACATCGGCGGCGTGGCTGCGGCTAAGCGCGAGACCGGAGTACCCGTGTATCTGCATACGGCGGATGCCGGGCTGTATCGTGCCGCTCCCATGCAGGCGCAGGGGTTCGGGCTGCAGCTCGAGGAGCCGCCCGAGCCCGATCGGGAGTTGGAGGACGGGCAAGTCCTCGAGCTGGGGGAAGGGAAGCTGGAGGTCCGTCACACGCCGGGACACTCGCCGGGCCACGTCTGTCTGGTCGGCGATGGGTTCGCGCTGGTGGGCGACTGTGTGTTCGCGGGCTCGATCGGCCGAACCGATCTGCCGGGCGGCGACTACCAGACTCTAATGGATTCGATTACCGAGAAACTGCTCACGCTTCCCGATGAGACCACCCTCTACTCGGGACACGGCCCAGAAACCACCGTGGGAAGGGAACGCCGTACCAATCCCTTCCTGACCGGAGTCTATTAGTGCAGCGGTTGGGCGGGGGCTCATCGCAGCGCGGCGAAGCGCGACGTGAGAACTCAGCCGCGAGAGGTCCTGTGAACAGAAAAGGACAAGCCAATAAGCGAGTCGGATGTGGTGAGCCACGGCTTGCCGAGCTAAAGGCGGCGCTGGACGGCGGCGGCCAGATGCTCATCCTGACTCACGACAACCCGGATCCGGACGCTCTGGCCAGTGCCTTCGCTCTGCTCAAGCTGGTGGAGACGTTCGACGGCCTCGCGGCGCGTATTGGCTTTGGCGGCTTCGTAGGTCGCGCTGAGAACCGCACGATGGTCAGGGAACTGCAGCTTCCCGTGAAGCCGGCCAGCCGCGTGAGCTTCGACGACGCCGACGTCATAGCGCTGGTCGACACGCAGCCGGGCACCCTTAACAACTCCTTGCCGGATGATCGTCAGGCGACGATCGTCATCGACCATCACCCGATGCGTCCCGAGACGAAGAAGGTGACCTTCAGCGACGTGCGCGAGGGTTGCGGCTCGACCTGCACGATAATGACGCAGTATCTACAGGCGGCCGGCGTCCCGCTCGTGGGGGACGTGGCGACGGCCCTGTTCTACGGCATCCAGTCGGAGACGCAGGATCTGGGACGCGAGGCTGAGCAGGCAGATATCCAGGCGAGCCTGGCGCTGTACCCGGGCGCCGACCGCGAGTTGATATCCCGGATCCGCTACCCGGACCTGGGGCGCCCCTACTTTAGGTCGCTGCACCGCTCGCTCGAGCGAGCGCGCACGCGCGGGCCGGTGATCGTCTCATACATCGGCAAGCTCGACTATCCTGATCTCGTGGCGGAACTGGCCGATTTCTACCTGCGCTTCGAGGGCGCCTACTGGTCCTTCTGCATCGGGCAGTTCGAGAAAGACATCGTCATCTCGATACGGACATCGCTGCGCGATGCAGCCGCGGGTGACCTGTTGCGTCGGGTGGTCGCGAAAGACGGAAGCGCCGGCGGTCACGGCATGATGGCCGGCGCGCGCGTGCCGATCCTCGGCCTGTCGGCTGAGGATGTCCGCTTGAAGATGGAAGAGCTGGTGAACCGGTTCATCAAGGAGCTGGGCGTCGATGATGAAACCGGCGGCGGCCTGCTCGATTCCACCGCGGCGGGTGGGAGCTGACAGGGAGGGCGTCGTGCTCAGCGTGGGTCTCACGGGGAACGTAGGTGCTGGCAAATCGACGGTCGTCGCGCTGTTCGCCAGCTGGGGCGCGACGGTCATCGATACCGACGTTCTGGCCCGCGAGGTAGTTGAGCCGGGCAGCCCGGCGCTGGCGTCGATCGGCGAGCTGTTTGGCGAAGAGGTGGTCACGGAAGACGGCGAGCTGGACCGGGCTGCCGTTCGACGCGTCGTCTTCGCTGACCTCGGAGCCCGTGAACAGCTCGAGGCAGTCCTCCACCCGGCCATCCGCGCGCGCTTCGCCGAGCTCACCATCGAAGCGGAAGCACGTGGCGACCGCATCGTGATCGGCGTAGTGCCGCTGCTCTACGAGAAGTCGATGGAGGGAGACTTCGACGCCGTGCTGCTCGTCGACGCACCGCTCGATACTCGGATCGAACGATTGGTGAGCAAGCGTGGGCTGAGCGATGATGAGGCCCGTGCCGTTGCCGCCGCTCAGCTGCCGGCTGAGGAGAAGCGAGCGCGCGCCGACTTCATCATCGACAACGACGCCGACATCCCGACTCTCGAGCGGCGAGCGTGGGAGACTTGGAAAGAGATCGAGAAGTTGAGCCGGTCGCAGTGAGCAGGCTGCGGCTCGACCTGCACATCCACACAAGGGCTTCCTACGACTGCCTCAGCGACTACCCAGATGTGATCGCCACGGCTCGCGCCCGCGGGCTCGACCGCATCGCCGTCACCGACCACAACGAGATCGAGGGAGCGCTCCGAGCTCGCGACCTGGCGCCAGAGCTAGTGATCGTCGGCGAAGAGGTTAAGACCGCGGAAGGGGTTGATGTCATAGGGCTCTTCATCTCAGAGAAGATCCCCAAGGGGACGCCTGCGCTCGAAACCGTCCAAGCCATCGGTCAGCAGGGCGGATTGGTCTACGTGCCCCATCCCTTCGCCGGCGGCAAAGGTCTCGGACCCAGGGTACTGGAAGCGATCGAACCCCATGTCGATGCGGTCGAGATCTTCAACGCGCGCATCCACAAGCCGGCCCTCAACGATAAGGCGCGGCAATGGGCGGTGCAGCGAGACCTGGCGGGCGGCGCCGGCTCCGATGCACACACGCTGCGCGAGATCGGGCGAGGCGTGATCGAGGTGCCGGCGTTCGATGGTAGGGAGGGTTTCCTCGCTGCACTGCGTGCGGGCCGTATAGACGGCCGCTATTCCAGTTACCTCGTCCACCTCGCATCGACCTGGGCGAAGATCGCGCCGCGCGCCCGGTAGCCGACCGGTCGTTGCTTGACACCTCCAGCCCACGCCCCTAGAGTAGCGCGACCCTGACCGCCTTTCAAAGAACTGCGAAATCACATGGAACTCATTGAGAACATCCTCGGCGCGCTGTCCGATTACATCTGGAACCGAGGGATTCCGGTCGCGGGGGAAGAGGTCCCTTGGGTCGTCGTCGCCTTGCTCGGTACCGGTGTGTTCCTGACCGTGAAGCTCGGATTCCTGCAGCTGCGCAAACTGGGGCACGGCTTCGCTGTCACCTCGGGGATCTACGACGATCCCGCGGAGCCGGGCGACGTCTCCCACTTCCAGGCGCTGACTACCGCTCTCTCGGCGACGGTGGGGATCGGCAACATCGCCGGCGTCGCTCTGGCGATTCACTGGGGCGGCCCCGGGGCACTGTTCTGGATGTGGGTGACGGCGCTGGTCGGGATGGCCACCAAGTACACCGAGGTGACACTGGCCCAGCGCTATCGGGACGTGGAGAGGGAGGATCTCGATCCGTACAAGTGGGAGGGTACGGTCTCCGGTGGACCGATGTATTACATCGAGCGCGGTCTGGGGCCCTCCTGGAAGCCGCTGGCGGTCTTCTTCGCTGGGATGCTCGGCACCACGGCGTTTCTTACCGGAAACGCCATCCAGGCGAACACGGTGGCGGACACGCTGAACACGACTCTGCGCATGCCCGTCTGGGTGACGGGGCTGGTGACGGCGAGCATAGTCGCCATGGTAGTTATCGGCGGTATCACGCGAATCGGTAAGGTGACCGGCGTCTTGGCGCCGACGATGGCGGTCATCTACGTGACCGGTGCGCTCACCATCATCGCGCTTCATATCGATCAAGTTATCCCGACGTTCGGGCTGATATTCCGTGAGGCGTTCAATCCGACGGCGAGTATCGCCGGTTCAGGTGCGGGAGTCTTTCTGCTCACGATGATCTGGGGCGTGAAGCGGGGACTCTTTTCCAATGAGGCGGGTCAGGGCTCGGCACCCATCGCTCACGCCGCCGCGAAGACGGACGAGCCCGTCTCCGAGGGCGTCGTCGCGCTCGTCGAGCCGTTCATCGACACCATCTTGATCTGCACGATGACCGGGATGGTGATCATCATGACGGGTGTCTGGGATGTCCGTGTCCCCACCGAGATCACCCTGGACAAGGGTGACATCGCGTATGTGATCGAGCAGGCCGATGGGAACTATGATGATTTCGATGACCTGGCTCGGATAAGAATCGCCGACGGCCGTTACGTCGACACGGGCGCCGGCGCTGTCCAACTGACCTGGCACGAAGTCATAGTCGACCAGCTCTACACAGACGAGGAGCAGACGAGGCTCTTCAACGGGATCGTCGATACGGATCGCGACATCGCTGTGGCGGAAGACGGTAGCGAGTATACGTCGCTGTTCGGCAACGCCGCCGAGAGCGGCGCGCCGCTGACGATGATTGCCTTCCAGCAAGGCCTGCCCGGCAATATCGGCCTCTACATAGTGGTGTTGAGCGTCTTCCTGTTCGCTATCTCCACCGCAATTTCCTGGAGTTACTACGGTGACCGCTGCGCGAACTACCTATTCGGGCACCGCGCGGTGCTGCCGTACAAGTTCGTCTTCGTCACCATGCACTTCATCGGGGCGATCCTGACGCTGGCGGTCGCCTGGACACTTGGTGACGTGTTCTTAGGGATCGTGATCCTGCCCAACCTGCTGGCGCTGATCCTACTGTCGGGGAAAGTGAAGCAGATGACGGGGAGCTACTTCCAGCGCAAGCCGTGGGTCGAGAATCGCGAGGCGCATCGCCGCTGGAAGGAGCAGCAGAGGTACAAAAGGCTGGATTAGGTTGGATTCGCCGACCCATCGCCTCGATCGGGCAAAGCGGATCGCAGAGCGACTGAAGGGTTCCATATCGATCGCCGTTTCCACGCATGTCAATGGTGACGGCGACGGCTGGGGCTCGGCCTGTGCTCTCGCCCATCACTTTGGCAGCCGCGGCACTGACGTTCGCCTGCTCGCGGCGACGCCGTTCCCCGAGCGTTACCGTTTCATGCTCCCGGAGGGTGTCGAACCGCTCGACCCGGATGCAGTCGGCGTCGAAGCGCTGCGCAGCGCCGCCAGCCAGGTCGTCCTGGATGCCTCGGAGCCGAGCCGGCTGGGTGGATTCACACCTCACTTCGAGCGCGAGCGCACCATCATCATCGACCACCACGCCGTCGCCGCCGGCAAAATCGAAGCCGCCCTGTCGCTGATCGATCCCGATGCCGCCGCCACGGCCGAGTTGCTCTACGACGTGCTTCTTCAGACCGGCGACCCCCTGGGGCCGCTGGCGGCCCAGGCGCTCTACGTCGGCCTGGTGACCGATACGGGCTCGTTCCGCTATTCCAACTCCACACCCCGGGCGCACCGCACGGCGGCTGCGCTGATCGAGGCCGGCGCCGACCCCGAGGCGCTCTATAGGCCGCTGTTCGCGAACTTGAGGCCGGCGGAGTTAAGCACGCTGCAGACCGCGCTCGAGCGGATGCAGCACGATGAGGAGTATGGGATTACCTGGGCGGCTCTGGAGCTCGACGTCCCACGCGAGCTGGGTGCGCTCATGGAGTACGAGGGGATACTCGAGCATCTGCGCAATCTCGAGGGGACAGAGGTTGCGATCCTCTTTCGCGAGCTCGAGGGCGGAGAGGTGAAGGTCTCGCTCCGCTCGACTGGAGCGGCGGACGTGGCGACGGTAGCGCGGTCGTTCGGCGGCGGCGGGCACAAGAAGGCAGCCGGCGCCGTGGTCTCGGGTAATGTAGGCGAGGCCACAGCACTGGTGCTGGCGGCCTGCCGGTCGGCCCTCGAGCAATCTCCTCCTTGAGAGTCGGCGCTCAGCGCCGTATCTTGAGGGAGTTAGCGGGTGAACAAAGGCCGTAAGTCGGCCTACCGCGCGAGGTTTCCGGTTGAGGGGATGAGGGCATCCCCGGAGCCCGGGTGTGAGTGCAGCAGCCTATGATGCTGGGTGAGGGAGGTGGAGGCCGGTGAGTCTGCATCAGAGGGACGGCAGTGCGAATGGCTCCAGGCGTAGAATGCTCCTAAAGGGTGTGCGCGGTCCAACCAGGCCGGATCGGGTGCTTCCGCTCGACCTACGGCTGCGAGCCATAGCCGACAACATTCCCGCCGCGAACATCGATGAGCTGTGGGTCTTTCCACCGCTCCCCAACCGCGATCTCGCCTGCGAGTTCATCGTTATCGTGTGCTTCGATGGTGGCGAAGATCGCCGCCGCATCCTGACATCGCACGTCGATGCTCAGTTCAAGGATCCGGAAAGCGACGAATTCGAGTGGGTTCAGCGGATTCGCGAGCAGGGAACGACGCCGCAGCGCTGGGTGGCGGCCATTCCCGACCGGCTACTTCAGCGACTCGCCGATGCCGGCGTTCCTGAAGTCGTCCAGGTTGGCGGCGAATCCGAGGCTTGGGAGGCGGCCGTCGAGCGCTTGGCGAACGGGAACGGGTCCGGGAACGGCTCTGAGAATGGGGACGCCGCTGAGCGAGAGCGCAGCGCGCTGCTGATTGACAGCAGTGTCGTACCTTTAGTAAGTTTTAGTACTATTATTGAAGGGGACGTTCCCGGGAACGGCTCACCCAGCGAATTGGAACAGTGAAATGGACGTCGTGCCAAGCAGTACCTCGGAAGAGGGGCTGAGGGCAGCGCTGGAGGCGGCAGGCCACCGGCACACGACGCAGCGGGCGGCGATCTATAGCTTCCTGCGTCGCGTCACGACACACCCCACCGCCGACGAGATATTCACCCAGGTGCGAGAGGTGCTGCCGGATATCAGCCTGGCGACGGTTTACAAAGCGCTCGAAGCGTTCGTGGAAGCCGGCATTGCCCAGAAACTGGCGCTGGGAGGCGGGCCGGCGCGCTACGACGGTCGCGTTGAAGACCACGACCATATTCGCTGTCTGAAGTGCGGCGTAGTCAGGGATGTGGTCGGCAGTCACGACAACGACATGATCCGGTGCCTGAGTAGCGACGAAGGCTTCGAGATCATCGACTACCGTTTGGAGCTGATCGGCTACTGCCCGAACTGCCAGAACTAGTCGGACGAATTGCACTTTATCCCATACGTTCACTCCCGGGCTGCTATCCGGGAATGGATTCGAGTAGGCGCGGTGCCTGTTTACCCAGGGCCGCGCATTTTCTATGAGGGCTGAACAGTGTCGGAGTCTTTGTCCTTTGTACCCAAGAAGATCTTCCTGACCAGAGGAGTTGGGATACACCGCGAGCGGCTCTCGGCCTTCGAGATGGCACTGCGCGATGCCCGAATCGCTCGTTACAACCTGGTGAACGTCTCCTCGATCTTTCCGCCGCACTGCGAGCTAGTAGATCGCGAGGAAGGACTGGATTTGTTGACGCCGGGACAGATCACCTTCGCTGTGATGTCGCGGCTCGACACCAACGAGCCGAGCCGGCTGGTCGCGGCCAGTATCGGCGTGGCGATCCCGAAGGATCCGAATCAGTTCGGCTATCTTTCAGAGCACCACGCGTACGGGCAGAGCGAGAGGACAGCGGGCGACTACGCCGAGGACCTCGCCGCCAGCATGCTGGCGACGATCCTCGGGGTACCCTTCGATCCCGACACGGCTTGGGACGAGCAGCGTGCTCAATGGCAGGTCTCGGGCAAGATCGTGAAGACGGAAAACATCACGCAGACCGCGGAGGGGCCAGAGGACGGCAAATGGGTCAGCGCCGTCACCGCCGCGGTTCTTCTGCCCTAAAAGGAGCCATGTCAGACTTTTCTTGGGAAGACCCGTATGCCTTCCTCGGGCTAGGGGAGGAGTTCGCTAGTCTCGAGCGGGCGCAGGTAGCACTATTGCCGGTCCCCTTCGAGGCCACCACGTCGTACATCGAGGGGACGCGCCGCGGTCCCGAGGCGATCCTGCAGGCGTCCCGGCATGTGGAGCTCTACGACCACGAGCTCGATTCCGAGCCGTTCCGCGTCGGGATCCATACCTGCCCGATGGTCGAGCTGACCGCTGGCGGCCCCGAGGCGGCGCTGGCGGAGTTGCGGGAGCGCTACGCCGAGGCGTGCGCCGGCGGCCGGTTCGTCATCATGTTGGGCGGCGAGCACACGATTACCCAGGTGCCGGCGCTGTACTGGGCCGATCGCCTTAACGACAAACTCGGCATCCTCCAGTTCGACGCCCACGCCGACCTGCGCGACAGCTTCCACGGGACCTCTTGGAGTCATGCCTGCGTCATGCGCAGGGTGGTGGACCGGGTCAAGCCTACCGGTGTGGGGATCAGGGCGATCGACATCGAGGAGAAGCGGCTGATCGAAGAGCTCGGCCTCACGATGGTATACGGCGAAGAGCTGGGTGGGCCGGGTTGGGAGGAACGGGTGCTGGCGGCGCTACCTGAGGACGTGTACCTGAGCTTCGACGTCGACTTTTTCGACCCGGCCCTCGTACCGGCGACCGGCACCCCGGAGCCCGGCGGCGGAACCTGGGACCAGGCGATGACGTTGCTCCGGCGCGTCTTCGCTGAGAAGAACGTGGTCGCCGCCGATGTGGTGGAGCTGGCGCCGTTGCCCGGCATCGTGGCGCCGGATTTTTTGGTGGCGAAGCTGGTCTATAAGATGATTGGGTATTGGGAAGCCGGGAATCGGTAGCCGGTGGCCTGTACGCCGGTAGCCGGTAACTTCGCAATCCCAACTCGATCGTTCGCAATTACCGGCCACTGGCTACCGGCCACCGCTCTGAGGGAATAGATGCAGGACGGAACATCGATCGGAATATTCGTTGCATTCCTAGCCGGACTGCTCTCCTTCCTCAGTCCCTGCGTTCTGCCGTTGGTCCCGTCCTACGTTTCCTTCGTCACCGGGCTCGGTCTGGAGGAGCTGGAGCAGGGCGGCGGTGAGGTGAAGCGGGTGACGCTCGTTCATTCGCTTCTGTTCGTTGCCGGCTTCACCCTGATCTTCCTGCTGATGGGCGCCTCGGCCACCTATATCGGACAGCTACTCCGCGTCTATCAGGACACGATCGCCCGCATCGGCGGTGTCATCATCATTCTCTTCGGCGTCTTGCTGCTTGGTGTGGTCCCGATTCCCGCCTTGAGCCGCGAGAAGCGCTACCAGTTCCAGAGCAAGCCGGTGGGCTACGCGGGGACGGTGGCGGTGGGTGTGGCTTTCGGTGCTGGCTGGGTCCCCTGTATCGGTCCGATCCTCGGTGCGATCCTGACGCTGGCGGCGACCCGCGCCGATGTCGCTCAAGGCGTGGGGCTGCTGTTCGTCTACTCGCTGGGACTGGCGATCCCCTTTGTGCTGAGTGCCGTGGCGCTCACCGCCTTCTTGGCATGGTTCCAGAAGTTCAGACGCTACGTCCGCTACGTGGAGTGGGTGGCGGGGATCCTGCTCATCCTGGTTGGGCTACTCTTGGTGACCGGCAAGTTCACGGTCCTGGCCGGCTGGCTCATCCAGTTCACACCCGATTTCCTGCTGGAGCGGATTTAGGGCAAGCGGCAGCGCCTCCGCCACCGGCAGGGTGTGGCCCTCAGGCGGCGCCCGCATCTACTTCGAGACTTTCCTCTAGCAGCTGGCGTCTGAGCAAGCGTGCGTAGACGCCGTCCGCTTCCAGCAACTGGGGATGGGTACCCCGCTCTACAATCTCCCCTTCCTCGACGACGAGGATCAGGTCGGCGTCCTTCACCGCCGTTACGCGGTGCGAGACGATGATGCTCGTGTGACGCATGAACACGTCCCGCAGGCCGTCGAGGATCGCTGCTTCGGTGTGCGTGTCCACTGAAGACAAGGCGTCGTCGAGGATGAGGACGGGTGCGTCCCGGGTAAGGGCGCGCGCCAGCGTCGCCCGCTGCTTCTGGCCGCCTGACAGGTTGATGCCGCGCTCGCCGAGTTGGGTATCGTAGCCCTTGGGGAAATCGCGGATCGTGTCGGCCAGCTGGGCGATCGCGGCGACTTCCTCGATGCGCTCCTGCTCCCCGCCGTCCTGCAAGCCGAAGGCGATGTTGGCGCCCAGCGTCTCGGAGAACAGGAATGGCTCCTGAGGCACCGTGGCGATCAGCCGGCGCAGCTGCTCGAGTCGGATCTCCCTAATCGGTATGCCGTCGAGTAAGATCTCGCCATCATCGGGATCGTAGAGCCGCGGGATCAGCCTTACGACAGAGCTCTTGCCGGATCCGGTTCGCCCGACGATGGCGACGGTCTGGCCGGGCTCGATCGTGAACGAGACGTCGCGAAGGACGTGGCGCTCCGTGCCCGGGTAGCGGAACGAGACGTTCCTGAACTCGATGCCGCCCTGCGGTGCATCGATCTCGATTGGCTGGTCCGCGTCAAGGATCGACGGATGCTCGTCCATGATCTCTTGGATGCGGCCCATCGATGCGGAGCCGCGCTCGAAAAGGTTGATCACCCAGCCGAGCGCGATCATCGGCCAGGTGAGCTGCAACAAGTAGAAGGCGAAGGCGACGAAGTCACCGATGGTGATACGACCCAGGATCACATCGCGACCTCCGACCCAGAGGACGATCACGGCGCCCATCCCGGTGAGCAGCATGAGCGCTGGGAAGAACAGCCCCCAAACCCTGGCGAGCCGCAGGTTGCGCTTCATGTAATCCCGATTGAGTTGAGCGAATTGGCTGGCCTGGGCGTCCTCCTGCACATAGGCGCGCACGATGCGCGCGCCGGAGAGGTTCTCCTGTGCCGTCGTCGAGATGCGGCCGAACTGCGCCTGGATCGCCTCGAAGCGTTGGTGGATCTCGCGCCCGAAGTAGATCGTGACCGGCGGAACACAGGCGAGTGGCAGGATGGCCAGGACCGTCAGGCGTAGATCGATGAGGATCAGCATCGTCAGCGCGATGACCGAAATGACCGTCGTGTTCACCAGGTACATAATCGCCGGGCCGACCACCATGCGGACCGCCGGTATGTCGTTGGTGGCCCGGCTCATCAGCTCACCGGTGGGGACGCGCCCGTAGAAATCGGGCGCTAACCTCAACAGGTGGGCGAAGTAGTCGTCGCGCAGATCGTTCTCCACGTGGCGACTCATGCCGTTCATCAGCTGGCGCATGAAATAGCGGCCGGCGCCGCCGACCAGCGAGAAGCCGACGATCGCCCCCGCGTAGGCGGCCAGGCCCGCCGGCGTGATCCCCCTCTCCAGAGCATCGATAGCCAGCTTCAGCAGGTAGGGCCAGGTGAGGGAGAACAGGTTGGCCAAAACCACCAGGCTGAGGCCCCCGGCGATCCGACCCCGGTAGCGACGCGCGTAGGGGAGTAACGGCCTCAGCTGCTTCAGCACGTCAATATCCGATCGCCCTGCCGCCGCTGCTCCGCGGGTCGGAGGCGCCATAGAGGGTGCCGTCAGGCGCGCGGATGATCAGCTGCACGTCGCCGAAGTACCCGCGTCGGGACATGACCGTGTGCCCGAAGCTCTCCAGCACAGAGCGGGTCCGCTCGTCGAGACCGTTCCTCTCGACCATGATCGCGTCGGGCAACAGCTGATGATGGATTCGCGGTGCGTCGACGGCACTGCGCACATCCATCGCGAAGTCGATTACGTTGATGATCGTCTGCGCGACAGCGGTGATGATCCGCGGGCCACCGGGCGACCCCACGACGAGTCGCAGTTCACCCTGCGGGTCGAGCACGATCGAGGGAGTCATCGCCGAAAGCATTCGTCGGCCCGGGGCTACCAGGTTGGCCTCGCCCTGGATGAGGCCGTACTGGTTCGCATAGCCGGCCCGCATCGCGAAGTCGTCCATCTCGTTGTTGAGGAAGAAGCCGGCCCGCGCCACCACGACGCCGGATCCGTAGCCCGAGTTGATCGTGTAAGTCAGCGCGACGGCGCTGCCCTCACCGTCGACGATCGAGTAGTGCGTAGTGTGCGATCCTTCCTGCAACACCGGCACGCGGTTGAATTGTTCCGACGGTGACGCGCGGCTCCGTGATATGCCGGCTCTCAGTTCCGCCGCGTACTCGTCGCTGATCAGCCGATCGACAGGCATCTCGATGTAGTCGGGATCGCCTAGGTAGTAGTTGCGGTCGGCGAACGCCCGGCGGAAGGCCTCGGCGACGAGATGGATGGCCTCCGGCGAGTTGAAGCCGAGCTCTGTCAGGTTGTAGCCCTCGAGGATGTTGAGCGTCTCGGCTATCGTGATGCCACCTGAAGATGGCGGTGGCATTGAGGCTATCGTATAGCCGCGGTATTCGAAGACGATGGGGTCCCGCCACTTCGCTGCGTAGCGCCTCAAATCTTCGTGGGTGATCAGGCCGCCGCCCCGGCGCATCTCGTCGACGATCATGTCAGCGATCGCTCCGTGGTAGAAGGCCGATTTCCCTTCCGCGGCGATCAGGCGCAGCGTCTCTCCCAGCAGCGGCTGCCTGAAAGTCGAGCCGACGCGCGGGGCGTCACCGTCTGGGTAGAAGATCTGCTGCGTCGTCTCGAACTCGGCGAAGCGAGACTGTCTGGCGGCCAGCCCATCGTGGAAGGCCTCGCTAACGACAAAGCCGTTCTCGGCCAGCTCGATGGCGGGCGCGACCAGGGCGTCCCAAGAGAGCGAGCCATAGCGCTGGTGAAGTTCCCATAGGCCGGCCACCGTGCCGGGGACGCCGGCCGCCAGGTACCCGAGCACCGAGGCGTCCGTGGGTCGTCCTTCATCGTCGAGGAAGCGCTGCGGCGTGGCCAGCATGGGCGCCATCTCGCGGACGTCGAGGGCCGCCGTCTCACCGTCGGCCGGCCGGACGACCGCGAAGCCACCGCCCCCGATGTTGCCGGCAGCGGGATGCACGACGGCGAGGGCGAAACCGACCGCGATCGCTGCGTCGACGGCGTTACCCCCCGCCTCCAGGATATCGATGCCGACCCGTGTCGCCCGGACATCGGTGGTGGCCACCATCCCCTGGGTGCCCGTGCCGATCGGGTCGAGGCCACGGAACGCCCAGTCGAATGGAAAGACGGTGCTCGCCACGCCGCCCGCCCCGGTTCCCGCGGGCGGCGGCGCGCAGGCCGCGAGGATTGTGAGCGCCAGGAGGAGGCTGAAGCGCCGCATGAGCCGTTCCTTTCTACTCCATCTGTACAAGCAGGCTAGATGCCGATTCTTGGGCAGAGGCCCCCTAGCACGCAAGTGTCGCAAGCCGGACGGCCGGCCCGGCAGACCGCGCGCCCGTGACGTATTAGCTGGATATGGAAGGAGAAACGCAGCTCGGGCGGAACTGAGCTGTCGCGGTTCAGCAGTTCGTGAGCCTGGTCGGCGGTGGCACGCTCTGCTATCAAGCCGAGACGACGCGCGACGCGGTGGACGTGGGTGTCCACCGGCATATACGGTCGGCCCATGGCGAAGCAGAGCACACACGCCGCCGTCTTTACGCCGACGCCGCGGAAGGATGTGAGGTACTCGATGATCTCCTGGTCGGTCCTATCTTCCAGGTGCCAGAGGTCGAGATCCCCCTGCTCGTCGAACAAAGCGGTGAGCGTTTCCTGCAACGTCCGGGCCTTTTGCTTCCAGAGTCCGGCCGACTTTATCGCCCGCTCGACCTCTCTCCTCGGCGCGACCCTCACCGCATCCCAATCGGGGAACCGCGCCCGTAGCGACTCGTAGGCGCGATCCCGGTTCGTGTCGTTCGTGTTCTGACTGAGGATCGTCAGCATCAGCTCGTCCAACGGTCCGATCCGCTTCTTCTGCACCGGCCCGTAGTGGTCCTCCAGGCGGCGGTGCAGCGCCCTGACGCGGCGGCGCACTGATCGCGGAGGAGCCTTCGTCGCTACCACTCGGCCAGAACCTTGCCAGCCGCCGCCGCCAACACCGCCGCGCCGCGGGGCAGGCAGCTCTCATCGATGTCGAAGCGCGGCGAATGATGGGCGCGCCCATCGCCCTCGATGCCGGCGCCGAGCCAGAAGAAACAGCCCGGCGCTTCGCGAGCCAGGAAGGCGAAGTCTTCGGCACCCATGATAAGATCGGCCGTGACCACATCATCGTCACCGACTACCGAGCGCGCAGCCGCACTTACGATCTCGGTCAGTCGCGCGTCGTTGGTCAATGGCGGGTACCCAGGCCGAATCTCGATCTCTCCTTCGCCGCCCATGGCGTCCGCCACGGCGAAGGCGCGCTTCAGTTCTTCATGCAGTGTTCGCCTTACTTCAGAACCGAAATAGCGCAAGGTTCCTCCCAGACGAACCTCGCTGCACAGAATGTTGGAGGCGGTGCCGCCCTCGATGGTACCGAACGTCACGACTGCGGGCTCGAGGGGGTCAACGTTACGGGCGACGATCGCCTGTACAGCAAGGACCACATGAGCTGCAAACAGCAGCGCGTCCTTCCCTTCGTGGGGTAGCGCCGCGTGGGCGCTCGTGCCGCGTACCGTGCCCGAGAGCGTGTCGTTCCCCGCCATCAGCGGGCCCGCTCGGAACAGGACCTCACGGGCGGGGGACTCGGCGGCTACATGCAGGCCGACGACGGCGTCTACGCCTTCCATGGCACCGTCTTCGATCATGCGCCGCGCGCCGCTGAGGTTGTGCTCGTCGGTCGTTTCCTCGGAGGGTTGGAAGAGCAGGCGCACGCGGCCCGGTGGTAGATCCCCGCTTCGCTCGCTTTCCGCCAGCAGCATCGCGGCGCCCAGCAGGCAGGCAACGTGCGCGTCGTGACCGCATCCGTGCATGAGGCCCGGCCGGCGCGATCGATAGGGGACATCGTTCTCCTCCTCCAGCTCCAGCGCGTCCATGTCCGCACGCAGCCCCACCGTCTTCGGCCGCCGGCCGCGGATGAGGCCCACCACCCCCGTCTTGCCGACGCCCGTCGAGACGCGGTCGACCCCGATCTCCCGCAGTCGCTCGGCGACGAAGGCGGCCGTCTCGTGCTCCTCCATGCTCGGCTCGGGATTCATGTGGAGATGTCTGCGCCAGGCGACCAGATCCCGCGCCATCCGCCGTGCGGTGGACAGTATCTCGGCGTATGCGGCCTTTCTCACGTGGAGTCTCCTCTCAAGTGGTCCGCGCAGTGAGCTTCCGGTGGCAGGAGCACCGATTCCTCGCCATCACGGCAAAGACCTTGACTCGATTGCTGAATCCGATGTGGCATGCCTTCCGCCTGCTTGCCGGCGCGAGATACCCGCAGCACCGGGACCGCCCTGCATTCCGGCGGCAGACATGCGTACGTATCCATATATGTCGGCACCACGAGACGGCTGTCTTGCCCGGCGCCTTGACCGCCCAGGGAGGCGACTGCTAGAATCCGCCAACCAGGCTGCATGTGAAGAAGGGTGGCGGAGATGACGCTGGCGGAAGGGCGCGTTGCTGTGCTGGTGGAGGATCTCTACGAAGACCTCGAGCTGTGGTACCCGGTGCTGCGGTTCCGCGAGGCCGGGGCCGAGGTGTCGGTCGTCGGCACGGGGGCCAAGGAAACCTATGAGAGCAAGCACGGCTACCCCGCCAGTGCCGACGCCGCGGCCGATGATGTGACGGCGGGAACCTTCGACGCTGTGGTCATCCCGGGCGGCTACGCCCCTGACCGGATGCGGCGCTGCAAACCCATGGTCAAGCTGGTGCGCGACATGTTCGAGCAAGGGAAGGTCGTCGCCGCGATCTGCCATGGAGGCTGGATGCTGGTCTCGGCGGGGGTCCTGACGGGCAAGCGGGCGACGTCGTTCATCGCCATCCGCGACGACATGGTCAACGCCGGCGCCGAGTGGGAGGACGCTGAGGTCGTGGTGGACGGCAACCTCATCACGTCCCGGACGCCGGACGATCTGCCCGCATTCTGCCGGGCGATCATCGAGGGGCTGTCGTAGGCGCGAGCAGGCCGGCGGCCTCTCCGAGGTCGGCGGCAGGGACTGGGCGCCCGGCAGGCCAATAGCTAGTCCATGGAGCAGCCTCCGGAGGCGCCTGCTTCCGACGAAGCCGAAGAGACCGCAGAAGCCGACAAGGCCGCCAAGCGGTACCCCTGGTATTCCCTGGACCCGCGCTCGCTGAAGCGCTCGCGCCTGCTGTGGCTCGTGCTGATCGGGCTGGTGTTCTGGGAGTTCCAGCTTGCCCCGGTGTGGGAGTTGCTCTGGTACCACAGGATGCCGAACCTGGTGGCCAAGTTCGTGCACGTGCGAGGCTACCCGAAAGACGCGGGACGATGGGTCGAGGGTGGGACCATCCGAATCTACCAGCTCCCGCCGCTGCCTGAAGGAAAGGCCGAGAAGGCGGCTGAAGGCATCCAGGCGCTCCTCGATGACATCGGGCTGGATTTCGCCCTTCAGGTCCGGCCCATGCCTGACGACGTGCTCGCCGCCTACACAAGCTCACTCGAGGTCCAGGATCTCTTTGGTGAGCCGACGACGTGCCTCGATCTGGCGCGCTTCCAGAAGCAGCTTGTGTCCCTCAGGGAAGGGGACTGGGGCGGAGACGTCGTGATCGTGGATGCGCCGTTCGCCGAAGGCGCGCTGGGCTTCGCGAACACGTTCACCGGGGTGATGGTGATGGGCGCCGACGCGGTTGACGTCCACATAGCGAAGCATGAGGCCTGTCACCTGATCGGGTACATGCTGCACGACATGCTCCCGCTCTTCGTGTTCGGGTATGGGTGGGAGGACTGGCCCTGGCGGCGAGACTCTCTGATGCTCTCGATGAGCGGGAGCGATGACCTGCTCCCCCGAGCGCGCGAGGCGCTCCGTGCCTACTGGCGCGGGATGGAGAAGAGGACGGGGCGGAGGTTCCTGAAGAACGAGTGAGGTCAGCGCCTTGGGGGAGTGGTTGACA
The DNA here is from genome assembly GCA_964345885.1 of uncultured Gemmatimonadota bacterium. Lineage (GTDB taxonomy): Bacteria > Gemmatimonadota > Gemmatimonadetes > Palauibacterales > KS3-K002. Next base: position 2,221 of record CAYFSW010000057.1, on the reverse strand, counting down.
GATACCGGCCTTGGACGCACAATGTCGGAGAGCCCGTAGGGCTCGGGGCAGGAGCCACACCGCAGACGCGCTCCTGCCCTGCCCGTCATTTCGGGCCCGAGTGGAAGCGCCAGATGGACCTGTCTCCCGAGGAGCAGCTCGAGCGGATTCGTGCGGACGCCGTCGAGGTGATCCCGGAGGACGAGCTTCTCGAGAAGCTCCGATCCGGGCGGCCGCTGCGCGTGAAGTATGGCGTCGATCCGTCGGGGCCAGACGTCCACATCGGCCATGCCGTTCCCCTGCGGAAGCTGCGCCTCTTCCAGGACCTGGGCCACCTCGCCGTGCTGATCGTCGGCGACTTCACGGGGATGATCGGCGACCCCTCGGATCGGTCTGACACGCGGCGGCAGCTCACCCGAGAGCAGGTGGAGCAGAACCTCGCCGACTACAAGGAGCAGCTCTTCAAGATCGTCGATCCCGAGAAGACGGAGTTCCACTACAACAGCCAGTGGATCGACAAGCTGACGGCGGAGCAGATCATGAGGCTGACGGCGACCCAGACCGTGGCGCAGCTTCTCGCCCGGGACGACTTCTCGAAGCGCTACCAGGCGCAGCAGCCGATCAGCCTGCACGAGTTCCTCTATCCCATTCTCCAGGGCTACGACTCCATCGCCATCCGGGCCGATGTCGAGGTCGGGGGCACCGACCAGACCTTCAACTTCCTCGTGGCGCGCGAGATGCAGCGGGCGAACCCGCTGGGCGATTCCCAGGAGCCGCAGTGCATCGTGACGTTCCCGCTGCTGGTGGGCACCGATGGCGTCGAGAAGATGGGCAAGTCGCTCAACAACTACATTGGCATCACGGAGCCGCCGGACCAGATATTCGGGAAGCTGATGTCCATCCCGGACGAAGTGCTCGTGCCGTACTTCGAGCTGTGCACCGATGTGCCCGCGGAGGAGGTCGCGCAGATGGCGGCCGACATGAAGTCAGGCGCGCTCAACCCGCGCGACGCGAAGCGCCGGCTCGGCAGCGAGATCGTCGCGCTCTACCACAGCGCCGAAGCGGCGGAGCGGGCCGACGAGACCTTCATGAGCGTGTTCTCGGCCTCGCGGCAGCAGACGCGGGAGCATTACGAGGCAGTCGCGGAGGACATCGCCATCCCCGAGTCGCTCCGGGGCAAGCCTGTCTGGGCCTCGACCGCGCTCGCCGAGCTGGGCCTGGCTTCGAGCAGGGGCGAAGCGCGCCGGCTCATCAAGGGCGGTGGGGTGTACGTGGACGAACAGCGCGTGGCCGACCCCCAGGAAGAGGTCGAGCTGAAGCCGGGCATGCTGCTAAGGGTGGGAAAGCGCCGCGTGGCGCGGTTGACGGAGTGGGGATAACCCCCCGGAGGCCGCGGCGCTTCACTGGGAGTCAGAGCCAACTCCGGCATCGTTTTGCGTCATGCTGGGCGGAGCACTGCGACTCGTCGGCGGTGGTAACGGCGGGACCTGAGGGGAAGCAGTGCGAAGCATCTTGGGAGCCGGAGAACACACCCAAGATCCTTCGCTGGCGCTCAGGATGACATCTGGCGCGGCCCCGCCGGAGGGTCCGATGCCGCCCGCTCCGCGAGGTCCATCAGCTGCTCACGCCTCCCTCGGCGGGAAGTCCACGAACCGGAACCGCTCCGACAGCCAGAAGGTCTCGGTCGCGGGCCGGTTCGCGTCTTTGATGCGCTGGGCTTCGGCCTCGAGCGCTTCTCGGCTCGTGCCCATGAGCGTGTGCTGGGAGACCTGGGTGGCGTTGGCGAGGTGGCGGTAGTGGTCGAAGCCGGTGACATCGAAGGTGACGCAGGGGCCGACGGCGCGGCGCGAGCTGGAGACCTCCTTGTAGTAGTAGAGATGGCGCACCGGCCACGGCTCGCCGAGGTCGGCGGCGACCGGCTCGCCGGCCTGCCACACCGCGGGCACGGTGATCTCGTGGGTGGCGACGTGGTCAGGGTTGATGCCGGCGGGGCCGTGGGTGAAGACGGCGTCGGGCCGTGCTTCGCGGACCACCCTGATGCAGTCCTTGAAGACCTCCTTGTCGTAGACCAGCCCCATGTCGGGGCGGTCCAGGCGGAACCGGCGCCCGATGCCGACCACTGTGTCGCACTCGTCCATCTCGGCCGCCCGCATGGCGACGATGCGGTCTCGCCAGGTGGGGTCGGGGAAGCCCTCGGAGCCGTCGGTCATGATGCAGACGGCGACCTCGACGCCGGCGGCGG
>CAYFSW010000056.1:0-14374 GCA_964345885.1 uncultured Gemmatimonadota bacterium | reverse complement strand
AACAGAGCACTGAGTCTCGATCCTGACACGGCACTGGCACACGTCGTGTTGGGCCGCAACGTTCTATGCGATGCTCGACGACCACGAGCAGGCGCTCGACTGGCTCGAGAACGCGGTGGAGCGCGGGTTCCTCAACTATCCCTATATCAGCGAGCACGACCCGTTCCTGGCCAAGCTCCGTGGCGAGTCGCGGTTTCAGCAGCTGATGGCCCGTGTGAAGCGCGAGTGGGAGCAGTTCGAGGTGTAGGTTTTGCGTCGCGCTGCGTGTAGGCAGAACCCCGGGTTAGCAGGCGTGGCGCCCGCTGCCGGGGTTCTAACATTACAACGACTCGAAGCGTCCCTGGAAGAAGCGGAGCTTGGCCGGCTCGTAGACGAACTTGAGCCCCTTGATCTCGCCCCTGCGGTCGTACACCCGCTTGATCCCCTCCGCCACCGCCTTCATGTGATCGTTAGTGTAGACGCGGCGCGGGATGGTGAGCCGCACCAGCTCAAGGGCCGGCCGGTAGTTCTTTCCCGTCGCGGGGTCGCGCCCCTTAGAGACATTGCCGCGCTCCATGGCGCGGACGCCGGTCTCGACGAAGATCTCCGCCGCCAGTCGCTGGGCCGGGAACTCGTCCTGGTCGATGTCGGGCAGGAAGCGCCTGGCGTCGAGGAAGATGGCGTGGCTGCCGGGCGGCGTGACGATCGGGACACCCACCTCAAGCAGCAGCTTCCCGAGGTACTGGGTCTGCTCGACGCGTGAGCGGATGTAGCGGTCGTCCACCATCTCCTCGATACCGCGGGCGATGGCCGCCAGGTCGGCGGTGGATAGGCCGCCGTCGGAGATGTTGCCCTCGTAAATGCGGAGCAGCTCTCTTGCTTTCTGGGCCAGGTCGGCGTTCTCGCGGAAGCAGAGCACGCCGCCGATGTTGATCAAGAAGTCCTTCTTGCCACTGACCGTGCAGCCATCACCGTAGAGCATCATCTCGCGGATGATGTCTTTCGTCTTGGTCTTGTGGTAGCGGGCGTCACGGCTCTGGATCATGTAGGCGTTTTCGGCGAAGCGGGTGGCGTCGAAGAAAACCGGGATGCCCACCGAACTGCAGTACTCGTATACCTCTTTCATGTTATCCATGCTGGCCGGCTGACCGCCGGCCATGTTCACGGAATGCTCGAACGAGATGTAGGCGATCTTCTGAGCGCCGTGCTCGTCGACCAGCGCTCTGAGCTTGCCGAGGTCGATATTCCCCTTCCAGAGGAACTCGCTCTCCGGGTTGTGGGCGTCGTCGACGATGACGTCGACGAATACGCCGCCGGCGATCTCCTGGTGCAGCTTTGTGGTCGTGAAGTACATGTTGCCGGGCACAAGCTGGCCGTCCTTGATGCAGATCTGACTCAGGATGTGCTCGGCGGCCCGTCCCTGGTGCGTGGGGATGATGTGATCGTAGCCGGTGACGTCCTGGAGAACCTCGACCAGGCGGCGGTATTCGGCACTCATGGTCGTGCTGGCGCGGACGCCCTCGTAGGCCGCCCACTGGTCGGTGCTCATCGCCGAGGTGCCCGAGTCGGTGAGCAGGTCGATAGCGACGTCGGCCGAGCGTAGCAGGAACGTGTTGTAACCGGCGGCGCGTATCGCCTTCTCGCGCTGGCCGCGGGTGAGGGCACCTACCTTCTCGATCGTGTGGATCGTGTAAGGGAAGGTGTCGAAGGTGTAAGGCTCGAGTGTGGGATAGACCCACGTGTATTGCATCTGATCGCGCCAGCTGCCGATGATCGTCGCCTGTAGCCCGGTCACCTTGTCGCGCTGCGCGAAGAGGCTGATGATGGCGTCGGCCACCTGGTCGAGCTGATCGGTGGTCATCGCCTGACGCGGGAGCTGAACGGGCAGAAGGTTATCGCGACCGACCAGCCCCGGTGCGGTAGCCCGTACACCCGACATCAAGTAGAGGGCGGCGGACAACGTGTCCTGTTGGTGCACCTTCACGTGGGGCAGAAACTTGTCGGCCATGATATAAGCGCCGTCGCAGCCGCGCTCGAGCGGCACACCGCCGTCGCGGAGCCGCTGCGTGAAGCGCTCGGTTTGATACATATCCCAGTGCACCTCGTCCTCGTCGCACATCTCCATGATGCCGCGGGCGAGGACCTCCATGGTGCGGCCGGCCATACCGCCGTAGGTGTGCAGCCCCTCGAAGACGACGACCTCGTTCATGAGCTTCTCGTAGTCATCGGGGTTGTCGGTAACGATGATGCCGCCGCTGTTGCACTTGGGGTCCTGGGCGCCGTCCATCAGGAAGATGTGGCAGGTCTTGGCGATCTGCTTCACCAGGTCGGCGACCGAGCGGTCGGCTTGGCCCGGCTCGTGTCGCTGTATGTACCAGGCGTTCTCGATGACGCGCGAACCGTCGCAGATCAACCGCTTGCCATACTGATCGGCCAGGGCGCGCACGGCGCGCAGGTTCTCGAGGCTGAACGGATGCTGTCCGTCGGCGAAGGCTTGGATACCGACGAACGCCACGCTGTGTGCCTTGAGGATCTGTTCCAGTTTCCCCAGGTCATAGTCGCCGGTAAAGACGGACTGCTCGTGGTCCCGCGTGTCGGGGTATTGGATGCCGAGAGGGTCCAGGACATCCAGTTTGGTGCGGGCGTTGCTGGGCACGACAGATCCCAGAGGTACCATCGTCGTAACGATCAGCTTCACCGAGCCCAGGTTGTTGTGTGTGGGACACACGTAAGTGTGACCGAGAACCTCGCGGACCGCCGTCTCGAGCGTCTCGAAGTTCCGGGAGCCCGCGTAGGCCTCGTCGCCGATGAACTGGCCGGCCAGCTGTTCCTGGCTGAGTGCGTTAGTGCCCAGCGAGCACATGTCGAACGTGACCTGCCCGGGTGTCAGGTTCCAGACGTTGAAGTCGGCTTCGGCGAGGTACTTCTTGCGCTCATCGATCTTTGGCCAGGACAACAGGCGGACGGTCTTGATCTTGTGCGGTTCGTGATTCGCCATTGATCCCCCCCAGGGGCGGTGTTCGTCTCTTCGGGGTGTACGGTCCCACAACCTATCCGAGGGTGGCGTCCTGCAAAAGAGTGTTTCTGGCCCGAACTAGCGGGCTGGTCTATCTTGCCCAGAATTATTCTGTCACCAAGGCCTGATGGATATGCATCTCGAAGCTACCGACAGTCAGCGGACGCTAAAGGTCGCGGCTTTGGCTGTCTTCGTCCTCGGCGCCGTGCTGCAGGTCTTTCTGTGGTCCCGGGGCTGGGTGAGCGAAGACCAGATAACATTGTTGGGGCTGGGTGTGAGGTTCGTGGATACCGGCCAGCTGTCTCCGTTCGCCAAGACGATGAGTGGCAGCGGGCAGATTCCCGGGTCGTTCCTGCAGTTGCTGGTCGGGGTCCCGCTCAAGGCCTGGGCCGACTATCGGGCGCCCGCTCTGCTCATCGGGATCTCGCATCTTGTCGCCGTTGCCCTCTTGGCCTTCACTCTGAGGCGGGCACTCGGGCCGGTCTCGACCGTCTTCTTCCTCGCCGTCTACTGGCTCTCGCCGTGGCGGCTCTACCACGCGGGCTTTCTGTGGGAGCCGGGGTTCGTGTTCCTGCCGGCGGCAATCCACCTGTCCTGCCTGTATCGGCTACGGGATGAAGGACGCGTTCTGGCAAGCGCCGTCCTCGCAGCGACTCTGGTACTGACGATGCAGATCCATGCGTCGTTCTTGATACTAGTCGTTGCGACAGGGGTCCTGCTGTGGATGAGGAAGGTGCGGTTGAACCTCTGGGGAGCGTTCGCCGGCGTTGCCGCCGGGTCGCTGACGCTCATCCCAACGCTGCTGGCGTACCTGCGGGATGAGTTGCCGCGGCTGGCACCGCACAGGTGGGAGCACCTTCCGCCTGGCGCCCTCGAGGTCACGAACCTTCTGAAGGGAACGCTCTACTGGTTTCGCCTGGGCTCACCGGACATCGGCCGTGGGATACGCAGAGCCGCCGGAGTGGCGGAGGGTGGTCTCGACGTGGTGGTGGCGGTCGTTGCGGCGCTGGCGCTGGCGTCGATCGTGGTTTCGGTCATCGCCTCGTGGCTGTACTTTCGCCGCTCTGAAACGCCCGGCGAACCGAGCGCCGATGGTCGGGAATGGGCCTGGTATTACGCCCTGGCGACCTTGCTCGCCATCGGTTTCGTTGCGATCATCGCGCCCACGCCGTTACAGGGTTGGCACCTGGTGATCGCGCTGCCCGCCGCCTGTATCCCGGTGGCCTCGTGGCTCGAGGCCAATCTGCTGGGCGATAGGCGGTGGCGGCGAGCCCTGGCGGCGGCGTTCATCGCTTTGCAGGTGGTGGTGGTGCTGGTCGTCGCCTTCGGCAATCCGACGTACCAGAGGGCGAGCGATCCCCAGGCGATCGAGCGCGAGATTCCGCAGGAGCTACATCGCCTGTTCGAATCCATGAACTCGGGGGAGGAATAGATGCAGCAGTCACTGACTATGAGTGGGAACACACTACCGCGGGTTCTCAGCTTTTTTTCCGGCATAGGCATGGCCGTCTTCTCGATACTCACGATCGACCACTACTATTCCGCCAACTATCCGGAGTCGATCTTCGAGGGCTCGTTCTGCGATATCAGTGCCTTCTTGAACTGTGACAGCTCGGCCTACGCCGCGATATCTGCGATCGCCGGTGTGCCGCTCGGCTACTTCGGGCTGGTGGTCGGAGCACTGGTCGCGCTGGGTGTGGTGCTGCCGTCGACGAGCTTCGAGAGAACGAACAAGTCGATCTCGCTGGTCAACGCGGTCGGCGTTGTCGTCCTCTTCATCTATACAGTCTTCTTCCTGGGCAGCCTGTGCCTGCTGTGTTCCGGCTTCTACGTGTTCTCCCTGGTCAGCTTCTTCCTGTTCTGGAAGTACGGTGTCGACAAGGAGGAGGGATTCCTGGCCGGCTGGTTCCGCCCGTCGGTCAGGCTACTGGCGACATTCGCGGTGTTGGGTCTGGTCGGGGCCTACGGCTTCACGTTCTACACCGATGCGAGACGACTCGCTCAGTCGGGTGGGGTGGCGGCACGTGCCGTAAAGGAGTTCTATAACCTGGAGATGGTGGATTGGCCGAGCTTCATCTCGCCGCTCTGGACGGTGCAGTCGACTGAGGACTTCGAGGACGCACCGATCCGGATCGTCGAGTACGGTGATCTATTGTGCTCCGATTGTCTGATACTCTATAGGCAGTTGCTGGAACTGAAGGCCGAATTCGAGGGGAAGATGAACGTCGCGTTCCAAATGTTCCCGCTCGAGGCCCAATGCAACGACGTGGTGGAAAAAGACTTGCATCCCGGCGCATGCGATGTGTCGTACATGGCGGCGTACGATCCGGACAAGTTCGTGGTTATCCACGACGAGATCTTCGGGAACTTCCGGCTGGCGCGACGGCAGGCGGAATGGCGGGCGGAGTTGGCCCGGCGTTTCGATGTGGAGGCGGCGCTTACCGACTCGGCGACCATCGCGCTGGTCGACCGCATGATCCAGACCGGACGCGAGTACGAGAAGACACACGAGCGATACGCTCACGGTATCAGGTCGACGCCGACGATGATCGTCAACAACAGGATGATCATAGGAACGCTGCCGATCGAGCAGTTGCGTGCCATCTTCCAGGCGCTGGTCGATGAGCACGAGTCCGGTGAGCGGCGCTTCATCGAGAGCTGGGAAGAGTAGGCGAACGGAGGTGGGTATGATCGACGGAGTTGGTGGCGCGTTCGTCTTTTCGAGCGATGCGCAGCGGCTAGCGGACTGGTACCGCCACCACCTCGGGATGGAGTTCGAGGGGTCGGGCGAAGCCTTCTACATAATGTATTGGGGGCTCGACCCTGAAGATCACTCGCGGAAGCTCGATACCACGTTCTCGATCATGCAGGCGAAGGTGGAACTGCCGAAGCGCGGTGGCGGCGCTGAACCGGATGACATGTACGGGGACCAGCCGTTCATGGTGAACTTGCGGGTGCGTGACATCGATGCCGTTTTGGAGCATCTGGCGACAAAAGCCGTCGAGCCGATAAAGCGCGAGGAATACGACTATGGTCGCTTCGCTTGGATCCGCGATCTGGACGGCAACCGCGTAGAGCTGTACCAGCCGCTGCACAGCTGCTGAGATGTCGGACTGGACGCTCGCCGTTCTCGATTCGCTCGCCGTCGCCGTCGGCCTGGGATTCTTCTTAGCTCTAGCCTATGCTGCGCTGGTCTCGGCGCGAGAGAAAGAGCCACGCGCCGTCTTCGTCTCCTCTGCCCTCGCCGTCATCATCTCGGCTCCTTATCTGCTGTTGGGGCTCTCCGATCTGGAAGGAAGGGCGCCTGTCATTGCAGGGCTACTGCTGTTGACCGGAGCGGCCGCGCTGGCGCTGGTCCTCCCAGCGGGCAAGAAGCGTATCGTCGAGGACGACACGCCGAGGGGCAGAATCGACGAACGTGACATCATGTTCTCGAGGAATCTGCTTGAGCCGGGCAGCGCGCGGTTCGATGAGTACTACGCGGCGAATCCCGAAAAGCGGGCGGCGGACGATGCGTTTAGGGCGCTGCCGGGCCTCTTGGCGGAAGGGTCGACGATGTATGACCTGTACGCGTACGTGGCTGCCGGAGCGACGGAAGCTACGGTCGAGTACTTGAGGCCGCTGGTGGAGGGTGAGGTCGCGAGCGATCGCAAGGTAAGTGACCCTGCGGCGGCTACGGAGTTCATTAAAGGTTGGGCGCTCAAGCTGGGAGCCATGTCGGTCGGGGTGACGGGGTTGAGAGACTACCACAAGTACAGCACGGTGGGGCGCGGCGATGATTACGGCCGACCGGTCGAGCTAGACCACGACTATGCCGTCGCGTTCGCCGTCGAGATGTCGAGGGAAATGGTCGCCGGCGCGCCGAAAGGGTCCATCGTGATGGAGTCTTACCAGCAGTACCTGGCTACAGGCGCCATCGCGATTCAGATCGCCAGGCTGCTCCGAGGCCTCGGCTACTCGGCCAGGGCGCACATGGACGGCAACTATCGTGTCGTGTGCCCGCTCGTCGCGCGGGACGCCGGTCTGGGCGAGATCGGCCGCATGGGTTTGCTGATGACTCCGGAGCTAGGCCCGCGAGTGCGGCTCGCCGTTGTCACCACCGAGATGCCGTTCGTGACCGACGAGCGAAGCTTCGACTACACGATGATCGACTTCTGCGCGCGCTGTAAGAAATGCGCGGAGATTTGCCCGGCCGAGGCGATCCCCTCAGGTGATCGCGAGATGATCGACGGGGTGCGGCGCTGGCAGATCGATCAGGAGGCCTGCTTCACTCTGTGGTGCCAGATGGGCACCGACTGCGGACGTTGCGTCTCGGTGTGTCCCTACTCACACCCGGACAACTTGCTGCACGAACTGGTGCGGCGGGGCGTTCGCAACTCATCCCTGTTTCGGGGGTTGGCGATAAAGCTGGACGATCTGTTCTACGGAGAGCGACCGCCGAGCGCCGATCTGCCGGATTGGATGCAGATGAGTCCTGCCCCCGAGGACTCGCCTAGTTAGGTCTCCACTCGGGGTTCGGGCTCGGCATGCGGGCGCCGACACTCTCACGCCAACCCTCGAGAATCTCGCGTAGCTCACCGGCGACCTCGGGTCTCTCCCCAGCTAGGTCGCGCGACTCGCCGATATCGGTGCTCAAGTCATAGAGCTCGATCCTACCATCCTCGAACCACTCGAGAAGTTTGTAGTCGCCGACCCGCGCGGCGCCTGACGGCCTGTTGCCCGATCCGTGGTAGTGGGGGAAGTGGAAGAACAGGTGCCGTCGATCCAGCGAGCCGGTACCGCGCAGGGGTGGCGCGAGGCTGAGGCCGTCCCTGTGTTGTTCGGGCCTCAGCGGCAGCCCGGCGATCTCCAACAGCGTTGGATAGAGGTCCATGGTGATCGCCGGCCGGTCGATCAGGCGTCCGCCTTCCACGGCACCGGGCCACCTTATTATTAGGGGCACGCGGACCCCGCCCTCGTAGAGCCAGCCCTTCCCGGCCCGCAGCGGCAGAACCGCCGTGGGTATACCGCGGCTTCGCCTCAGCGTGGTCAGGCCGCCGTTGTCCGAGACGAAGACCACGACCGTGCGGTCGGCGAGCTCCAGGCTGTCCAATAGCGCGAGAACCCGGCCGACGCTCTGGTCGGTGCTCTCGATCATACCGGCGTAGACGGCGTGGTCCTGGCGCTGCTTGGTCGTCGCGTACGCGCCTTCAGGGCGGAACGCCGGCGCGTTCATGGCGAACAGGTTCTGCGCCTTGGACTCGTATTTCGCGGTAAGCTCCGTCTTGGCCTGCAGCGGTGCGTGGACTGCGTAGTGCGAGAAAACGAGAAAGAACGTGGTGTCGCTCTGCGCCTCGATGAATTGCAGCGCCGCGTCGGTGAGCCGATCGGTCAGGTAGTCGCCCTCCTCGCCGTCTTCGAGATCCGGCACGTTGGTCACGGGCCAGTTCTCGTTTTCATAGGGATAGAAGTACGAGCCGGGCTGGCCGGCGTGGTTTACGGCGAAGGAGTAGTCGAACCCCTGATCCGGCGGCAGGAAGCCTTCTGCTCCGAGGTGCCACTTGCCGATATAGCCGGTGGCGTAGCCCGCCGCCTTGAACGCTTCGCCGAGCGTAATCTCTTCCAGGGGCAGTTGTCGCTGGTACTCGGCCTGGATCAGCATGGCGCGACCCTCGCCGCCGATCCAGTTGGTGATGTGAAGGCGCGCCGGGTCCTTGCCGGTCATTATGCTTGCTCGGGTCGGCGAGCAAACCGGACTTGCCGAGTAGAACTGGGTAAAGCGGGCGCCCTCGCGGGCCAGGCGATCGATGTTCGGTGTCTCGTAGAACGTACTGCCATAGACGCCGGTGTCGGTCCAGCCGAGGTCATCGATGAGGAAGAACACGATGTTCGGTCGATCGACGGCCGGGCGGGCGCAACCCCACACAGCCGCGAGCATGAGCAAGGCAAGAGACGACCGATAGCGGCGGCGAGTTCTCACGCCCTACCCGTGCTTGCTGGAGTGGATCGCGAAAGCTGCGCCCTGGGGATCCATGCACTGCGCGACCCAGTCGCCGCCGGGCACCTCCATCGGTCCGTTGAGGACCTGGCCACCCAGCTGCTTCACCTGGTCGACGGCGGCCTGGACGTCGTCGACCTTGGCGTAGAACAGCCAGAAGGGCTGTCCGGGCATCTCGGGCGGCTTGTCGAACATGCCGCCCAGCGGCACACCGCCGACTCCGAACATCTGATAGGTGCCCATCTCTCCCATATCGCTGACGTCGGTTTTCTCCCAACCGAAGAGCTCTTTGTAGAAGTCGAAAGCAGCTTCGTGGTTCGTGGTCGCCAGCTCGTGCCACGAGAACTCGCCTTTCTGGGGCGGTCCTTCCTTGGCCGGCGTAGCCTCCTCGGTTGTGAAGACGGCGAACGCGGCGCCCTGCGGGTCAGCCAGCACGGCGAAGCTGCCGACCTTGGGGATCGAGACGGGTCCGTGCAGCACCTGGCCGCCCAGCTCCTGCGTCTTCTTAGCGGTTTCTTCGGTGTCGGGGACACCGACGTAGGCCAGCCAGTGGGGCGGCGCGCCGGCAACCTTGGCATCCTCTGGCAGGTCCATGACGCCGCCGATCGGCGTCTCGCGGTTGGTCCACAAGGTGTAAGACTCGGGTCCACCTTCCCAAGGGGCCGTTCCCCAGCCGATCAGCTGGGTATAGAAGCTAATGGCAGGCTGGCGGTCCGTCGTCATCAGGTCGTACCAGACGAATCGTCCGCGGGGCATGTCGGACATATACTCCTCCTAATCGGTTGCGCCTTACGAGCGCGACAGCGGTCATCGACGAGGAAAACTCCGCAATATGGACCGGGGGGACCGCCGAGTCTAGGTTGTGCCGACGTATGGCTGCGCGACCCATCCTGAAGATCATTCCGGCGCCACCGGGCGCGACGCTCGTCTTCCTGGTCGAGGCGCTGGTAGTCGAAGACGACACCCACTTGGTTCTAGGCGCCGATCCGCTCGCACGCGAGACGCGCGAGGAGCCGGGGCAACTGCTGGAGAACGCCCGGGCGAGCATTGGGCCGACCCCGGGCACGCTGGTTGTACGAGGTGGTCATCCCCTCCGACTGCACGCCATCGTCCACGACCTGGATGAAGAGCCCTCGTGGAGGGAGGAGTGGGTGGTGAGCGCACTGCGCGAGATCCTTCGGGAGGTGGAGGCCAGAGAACTACGCTCGCTCGCGCTGCCGCTGCTCGGGTGCGTTCACGGGTCGCTGGTGCCTGACCGCTTCGTCGAGCTGCTGAGCAGCGCTCTGACGGAAGCGGCTGTAGAACGTCTGGGTGAAGTGTGGGTCTCCGTTCCACCGGAGATCGCTGCCGAGATGGCGAGTCGGTTCCGTGCTTTTGGGATAGAAGTGACGGAGAGCGGACAGGAGTAAGACGCAATGGCGACGATGAAGGAAGCTGTGGAGACGTTCCTGGCGCAGAAGCGCATCGCGGTTGCCGGTGTGTCGCGCAATAAGAACGAGGCGGCGAACGTCGTATATAGAAAGTTGCGCGCCTCCGGGTACGAGGTCTTCCCGGTCAACCCGAACGCGGAAACGGTGGAAGGCGACACCTGCTATCCCGACCTGAAGTCGGTACCCGGGCGCATCGAAGGTGTCGTCATCGCGACTCACCCGGCGGTGACGGAAGAGGTTGTGCGGGAGTGCGCCGACCTTGGTGTGTCGCGGGTTTGGATGCACCGCTCGTTCGGGCAGGGTAGTGTCTCGGAGAGTGCCGTCGATTACTGCCGCGAGAAGGGAATCGAGGTCATTGCAGGGGGCTGCCCGATGATGTTCTGCCAGCCCGTCGACTTCGGGCATAAGTGCATGCGCTGGGTCCTCAGCGTGACCGGCGGCCTGCCTAAAGAGGCCTAGCCGCCACCCCTGGAAGGCCGCCGGTCGCCACGCTCAGCAATTGTCGTCGGGACAGGTGCTGACGCCGAACAGCTTGTATCCAGGGCAGAACCCCGCCACCCCGGTCAGCAGCGGCAGGATACCCAGGAACCCCCAGGGCGTTCTCGGCCCGATGAAGGCCACCGTCAGCAGGCCGATGCCCACTACTATGCGCAGGATACGGTCAACGGCGTGCTCGTTCCGGGGTACGACCTTGGACTGCATGGTCTCACCCTCCTGGCGAAAATCAGCTTTGTAAACAAGTGTGCCCGCACCCCTATCCTAAGCCATCCGGGCGCCCGGCGGAAGTACTGCATCTATTGGCCCTCCAGGCTGTTGGACGGGGCGGTTAGGTTGCAGCCGCCGCAGCCTTTCTGCCGCGAAGGGGCTGCTGGTCGAGCGACGATAGCGAACCTATCTTGAATAGCGTGCGGGGCCGGGCAGTGGACGGCGCCCTTTTCTTTAGGCTGCGTCCCGCGCAGCATCTCCGCGCGCGGCTTGTGGCTAGCTCGCAGTTCAAGAAGTAGTGGTGTTACCCAGTCAAGCAACAGCTCTCTGTAACAGCTCCGAACCCAACTGTGGCGAATCGTGCGAGGTCGCCGTGCTTGCGACGCCTCTACGTTGGCTAATCCGGGCTTCAGGAGCCGGGGTGAGAGGTGGCTCGGGTTAGGCACAGAGTCACCTGAGGATGCTCCAATCTATTTCTGCACCATCCTCTCACCCCCAATCGATCCTTGAGTGTCAGGCTACTCTTGCCGCCGCAGCATGACGACCATACACGGCCCGGTCACGCGCGAGCGCGAACAACACGCGAACCGCTTTTCTGCTCAGGGCCACAAGCGCTTCCTTCTTTTCTGCTCCGCGCGCACGCAGTCGATCGTAGTCTCCGCGCCAGGGGCGGTCGGATCTCGCCAGCCGGCCGGCGAGCAAGTACAGCTGGTGTCGGGCCAGTCGGGAGCCACGCTTGCTGATGCGATTGCGACCCTGATATAGACCACTCGACGAGCTCACTAGGTTGAGGCCGCAGAACTTCAGTAGCTCCCGGGCGCTCGGGTAATTGTCCAAGTCTCCGCACTCGCCCAGCAGGGTGGCCGCCGTCACAACTCCGACAGCGGGCATCGAGAGCATACAGACCGCGTAGGGGATGTCTTCCAACGCTCGCGTCATCCGGACCTCTGCCGCCCGGATCTCACCCTCCAAGCTCGTCAGCTCGCGCACCGCCCGCCGCAAAATCCAAGCACGACTTTCCAGGCCAGCGACGACACCCACGCTCTGATCTGCAGCCCTGAGCAGCGCCCGTGCCCGATCTCGAGCTAGACGACCGCGGCTCCATCGCCGCAGCAAGATACTCAACTGCCTGTCGTCTACGGCCTCATAGCTCCGCGGTGTTGGAAACTGTTCCAGGAGCCTTAGCCCGCTTCTCGTGAAGACACCGGGACTCCCCATCACTCGTTGAAACTCCGGAAAGACGACCCTGAGCAGTGCTCGGACTTGGTTCTTCAGCGCCGTCTGCCTCCGGACTAACTGCTCCCGGTGAACCACCAAAGCTTTGAGCTCCGCGTGGGCACCCTCCCGGAGGCTGAACGTCACCCATTTCCCATCGACCGCGAGATCGCAAATCACTTCCGCATCTTTAGAGTCACTCTTGAGCGGAGAATTCCCCCACAGCTCCTTAGCCCGGCTCGTGTGGGCGCCTAAGACGCCCACCACCTGCCAAGCCTGCACCTGGGCCCAACGCGCCAGCGCCTCCCCATACGGCCCGGTGGGCTCCAGGGCCACTACCACTTCTTTCACCCCCCTTGCCAGCTGAGCGGCCGAAACCTTACTTGCCAAGGTACGGAAGCCGCGGCGGTCGTTGCCGAATGGAAAGGGGCCAACCTCAAGTCCCTTTGGGCCGCGGATGAAGCCGACATGCTCCTCCGAGCCCACATCCACTCCGACGACCAGGGCTTTTTGTAGCTCGATCCGTCGAGTCGACATGGTGGCTGCCTCCTCCCTGTGCTGTGCATACTCTCTGCGTACATACCCACAGCATGGGATTCGGAGGTGGCCACCTCAACAAGCTCTGCACTATACCAAGGTTAGGCCGCAGAGTGGAGAAGGGTCTACTGTCTGGGAAACGCGCTTCAAGGCAACTGATGCCGCTGCTAGCGGTTGTCCTGATCTGCTGCCAGAAGGACCAGCCACCTGTCCTCCTGGACGGAGAACTTGAGGACTGCACAGAGTACCACCATGAGAGGCTCGGGAAAGACCCTCCGAGTATTCCGGATCAAGCGGTCAGCAGGATGCCAGAGATCTTCAGAACAGTCCGCATGTGGGCCTTTGAAAGCTGCATGCTCCCCTGTGAGTTCGACGTCTGTGGTGCGGTCACTTACGCTGATACTCAATCCGTTAGTATCTACCTGAGCATGCCGGAACCGTACGCTGGCGAGGATTTCTTCATAATCGGTCCCGAGGCGTTTGTGGTGGTCGACATTGAGAGTCTGTCTATTGTTGACCAAGGTGTCTGGCACGGTGGCACGTGGTACAGCGGATGCGTGGTGCATCGCCGCGAGTGCATGGAATGGTACCACGCTCAGCTTGACTCGGCACAGGCCGACTCTGGCTTATGACCAGGGATAGGTGTAGGGCAGAGCTAAGCTCGGCGTGTGATTTCATCGACGCTCCGTGAGGTACTCTGCGGCCTAACCAGCGTTTGCACCTGGCGCGGGCGCCGTTCGTAATGTTTGCCTTAGATTGTGCTCCAGATCTGTTCAGTGGCTCGGCCGCGCCCGTCATTGGGCGTGGTCGTAGCCGCGCAGGTGAAACGCTAGTCCGTTAGACGGCGCCACTCCACCTTTCGACGATCCCAGCTTTCCCTCGGCATGGCGCGCACTTAGATTTGTACTAAGTACTGCGGGTGTAGCTCAGATGAACAGATGTACGCGAGTGCTTGGCCCCATTCTCGCCGCTGCCGGCTGCGGAATCTTCCCGACCGGACCTACCGACTCAGTGCTTACCGAGACCATCGGAATAGACTTCGTGCTGCGCGAGCGCGGCGTGGAGATTCCATTCAGGGTAACGAACAGAGGCTCACACACGATAGTCTTCGCGGCGTGTGGTGACCGAGTGATGGCTCTAATCGAGCGCCGTCAAGGCCCCTTCTGGGAGTACTATGAAGGCGACGCATGTACCGCGAACGTACCCCACTCACTGGCCCTTGCAGCGGGGCACTCTTGGGAGAGTTGGTATCGGTGCTGGAGGTGCGAACCTGGGAGCCATCGCCTGCGGCTGGGGATCAGTCATGGCAGCCAGCGCCCCCAGTGGGTGGAGACATCGAACCCGTTCGTCCTTCGCTGACGTACTGTGTCGGGCGCCGCCTAACCAGCGTTTGCACCTTACGCGGGCGCGGTACGGGGAGGTGGCCTTAGATTGTCGTTAGTCGTGTTCATCGGTCCGGCCGCTTCCTCAATCGGGCGCGGCCGGTGCCGCGCAGGTGAAACGCTAGTCCGTTAG
>CAYFSW010000055.1:0-6787 GCA_964345885.1 uncultured Gemmatimonadota bacterium | reverse complement strand
CAGTGTGCGGTGCTCGAGCTCCATGCGGCCCAGCTCCTCCAGGGCGGCGAGCAGGGAGGAGGCCGTGCGAACGGCGGGGATCGCCTCCAATCTCATGGCGTCGAGGTTCCCACTCTCCTCGAGGGTTCCCAGAACGTCCGCCAGGTTCTGTAAGTCCTGGTTGAGCGTCTCGCGCTCGACCTGGAGAGTGAAGTAGCGGTCGAACACCGGATCGCTGACGGTGAGACCGGATGCGCTCCCCTGCCCCGAAGGCATTATTGCGACCCGATCGCGCCGGTCCTCCGGCAGCGTGATCGTGTTCACGCGGTAGTTCTCGAGTCGACTCTCGGCCAGCCTCAGACGCTCCGAGGCCAGCTCCAGCTGTTCTTCGAGGGTGGCGCCGAGGCCCACGAGCTTCTCCCGCTTGAGCTCGGTTGCCAGAGCCACAAAATGGTCGAGGATCGCGTTCAAAGTGCTCGCAATCTTGACCGGATTGGTGCCTTGGTAGGTCAATCCGATGAAGTTGCTCTTGTCATCCGCAATCGTCACTTCAAGCTTCCTGGCCAAGCGGTCCGCGACATCGCGCGGCCGCCTGAGGGCGAACTGGACGTCGCGGCCAGGGGGCAGAAGGGAGTCGGGCGGCAGCCAGCGAAAGCCCACGGCCTCGCCCAGCGGTTCGCCGGGCGCGGCGACCTGGATCTGGCGGCCCTCGGCGTCCAGCAGGGCGTAGGTGTTGTCGAGTCGAACGACCAGCTGATACAGCCCCGACGTGGTGTTGTCGGTCAGCTCGAACTCATCGAACAGGGCCCGGTGGCTGTCGCGCGCCGGGCTCAGGTAGAGCTTGAGGTCGTGGACGGTGGCGTCGAGCACGGCGTAGCTGCGCAGCAGATCGATCCAGCCGGCTGTCGAGAAGACGTCGGTGATCTCGATCGGGCCTTCCTGCTCCGGTGCATCGATCCATACCATGGCCCGTGCCTGGTAAACCGGCTCGTGCCCCCTGGCGCTCACTATGGCGAGTGCGGTGCCGATTAGCGTCCCGGCGAGTATCCACCATTTGCGGCGCCAGAGCACCCAGCCCCAACGTCGCCAATCGATCTCCGGCTCGGCGGCCTGGCCACCGTTGTCCGCCGGCCAAACTGGGTAAGCGGGGCTGGGCCCGCGGGACGCCTGGCCCGGTGACGGGTACTCGATCGTGGAGGGGAGATTCGGATCTCTTTCCATTGCTGTTCTCGGGCATGGGTTGCGGCCAGTTGTCCAATTCAGCGATTCCTACAGAGCAAATGAAATGCCGGGTTCGCTGGCCGGAAATCGTTGTCATTACTGGGAATTCGGGCAGGGCCCGGGGCGGTTGTGGCCAGTCCGCAACACGTCTCTGTGTGTGTCCCCGCGACGCCTGGAGAGGTTCTTGACAATCGGGCCGCGGGGTTGCAGAATGTGGACTCGGCCCCGTCGGCCCTCAGGACAGCGGTCCGGGATGTAGGGTTCGGGGCTTTGTGTTGGTGCTCTGAATTATGGCCGCCACGATGCAGGCTGTGCGCGGTCTTTCCCGCCTTCAGAGGCATCGCCAGCAACCTAGCGTGTGGAAAGCGTGCTACAATCCTTCATTGAATCTTGGGTTGTACTCGTCACGCGACGATGTTTGGTGGACGCTTCATCTAGCTGACACCAGTAGTCTTACAGGTTGTAAGCAACCGGTGTGACAGGCGCTCAACGGCGCTGGTCTCAGGGTTGCAACAGAGGGTTCCTACAAACCTCTGTCTTCTGAACCGGGAAGTCTGGCGAATCCCCCGACCGGAGAAGGCCCGTGAGCGGCTCAGCCCAAGCAGCCGTACTAGGTGAAGAACCCCCCGTCAGCGATCTCCACGTGAGTCCAACCGAGACCGGCCTGTCGCCGGAGCTGAAAGCTTCGGTGCGCGTGCTGCTGGTCGACGACGACCGTACCCTGCTCGAGAGCTGTAGCAGTGTGATGAAGAGCGAGGGCTATACGTGCGCCACGGCGCGGCGGGCCGAGGAGGCCCTATCGCTCGCGGCGACGCGCACTTTCGACGTCGCTCTCATCGACCTCTACCTGCAGGAGACTTCTGGTCTCGAGCTCCTCGGCCAGATCCGGGCCAAACAACCCGACGTGCTGCCGATCATCATCACCGGGCGCGCCTCGGTGGAGTCGGGCATCGAGTCGATCCGCGCCGGCGCCTGGGAGTACCTGCCGAAACCGTTTTCCGCTCTGCAGTTGAGCGTCCTGTTGGGCCGGGCGGCCTACCGCATCAACGCCGGTCGCGAACTCAAAGAACGGGCCAATCAGGTCGTGCAGGTCAGTGGGCCGGGCGAGACCAAAATACTCGGGGTCTCCCGGGCTTTGAGACGAGCGGTGGAGGCCGCGCTGCGGGCCGCCCCTACCGATGCATCGGTCTTCGTCACCGGCGAGAGCGGGACGGGCAAAGAACTGATAGCTCGGTTCATTCACGAGCAGAGTCGGCGGGCGCGACGTCCGTTCGTGGCGGTGAACTGCGCCGCGCTGCCCGACACCTTACTCGAGTCCGAGATGTTCGGATATCGCCGTGGCGCCTTTACCGGCGCCGTCCGCGACAAGCGTGGTCTGCTCGAGACCGCCCACCAAGGGACGATCTTTCTGGATGAGATCGGCGACATGTCGCCGGCGCTGCAAACCAAGCTGTTGCGAGTGGTTCAGGACGGGGTCGTGCGCCGCCTGGGCAGCGAGGTGGAGGACGCGGTTGTGGACGTGCGCTTCATATCGGCCACCAACTGCGACCCAGAGGCGGCGCTCGCCAGCGGTCGGCTGCGTCCCGACCTCTACTACCGTCTCCGCGTGGTCCCGATTCATCTGCCGTCGTTGCGCGAGCGACCCGAGGACATCCCGGTACTGGCCAATCACTTCCTGGCGCACTACTGGCGGCGTCACCGCGGTCCGGCTCACGAGCCGCCGCATTTCTCGGAAAGTGGATTGGATTGCCTGGTGCGTCAGCCTTGGCAGGGCAACATCCGGGAGCTTCAGAACATAATCGAGCATCTCACCGTTCTGGCAAACCCTGGGATGTTGATCGAGCCGCAGCACGTACCGTTGGGCGAAGCCGAGACCCAACCGTCCGCCGTGCCCAGCCGGCGCATGACCCTCGCGCCCTTCCACCAGGCTAAGGGCCAGTATGTCGAGCAGTTCGAGCGGGAGTATCTCGCGAGCCTGGTGGCCCGCACCGGCGGCAACATGTCGGAGGCGGCTCGCCGCGCTCAGGTGGATCGAACGACGCTTTATCGACTGATGGAGAAGCACGGCCTGACTCGCAAAACGTTGATGGGGCAGAGCTGATCCAAGTGAACCGCCGTGAAGATGCACACGCGAGCAGAAACCCGGTCACCGGTGGAACGCTCTAGAACGGTGGCCACGCCGCGGCCGCGGACGGCGCAGCGCGGCATGCTCGCCGTTCACCTCGAGGCCGCGCTCGAGCGACTGCTGGCCGAGCTCGCCAGGGCGGAGGACGGCGGCGCGGCCGATGCGCCGCTGCGTGCCTATCTCCAGCGTGTCGTGCAGCAGGCGACCGACTCGCCGGCCGGCCTGTTTCGAGCGATCTCGGTGACCCAGGACGGGGACGGAGAAGAGGATCCGCTGGCCTGCGCGCAGCTGAATGCGGATCCTGTCGCAGCGCGGACGGCCTTGAAGTCGGTGCAGCGGTTAGAGCGGGCGTTCCTGTCGAGTGTGCTGTCGTACCTGAGCGCGGCCGGGAACACCGGTTTGGAAATAGAGCGGATGTTCGAGGTGCTCAGTGGAGCCGAGGACGCGCTCATCGATGGTTGGTTCTCCGACGAGTCGCGGCGACGAGCCGACCTGCTGGCCGACGCGGTGCACGATTTCCGGTCGCCCCTCACCTCGATCTTCTTCCTGGCCGATGCGCTGTATAGCGGGCTTTCCGGACCTCTCAGCGAGGCGCAGAAGCGACAGGTCGGGCTCATATACACGGCCACCTTGAGCCTGCACACGCTGGTCGAGAACGTGCTCGGTACGCGCAATATCGAAACCGGCAAGCTGAAAGCGGAACGGATCCCATTCTCGGTGGCTGCGCTGGCGGAGGAAGTCGAGCGTGTCACCACCCCGCTCGCCGACACGATCGGGTTGGCGCTCAGCTTCGAGGTGAAGTGCCGTGCCGCGAGGGTTGGCGACCCCGATGTGCTGCGCCGTATTCTCTTGAACCTGGTGGCGAACGCCACGAACCACACCGAGGAGGGCGGCGTCACGGTTCTCTTCCGAGAAGCGGACGACGACCTGCTGGTCCAGGTCGAAGACACCGGTCCCGGGTTCAATGAAGATCAGATGGAGGAGCTGTTCCGGCTCGACTTCCGCAGTTCCGAGAGCGAGCGGGTCGGCGAACGTCGCTTTTCGGGGGCCGGGCTGGGACTCGCGATCTGTCACCGGCTGGCGCGACTCGTCGGCGGAGACATCTGGGTCGAGAGCGAGCTCGGCAAAGGCACCTCGTTCTGTGTCCAGCTTCCCTTCCCGCCGGTTGACGAATCTCCACCAGGTTCGGAATAGCGGCGACCGATGGCCCACTACCTGGTCACGGGAGCAGCCGGCTTCATCGCTGCGAAGGTAGCCGAGCTCCTGCTAGACGCCGGGCACACCGTGGTCGGCATCGACAACATGAACGCTGCCTACGACGTGCGCCTCAAGGAGTGGCGCTTGGGCCAGCTCGAGCCGCGGGGCGGATTCACCTTCTCGAGACTGGACATCTGCAACAAGGACGGCCTGGCGGATCTGTTTCGGTCGAACCACGAGAACGGAAAGGGCGGTTTCGCCGCGGTGATCAACCTGGCCGCGCGCGCCGGGGTCCGGCAGTCGGTCGAGAACCCGTGGATCTACTTGGAGACGAACGCCACCGGCTCACTGAACCTGTTGGAGCTCTGCCGGCAGTTCGAGGTCGAGAAGTTCGTGCTCGCCTCGACATCCAGCCTCTACGGGGCGCGGAACCCGAGACCGTACCGTGAGGACGCCGACACGAACGGTCCGCTGTCGCCTTACGCGGCATCTAAGAAGGCGGCCGAGGCCATGTGTTACACTTACCACTATCTGTACGGCCTCGACATCAGCGTCGTCCGTTACTTCACCGTCTACGGCCCGGCGGGCCGCCCCGACATGAGCCTCTTCCGCTTCGTTCAGTGGATCCACGAGGGGCATCCGGTGACCGTCTTCGGTGACGGCACTCAGGAGCGGGACTTCACCTACGTGGACGATATCGCCCGGGGGACGATCGCGGCGCTCGAACCCGTGGGCTACGAGGTCATCAACCTCGGCTCCGACCAACCGGTGGTGCTGAGCGATGCCATCGCGCTGGTCGAGAGGCTCGCGGGTGCGACGGCGGAGATCGAGCGCCAGCCCCGCCACCCGGCGGATGTGCAGGCGACCTGGGCCGACATCGGCAAGGCGCGGCGGATCCTGAACTGGCAGCCCACGGTGAGCTTCGACGAGGGGGTGGGGCGCCTGGTCGACTGGTACCACGCTAATCGGGATTGGGCGAGGGACGTGGCGACAGGCTGAGCCTCCGACTGTTGCACGGCTGCATCACGCGGACTGGCCCTCCGGGGGTGGCCGAAACCCGGGAATCCGCTTTTTGCCAGGGGGATAGAGGGTAAACGGTTGGTATCGGTATTGCTGTAGGTATCTCCTAACTCATGGGTTGGCCCCGTGTGAACGGCAACCTCGGCCCCGTTGTGGGCTTCTGCCAACAGATGGAACCTGACCGGAGTAGGTCACAAGAGCATCCCGCCGCTCCCGATCAAAGCCCCGCCGGCCCGCGTCGGTCGTCAGGCGCGCGTACTCCCCCGCCGACCGATTCCCGCCGGCGGGTCGTATTCGGAAGCCGCGCCCGCGTCGAGCGGCCGCGACCCGGGAAGGTCTACATGCCAAAGGGAAGCTCGGGGGACGACGGCGAGGATCGGGCGCCGGCTGGGGATGCGCTGCAGGAGCCGGCGGGCGTGGCCAGGCAGGAGAATCCGCTCGAGCGCCAGGCGCGTGAGCTCGCGAGCAAGGGCTACAGCCAGTACACGATTGCCCTGTTAATGGGCACCAGGCCGACGGAGGTGAGCAGCCTCTTAGGCGTCATCCAACCCAGTGGCAAAGGCTCGGCGAGGAAACGCGAGAGGCCCGAGCAGGCTGCGCGGCCCGTGGTGCCCATCGAATCCATCGTGCATGAGCCTCGCGGGAAACCGCCCGAGAGACCTGACTCGGCCAGGCCCCGGCCTGAGCATCTCGAGCCGTCTGACGCCGTCGATCAGGCCCGGCCCCCGGCGGAAGCTCAGCAGGACGGGCCCGTACCCGCATCTGACCTGGACGACATCTGGTACGAGCCTGACTGGGATCTCTGGTACAACCCGGATTGGGATGTCGGCGGGGGCAAGGAAACCCGCGGGCCGCCCGCGGCCCGAGCCCCCGCCGGGACTGATCGGGGTACGGTATCCCCCAAACCCGAAGAGGAAGAGGAGGAACCGACCGGTGACCTGGGCGTCTCACTCGATTCGGTGACCGTTGATCCCGAGTCGCCGGGCGTGGAGAGCGGGAAAGGGGAGGCGGAACCCGCAGGGGACGGCCGTCGGGAGCTGGGCCGCAAGCAGTTCCAGAAGTGGCTCATGGCTCAGCAGTGGCACGCCAGGGAGCAGCCCGAGGCTAGGGAAAAGCGTCAGGCGGAGGAGGAGCAGCGCCGGGCTGAAGAGCGGCGGCTGAAGGCGGAGGAAGAACTAGAGCAGGAGCGCGAGCGAGAGCAGACGCGCCGTCTAGCGCAGCGGTGGCTGATGGAGCAGCAGCGGC
>CAYFSW010000054.1:0-20277 GCA_964345885.1 uncultured Gemmatimonadota bacterium | reverse complement strand
GCCAAGATCCGCACCTACAACTTCCCGCAGAGTCGCGTCACCGATCACCGTATCGGACTCACCCTCCATCGTCTGCCTGAGATCATGGACGGTGACCTCGATGACCTGCTGCGCGAGCTGCGGCTCGCCCGCCGCGAGGAACGTCTCAGCGCATGAGCGGGCGGCGGCCGGAGAAGCCTTCCCCTTCTAGCGCTGATCACGCAACGCCCACTGTAAATGAGGCGCTCCAGAGAGGTAGCCGGACCCTGGCCGCGCGTTCAGGCGACGATGCATCGCGCGAGGCCCTTTTCCTACTCGCTGGCCTCCTGGATTCATCGCCGGGTCGGCTCGCCTTCGAGCGCGATCGCTCGCTCTCCCAGGACGAGTGGGGCGAATATCAGAGCCGGCTCGACCGCCGCGCCGCCGGCGAACCGATGCAGTACATCGAAGGGCGGGCCGCCTTCCGCGAGCTCTCGCTGCGCGTCGATCGCTCGGTCCTGATCCCGCGGCCCGAGACCGAGCAGCTCGTCGAGCACGTGCTCGAGTGGTGCCGCGGCGGCGAGCGGCTGCTCGGGCTCGATCTCGGTACCGGGTCCGGCGCCATCGCCATAAGCCTTTTGCTGGAGGGGCCGTTCCGCGCCTTCGTCGCCGTTGACATATCCGGCGCGGCTCTAAATGTTGCCCGGGTTAACGCAAGCGAAACGCGCGTAGCCGGGAGGCTCGATCTGCGCCAGGGCTCGCTTTTCGAGGCGCTGCGTTCGGGGGAACGCTTCCACGTTATCGTCTCCAACCCGCCCTACATCGCGGACGGCGAGGCCGAGTCATTGCCCGAGGAGGTCCGCGACTGGGAGCCGCCTGTAGCGCTCTACGCGGGCCCTACCGGCATGGAGGTGATCTCGCAGATCGTGGGGTCGGCGCCGCGTTATCTCGAGCCTAAGGGCCTCCTGGCCCTCGAGCTGGCCCCGGCCATCGCCGACGCTGCGGCCCAGTGTATCCAGGAGTCGGCCCTTTACGGCGAGCCGCGCCTCGCACAAGACCTTGCCGGCCAGCGACGCGTGCTCCTGGCCGAGCTGGGCGGCTCAGGGTAGGAAGCGTATTGCCGCAGTCCTAGTACGACAGAACGGATGAGAAAGGAGTCATGGAAACCGTAAGGAAGGCGGTCGAGAAGCGTCTGGTCGCGATCTTCAACCCGATCATCGCTTGGATGGTCAGGAAACGGGTCCATCCCAACGCCCTCAGTACCGTCGGCTTCTTGGTGACGATGAGTTCCGCCTTCGCCTTCGGCTACAACCATATCCGGACGGCGGGCGTGCTCATCCTGCTGGGCGGCATCTTCGATCTGTTCGACGGCCGCGTCGCACGCGCCACCGGCCTCGCCTCCAGGTTCGGCGCCTTCTACGACTCAACCCTCGACCGTGTCTCCGAGATCGCTGTTTACATCGGCTTGCTTTCGCTCTACAACACCTATCATCCGCAGCTCGGCGATGTCGGAACGATCTACGCCATCATGCTGGCCATGGCAGGCTCGCTGATGGTCAGCTACACGCGTGCCCGCGCCCAAGGGCTTGGCATCGACTGCAAGGTCGGCTTGATGCAGCGCGGCGAGCGGGTCGTGATGATCGGGCTGGCCGCACTCCTCTTCGGCGGCGAGTCGTCAGGCCTGGCGCTGCGTGTGGTGATCATCACGGTGGCGATCCTGACAAACCTCACCGCGTTCCACCGGATCATCTGGATCTACCAGCACACGCGCGAGCCCAAAGCTGGACAGGTCAGTAGCGAGGCGCGAACCGCCGCGGCCTCGGATCCGGGAAAGAGTGACGAAAGCAAGACCTGAACTGCTTAAAGGACTCGATAATGGCAAAGGACGAACCGAAGATTGCACCTCCCACCGGCAAGCTCGGCGTGCTGCTGCCCGGTCTGGGCGCCGTGGCGACCACCTTCATCGCTGGGGTCGAAGCGGTAAGGCGCGGCGCCGGGTTACCGATCGGCTCGCTCACCCAGATGGGCACGATCCGTTTGGGCAAGCGTACCGACAGCCGTATGCCTTTGATCCGCGAGTTCGTGCCGCTGGCCGACTTGGACGATCTCGTGTTTGGCGCCTGGGACCCGATTCCGGACGACGCACTCAAGTCGGCGCAGACCTGCGGCGTCCTCAAGGAGTCCGATCTGCGGGAGGTCGAGGATTTCCTTTCCGAGATCAAGCCGATGTCCGCCGTCTTCTCCCGCGACTACGTCAAGAAGCTCGACGGGCCCAACGTGAAGAAGGGCAGCAAGAAAGAACTGGCAGAACAACTGCGCGAGGACATCCGGCGCTTCAAGGACGAAAACAAGTGCGAGCGTCTGGTCATGGTCTGGTGCGCCTCCACCGAGGTGTTCTTGAAGCCGGGTCCGGTACACCAATCGATCGAGGCGTTCGAGAGGGGCCTCGAGAACGATGACCCCGGCATCGCCCCCTCGATGATCTACGCCTACGCCGCCATCAGGGAACGCGTCCCGTTCGCCAACGGTGCACCGAACCTGACCGCCGATATCCCGGCCCTTCACGCGCTCGCTAGGGACAAGAAGGTGCCCATCGGCGGCAAGGACTTCAAGACCGGCCAGACGCTAATGAAGACCATCCTCGCCCCGGGCTTCAAGGCGCGCATGCTCGGGCTCAGCGGTTGGTTCTCTACCAACATTCTGGGTAACCGCGACGGCGAGGTCTTGGACGATCCCGAGAGCTTCAAGACCAAGGAGGAGTCGAAGCTCGGCGTGCTAGAGTACATACTGCAGCCGGACCTCTATCCCGAGCTCTACGGCAACCTCTTCCACAAGGTCAGAATCAATTACTACCCACCGCGTGGCGACAACAAGGAGGGTTGGGACAACATCGACGTCGTCGGTTGGCTCGGCTACCCGATGCAGATCAAGATCGATTTCCTCTGCCGCGACTCGATACTCGCTGCGCCCATCGTCCTCGACCTGGCGCTGTTTTTCGACCTGGCGCAGCGCGCCGGCATGAGCGGCGTCCAGGAGTGGCTGTCGTTCTACTTCAAGAGCCCGATGACCGCACCCGAGCTCTATCCCGAGCACGACATCTTCATCCAGTTGACGAAGCTCAAGAACACGCTCCGTTGGTTGATGGGCGAAGCGCCCATCACCCACCTCGGTACGGAGTACTACGACGACTACTACAGGGACGTCTGAGCCGGTGGATGATCGCTCTGCTCCCGGCGCTCTCTTCATCGCCTTCGAAGGTGTCGAGGGCGCTGGGAAGAGCACACAGATCAGGCTCGTCGCCGACGAACTACGACGCTCAGGCGGCGACCCCGTCGTCACCCGCGAGCCCGGCGGCACCCGCGCCGGCGAAGCGATCCGTGCCGTCGCCCTCAACCGCGAACTCGACCTCGACCCCGTCGCAGAATTGCTGCTGATGCTCGCCGCGCGCTCCGTCTTCGTACGCGAAGTCGTTCGCCCGGCGCACGACGCGGGGCGCACCGTCCTCACCGACCGCTACGAGCTTTCCACCTTCGCCTACCAGGGCCGTGGACGCGGCCTCTCGATCGATTCGATCCGCGAGCTCAACCACCTGGCGACCGGTGGCCTGAGCCCCGATCTCAGCCTCATCCTCGACGTCGACGTCGGTCAGGGGCGCGCACGCCAGGCACGGGCCGCCGCCGACCGCATCGAGGGCGAGGGTTTGGACTTCCACCGTCGCGTGGCCCAGGCATACCGTGAACTGGCCTACAGCCAGCCCGATGTTGCGCTGGTGGACGGTCGCGGAGAGATTGAACAAGTGTTCGCTGCGGTCTGGGGGGTCCTAAACAGCCGTTTCCCCGAAACTTTCCCGCCGCGCCAGGGTTAGTAAAAGGACGCGGACAACGGAGGAGCTATGCAGTTGAAGAGGTCGTTCTGGAAACCGGCGGCCGTCGGCCTGATTGCAATTGTCAGCGGCGGTTGGCTGCTTCAGCAGGGTGCGCAGGGGAATGTCTATCTGAACCAGAAGATGCTTCAGGATGTCATCCGGGTGGTCTCCGATCGGTTCGTGGAGCCGGTCGACCCGGCCGATCTCTACGACATGGCGGTCGAGGGACTGATCGAGCAGCTCGGCGATCCCCACACGACACTGTTGAGGCCTGAGGACTACTCGCAGCTGCGGCTCACTACGACAGGCAACTACGGCGGGCTGGGGATCCGCATCGACGAGAAAGACGGGTGGATCACCGTCGTGCAGACGCTACCCAACACGCCCGCCGAGCGGGCGGGCCTGAGACCGGGCGATCGACTCATCGAGGCGGACGGGGTGTCGATGGCGGATTGGACGCCGGACGAAGCAGTACGCGTCTTGCGGGGGCCGAAGGGTGCGCCGGTAGATCTGAAGATCGTGCGGGCTGGCGTGCCGGAGCCGTTCCCGGTGCGGATCGTTCGTGACGAGATCCATGTCGAGTACGTGACCAGCTTCATGCTGGACGATCAGGTCGGCTACATCCTGCAAGCGCAGTTCAGCGCCAACTCGGCTGAAGAGATCCGCGATGAGATCGGCGAGCTCAGGGAGCAAGGGATGAGCGGCCTGATCCTCGACCTGCGTGACAACCCGGGCGGTCTGCTCGAGGAGGGTGTCGCCGTCTCCGATCTCTTCCTCGACGGTGGCTCCGAGGTTGTCGAGACCCGCTCGCGTATTGCCAACCAGAACGAGACCTACTTCGCGGAACGGCGGCCTGCCGACCGCGAGCTGCCGGTGGTCGTGCTGGTCAACTGGTACTCGGCCAGCGCCTCTGAGATCGTCGCCGGTGCCCTTCAGGATCACGACCGCGCCCTCGTGTTGGGGACACCCACCTTCGGCAAAGGCTCGGTACAGACCCTGTATCGGGTGGCTGGCGGTAACTACCTGAAGATCACGACGGCCAAGTGGTACACGCCGAGCGGTCGCTCTATCCATCGCGAGCGCGGCCCAAAACCAGAGCTGCTGGCATCCGCCCCCCAGGCACCCGGTTCGACGGAAGCTCCGTCGGCCGCACGCGAGCCCGAGGTCTTCTATACCGAAGCTGGTCGCGAGGTCTATGGCGGTGGTGGGATCACGCCGGACCTGATCATCATCGCCGACACGCTCTATACCCCCGAGGCGGAATTCCGCCGGTCCTTGGGTGAGCAGCTGAGCAAGTACTACGACGCACTGTTCCGCTACGCCGTCGAGTACGTCAACTCTCATCCGGACCTGCAGCCCGACTTCGAGATCTCCCCGGCGATGCTCGATCGACTGTACGAGCGGGTCGTCGACGCCGGGGTCGACGTCGATCGCGAGCTCTTCGACGGCTCGAACCGGCTCAACGCCCGCGACCTGGCGATTCAGATTGCTACCGTGGCTTTCGACGACGTGACCGCGCAGCGTCGCCGTCTGTTGATCGATCGTCAGCTGGCGATGGCTGCCGAGTTGCTGCGCGATGCCGGCTCGCAGGAGCGGCTGTTCACTCTGGCCGCCGAGCGCGAAGGTGATGAGATAGCGGCAGCAGTCGAACGCTGAGGAGCCCTAATGACAATACCCGGCTGGCTGGCCGCGTTGGCGGTCGGGCTACTGGCCGGTGCAGTCTCCGGACTCGTAGGAATAGGGGGAGGGGCCGTCATGGTCCCCTTCCTCTATTTTTTTCTTCAGCATCCCGAATTGAGCGCTGTCCACGTGCCTGCCGCACAACAGGCGGTCGTCGCTCACGCGACCAGCCTCCTGGTCATTATCCCGGTCAGTATGCGCGGCGCATGGCTTTACCACCGGGCCGGACTGGTCGAATGGCGCGCCGTCTGGCGCATGGGGCTGGCCAGCGTGGTGACCGCGTCGCTGGGCGCGCGTCTAGCCGTGGCTCTGCCCGGCGCGCTGCTCAAGCTGGCGTTCGGAACTTTCCTGCTGGTCATCGCGGCACGGCTCTTCATCGGCAAACGCTCCAGCGAAGCGACGGGCGACTGGTTGGAACCCCACATGCACACCGGCCGGGCGCTGGCCGGCGGCGCCGCCGTCGGCTTCTTTTCCGCGCTGCTCGGTGTGGGCGGCGGTCTGGTGGCGATCCCCGTGCTCATCTACGGTCTCCACCTGCCGATCAAGAAAGTCACCGGCACCTCGCTGGCGCTGATCACCTTCACCGCGCTGGTCGGCGTCGCCGCATACGCCGTCAGCGGCTGGGCCGCTCCCGACGGAACCGGGGCGACGACCTACTTCCATCTGCCCGCGGCTCTGGCCCTGGCGATCGGAGCGCTGCTCGCCGTGCCCCTCGGTACGGGTCTCCAGATGCGAATGCCGACCCACGCGCTCCGCAAGATGTTCGCTGTCGTCTTCCTCTTGCTGGGCGCGCGCATCGTTATCGTCAACCTGCTCAACCTGCTGGGCCGCTGATGAAACGTGACGAGCTGATTATCGTCTTCACCAAGCCCGCCGAGCCCGGGGTGGTGATGACGGGTCTGCTTCCCATCCTCACTCCCGAAGAGGCCGCCGAGTTCCACCTCGCCGCACTCGCCGATACTCTGACCGCTGCCAAACGGACGGTGCGCGGGCCCGTGGAGCTCTACGTCGCAGGTGACAAGGATGATGTGGCCGAGCTGAGTGCCCTGCATCCCGCGCACAAGGTGCGACAGCAGTGCGAGGGTGATCTCGGCGATCGGCTGATCCACGCGTTCGCTGAGTCTTTCGCTCGCGGGGTCCAGCGCACGCTGATCCTCGGCAGCGATCACCCGACGCTGCCGCCCAGCTATATCGCTGATGCACTGCAGCAGCTCAAGGAAGCCGACGTGGTCATCGGGCCTGCCCGCGACGGCGGCCACTACGCCGTTGCCATCCGTCGCACGAGTTGGCCCGAGGCGCGTATCATATTCCGGCGCATCCCCTGGTCCACTGCGGGTGTACTGCGCACCAGCCTCGAGCGCGCCGACCTTGTCGACCTCGACGTGGTCCTGATGCCCGACTGGTACGACATCGACTCGCCGGACGATCTCCAGGCCCTGCGTGGCGACGCGCGTGCCGACTCGTCTTGCGCACGCTTCCTCCGCGAGGTCGACAGGAGGCGCAGCTGACCAGCGAAGCCGATGGACCGTCGCGGCCGGCCGTACCGCCGGCGCTCGTCATCGCCCTCGCCGCTGTCGGGATCTCGTGGGCGGCGATCTTCGTTCGCTGGTCCGACGTCTCTGCCTACGTCCTCGCCTTCTGGCGACTGGCCCTGTCGCTCGTCGTCATCGCCGTGGCCCTCACCTTCAGCCGCGGCTGGACGCGACTTCTGGACGTTCGGCGCTCGGATGCCGCGCTACTCACGCTTGCCGGGATATTGCTCGCTTATCACTTCGTCGCCTGGTTCATCTCGCTCGACTACACGACCGTCGCCAGCTCGACTCTATTCGTGAGCCTGCACCCGATCTTCGCCGCAGGGCTCTCCGCCGTCTGGCTGCACGAGCGGCCGACACGCGGGGAGTGGTCGGGTATCGCGATAGCCATGATCGGTGCGGCGGTGATCGGCGGCGCCGGCCTGGCGCTCGGCGCCGCGGCGATGAAAGGGAACATGCTGGCGCTCTCGGCGGGCGTCGCCGATGCCGGGTACTTCGTGATCGGCCGGTCGCTGCGCCGCCGCTTGGGGATATGGCCCTACGTCGCCTGGGTCTACCTGATCGCTGCGTTCGTCCTGGTGCCGTTCATCTTCGTCCGCGGCGAAGTCTTCTTCGATTACCCGGCCCGCGAATGGTGGATCTTCGTCGGGCTTGCCGCCGGCCCTATGCTTCTCGGCCACACCGGGTTTAATTGGCTGCTGCGCTACGTCCGCGCCTATATTGTCAACCTGGCGGTTCTCAGCGAGCCCATAGGCGCGAGTCTCCTCGCCTGGTGGCTGCTCGGCGGCGAGGAGGTACCGGGGTTGACCACCCTGGTCGGTGGTTTCCTCATTCTCACGGGCCTCGCCGTATCCATTTATTCGAGAAGGGGAGCGGACGCTTGAGTAGGGCTGACGCCTTCATCGAGGTGACTCGCGGCGGCCGGGTCGAGTCACGGCATCGCGTGTCAGCTGCGCTGATCGACGATCAGGGCCGGTTACGCGCCTGGGTGGGTGACCCGGAACTACTGACGTTCTTTCGCTCCGCGGCAAAGCCGCTGCAAGCGCTTCCCATCGTCGCCGACGGCGCGGCCGACGCATTCGAGCTCAGCGACGCCGAGCTCGCCGTCTGCTGTGCGTCTCACTCGGGCGAGCCGGCGCACGTCGACGCGGTACATTCGATATTGAGCAAGATCGGCTGCTCCGAGGACGACCTGATTTGCGGGCCGCACTGGCCATTCCACAAGCCGGCGGCCGAAGCGCTGCGCGAACGGGGCGTGCCACCGGGCCGCATCCACAACAACTGCTCGGGCAAACACGCCGGCATGCTCGCCTGGTCCCGACATGCGGGTGTCGACACCAACGGCTATTACCAGGCCGATCACCCGGTGCAGCGGCGGATTTGCGCGGAGATCGCCGGCTGGGCGGGCTCGCACTGCGAAGCGATGCCGGTGGGCGTCGATGGCTGCGGCGTTCCCTCGTTCGCTCAACCGCTGAACGTGTTGGCCGGCATCTACGCGAACATCATCGCCACCGCCGAGCGCGAGCCCGAGGGCGCCGCCGGACGACTGACCCGAGCGATGACGAACGAACCGTACTATGTCGGCGGTACACATCGGCTTACCAGCCGGCTCATGGAGGTCACCGGCGGCCGGCTAGTGGCGAAGTTCGGCGCCGAAGCCATCTATTGTCTGGGCGACCGCGACCGCGGCTGGGGCGTCGCCGTCAAGGTGGAGGATGGCCACCGGCGCGCTGTCGGGCCCGCCGTGATCGAGTTCATCGCCCAGCTCGACATGCTCACGGCGGACGAACTCGAGGCGCTGGAAGACCGCCACACGTTGCCGGTGAGGAACACGCGCGACGAGATCGTCGGAGAGATCCGGTCGAATTTCCGCGTCGAGCGAAGCGAGTAGACGTGACAGCTGCAGAATGGGTCTGGGACCTCGTTGACCTCGCGGCGGCGCAGGCGGCCGGTGATGCCGCCGGCCTCGACGCCGCGTTCGAGCGTCTTAACGCTGCGGACCGCGCGTCCGAGGTCGAGGAAGCGATCCTCCAGTCGTATCTGTTTCTCGGGTTCCCCTCCGCAATTGAGGCATTTCGTCGTTGGCGGGCACACGGCGTCGCTGCCCCGGAGGTGGCAGCCCAGGACTTCGAGGCTTGGGTCGAGCGCGGAGAAGAGACGTGTGCCACGGTGTACGGCGACCACTACGAGAGCCTGCGCCAGAACATCGCCCGCCTCCACCCTGAGCTCGATCGCTGGATGGTCATGGAAGGGTACGGCAAGGTACTGAGCCGTCCCGCTCTGAGCCTCGACGTACGCGAGATGTTGATCCTCGCCATGCTGGTCGTGCAGGGTGAGAGCGGCCGCCGCCAGCTACGGTCCCACCTGCAGGGTGCCCTCAACGCCGGCGTCGCGCCCGACGACGTCCAGAGGACCGTGCAGCGTGTCGCCTCCTTTGCGCCGCCCGAGAACCTCGAGCTCGCCCTCGAGCTTTGGGCTGCCGTCCGGGACTATTAGCCGTGCTCATCGATCAGGCGATCATCCACGTGCAGAGTGGCGACGGTGGAAACGGCTGCCTGTCGTTCCGCCGCGAGAAGTACGTGCCGCGCGGCGGACCCGATGGCGGCGACGGCGGCGACGGCGGCGACGTCGTGCTGATCGCCGACTCGCATCTTACCACGCTACTCGACTACCAGTACAAACAGCAATACAGGGCGAAGCGTGGCCAGCACGGGCAGGGGAAGAACAAGAAGGGTGCGTCGGGCGATGACATGGTGCTGCGCGTGCCGCCGGGCACCGTGGTGAGGGATGCCGACACCCGCGAGTTCCTGGGCGACCTCACGAAGCCGGGCGACCGCTGCGTCGTCGCCAAGGGCGGACGCGGCGGCCGCGGCAACGCCGCCTTCGCCACCGCCACCCACCAGGCACCGCGCGAGCACGAGCCCGGCCGGCCGGGCGTCGAGCGGCGCATCGAGCTCGAGCTCAAGCTGATCGCCGATGTCGGACTCGTCGGCCAGCCCAACGCCGGCAAGAGCACGCTGCTCGCCGCGCTGTCGGCGGCGCGACCCAAGATCGCCGACTACCCGTTCACCACACTCGAGCCGCACCTCGGCGTTGTCGAACTCTCCGAAGGGCGATCGATGGTGATGGCGGACATCCCCGGAATCATCGAGGGTGCCCACGAAGGGAAGGGGCTCGGCCTCAAGTTCCTCCGCCACATCGAGCGTACCCGCGCTCTCGCCTACCTGGTACCGGTCGATATCGACGATCACCAAGCTGAGTACGAGCTGCTACGCCGCGAGCTCGCCGAGTACAGCGGCGAGCTGGCCGCTAAGCCGCACTGTATCGTCATCTCGAAGGCCGACCTGCTGGCGCCCGGCGACGAGCCGCCCGCGTTCGTTGCTCCGGACTCGTTCCAGGCGTACGTCGTCTCCGGCGTCACGCACGCCGGACTCGAGGCGTTGGCCGAAGGGCTGTGGGCGGCGGTTCAGCAGCAGCGCGACGTTGGCGCCAATGCGGACGACGATTGCGCTGGAGGGCTAAGCGACAGCCGGCCCTGACGTAGAGGTGGCGAACTCAGCATCGAGATCGCCCACGCACTCCGGCTCCTCGGCCGGCCGCCCTGTCTCGCTATTCTCAGAAGTGCCTCGAGAAAGCCAGCTCCAGGTAGTGGTCTCGACGAAATGCTGAGAGCGGCAAACCTCCCCGCGAGTTCAGGAACGCGCGGGCTTCCAACGCCAGGCTCCACGATTCAGTGAGCCGGCGCGAGCCCTCGACGCTGAACAACAGGGCGCCCGATTCCAGGTCGACGATCGCCCCTGTCAGAAGCTCACTCCCCTGCACGTCGTTGAAAGCCACTCGCGTGCCCAGAAACAGGTCGTTCTGGAAAGGCGTCGTGGCGCGCGAGCCTCGGCTATCGTACAAGTACTCGGCCAGCAGGCCCAGGTCGGCGGACGAGCCGAGAATCCCCACAAGAGTCCGCTCGAAGCCGCCGGTGAAGGCGAGGTAACGATGGCCGAACCCACTTCGTGTGATCGCCTCGAGCTTCCATACCCAGGCCTCACCGGTTCTCTGAAGGTCAAGCCCGGTCTGGTTGATCAAGGGATAGTACGGTGCCAGAACGGTCTCACCTCCACCCTGTTGAGGTGCCAGCAGGGGCTCGCGGCTGGTGCCGGAAAAATGGGAGACCCCAATGTCCCAAGCGCCAATGGTGTGATACCAGCGGATCGCCCAGTCGACGCGATTACGGCCGGCTCCGGACTGGTAAGTCGCGAGATCGGGCCGTACGGCCGGCTGGAAGCGGAGCCGCCCACCGACACCGGGGAAAGTGCGTTCCCGGAAGAATGGCATGACGAAAAACTCCAGCGTCCCCCAATCCAGGATCAAGGCGAGGTTCGCCATCGGTTGGCCCAGCTTCTCCTCGCCGTCGGGGCTTTCCGCCAGGTCGGTTTGATTGATGATGTCCACCAGGTGCTGTGACTCGGTGACGCCCCAGAAGACGGTGCGGAATCCGATCCGCAACTCCCATAGGTCGCGGATCAGGGTCCAGCTCAACATTCGAAAGTCGAAATGCGTACGGCTTGGGTCGTTCGGGTCGTAGCGGAAGAAGGGCTCGACCTCCAGCAACTGATCGCCATTCGCCCAATCCACATCGTATTTCGCCCGCAACGCTACCGAAGTGCCATAATTCTGTTGTCTCGGGTCGGCGGGCGACTCGGGGAAGGCTCGACCCTCCAGCTCCAGCTCGGCACGCAACCGACCGGGGATTCGCCCCAGTAGGCCCAACGGTCCCTGCCCATGCGCATCGCTCACCGGCCAGAGGCTGAGTAGGAGCGCCAGTGGCAGGGGCCCGGTGGCGGCTCTGGGCCGCCACCCGATTCTGATCGCTCGTCCAGACATGATCTCTACTCCTTCCGCCGGCTCAGCGTGCCCGCTTGAGGCCGTTCTGGTTGAAGTCCCGGTCTCGAAGACCGGTGGCGAACTGGTACCGATGCCACTGCAGCTCGGTGCTCTTTCCGGTCTGATGGTTCACCATCAGCATGCGGTCCGCTCGCCAGTACTGACCGAGATACTGCTGGTAGCCTTCGTAGGTGAGCGTCTTCAACGGATCACCTTTCCGGTCATAGAACTCGATCTTCAGGGTCCGGAAGTGTCGCTTGTCCCGCCAAACGATGACCTTCGAGTAGCCGGAGTTCTCGTCCGCCGGGTCTTGCTCCACGACGTACGTGTCGATCCCGTCGAGCACTTCGTCGCCCAGATAGCGATAGGTGTACTCCTCTACTTCCTGCGAGGAGATGTCCTCGTACGAGAACTCACTCCCCATAAAGGGGCCCGACTTGTTGTTGGTCGCGATGCGCTTCACCCGCTTGAGCGCCGGCAGATAGATCCACTGGTCGTCGGAGCCGGTCGTGTGGCTCCAGCTCAGAAACGCGGTACCTGCCACGTCGCCGGGACGGTCGAAGATGACCAGCGATTTGTCGCCGTCACCTTCCACTTCCAGCGTCCGCGTGCGCATTTCACGACTGCTCTCCTCGCCGTGCCTATTGCGAAGGATCATCGAGAGCTCGGCGATGAAATCGCCGAAACCGCTGTCGCGGCGGTCCGCCTCCCTGGCGATCGCCAGGCCCTGCTCCTCCGGCGTGGCGTCGACCGGAGGTGCCCAGCTCTCTTCCACCGTCGAACGGGTCGCCTCCCCGGCGGCCGGACCCTGGGCGTCCTGGGCAGTCAACGCGCTCGCAGTCAGCGCCAGGATCGCTGCCCAGGCCAACGCCGTGATCCAGCGAGCCGCGTTCTTCGATGTGCGCTCGGCCGGGACCTCTGCGACTCGGACTCGAGCGGTCGCTTGTATTGCTCTGTTGAAGATCATTGTCCTTTTCTCCTGTGTTGTTTTCGACTCCGCCCGCTGCGCCACGCTCAACAGCAGCGACGGCAGCAGCAAGAAGTCGGTGACCAGGGCGAAGACGATGGTCATCGCCGTGAGTTTTCCCATGCCAGCGTTGAGGTCGAACGACGACCCGGCGAGCACCAGGAAGCCGCCCGCGAGTATGATCGAGGTGAAGAGAAGCGCGGGGCCCACCGTGTTGAAAGCGTAGCGCACCGCTTCCGCGCCGTCGGCGTTCTTCTCGCGTTGCGCCCGCAGGTACTTGCTCAGGAAGTGGACGCTGTCGTCGACCACGATACCCAACGTCATGGCCACCACCGCCGAGAGCGCGATGTTGATCTGCCCGACCCAGAGGCCCCAAACCCCAAAGGCCAGGGCGGCGGGCACCATGTTGGGAATCAGGCTTAGGAGCCCGAACTTCAGGCTGCGGAACGCAAAGACCAGGGTCACAGACACCAATGCCAGCGCCACCAAGCTCGCCAGCAGCATGCCCTCGATGTTCCGTTTCGACAGATGTGCGAACATCACCGAAGGGCCGCTGGCCTCGGTCCGCATCTCCGGCGGCGCGTTCTCTGCCAACCAAGCCTCACCACTGGCCGCCAGCTCCCGGATCTCTCTCGTGGAGATGTCGTCCAGCGTGACGATGAAGCGGGTGCCCGACTTGTCGACGTTTATCTGGTTGTTCAGATCGAGCCCATAGGGGAGCGACATCTCGAACAGCAACAAGTACTGCGCTGCCAGGTCGCGCGTCTCGGGCAGCCGATACTCCGCCGGGTCGTCGCCGTGCATGTTCTTGTTCAGCCGCTTGAACACGTCCGTCAGCGACAGCACGTGCCGCACGTGCGGTTGTTCGGCATACCAGTCGGCGAACTCGCCGACCGTCCTCAGATACTCCGGCTCGCTTATCCCGCCGCTCTCCGATGCTCTGAGGTCGAACTCCAGCTGGTAGAGACCCGTGAGCCGCTGCGTCGAGAAGTCGGTGTGCTGCCGGAAGACCACCGAGTCGTCGAAGTAGTCGACGAAGTCGTCGTTGAGCTCATTCGTCGGTACGACGGCGGCCAATGCCAGGGTCGCCAGCGCCGAGGCGGCGAGCAGCGGCCGCCGGTTGCGGGTGACGAAACCCGCGAAACGATCGGTCCACGCCGTGCTCAGGCCGCGCGTCGCCCGCGCCTTGAGCGGCAGCATCGAGACCAGGGCAGGGAGTGTGAGCGTCGAATAGAAGAACGCGAAGACCACGCCCATCGCCGTCATATTCCCCAGGTCCCGGAACGGCGGCGAGTCGCTCATGTTCATGCTCAGGAACCCGATCGCCGTGGTCAGGCTGGTCAGGAAGACCGGTAGCAGGTTCACTCGTAGGCTTTCCACCAGTGCATCCCGCTTGCCGAGACCCGCCCGCATGCTGTGCAGCGTCGTCGTCAGGATGTGGATGCTGTCGGCGACGGCCAGCGTCATGATCATGACCGGCGCCGTCGACGAGGGCGGCGTGATCGGGATCCCCAGCCAGCCGGCCAGGCCCATGGCGGTGGCGGTCGACATTCCGATCACCAACACCGTGGCGAAGGTCGCCGAGCCCGAGCGCAGCAGCAGGAAGATCAGTACGACTATCCCCAGGTACATAAGAGGCATCAGCGTCGCCATGTCCTTCCGCGCCATCTCATCGAAGGCGTTGTTGAGCATGGCGATCCCGGTCAGCCGAATCGTGACCTCCGGGTGCTCGGCTTCGATCCGCTTCGCCAGCTCCCGGGCCGCTGCCACCACCGGCGGCAACGCCTCCGTCGATTCGTCCGGGAGTTGCAGCGTGACGTTCACTCCCGCCACGTCGCCCCGCTCCGAAACGATCCGGTTCTCGACCAACGGCTCGGCCAGCGCGACCCGCCGGACCTTCGCTCGGGCTGCCTCGTCCAGGCTGGCGGCGTCCTGCACCAGATCGTCCACCGACAGGTCATCGCCCTCCGCCTCGCTGTGCTGGAAGTTGGTGATCCCGTCCACCCGGATCGCGTAAGGGATCTGCCAGGCCCCATCTGTCAGATCCTCAAGCGCAACTAGAGCGTCGCGGCTGAACGCGTCGCCCGACGCCGGCTCCACCACGAACAGGATGTTGTCGTTCTTGGTGTAGACCTTTTGCATGGCCTCGAAGGCCAGCAGGTCCGGATTGTCCTCGCTGAAGAACACCCGGTAGTCGCTGGCGATGCGCAGCTGGCTCGCCCCGGCTCCCGCGCCCACTGCTACCAGGACGGAGAGCGCCAGGATCGGCCAGCGCCAGCGCAGGGTCCAGCCGGCCCAGCGTGCCCCGAATCCGCCTGTCGAGTGCTTAGCTCCCTCGATTCGCATTGTCCTGCCTCCAATGGTTGGGGTCCTCTAAACCGACTAGTCGGTCTATTCGCGGGTCAAAAAAATATCGCCCCTTACACTCCCGCCGATTCCTCGGCCAGCTTCTCCACATAGCGCCTGACGTTCTTGAGTGCAGCCGGAACTCGCCCCCAGTCGTCGTGCGCCTTGGCCAGCACGATCGAGCCTTCCAGCGCCGAGAGGAAGAACTCGGCCAACTCGAGGGCCTCGGGCGAATCCCCCTGGCTGCTCTGCACCACGGCTTCGAACAACCTGGCGAGCCGCTCGGCGAGGATGTGGAAGATCTGGGAGATCCGAGCCCGGATGGTCTCGTTCGTATCGGCGAGCTCCACGGCCAGGTTGCCTAGCAGGCAGCCGTCCCCCCACACCCGCTCCGCGATGGCCTCGGCGTGGTCCAGGAAGCCGAACAGCCGCTCCAGCGGGTCATCGAGACCCGCGTAGCTGCCCGACTGCAGGGCCTGGAAACCCCTCTGGCTGTAAGCCTCCAGCGCCGCCAGCGCCAGGTCCTCCTTCGTCGGGAAAAAGTGGTAGAAGCTACCCTTGCTCACGACCGCCGCCTCACAGATCTCGTCCACGGTCGTCGCGGGGTAGCCCTTCGCCAGCATCAGCGTCAGGGCGGCCTCGATCAGCTTGTCTCGTGTGTTCTGCCCAGTCATGGTCATATCCCTGTGTTGACAACGTTGTGCAATCTAAACCAACTAGTCGGTCCAGTCAAGTCTTTTCTCTATTAGCTTGCGGTACAACCACTTACGCTCTGCAATGTACGCCAGCGCACTGATTGGGGCTCGGTTACCAGAGACTGGACTCGCGGCTGGCCGGCGAGGGCCAAGCTCCCAGGAACCGGCCTCTGTAGATTGAACGTTAGGAAGTGGCTCGGCGAAGGTGACCGCGAACGCTGTCAGACGGAGACGAAATGAAATGTGGCACGAGGACATTCTCGGGACGATAGGGAACACGCCTCTGGTGCGGGTCAACCGTTTGGCCGCAGACGTGCCGTGCACGGTCTTGGCCAAGCTGGAGTTCTTCAGCCCCGGAAGCTCGGTGAAGGATCGCATCGGGATCGCCATGGTCGAGGCCGCCGAGAAGAGCGGGGAACTGAGGCCGGGCGGCACGATCATCGAGTGTACGAGCGGTAACACCGGCGCCGGTCTGGCCCTCGCCGCCATCGTCCGCGGCTACAGAAGCGTGTTCACCACGACCGACAAGCAGAGTCCGGAGAAGATCGCTGTGCTCCGGGCGCTGGGTGCCGAGGTCATCGTATGTCCCACCGCGGTAGCCCCTGACGACCCGCGCTCCTACTACTCGGTGGCTCGCCGCCTGGCTGAGGAAATCCCCAACTCGGTCTTCGTCAACCAGTATGACAACCCGGCGAACAGGGAGGCGCACGTTGACACCACCGGCCCAGAGGTCTGGGAAGGTACCGAGGGCAAGGTGACCCACTTCTTCGCCGGTGCGGGCACGGGCGGGACGATTTCCGGGGTGGCGGAATACCTCAAGGGTAAGGACCCGAGCGTGCAGGTCGTCGGGGTCGACCCACACGGCTCGGTCTATTGGAAGTACTTCCACACTCGCGAGTTCGACCCATCGGAGATCCATCCTTACATCACCGAGGGTGTCGGCGAAGACATCCTCGCCGGAAACATGGACTTCGATGTGGTGGACGACTTCGTACGCGTGACCGATAAGGAGGCGATGATCATGACCCGCCGGCTGTGCCGAGAGGAGGGGATGTTCCTCGGCGGCTCGTGCGGGATGGTCATGGCCGGCGCCCTTCAGTGGCTGCGTGACCGGCGCGACGAACTCATCGGGGACGAGATTGTCGTGGTGCTGATGCCGGACGGCGGGTTCCGTTATCTCGGCAAGGTTTACAACGACGCGTGGATGCGCGATCACGGCTTCCTCGAGGAGAGCGAGCCGCTTACGGCAGAGGCGGTGCTGGGCTCCCTCGGCCCCAGGGAACGTCCGGGCGAGCGCCTGGTCTGGGTCCCTGCCGACATGACGCTGGCTGACGCCATCGACCTCATGACCCGGCACGGCATCTCCCAGGTGCCGGTGCTCGAGGACGGCGACGTCGTCGGCAGCCTGGTCGAGCAGGGCATACTCAATCGTCTTATCAAGGAGCCGGATGCCCGCGCGCGCCTGGTGCGCGACGTCATGGGTGACCCGTTCCCGATCGTCGAGTCGACCACGCCGGTGCGCGAACTCGCCGCGCACTTAAAGGGCCATTGTAGCGCCGTACTGGTGCGGGCCAGCGACGGGGAACTGTCGATCCTGACTCGAACGGACCTGATCAGTACGCTCGGGGCCTGATCGCGAGGCTGCTCTTCAGACATTCGGGCTCAGCTCCTGCGGTGACGTTATGTTGATGGACGTTGCCCACCTTGGGGCCATGAGCGAGCCCCGCATCCTCGCGCTCGCGGGCCCGGGCTACCCAGCGGCACTCCGCAATCTGCTGCAGCCTCCGCCTGTCCTGTACGCGCGGGGCCGCATCGACTTGCTCGAGGGGCCGGGCATCGCCGTTGTAGGCACGCGCGCTCACTCGACCTATGGGCGCGATGCTACCGTGTCGTTGGTCGTCGGGCTGATCCGGGCGGGCTACACGATCATCAGCGGACTTGCCCGCGGAATCGATGGCATAGCCCACCAGACCGCCCTCGACGTGGGCGGCGACACGATCGGCGTGCTCGGTACGGGGGTCGACGTGCCCTATCCCCCGGAGCACCGAGAGCTGTTCCACATTATTGCCGAGCGCGGTTGTCTGGTGAGCGAGTTCCCACCCGGCACGACCCCGCGCAGGTGGCACTTCCCCCAACGCAACCGCATCATCACCGGCCTGACCCGGAGCGTTCTCGTCGTGGAGGCGCCGGAGCGCAGTGGTGCGTTGATCACCGCCCACTATGCGCTGGAGGAGGGGAAGGAGGTCTTCGCCGTCCCGGGGCCAATCCACAACCGGACCGGTTCTTGGAGGGCTCCCCTTTAGTGGCGTCCTAAAGAGGTTGGCGGTGTGAGAGACAGGCTTCAGTCAGCTTTGGACGGGATCGCCCACCCGACGGCCCTCAAGGTAGGGGGCGACACGGTCGGGGTTCTCGGCACCGGTCTCGATGGTCCATATCCGCTGCAGCACTAGGACCTGGGCGCGCTGATGGGGAAGGGGCAGGCAGGCGGCGATCTCCTGGTCGCCCCACAGCTCCTCGACGTTCAACACGTCACGGAGCAACGTCAGCGGATCATCGCGGTGGTCAGTGACGTCGGCTAACGGTTTCAACTCTGACTGAGCATTCTGTCCGCAGTTTCCAACAACAACGCTTCAAGTTTTAGGTAATATTTCCTGCCCCACTCCATCACGATGTCCTGGTCTGGAACCATGCGCATGGTGTGATTGATCATCAGTATGAATCCTGCCTTTCCTACCTCGGTTTCCCTGTATATCATCGCTGCCAGGTAACCAAACTGTCCTCCTATGTGTCCGTGAATGCCGTTACGGCCCACCGCCCAACCCATGCCCTGACCTCTAAGCCTGAAGATGTCTATCCCATCAGAACATGGTGTTCCAACCTGATGCATCAGTTCCACAGTTTCGGGCTTGAGGAGCTGAAAGCCATTGGGCGCACGACCGTTCTTCATGTGCGCTATCATAAACCGGGACAAATCTGGAACCGTAGTACTCAAACCCACAAACCCGGGGAGTACTCTATACACTGGATACTCTATTCCATCGTTCTCTACGAATCTTCTCATTGAGTCCGGTATTCGTTCTCTACGGCGATCTTGGGTTCTGTAGTGACTACCTACGATTCGGGCAAAAGGAGGAGCATGTATTTCAGCCAATTGTGAAGGATCGAATCCAGAGTTTTCCATGTCGAGAGGCTCAAGTATATGTTCCTCGACATATTCCTCATAGGACTTGCCAGTGATGCTTTCGACAATCTGTGCGAGAAGACTAAATCCGATATTGGAATATTGAAGTTGGCCCGGCTCACGTATCCAAACATGCCTTGTGTAATATGCACCTCTCGGAGTCAGAAGCCCTTCAAAAAAATCATTGGGTGTGTTCGGCCACGGTTCGATTTTGGGAAGCTCAGTGCCGCATGCCTTTGCAAACGCTCGCAGTGTACTATCCCTCATTAAGGTATAGATGTCAAAGTTTGCAGTTTCTTTATCAAGGCCGGATTGATGGG
Organism: uncultured Gemmatimonadota bacterium; assembly: GCA_964345885.1. Taxonomy (GTDB): domain Bacteria; phylum Gemmatimonadota; class Gemmatimonadetes; order Palauibacterales; family KS3-K002. The sequence continues at coordinate 855 of CAYFSW010000054.1, read as the reverse complement.
TTAGCAACATACGAATTGTGATGGATTGTTCCGGGAACCTCGGATGATGGACAGGAAAAGGCAAGTATTCATTCACATCATCGTCGAGGCCAAGCTTGCCCTGCTCGTAAAGCTGTAATATGGCAGTTGCGGTGACTGGCTTGGTAATCGAGCCGACTCCGTATGCTGTCTGTAGACCGGCAATTCCGTTGTAGTTCTTTGCCCAGATAAGACTGTCGCTGATTACAATGCCTGCAGAGATAGATGGGGCCCCTCCTTCCTCCACCGTTGCCCTGAGCAGGCTGTCCACAGCAGCATCAACGCTGCCGAATTCATCTGCCGTAATAGTCCTATCCTGAGAAGTGGTCTGAGAAGTACGCAGGGGGGATGACATCTTACCCGAAGACATCTTGAGAGAACAAATACAGAATACAATCAGGATAAGATTGAGGCTAAGAATGGCATTCTTCATCCTGAACCTCCCATTTCTACTCATCTGTCGGCGACTGCCGGCGCTATTCCGTTGTCAATGCCGATACCGGATCGACCCTCGCAACCCCGCGCGCTGGGACAAAGCTCGCCAGCAGGCCCGTGAAGGCTAGAGTCAGCACAACGCCGCCGAACACGGTCGGGTGGCGAACATCCACTTCGTAGAGGATGAACTGTAACGGGTCCGCTGCCAGGGCGGCGAGCCCGATGCCCAGAACTGCCCCGATAGTCAGCTGGATCGCTCCTCGCCTCATCACGAGCCGGATAGGCCTCGAACGAGAGGCCTGGATGCTTGACGAGCATACGAAAGGCAAAGCCCAAGTCCTTTCGGAGCCTGTCCATGGTGCCGAAGAGCTGAGTCTGGGGCTCGGGCTTTGCCGAACCCGG
>CAYFSW010000053.1:0-63481 GCA_964345885.1 uncultured Gemmatimonadota bacterium | reverse complement strand
CGATCCGCGCGAGATCCGCACCCTGATCGTATTCCGTTCCCCACTGCCCGGTCTGTTTGTTGATGATCAGTCGCGCCGACTCCGCCGTGAAGATGCTGAACAGCGTATAGGACCCGGCGGGGACCTCGGCTCCGCCGATCTCCAGGTCCCGGTCGGTGGTGAACGCCGTCCCCGCGTTGGCACCGGTACGCCAGACCTCACCGTACGGCACCAGGCCTCCCCAGATTTCGCGGCCGCGCTTCGCCGGCCGGCTGTATTCCACCGTGAGGGTCGCGCCAGCGATCGTCGTCTCCACCGTCGCCCCCGGCGACGGGACGCCAATCCCCTCGCCGCGTGCGTCCCGGGCGGCGAAGTCTGCGGCGAGCCCTGCCAGGTTCAGAGTGCTAATCTGCTCGCCGACGGCCTTGTAAGTGGTCCGCTCGCCGGAACGGCCCAGTATGCTCCCGTCGCTACTTATTCGCGCTACGTATGGGCTTCCGAAGAAGTCCATGCTGACGCTATCGGGCGACTCACGGACTATCGTGTTGGGCATGATCCGGTTGCGCCCCACGGCCAGGAAGTGGACGGGGTAACTGTCCGAGCCGCTGGCGATCGCCTGGCGTACGGCCTGCTCGAGGACCGCGAAGGTCACGGGCGTCGTCCCGACGGTTGGAATCACGCCGGGTGGAACCGCGATCCGGGAGGTGCCCGGGTTGCGACCGCCACGCCTCTCCACCGTGGCGCTGTCGCCCTCGATGGTTACGGTGTAGCCCCAGGCCTGGACTCCCTCAGGGTTCTCCGGCGGAGTACTCCACTCTACCTCCATGCGGGTGATATTCCCCTCAGGCCCGAGTTCGGCCGAGTAGTTGGCGACCAACGTGTGGGGTGCCCGGGTAACCACGCTGCCTTGGAATCCGGTGGTGGTACGCTCATACGTCTCCACGGACATGGTGTCGACGCCCAGCCGCTCGACATAGGCCCGTGTCTGGTCCGCACAGCCCGTCGTCAGGATGATGAGGCCAGAGGCCAGTAGCGCCGTGGCGCCGTACCGGCCGGTAGAAGGCGATGGTGCTCGGCACATGCTTTCCTCCCGGTACCAGGTTCGGTTGTAGAATGGCAGATACATGATGGGTTTTTGGCCGGAGTGTGCAATAGCCGCGTCTGGCAGGCCCCAGATTGCCGGCCTAGGACCAGTCGTTGTACTCTGCGGAATCGGGCGACCGGCTCTCGTGGCCGGGTGTGAGTGCAACCTTCTGCCAGCGGGGAGGTGCGACTGTGAAAGAGCTCGCGGTGACCAGATACGTACGCTACACACACGAGGGTAGTGTGTCGTGCGGCGCGCTAGAAGGTGAGACGATCCGCGAACTGCGAGGCGATATTCTCGAAGGGCCCGGCGAGACCATTGGCGAAGTCGCGTTGTCAGAGGTGCGGCTCCTCGCTCCCGTCGTGCCTTCCAAGGTGATCGCCGTCGGGCTCAACTACCGCAGTCACCTGAAGGGCCGGCCCGAACCGGAGTATCCGGGACTGTTTGCCGTGTTGCCATCGGCCGTGGTCGGTCCCGAGGACGCTATCGTGATACCCCCGGACGCTCGAGACGTCCATTACGAGGGCGAGCTCGTGGTCGTGATCGGCAAGCGGGCGAAGAACGTCCCGATCTCCGATGCGTCAGACTACGTTCTCGGAGTCACGGCCGGTAACGATGTGAGTGAGCGCAACTGGCAACGCTCCGATCTCCAGTGGGTAAGGGCCAAAGCGTCGGACAGCTTCGCACCCGTCGGGCCTGCAATAGCCACGCACCTCGATTACAACGACCTGCTCGTCGAGACGCGTCTCAACGGCGAGCTGCGTCAGTCGGAACGAACCAAGGACATGATCTTTGACGTCGAGACGATCGTCGCCTATATCAGCCGGTACGTCACCCTGTTGCCCGGCGATCTCATCTTCACCGGCACGCCGGGAAACACCGAAAGCATGAAGGCCGGCGATGTGGTCGAGGTCGAGGTCGAGGGCGTCGGCGTGCTCCGCAACACGGTGGTCGATTCGTGAACCGAGCCCGACGGAGCGGGACGAGGCTCTGTATCGGCTCCAGCAGATGTGAGATGTTTTTCGGAGGAAGAGCGCGGCCGCCTAACGGCCGCCACCCTACAAAGGGTTGGAGGCTAGAAGCCGTCGGTCGGCGTGCAGTCCTGCGGTGGAGCAGGCGGCGACGAGCCCCGGTATTCGGCATAGGCCCGCGCCCAGCTCTCCGCGAATAGGAAGATTACCAGTAGCCAGAACAGCCAGCTAAACTCAGACACTCCTCTTGTTCCAACGGTTCGATTTTCGGTGTGTTCGCTGCCCGCACATATCCTTACGAGGTAGGAGAAGCACAGGTTTCCTCCTGCTGTCTGCGTTCATCCTATTAGACAGATCCGGGGCCCAATCCGTTTACACGCCCGACGTAACTGAGGCCACAATCCTCGACCAGGCGCGGCGCTGCCTCAGAATCGGTTGCCCTGGTCCTTTCGCGGCTGCTGCCGATGCTGACAGATTATGCCGGCACCCTAGGGGAAGAGGATAGCGATGCGTTTGTCAAACATGATCACGGCGGTGGACGCTCATGCCTGCGGCGAGCCGGGCCGGGTGATCGTCGGTGGCGTGGTGGACGTTCCCGGCTCGACGATGTTCGAGAAGAAGGTCTACCTCGAGGAACATGGCGACGAGCTGCGCAAGCGCATGTTGCGCGAGCCGCGTGGCTATCCAGCTCTGTGCTGCAATGTGATCCTGCCGGCGACGGACCCGGATGCGGATGCCGGCTTCGTGATCATGGAGCAGACGGAATACCCGGTGATGTCGGGTAGCAACACGATCTGTGTGGCGACGGTGTTGATCGAGAGCGGGATGGTACCTGTCCGGGAACCGGTGACCGAGCTCGTCCTGGAAGCGCCTGCAGGTCTGATCCCGATCCGTGCCGAGGTGTCGAACGGCAAGGTGACGAGTGTGACATTCGAGAACGTCCCGGCTTTCGCGGTGCACCTCGATGCCGCAATCGAGGTCCCGGAGCTGGGCAGGGTAGTCGTCGATGTGGCATATGGTGGGATGTTCTACGTCATCGCCGATGCCGAGCAGTTTGGGCTACGGCTGGTCCCCGAAGAGGGTGGCACGATAGCTCGGATTGGGTCGATGCTAAGGGCGGCGGCTCGCGAGCAACTTGCCGCCGTCCATCCGGAAAACGCGGCGATCGCGGGCGTTTCCATCTCACAGTTATCCGGTCCACCGCATAGTGACGAGGCGTCACGCAGGAACGCGGTCATCGTCGCCACCGGCGAACTCGATTGGGACAACTTCGACACGTGGACCGGCGTTCTCGACCGCTCGCCGTGCGGCACCGGTACATGCGCCAAGATGGCGACGTTGCATGCGCGGGGAGCACTCAAGGTCGGCGAAGACTTTCATCATGAAGGTCCCCTGGACACGATCTTCACCGGACGAATCGTCGGCGAGACTCAGGTCGGTGGTCAGCCCGCGGTGTTGACGACGCTAAGCGGCCGCGCCTGGATCACCGGCGTCGCCCAGTACCTGGTGGACGCTGAGGATCCGTTCCCCGACGGCTTCACCGTCGGCGACCTTTGGGCGTAGAAGGGAAGGTCGCGGCCGTGGCGCCGGCCGAAATCGGGCTTAGATTTCAGCGTTCGATTTGCCAAACACAAGCGAAGGAGATCCAAGTGAAACGCTACCACCTCGTTCCGCTAGCACTCCTGTCATTAGCCTGCATTGCCGCGCCCCTCGCTGCGCAAGCGCAGGACCCTTCGCTGCTGACCCTCGAGCGGATCTACGCGTCCGCCGACTTCAGAGGCGAGTTCTTCGGTCCGGCCAGTTGGCTGGTCGACGGTTCCGGATATACAACGCTGGAGCCTTCCGCCCAATTCCGCGGCGGCCTGGACATCGTACGCTACGATCCCGAGACCGGTGATCGCGAGATCATAGTCCCCGCGCAACGCCTGATTCCGGCAGGCGCGTCGGGTCCGCTGCGTATCTCCGGTTATCAGTGGTCGGAGGACGGCACTAAGTTGCTGATCTTCACCAACACGCGCCGGGTCTGGCGCTTCAACACGCGTGGCGACTACTGGGTCCTCGATCTGGAGAGCGGCGCGCTCGAGCAGATCGGGAAGGACCGCCCCGAGTCTTCCCTGATGTACGCCAAGTTCTCGCCGGATGGCTCCCGTGTGGGGTATGTCAGTGAGAACAACATCTACGTGGAACACGTCCAGAACGGTACGGTCACTCAATTGACCGAGGACGGCTCGGCGACGATCCTCAACGGCCGCTTCGACTGGGTCTACGAGGAGGAGTTCTTCCTGGGAAGCCGGTTTCCGGCTGACGGATGGCGCTGGAGTCCCGACGGGGAGAAGATCGCTTATTGGCAACTCGACGCGTCCGACGTCGGCGTGTTCCTGATGATCAACAACACAGACTCGCTTTACTCGTACACGATTCCGGTACAGTTCCCCAAAGCGGGCACGACGAACTCGGCGGCCCGGATGGGTATCGTGCCGAGCGGCGGCGGCGAGACTACCTGGCTGCAGATCGATGCCGATCCACGCAACAACTACATCGCGCGCCTCTGGTGGTCCGAGGACTCAGAAGAAGTGATGATCCAGCACCTCAATCGGTTGCAGAACACCAACCGTGTGATGCTCGGCTCGGTGAAGGACGGGTCGGTCCGCACAGTGTTGACGGAGACCGACGACGCATGGGTGGATGCGGTAGATGACGTGTACTGGCTGGAGGGCGGCCAGCGTTTCACCTGGATCAGCGAGCGGGACGGCTGGCGTCACCTCTACGTCGCCTCGCGCTCCGACGGCCGGCTCCAGCTCGCGACGCCCGGCGAGCACGATGTGGTCAACATCCTGCACATCGATGAAGAGGAAGGCTGGGTAACCTACATCGCGTCGCCGGATAACCCGACCCAGCGGTACCTGTATAGGCAGCGACTGGACGGGCGCGGCCGAGCCGAGCGTCTGAGCCCCGAGAACCAGCCGGGCACCCACAGCTACCAGGTCTCTGCCGATGGACGCTGGGCCTTTCACACGTACTCGCGGTTCGGCGTGCCGTCGATCATACAGCTGGTCAGCCTGCCGGAGCACGAAGTCGTGCGTCCGTTGGTGGAGAACACTCGCCTGCGTGCGACGGTCGAGAATCTGAAGCGAGGCGAAGCGAGGTTCTTCCGCGTTGATATCGGCGACGGCGTGGAACTCGACGGTTTCGAGATGAGGCCACCCGACTTCGATCCATCGCAGGAGTATCCGGTGCTCTTCTACGTGTACGGCGAGCCGTTTGGTCAGACGGCGCGTGATGCTTGGGGCGGCTCGACCTACCTTTGGCACCTGCTGCTCACCCAGAAGGGCTATATCGTGATGTCGGTGGACAACCGAGGTACGCCGGCGCCGCGAGGTCGCGAGTGGCGCAAGGTGGTCTACAAGAAGACCGGCATCATCGCATCGGCCGATCAATCCGCGGCCGCGCGGGCCATCGCCGGTTGGCCGTACGTCGATGCCGAACGCATCGGCATCTGGGGATGGAGCGGCGGCGGTTCCCAGACCTTGAATGTGATGTTCCGCTACCCCGACGTTTACAGCACGGGTATGGCCGTGGCGCCGGTGCCCAACATCAGGCTGTACGACACGATCTACCAGGAACGTTATTCGGGACTTCCCGAAGGTCCGGGCGACGCCTACGAGCAGAACTCGCCGGTCACGTTCGCCCACCAGCTACAGGGCAACCTTCTGATCGTCCACGGTACCGGCGATGACAACGTCCACTACCAGGGCACCGAGTTGCTGATCAACGCGCTGATCGAAGCAGGCAAGCAGTTCACGATCATGCCGTATCCGAATCGGTCGCACGGCATATACGAGGGGCGCGGCACGACGCTGCACCTGCGAACTCTGCTCACGAACTACCTGATGGACAACATGGCGCCCGGGCCTCGGTCCGGCACGATGGAGTAGGGCGGTCATGGCTAGCCGACCGTCACGATTCCTTCTTTCGGCCATCGTGGCCGTCTGGGTCGTGCCGGTAGGTGGCTACGCTCAGGCCTCTCATGGGATGCGGGGAAGACCTGGACGGCGGTGGCAATGCCAAACCCCTTGGAGTCCCTAAGCGACGAGCTGGAGGCGATCGGGGCGCCGTGGACGCCGGGGCGAGGTGTCCCGAAGTGGAGCTTCGAGGCACTCTAGGGCCGATGCAATAGCCGACGCGGGGCGAATCGGGGCTCACTCCGCCGCCCGGGGTGGGCCCTGGCATTTGCGCACGGTTCTTGTAGTAGTAATGGGCAGCCCCAGCCCGGTCGACCGTCATCTGAACACAGCTTCGGCAGGCAGTACTGTTGCAAACCGGGACGATCTTCGACATCAAGAAATTCGCCATCCACGATGGCCCCGGTGTGCGCACCACCGTCTTCCTCAAGGGGTGTCCACTCGGCTGCTGGCTCTGTCACAATCCGGAGAGCCAGTCGTTCGAGCCAGAGCTGATGATCCGCGATGGACGCTGTACGCGCTGCGGTGACTGTATCGAGGAATGCGCAGAGGGCGCCGTATCGCTAAACGGTAACAGCATTCGTATCGACAGATGCCTGTGCGACCTTTGCGGCGCCTGTGCCGACGTGTGCGTCGCCGAAGCGATCGAGGTTGCGGGCAGAGATGTGACGGTCGCCGAGCTGATGGAGGAGCTCGAGCGAGACGTGGTCTACTACGACGAATCGGGCGGCGGTGTCACAGTCTCGGGCGGCGAGCCGTTCGCCCAGCCGGATTTTCTACTCGAGCTACTCAAGTCGTGCAAGTCGCGGGGTATCGAGACCGCGGTGGACACGTGCGGCCACGTCGCTCCTCACCTGTTCCGGTCGGTCGCCGAGCACGTCGACCTCTTCCTCTACGACCTGAAGGTCGTCGACGACGAGCGGCACCGCGAGTTCACCGGTGTCGGGGTCGAGTCGATCCACGAGAACTTGCGCTGGTTGGCGGAGAAGAACAGAGCGGTCATCGTGCGTTTCCCGCTTCTGCCGGGCGTAAGCGACGACGAGGCGAACATCCACAGCATGGGCGAATTCCTGAGCTCGTTGGCGAACCGCCCTCGCGTGGACATCCTCCCCTATCATAGAGCGGGGGTAGACAAGTACGGCCGGCTGGACCGCGAGCCGCGGTTGCCAGATGCAGAGCCACCGTCGGAGGAAGAGGTCGCGGCGGTGGCGCGGCGGCTGAGCGATTTCGGTCTTAACGTGACCGTCAGAGGCGAATCGTTATGAGCCTTAGCGAGAGAGTATCGCGACTTCGACAGGATAGCCTTGACGCCCGGCCGACGGTCTCGTCGGAGCGTGCGGAGCTAATAACCGAGTTCTACGAGCGGGCGGACGGAGTGCTATCGGCTCCGATGCGCCGCGCACTCGCCTTCAAGCACCTGCTCGAGAACAAGGCGGTCTGCATACTCAGCGGCGAGTTGATCGTTGGTGAACGGGGTCCGGCGCCAAAGGCGACACCCACCTATCCGGAGGTCTGCTGCCACTCGCTCGAGGACCTCGAGGTCCTCGACTCGCGCGAGAAGATCCCGTTCGCCGTCGAGCCCGAGACCAGGGCGGTCTTCCGCGATCGCTTGATTCCTTTCTGGAAGGGACGGTCGCTCAGGGAGCTCATCTTCGGGCGGATGACGGAAGAGTGGAAGGACGCCTACGAGGCGGGAATCTTCACCGAATTCATGGAACAGCGGGCGCCGGGTCACACGGTCCTGGACGACAAGATCTACCGTAAGGGTTTCCTCGACTTCAAAGACGACATACGCCAGAGTCTCGAGAGCCTCGACTGGCTGAACGACCCCTCAGCCCTGAACAAGCAGGAAGAGCTGAAGGCGATGGCGATCTGCTGCGACGCGCTGATTACCTTCGCGGAGCGGCACGCGGCGCTAGCCCGGGAGCAGGCAGAGCGGGAAGGCGACCCGCAACGCAAGGCGGAACTGGAGCGTATCGGCGAAGTGTGCGACCGTGTGCCGGCCTTCGCACCCCGCGACTTCTGGGAGGCGCTCCAGTACTACTGGTTCGTACACCTGGGAGTGATAACCGAGCTCAACACCTGGGACGCCTTCAACCCCGGCCACCTCGACCGGCATCTTTATCCCTTCCATCGGGAGGGCCTCGCTGCGGGAACGCTGACGCAAGAGCAGGCGCGCGAACTGTTGCAGTGCTTCTGGATCAAGTTCAACAACCAACCGGCGCCGCCCAAGGTGGGGATCACCGCGGAAGAGAGCGCTACGTACACCGACTTCGCGCAGATCAACACCGGCGGTGTCATGGAAGATGGCAGCGACGGAGTAAACGAGCTCACCTACCTGATCCTCGACGTCATCGAGGAGATGCGACTGCTGCAGCCCAGCTCATCGGTTCAGCTCAGCAAGAAGAACCCCGACCGCTACCTCAAGCGGGCGGCAAGGATCATCCGCACCGGCTTCGGACAGCCGTCGGTCTTCAACGCCGATCTGATCGTCCAGCAGCTAGTGCGGCAGGGGAAATCGCTGGAGGACGCCCGCAACGGCGGATCGAGCGGCTGCGTCGAGGTTGGTGCTTTCGGCAAGGAGAACTACAACCTCACCGGCTACTTCAATATGCCGAAGGTATTCGAGATCGCCCTCAACAACGGTGTCGATCCGAGAACCGGCAAGATGATCGGCCTCGAGACGGGCGATCCAGCGAGCTTCTCCAGCTTCGAGGAGCTCATGGATGCCTATCGCAGCCAGCTGCGCCGCTTCATCGACATCAAGCACCGGGGCAACAACGTGATCGAGCGGCTGTGGGCCACTCGCATGCCGACACCCTTCCTCTCCGTTCTTATAGATGACTGCATCCGCAGCGGACTGGATTACCACGATGGCGGCGCCCGCTACAACACGTCCTATATCCAGGGCGTTGGTTTGGGGACGCTCACCGACTGCGCCACGGCCATCAAGTACCACGTCTTCGATGAGAAGACGTTCGGCATGGCCGAGCTGTTGGAGGCGCTGCGTTCCAACTTCAAGGACAACGACAGATTGCGTCAGCTGCTCGTTAACCGCACACCCAAGTACGGAAACGACGATGACTATGCCGACTCGGTGATGAGGCAACTGTTCGAGGCCTACTTCGACGCGGTCGATGGCCGGCCGAACACCAGGTCCGGTACGTACCGCATTAACCTGTTACCGACGACCTGCCACATCTACTTCGGGTCGGTCGTCGGCGCGACGCCCGATGGCCGTAACACCTGGCAGCCGCTCTCCGAGGGCGTATCGCCCGTGCAGGGCGCCGACCGTAAGGGGCCGACGGCGGCGCTGCGCTCCGTCGCCAAGATGGATCACGCGCGGACCGGCGGCACCTTGCTCAACCAGAAGCTGACGCCCGGTCTGATGGACGGCGAGGAGGGTCTCGACAAGTTCGTCCACTTGGTTCGCGCGTACTTCAAGCTCGACGGTCATCACATTCAGTTCAACGTGGTGGACGCCGAGACGCTGCGGGCGGCGCAGCAGAACCCCGAGGCGCATCGCGATCTCATCGTTCGCGTCGCTGGCTACAGCGACTACTTCTGCGACCTGAGCGAGGCGCTGCAGGATGAGATCATCGCGCGAACCGAGCATCAGAGCTACTGACAAGCTGGAGGGCTGGATCATGACTGCGTTCACGACCCATCGCCGGCATGGGCCGGGCGAAGAGACCAACGTGTGTGAAACACCTCCGCGGTTGTCGCTGTGGCGTATCGGTACGTCGGCCGGACTGTTGCTATTGATTTTCGCCGCTGGTGCACTCGGCCAGGAGGAACGAAGGCCGATGTCGATCGTCGACTTGATCAACGTGCCTTCGCTCCGAGACCCCCAGCTGTCACCCGACGGTACGCAGCTCCTCTACGTTCTCAGTACGGCCGACTGGGAGAAGAACGAGACGGTCAGCCACATCTGGCGCATGGATGTGGACGGCTCCGACCTGCTGCAGCTCACCTACGGCGAGGACGGCGAGTTCAGCCCGCGCTGGTCGCCGGACGGTAGACTCATCGCCTTTCTGGCCGAGCGCGGTGATGACGAAGGTAACCAGATTCACCTGCTCAACGTTGCCGGCGGTGAGGCCTATCGGCTGACCGAGCACGCGACGGGTGTGTCCGACATCTCGTGGTCGCCGGATGGCGCGTGGCTGTACTTCCGGGCCAGCGACCAGAAGTCGGATGAACAGAAGGCCCGCGAGGAGAAGAAGCACGACGTCTTTGCCTTCGACGAGAACTACCGCCATACGCACCTTTGGCGCATCGCCGTTGAGACGGGTGAGGAGGAACGGGTCACCGAGGGCGGCTATTCGGTGCTGTCCTATGAGCTGTCGCGTGACGGCCAGATGATCGCCTACCGTCGCGGTCCGTCGCCGCTCTACGATGACTCGGACGAGAGCGAGGTCTGGGTCATGGGGGTCGACGGTGCAGGGAACCGCCAGCTCACTCATAACTCCGTGCCCGAGTTTGACGAGCAGCTATCGCCCGACGGCGCCTGGGTACTCTTCTCTAGCTCCGCGAACGAGGAGTTCGAGTTCTACTACAACGACAAGATGTTCCTTGTGCCGTCGGCCGGCGGCGACTCGAGGTTGCTACTGCCGGACCTCCCCTACGAGATCAACGGAGCCGCCTGGTCGGGAGACGGGCGGTACATCTACTTCATCGCCAACACGGGCGTCAGGCGCGACCTCTTCCGCCTCGAGGTCTCGAGCGGACGCTACACGCAGCTCACCGAGGGTGACCACTCGCTCTACGGCTGGCGTTATTACCCGGAGGTCAGGCGCCACGTCTTCCAGATCTCGGAGCGCACGAGCCCCGGCGACGTGTGGATGATGGGAGAGGGGCGTCGACCTCGTGCAGAGCGGATCTCCCATGTCTTTGACTACCTGGTCGAGGAGTTCCTGCTCCCGCGCCAGGAAGCTATCCAGTGGACCGGCGCCGACGGCGTCACCGTCGAAGGGTTGCTCTTCTACCCGCTGGATTACCAGGAAGGCCATCGCTACCCGCTAGTCGTCCAGACGCACGGCGGTCCCGCGTCGTCTGACTTGTTCACCTTCGGCTCTTCCGGGGACTATGTGCAGAAGCTGACCGCCTTGGGCTACATGGTTCTCCAGCCCAACTACCGTGGGAGCACCGGTTACGGGGATGACTTTCTCCGCGACATGGTGGGCCACTACTTCCAGAACGCCCACCTCGACGTGATGACCGGTGTGGACTACCTGATCGAGCAAGGGCTAGTGGACGGCGAGCGTATGGCGAAGATGGGCTGGAGCGCCGGCGGCCACATGACCAACAAAATCATCACCTTCACGGACCGCTTCAAAGCGGCGTCCTCGGGGGCCGGCGCGTCGAACTGGGTATCGATGTACGGGCAGAGCGATGTGCGAATCTATCGGACCCCGTGGTTCGGCGGCACGCCGTGGGAAGACGACGCGCCCATAGACGTCTACTGGGCGAACTCGCCGTTGAGCGATGTCTCGAACGTTACCACACCCACCATATTCCTCGTCGGTCAGAACGATGCTCGGGTGCCGATGCCGCAATCGGTGGAGATCCACCGTGCGTTGAAGGCGAACGGCGTTCCTACACATCTCTACGTCGCGCCGCGCGCCGGACACGGTTGGCGCGAGCTGCGGCACCGCCTGTTCAAGGTCAACGTCGAGTTGGACTGGTTCGAGCGTTGGGTGATGGAGCGGGACTACACCTGGGAGATAGCTCCCGGCGACGAGGAGCGAGAGTCGGTGACCTCGGCCGCGGACGTTCATCGGTAGTCTGGTTAGGCCATCCGGTTGTGGCAGGGCGCGGGCCGGGAACCGCGCCCTCTGCTTTTGCATGCATCTGGGTTTGGGGGCGTTACGAATTGGTAACGTTCTTAACGGACAAATCGACCGAGGGCTCGGCACGATTTTCGGTAGATGTGGCGGGGCTCGGCCGGTACGAATCGGTAACCTGGAACTGTAACCAGGTCACCAGGTTACACTTCCGGTTACCGCCTTAGGTGGCACCGTTATTGCCCTTCCATCGGCCGCTTGCCGTGCATCGGTCCCGCAGACAGGGTGCGGTGCCGGCGGCTTCGATCCCGTCGAATCCGGCTGGCACAGTCACCGGAGGGGGAGATGATCCGCGCCTTGTCTCGAAGCTTCCTAATAATCGCGTCGTTCAGTCTAATCGCGGGCTGCTCCGAGATGCCCATGGGCCCCGATTCGTCCCGCGAGCCGGTCGGCGACCTGGACTGGCTGACGACGCAGCTGGCGGTGGTGAACGGTAACTATGTGATCCAGGACCTGGGGACGCTGGGCGGGGCCTGGAGCGAGGCCTACGGTGTGAACGACGACGGTTGGGTCGTTGGCGTGAGCCAGACGGCGAGCGGTGAACAGCACGCCTTCCTCTGGGCGGAGGCCGGCGGGATTCAGGACATCAACGGTGCCGACTGGATCTTCAGCCGCGCCGAGGGCGTCAACAACAACGGCATGGTGGTCGGCTGGGGCATCAAGAGCGGGGAGGGCATCCGCGGCTTCTTCTGGACCGCGGAGGGCGGGATGCAGAGTATCGCGCCCCCCGCGCAGCACACCTCGAGCTACTGCTTCAACGTGAACGACGTCGGCGAGATCGTGGGGATGGCGCTGAGCACATCGGGCAACTTCAACGCCATCGTCTGGACGACGCCCACCAGCCAAACGCTGCTTGGCAGCCTGGGAGGCAAGGCCAGCCGCGCCCTCGATATCAACGAAGAAGGGCGGGTGGCCGGAAAGTCGACGCTCAGCGACCAGACGAGTCGCGCCGTCCTCTGGGTCCCCCAGAATCCGATGCTGAACTTGGGTACGCTGGGAGGCTCGGCGAGCGAGGGATTCGGGATCAACGAACTGTCTCGCGTCGTCGGTTGGGCGCACGACGTTCAAGAAAGGAGACGGCCGTTCTACTGGGACGGCGAGCTGCACGATTTGGGAACGCTGGGCGGCCCCAATGGTGAGGCTTACGAGGTCACCGACGATGGCTTGACCGTCGGCGACAGCGAGAACGGGTCGTTACAGATGCGCGCCACGCTCTGGGCGAACGGGAATGGGACCTATGATCTCGGGACGCTGGGCGGCACAGAGAGTCACGCCCGCGACATAAGCGGCAACGGCCTGATAGCCGGCTTCGCGCTCACCGAAGCTGGCGACCGTCACGCGGCCCTCTGGGCCGTCGAGGACGGGGGTGGTGGCAGTTCCACCGTGCCCGAGCTGCTCGATGACCTCGAGACCGATATAAGGGACGCATTCACCAACGGCTCGCTGAAAAGGTGGCGGGCTCAAAAGCTGCTGGTCCAAGTGGGCATAGCGCAGCGGAAATTCGAGCGTAACAAGCTGGAGCAGGCTGCCAAGGCTCTTAGCATCTTAATCCACCATCTGGAACTTTACGAGCTTCGCGGATGGCTGAGCCCCGACGAGGCGCAAGCGCTGATCGGCATGGCGCAGGACGCGATCGACCTGATGCTCGAGTGATCTGAGTCTGAGACACGCCACAAAACGTTAAGGGCGCGACCTCTCGGCGGCGCCCTTTTGTTGGGCAGCAGGTACTATCCCTACCGGGCAGTTATCCGGGCCCGGCTCCGGTCGATCACGATGCGCTGATCAAGTGCTCCGGGCCGCAGCCGTTTTCCTCGTCCCGTTCCAGTTCCCGGAGCAGGCAGTTGACTGTCTGCTCGACCAGTTCTTCGACCTTCACGCCACGGCGTTTCGCCTCGCACTCGTAGGCGCGGTAGTGCTGGTCGCTGAGCTCGGCCCAAACCTGAACCCTGTGCATGCGAGTGCTCCTATCTCGCGCCCCGGCCGCTAGGCGACCGGTACCGCCTTATGTCCGTAGCAGAGGATGCCGCTCTTGCCTTCCTTGCGGATGAGGCGAAACTCGAGCGACACTTCCAGTCCGGGCAGCACCGTCGAGGGCTCGCAGTCGACGACCTGGGTCATCAGGCGTGCCCCCTCCGGCGTCTCCACCACCGCCATGGCGTACGGCGCCTCCATCAGAAAGTCGTCCGGTGGTACATGGATCACGGTCGATGTGACGACCCTGCCTCTGGGCGACAGATTGACTTTCTCGATCTCTTCCCCGCGACACGAGGGGCAGATGACGCGGGCCGGATAGGTCACCTTGCCGCAGCCCTTACAGCTGCCAGCCTCGAGCCGGTAGCGGCTGGGAATCTCCCTCGTGTATCTGGGACTCGGCATGATCACACCCCCTGGAAGATGTGGACCACGGAGCTCGCTCCCGATCCACCCATGTTCTGGGCCAGGCCGATGCGCGCCTTCTCTACCTGGCGCGCGCCGGCTTCGCCGCGTAACTGTCTGAATACCTCGATGGCCTGTGCCACCCCGGTGGCGCCCACCGGGTGACCCTTCGCCTTGAGGCCGCCGCTCGTATTCACCGGTATGCACCCGCCGATCGCGGTGAAGCCGTCTTTCGCGGCGGGGCCACCTTTGCCTCTCTCGACGAAGCCCAACGCCTCTATGCAGCAGACCTCGGCGATGGAAAAGCAATCGTGTACTTCGGCGACCTGGATATCGCGCGGGCCAACACCTGCCATCTTGAATGCCCGCTCGCCCGACTTCTGCACGGAGTCGAGGAACGCCGGGTCGTCACGGTCCGCCAGCGCCAGCGAGCCCGTTGCCAGGCCGCTGCCGACGATCTTGACCGGCCTGTCGGTATACTGCTTCGCCTGATCGAGCGGGCAGAGTAGCACCGCTGCCGCACCGTCGCTCACCGGCGAGCAGTGGAGCAGGCGTAACGGCTCGGCGACCATCGAAGACGACAAGACCTGCTCCACCGTGAACTCGGTGGGGAACTGAGCCTTGTCATTCTTGGCCCCGTGGCGATGGTTCTTTACCGAGACCCAGGCAAGGTCCTCTTCGGTCGTGCCGTAAGTGTGCATGTGGGCACGGGCGATCATCGCGTAGAGTCCCGGGAAGGTGACGCCGTAGTAGACCTCGAGTTCCTGATCCGCCGCGGTGGCCAGCACGTTGGTGACATCTGCACCGTCGGTCATCTTCTCGATGCCCGCCGCCAGGACCAGGTCGCTCACGCCGGAGGCCACCTCGATAAACGCCTGCCGCAGCGCTACACCGCCCGAGGCGCAGGCCGACTCGACGTGCACCGAAGCTACGCCGGTCATGCCGAACTGATCCGCCATCAGCGGGCCAAGGTGCTCCTGGCCCGCGAACTGGCCGCCCGACATGCAGCCCACGTACATCGAGTCGACGCGGTCAGCTCCGGCATCGTTCAACGCTCCGGCCGCCGCCTCGACGAACATCTGGCGGAGACTCTGGTTCCAGAGTTCGCCGAATCGCGTCATCCCGGCTCCAACGATCGCAACCTCACGCATGGGGCTGTCTCCTGTCGCCAACTTCGACGTTCAATGTTCGATGTTCACTGTTCAACGTTCGTCAGGCCTACTCGTTGACGATGATCTTCTCTCTGAACTTCGCGTACTCGCCGTACGTCACGTACTGGCGTGGCCCGTCGAGCATCGAGCGGACCGTCGGAGCGAGACCCTGCACCTCGGGCAGCCGTTTCGTCGCCTTGAGGACGAACGAATCGCTACCGGCGCCCGAACCGAAGGACGTGATCAGAATGAGATCGTCTGGCTTCGCCACATCGAGGATCGCAGCCAACCCTGTCGGCGATGAGCCCGAGTAGGTGTTGCCCATCGTCGGAACGACCCAACCGGTCTCCAGTTGCTCCTTCTTGAAGCCGAGCTGCTTGCCGGCTGACATGGGGAACTTACCGTTTGGCATGTGGAAGACGGCGTAGGCGAAGTCCTCGGCTTTGAGTCCTGTCTTTTCGAGGATCGCACGGCTGGCCGCAAGCACGTGCTTGAAGTAGGCCGGTTCGCCGGTGAAGCGCCCTCCATGGCGTGGGTAGAACTCGCCTTCGCGCCGCCAGAAGTCAGGTGTGTCGCTGGTGTAGCTGTAGGTCTCGATGACCTCCGCCACCATCTCGTCTCTTCCGAAGATGAAGGCTGCGCCACCTGCCGAGGCCGAGAACTCCAAGGCGTCGTCGGGTGCGCCCTGCGAAGTGTCAGCCCCGATGCCCATCGCGTAGTCGACCCGGCCCGCCTCGACCAGGCCGAGCGCCACGAACATCGCTTCCGTCCCCGCTTTGCAGGCGAACTCGAAATCGGCGATATGGACCTCGGGTCCGATTCCCAGCGCCTCCGCCGCCACGGTCCCGCTCGGCTTCACCGCGTACGGATGCGACTCCGACCCGATGTAGAGTGCACCGATCTTCTGCGGATCGATGCCCGCTCGTGCTATTGCCGAGCGACCGGCCGCGACGGAGATGGTGATCGTGTCCTCGTCGAAACCGGGAACCGACTTCTCCTGCAGGAGCAGACCTCTCTTTATCGTCTCCGGATTCTTGCCCCATTGCAGGGCGATCTCATCTGCCTTGATTCGCTTACGGGGGATGTACGCGCCGTAGCCGACGATGCCTGCCATGTCCGCCTCCTCATGGGCAGGGTGTGACAAAACGGGACATGCGGTCTCTCACGAACGAAACACCTCGCCTACGCTCTGCTGGGCCGCGGGCTAGCGGTCGAGCGCCGAGGGTAGAGCGCGGCAATTCATCACACAGAGGGGCAAGAAATGGGCCTACCCCCTGGATAAACAGGCGCCGAAGGAGCCCCGACCTCAACCACAGGAACTGCGAAAGGGGGCTGCCGGCGTCACGGCCTCGGCCGACTCTGGCCAGATGCCCGGAATCGAGCGGCCGCAGCCCGGGCAGAGTCCGCGGTTGCGACTCAGCTCGTCCTTGGTGACGTGGATGCCGACGCGTTCGACCAGTAGCCGCCCGCAGGCTGGGCAGTGGGTGTTCTCCCAGCCCTCGAGCGTGGCGGGATAGTCACCGGCGTACACGAAATCGAGTCCGGCTTCACGCCCGATCTCGGCTGCACGCATGAGTTTTTCACGGGAGGTCCCCTGGTCGCCTTTACGCTTGTAGTGCGGGTGGAAGGCCGTGACGTGCCAGGGGATTTCCGTTGAGACCGAGGCGATGAACGAGGCTGCGTCCCGCAACTCATCCTCCGAGTCGTTAAAGCCCGGCACAACGAGCGTCACAATCTCTAGCCAGAAACCTCTCTTGTGGGCGTAGCGTACCGTCTCGAGTACGTGCTCCAAGGTGCAGCCCAGTTTCCGATACCCCCGGTCGCTCATCGTCTTCAGGTCGATCTTGTAGGCGTCGGTCCAGGGGCGTAGGTAGTCGAGGGCTTCGGGTGTGGCGTTACCGTTCGAGACGCACGCGGTGTGCAGGCCCTCCCGCTTCGCCACACGAAAGACCTCGGCCGCCCACTCGGCCGTTATCAGCGGTTCGTTATAGGACGAGACGACGAGCCGCGCCTGCCTGCGTAGGGCGAGCTCGACGATCGCATCGGCGGTGATGTCGCGCGGCCCGACACCCGCGGCCTCATCGCGCAGCGCTTGCGAGGTCAGCCAGTTCTGGCAGTAGTCACAGTGGAGATCGCAACCCAACATCCCGAAGGTGACGGCATCCGAGCCGGGGAAGACGTGGAAGAGCGGCTTCTTCTCCGTGGGGTCACACTGCAAGGCAACGACGTAGCCCCAGGGGACCATAAGCGTGCCGCCGTCGTTGAAGCGCACTCGGCAGACGCCGCGTCGGCCCGGTCTGATCACGCAGCGCAACGCGCACGCGGTGCAGCGCAGCGAGCCGAACCCTCTGAGCTCACAGAGCTCGCCGGGTCGCGTCCGTCTGTCGAGCTTGTGGGCGAGTGTCGCCAAGCCTCCACCTCCTCGGAGTACTCTAACCCACGACCTCTGGCGCCGGAAGGGCGCATTGGGTCAGACGACTCGTCGCGGTCCACTCTTGGCCTCGCGCCATGCGGAAGGTAGCATAGGTTAATCCACCGAAAACCCGCGGCCAGGGAGGAGCGCCCGTGAGTGACTACGATGCGGCCAGTTACGGCGACAAGATCGCCGATGTCTACGACGAGTGGTACTCGCAGCTCGACACATCCGGCGCTGTCGACATGCTCGCAGATCTAGCCGGATCCGGCCCCGTACTGGAGCTGGGGATCGGAACCGGTCGGTTGGCGTTACCGCTGAGCGAGCGTGGCGTTGAAGTCCATGGCATCGATGCGTCGGAAGCGATGGTGGCGAAGCTACGTGCTAAGCCGGGCGGTGATCGGATCCCGGTGAGGATGGGAGATTTCGCCGATCTAGAAGTTGAGGGTCAATTCTCACTCATCGCGGTGGCATTCAGCACGTTCTTCTCGCTCCGCTCCCAGGAAGAGCAGGTGCGCTGTTTTCGCAACGTCGCGCTTCACCTGAGCGATGATGGCCTCTTCGTCATCGAGGCTTTCGTTCCCGATGTGTCCCGCTTCGATCGTCAGCAACGTGTGGGCGCTTCGAAGGTGAAATCGGACGGTGAAGTAATGCTGGAGGTGTCGCAGCACGATCCGACCCAACAGCGGGTCGACGCCCAGCACATCGTGCTTTCGGAGGCGGGGATCGAGATGTATCCGGTCAAGGTCCGCTACTCCTACCCGGCCGAGCTCGATCTGATGGCGCAGTTGGCAGGCCTGCGCTTGCGAGAGCGCTGGGGCGGCTGGCGGCGCGAACCGTTCACCGCCTCCAGCATCTGGCATGTTTCGGTCTACGAACGATTCCGCAGCTGAGCGGTGGCCGGCGTGAACAGCGTGAAACACGCGACGATCAGGACACCGAGCACGTACTCGGTCTGGCGATAGAGCGGATCGCTCACCGCGTAGAACGGGTCGTGGGGCAGCCAACCGAATGCCTCTGCCGCCACCATCCCAGTGCAGGCGAGGATCGCCAGCAGCGATCCCGCGAACCCGGCTCGCCCGGGAGACAGGATGTTCAGCTCGCTGACCGGGTAAACGAGCAATAGTAAGGTGAGCCAGCCACTACCGCCCAGGTGGTGCATCACGACCACGACCGCGCTCGCCTCGTAGGCGAAGAACACCCAGCGCAGCACCACCGTGAGGCAGCCGGGTACCGGTTCCCGCGGCCGCAGCGCAAAGTACAGCCCTGCCGTCGCGTACCAGGCAACGAGTGTCAGCACGATCGGCAGCTGCACAGGAGGGTTGAGCGAGAAACGGATGAGCGCCAGCGCCAAGATCGTCGCGTAGAAGCCCAGCCGTAGCGCCGCCCGCCCCCGCAGACCCGTCCCCCGGGGAGGCCCCCCAGGCTCCGCGTCCGCTGCGGAAGCCTCCTGGCGCGCGCCGCCGCCTCGAACCCTGTTCTGCTCGAGATTCTCCATGACGCCCCACTCCTCGAGGCGGCCGCAGAATCAAGGGCGTAACCCTTTCGAATGCAAAGAATTACGTCCGAGGTCGACCGCCGGAATCTCAAGCTAGGCCGCGCTGGCCGGCAAGGAAAGGGGTTGCGCCTCCCTATCTCTCATATTAGCATGCGAAACACATTAATACGGGGTTTGGCTTGCTCTCTAAGACCGACCAGTACGCACTCCGAGCCGTCCTCTGCCTCGCCCAGCAACCGGAGGGGTCGAGGTTGGGGGCCGCCTATGTCGCCGGTCGGCTTGGGATTCCGGCGAATTATCTCTCGAAGATCCTGCACAGCCTTGCCCGGGCCGGCGTTCTCGTGTCGGAGCGGGGGCCGCGGGGCGGGTTTGGGCTGGCGCGGCCGGCGGAGGAGCTCTCGCTGGCGGAGGTGATCGAGCCGTTCGACAGCCTCGTGCAACGACGATCGTGCCTGCTGGGTCGTGAGGAGTGCTCGGACGAATCTCCCTGCGGGCTGCACAGCCGTTGGAAATCGGCCTCGGACCCGGTAATCGAGTTTTTCAAGCGAACCGCCATCGCGGATCTGATTAAGGAAGTTGACCTATGCGAATGAATTGCGTCTGGGCTGCTGCAGTGGCCGCCCTCTTGTTTGTGGTCGCCTGTGGCGGCGGAGGGGAAGTGGAACAGGGTAGCGGAGAGTCCTCTCAGTCGGACGTGGCGGAACAGGGTGCGCCGCCTGCGGCAGCGATCGCCGGCGAGGTCGATGCGGCTCTGGCGGCGCAGGGCGAGGCGCTGATGTCGGCGCGGGGTTGCATGGCTTGCCACACGGTGGGAGGTGGCCGGCTGGTCGGTCCCGACCTGGCCGGTGTAACGGAGCGGAGAAGCGCCGATTTCATCCTGGCGATGATCGTCAATCCCGATTCGATGCTGGCCAACGACGCTACGGCCAGGGAACTGCTCGGCCAGTACTTCACGCCGATGTCGAATCAGGGGGTAACGGTGGAAGACGCCCGTGCGCTACTGGAGTTCTTTCGGCAGGCAGACGCGGCGGCGGGTCAGTAATCGGTGATCAGTGATCAGTTGAAGACCGATTCACATTCAGCAGAGAGGGAGGTCCAGGACGCTATGAGAGCGAAGAGAGCGGTTTGGGCGGCAGCAGCCTTCGCGGTCATCGCGTTGGCGATCGCAGGGCCGCAGTCGTGCACTCGTGGCCCCGCGGGTGCATCGGTAGGCGAGCTGGCGCGAGAAAGAGGTTTGAGCGAGGCGGACGTCACGGCGGCGCTGAAGACGTATATCCCGACTGGCCAGCTAGACGAGTACGTAATGTTCTCGTCCGGCGGCCACTCGGGCCAGGTGCTGGTGATCGGCGTTCCGTCGATGCGGCTGCTCAAGGTGATCGCTGCGTTCACACCGGAGCCGTGGCAAGGCTACGGTTACGGCGCCGGCGGCACAATGCAGGCGTTGGAGGGAGGCCTGGTGAATGGCAGGGAGGTCCTTTGGGGCGACACGCATCACCCGGCGATTTCGGAGACCGACGGGGAGTACGACGGCCAGTTCCTGTTCATCGATGACAAAGCGAACGCCCGCGTCGCCGTCATCTCGCTGAAAGATTTCGAGACCAAGCAAATCCTCCACAACCCGCTGATGGGCTCGGATCACGGCGCCACTTTCGTCACGCCGAATACCGAGTACGTGATCCAATCGAGCCAGTACGCTGTGCCGCTGGACGGCAGCTACGCCGACCTCAGCGAGTACCAGGAGCGCTACCGCGGCGCCGTGACGTTCTGGAAGTTCGACCGCGCGGCGGGCCGCATCGATCCGTCGCGCTCGTTCACACTCGAGCTACCGCCCTACTGGCAGGACCTGGCAGATGCCGGCAAGGGCCCATCCATGGGCTGGGCGTTCCTCGGCTCGTTCAACACGGAGATGGCGACGGGCGGTATCGAGACCACAGGAGTGCCGTTCGAGGCAGGAGCCTCGGCGAATGACATGGACTACCTGCACGCCATCAACTGGCAGAGGGCGGAACAGGTTTACCGGTCGGGTAACGGTGTCCGCCGGATCCAGGGGATGAGCGTGATCCCTCTGGATGTCTCGATCAGCGAAGGGCTGCTCTACCTGGTCCCCGAGCCGAAGAGCCCGCACGGCGCAGACGTAACGCCTGACGGCCGCATGATCGTCACAGCAGGTAAGCTCGATCCGCACGTGTCGGTCTATTCGTTCGCGAAGATTCAGGACGCCATCGCCAATGAGACGTTCTCGGGGCGGGATCCGTTCGGCGTTGCGATTCTCGATTTCGACGCGGTGTTGGAGGCACAGGTGGAACTGGGGCTGGGACCGCTTCATACCCAGTTCGACGGCCGCGGCGGAGCTTACACCTCGCTGTTTATTGAGACAGCGGTAGCGAAGTGGAGCCTCGAGGACTTCACGCTGAAGGAAAAGATCGGCGTCCACTACAACATCGGTCACTTGGCGGCGGCGGAAGGTGATACGCGCTCGCCGGACGGCAACTATCTGGTGGCGCTCAACAAGTGGTCGATCGACCGGTTCATGCCCGTTGGCCCACTGCATCCGCAGAACTTCCAGCTGATCGATGTCACGGGCGAGCCGATGCAACTGCTGTACGACATGCCTATCGGCATCGGCGAGCCGCACTATGCGCAGATCATCAAGGCGGACAAGCTCGAGCCGTGGCTCGTCTATCCCGAGGTCGGGTTCAATCCCCACGCCATGGCGTCCGATCCCAATGCGGTCGGATCGGGCGAGGAGAGAATCGAGCGGGATGGGAACACGGTGGATGTGTACATGACGGCGATTCGCAGCCACTTCAACCCCGAGCACATCAAGGTCCGGCAGGGCGATCGCGTGAGGATCTACCTGACGAGCCTCGAGACCATACGCGACGGCACGCACGGCTTGGCCATCGACAAGTACAACATCAATGTCAGCCTCGAACCCGGCGAGTCAGAGGTAATCGAGTTCGTCGCCGACCAGGCCGGCGTCTATCCCTTCTACTGCAGCGAGTTCTGTTCCGCGCTGCACCTTGAGATGGTGGGTTACCTGTTAGTCGAGCCTTGAGCTCGGGAAGGAGACCGGCGATGAGAACCAAGAACCTCTTCATTGCCGTCGCCGCTCTGACCCTGCTGAGCGGGCGCGCCCAGGTGGGCGTGCCCGCCCAGGATCAGGACGAGGATAAGGCGAAGGCAGAGAACTGGATCGCCCAGGCCGATAGCACCAAGGCGCTGGTCGAGGGTGTGCTGGCCAGTGCGATCGAGGCGGGTGCCGAAGAGCACCCGGTGGCGAGCGGCCAGGTCGCCGACGCGCAGAGCTGGCTGGGCGAAGGGGCTAGGGCGCTGGCGACGGCCAAAGAGGCACTGGCGGCCGAGGACTACGAGAGGGCGGCCAACGTGGGCAACATGGCCTGGCAGTACTACGTGAAGGCAGGTACGGCTGCCGTGCTGGCCGCCAAGCTGGTCAGCGGGGGTAAACGGTGATGAGCCCAAGTCAGCTGTTTGGGGGGGAGTTGTCGCGGACTTCTCGCATGCTGGTCCTGGTCGCGGCACTTCTCCTGATCCCAGCAGCGTTCTTGCCGGTGTGGAAGATCACGTTGGTGGCCCCGCAATACCCGCAGGGGCTGTCGTTGATGATCTATCCTCACAAGGTCGCCGGCGAGATCCAGGAAGTGAATATCCTCAACCACTACATCGGGATGAAGGAAATCGAACAAGATGAATTCCCCGAGTTTCGGTTCATCCCGTTCTTGATCCTGCGCTTCCTGGCGCTGGCGGTGCTGGCGGCTTTGGTCGCACGTCTGGAGATCGGGGCGCTTGGCTGGATCGATTTCCTTGTCTTCGGACTCGTGATGCTCGTCGACTTCCGGCACTGGCTGCACGAGTACGGGCACAACCTGTCGCCCGGCGCGCCGATCGATCTGAATCCGTTCACGCCCAAGTTCATCGGCACCACTCAGGTAGCCAATTTCACCGTGATGAGCTGGCCGGCAGCCGGCGCCGTCATGATGGCACTCGCCGGCCTGCTTGGTCCGGTAGCGCTATTTGTCGAATGGCGGCGGCGAAACAACGACGCCATCTCAGACCAACAAGCTCAAGTTTGATGTTTTGGGCCGCAGTCCTCGTGATCACTCAAGCCCTCAACGTGGGTTCGGCAGGGCGGCATCCGACCATCGGGTCCGCCCTCGCCGCGGCCCGTCCCGGTGACACGATCCGAGTGGCGGCGGGGGTATACCGGGAGAAGATCGTCGTTGAGATACCGCTCGTGCTCGTCGGAGAGGGCCGCCCCGTAATCGATGGCGAGGGTGAGGGGACAGTGGTCGAGCTGAGGGCGCCCGTCGTGTTCTCGGGCTTCGAGGTCCGCGGGTCGGGCAGGATCCTGGACCAGGAAGACGCCGGCATCTTGGTCGCAGCCGACTCGTGCGTCGTCAGCGATAACTTGCTCGAGGATGTGCTGTTCGGCGTCTACCTCAAGGACAGCAGTGGCACCCGAGTCATCGGCAATCGCATCGTCGGCAAGGACCGGGCGCTGGGCATGCGCGGAGACGGGATCCGTCTGTGGAACAGCAACGATGTCCTGGTGGAGTGGAACGTGGTGAGCCGCACACGCGATGTCGTCATCTACTTCAGCCACGGTCTTGTCTTCCGCAACAACCGAGTGACGGACGGTCGCTACGGGCTGCATTACATGTATAGCAGCAACAACCTGTTCGAGCACAACGAGTTCGCACGCAACGACGTGGCGGCGTTCATCATGTATTCCTCAGACATCGTTCTGCGCGGCAACATCTTTGCGCAGGCGAGTGGACACAGCGGGTTTGGGATTGGCCTCAAGGACGCGGATCGGATCGAGGTCGAGGAAAACCTGATCGTGCAGAACCGTGTCGGGCTGTACCTCGACAACTCGCCCAGCGCCAGCGAAGCCGAGAACCGCATCGAGGGGAACATCTTCGCCTTCAACGATGTGGCGCTCGAGTTATTGCCCGCCGTGCGGCAGAACGAGTTTGCAGACAACAGCTTCATCTCGAACATGCGCGATGTTTCGGTCTCGGGGGGCGGGACGGCACTGGCCAACGGCTGGGCGGGCAATCGCTGGGACAAAGCTGCCGCTTGGGACGCCGATCGGGATGGGGAACTGGATGTCTCATACCGCATCGACCGACTGTCGGATGACCTGTTCGCCCGCTATCCGGAGCTGAGGCTGTTCGAGCTGAGCCCGGCGGCTGCGGCTCTCGATGCGTTGGGTAGGTTCTTCCCGCTTCTCGAGCCTCGACCGATCGTTGTGGATTCGACGCCGAGGCCATTGCAGGCGCGGACCACGCTGGCGGGCGTAGGGCTCGCCCGACCGCACGGTGAGCAAGCCAGGTCTTCGAGCCGAGCGCCGCTAATCGCGGCGCTGTGGCTGGGATTGGCTGGGATCTCTATTTGGGGGGTGCGGCGATGGTCGCTATGATCGAGGCGCGCGGGTTGAGCAAGCGATTCGGGTCACGGCTCGTTCTGGACGGCCTCGAGTTCGAGGTGGAGTGCGGTGGGCGCCTGGCGCTGCTGGGTCTGAACGGCGCCGGCAAGACCACTCTGCTGCGCTGTCTGATGGGCGTGCTGTCGTTCGAAGGCGCCGTCCAGGTCGACGGGGTCGATGTGGCGACGGCGGGGAAACGTGCTCGTGGCCTGATTGGCTATGTTCCCCAGCGGCCGCCGCTCTTCGCGATGACGCTCGACACGATGGTGGAGTTCTTCGCTGACCTGCGTGGGATCTCCCGCGAGCGGATCGCAGACCGCCTCGAAGCTTTGGATCTGCCGCTCTCCGAGACAGGCGGCCTGGCGCTTCGCGAACTGTCGGGCGGGATGGTGCAGAAGGCGCTACTTGGCGTGGCGCTCGCCGCCGATCCGCCGCTCCTGCTGCTCGATGAGCCGACTGCGAATCTTGATCCGCGAGCCAGAGCTGAGTTCATGCGTGCCCTCAGACGCGTGGACCGGCAGACCACGGTGCTGCTGGCTTCCCATAGGCTCGATGAAGTCGAAATGATCGCCGATCGCGTCTGGATCCTTCACGAAGGGTGCCAGGTCTTCGATGGCACGCTCGACGAATTGCGTGCCCGGGCGCACGCCGACAGCTGGCTCTGGGTGCGCACCGACCAGGAGCGCCGCGACGATGCGCGACGTGCGTTCATCGCGCGCGCCGGCGCAGCGAAAGTAGTAGCAAACGGTACAGACGTGGCGGTCCAGTTACCCGCCGCCGGCCGGGCTGAGGCGCTCTCCGAACTGCAGCATGTTGGTGTGCCGATCGATGACTTCTGGGTCGTCGGACCTTCTCTCGAGGAGGTCGTGCAGGGCTTCTTCGCTGGGGAGGGGGTAGGGTGAGTCGCTATATGGTGCTGCGCGCTCTGATTCGCCGCGAGCTAGGCGAGTCGTTGCGATCGCGCTGGTTCGTCGCCTACTCGGGGATCTTCCTGCTCGGCGCTCTGGCCCTGACTCTCTTCGGGCTGAGCGGTTCGGAGATCTACGGGTACCGCGGTTTCGCCAAGGTGATGGCCGGCCTGGTTCACCTGGCCCTCCTCTTCGTGCCCCTCATGGCGCTCTTCCCGGCCACGGCGGCGATCGCCGGCGAGCGGGAGATCGGCAGCCTCGAGTACCTGGTCAGCCAGCCGATTAGCTTCGGCGAGCTGTTCTGGGGGAAGTGGCTTGGCGTGAGTCTCGCCGTGTGGTTATCGCTCTTCTTCGGTTTCGGCCTGGCCGGCGCCGTCGCGGTGTACGCGGGCACCCCGTGGCAACTCGTCGCCCTGCTCGTCGCCCTCACCCTCTTGCTCGCTGAAGCGTTCGTCGCCGTGGGGCTCCTGTGCTCCGCGTTGGCCCGGTCACGCGCGCGGGCCACGGGTGCTGGCCTCATAACATGGATCGTCGCCATCGGCCTGGGGACCTTGGGACTGATGGGGCTCGTGCTCCGTTGGGGGCTGCCTCGCTTCGTGCTGACGCTCTGGGCCTTCGCCAACCCGGTTGAGGCGTTCCGGCTCGGGGTGATCGCCAGCCTCGACAGCGACGGCAGTCTCCTAGGGCCTGTGGGCGGGGCCTGGGTCGCGACGTTGGGTGCCGGAGGGGTGATCGCTCTTTGCTTGGCGGCCCTGGCGCTCTGGACGCTTCTTCCCACGCTGCTGGCTTGGTGGAGGTTCCGTCGGCCGCAGGCCTGGTCCGCTCTCTGATCGTTTAAGCGCAAAAGATTTCAGGCTTTCCGGCGTCACGCCTATCTACCCAAAGTCCGGTGTTGGGACACAATGCCCCTGGCGGGGTAGTGGAGGTGGGCCGAGGGTGCCCCCTGGGCCTCTGAACCGATTGTGGCGCCGGGAGTTACGCCTTGTGTATATTAGGCGGATTTGTGGCACGGAATCCGCGCAGAGGGCGGTGGGCCAGTGTGCCTGGCAGGAAGGCAATCTCTCGAATACTGGCGAAAGAGGACTGGCGAAAGAGGACGAGCGACAGTGGCGACCAAGACGCGGGCGTCGAGCGAGAAGAAGAAGCAGTCCGGCAAGGGCGGCAAGAAGAAGGGCCTTGAGATCATCCGGGTGCCGGAGACAACGGTCGAGATTGTTTCCGACTCGGGTGAGGGTGCCCAGAAGTGCGGCCAGATCTTTGGTTCGGTTTGCGCGAAGATGGGTAACGGCGCCTGGACGGTGGAGATCATCCCGGCCGAGATCCAGCCGCCGGCCCGCAGCAAAGCAGGTGGCAGCGGCAACCGGATCCGCTTCGGCACCGAGGAGATCACCAACTGGGGTGATGCGACGAACCTGGTGGTGGCTTTCAACGAGCAGGTGCTGCTGGGCCGCATCGAACTCGGCGCCTTGGCCGAAGATGCGATCGTGCTGCTGGAGAACCAATGGGCCACTCACCCGGACGAAGACATCCAGAAGGAGTGGCAGGAGGGCCTGAAGGAGCTGGCGAAGCACGATTACCGGATCGTTGAAGTCCCGATGGAAGAAGAGTGCCTCAAGATCGTCGAGGACACCCGCCGCGGCAAGAACATGTTCGCCCTGGGACTGCTCGCCTGGATCTGCTATCGAGACGTGGAGCTGATCCGCGCCCAGATCGCCCACCAGTTCCGCAAGAAGGGTGAGGAGATCTACCAGCGGAACGTCGACCTGATGGAAGCCGGCTACTCGTGGGCGGAGAAGAACCTCGATTTCCGCATCGAGGTGCCAACGGTACCGTCGGATGTGCCGAAGGTGGTGATGAGCGGCAACGAGGCCATTGGGATGGGCGCAATCGCCGCCGGCATGGAGCTCTGCTCGATGTACCCGATCACGCCCGCCACCTCCGCCTCCCACTATCTGAGCGAGGTCTACGACAAGTTCGGCGGCGTCGTGCACCAGGCGGAGGACGAGATCGCTGCCGTCGGAGTCGCCATTGGCGCCTCGTACGCGGGTAAGGTCGCCTACACGATCACCTCGGGTCCGGGGCTGTCGCTCAAGCAGGAGTTTCTCGGCCTGGCTGTGATGCTCGAGGTGCCGCTGGTCGTCGTGGACGTACAGCGCGGCGGTCCGAGCACGGGGCTTCCGACGAAAGTCGAGCAGTCCGATCTACTGAGCGCCTGCTTCGGCCAGCACGGTGACGCGCCCCACGTGGTGCTTGCTCCGGCCACGATGGAGGAATGCTTCCACAGCATGATAACCGCGCGCCGTATCGCTGAGGCATTCAGGACCGTGGTGATAGTGCTTACCGACGCGAACCTGGCCACAGGCGTTCAGCCCTATCCGCGCCCACAGCTCGATCCGCGTTGGCAGCAGGCACCGGTCAGCCTGCCGCCGGTAGACGAAGAAGTGCCGCCCTACGACTGGGATCCACAAACCGGCCTCTCGACGCAACGCTACCCGGGTCAGCCCGGTGGCATGTACACAGCGACGGGCCTGGCACACAACGCCTGGAGCAAAGTCGCCTACGATCCGGAGAGCCATCAGCTCGGCTGCCAGATGCGGAGCCGCAAGATCGCCGTCTTGCAGCAGACGCTGAAGCCGCCGCAGGTGCACGGGAGCGACTCGGGCGAACTGTTGGTCGTCGGCTGGGGTAGCACCAAGGGCGCAATCGAGGAAGCGGTGGATAAGGCACGGGCCGAGGGGCTCTCGGTCTCGTCCTGCCATCTGACGTTCCTTCAGCCCTTGCAGCCCGGCCTGAAGGAGATCTTCAGCCGCTTCGACCGTGTGATGTCGGTGGAGATCAACTACAGCGACGAGCCGGACGATCCGTACGTCACCGACGAGAACCGTCGCCGCGCGCAGCTGGCTCTTATGCTGAGGGCCGCGACGCTGGTGGACGTGGACTGCTGGTCGCTCGTGCCGGGACAGCCGCTGCGCCCCGGCAACATTCTGAAGGCGATTCGGCAGAGACTGGAGATAGGAGTGAAGGTATGACGCACTTGGGATGCTCGCTGCTGAGCTGTGGGGTCGTCGATGATCGCCACTTCGAGATGGAGGACTACCAGGGTGCCATCGCGCGCTGGTGTCCGGGGTGCGGCGACCACAGCATCCTGACGGCCATGCAGCGACTTCTGGAGGAAGAGCAGCTCAAGCCCGAGGAGACGGTCTTCGTCTCCGGGATCGGTTGTTCGAGCCGCTTTCCGCACTACATGAAGACGTATGGGTTCCACGGTCTGCACGGGCGAGCGCTGCCGGTGGCGACCGGGATCAAGCTGGAGCGGCCCGATCTCCACGTGTTCGTGACGATGGGCGACGGCGATTGTTGCTCGATCGGTGCCGGCCACTGGATCCACGCGGTCCGCTATAACGTTGACATGGTGGCCCTGCTGCTCGACAACAACATGTATGGTCTCACAAAGGGGCAGACATCACCGACGACGCCGGCTACGTTCCCCAGCAACACCCAGCCGTACGGCAGCTACCTGCAGCCGCTAAACCCGCTGACGGCGACGCTCGGCGTGACCAACGCTTCCTTTGTCGCGCAGACGGCGGAGTGGATCCCGGCGCACCTGTTCGAGACCTTGAAGGCGGCTTATCACCACAAGGGATTCGCTTTTGTGCGGATCCTGCAGCGCTGTCCGGTCTACACGGAATCGATCTATCAGGATGCCGTACGCCAGCCCGACGTGATCGAGATGCTCATCCACGACGATGGGATTCACATCCCCGATCTGGATGAGATCTACAAGAACCAGATCATTCACGATCCCGGCAACCTCGACGAGGCGCGCCGGCTCGCCGAGCCATTCGACAGGTTCCGGCTCGGCATCTTCTACAGGAACGAGAAGCGGCCGCGCTACGAGGATCTGCGCCGTTTGCCTGTGCGCACGGCAGAAGAAAAGGTCGAGTTGCTAAACGAGGAGTTGGATCGATATGCCGTCTGAGTCAGATCCGCGGGTCGAGGAGGCGCTGCGCGCCCTGGCCGACCCGTTAGAGACGTACCGGTCCGCGGTGGTCACCACCGTCGAGGAAGTGCGCGGGTACCTGAGCGCTCGTCAGTCGAAGGGTGAGGAGAGAGACGGGGGCGTCGTGGCGGGACTCGGTGTGTTCGCCGCCGGGCGCATCGACTTCGAGCGCTTCGCCAGCCTGACGACGAGTGCCGCGCTGGAGGATGATCCAGACACGCTCGGCAAGGTGGAGAAGGCGTACGACATCCTCCGAGCCATCGCCTCCGGTGGCGACGATGCCTTCTGTGTGAAGGTGAAGCCGGGCAGCCGGCTGCGCGATGCGGTCGCCGGTCGCTTGGCAGAGATCGGTCGTGGCTTCGCCGCCGCCCGCCTCGCCGGTTTGGCGAGGGCGGGGAGCCTGAACTCGAAGAACGAGGACAAGCTGCTGGCTCCCTTGGGCTTCGAGCGCTGGAACCAGGCGGAGCGCCGGCTCGCCCCGCCGATCGTCGTCGAGCTGGAGGGAGCCGACCTCCACGCCGGCGACCTGGCAGAGTTCCTCGACGGGAATGTCAAGATAATCCTGGTCGTGACCGGCGACGCGGCGCCGGCGCCACTCGTCCGCCTGATCACCCCGTCGACCTTCGTGCTGCAGACCGCTGCCGGCGCGGGGCTCGCTCGTTTCGCCGCGTCGGAGGGCCCCGCCGTGGCAGCGCTCATGCCGAAGTCGGCGGCACAGTTCGTCCACGACCCGGCGGCGGGGTCGAGCGCAGCTGATCGCCTCGAGCTCGTTAGCGTGCCCGAGCGTGCGCCCAAGGAGCCGGTGGGTGGGA
This sequence comes from uncultured Gemmatimonadota bacterium, assembly GCA_964345885.1. Lineage (GTDB taxonomy): Bacteria > Gemmatimonadota > Gemmatimonadetes > Palauibacterales > KS3-K002. Next base: position 33,035 of record CAYFSW010000053.1, on the reverse strand, counting down.
TGAGCGTCCGCCAGCAGCTGGACGAGCTCGAGCAACTGAAGTCGCTGGCGGGCGGGCCGTCAGCCGACGGCGAGGCGGAGGAGGCCACCGCCCCGACAGCGGGACCGGTGGCGACCAAGGTGGACAAGCTGGCGGCGTGGCTGTTGAGCCAGGCCGACCTGAGCGATGTCGGATAGAGGATGGATCTAGCGGCGATTGCGGTATCCGTGGCGATTCTCGGGGGCGTTGCCCTCACCTTCGCCATCCTGATCGCCTTGGCCAACAAGAAGCTCAAGGTGTGGGAGGACCCGCGCATCGATGCCGTGTCGGACATGCTGCCCGGTTCTAACTGCGGCGCCTGCGGCTCGGCCGGCTGCCGCGCCTTCGCCGAGGAGTTGGTCGACGGGAAGGTACAGCCGGCGTCGTGCACCCAGTTGGGCGCTGAGGACGTCGTCGACATAGCTGAATACCTGGGCGTCGATGCCGGTGAGGCGGTGAAGCGGGTCGCCCGCCTGTTCTGCGCCGGCGGCTCACATGTCTCGTTGCGGCGCGCCGAATACATCGGCCTCGAGACCTGTGGCGCCGCGGCAGCCGTCGGTTCCGGCGGCAAGGGCTGCGCCTGGTCGTGCCTCGGCCTTGCCGATTGCGAGCGGGCCTGCGACTACGACGCGATCTACATGAATCACTACGGCCTGCCGGTCGTGATTCCCGATCGCTGCACGGCCTGCGAAGATTGCGTCGAAGCGTGCCCGAGAGACCTGTTCGAGGTCATGCCGATCACGCACAAGCTGATCGTGCAGTGTAAGAGCCTGCTCGAGGGCGACGAGGCGGAGGAGATCTGCAAGGTGGCCTGCACCGGTTGCGGCCTCTGCGCGACCGATGCGGCAGCGGGTCTCATCGAAATGAAGAACGGTCTAGCGGTAATCGATTACAGCAAAAACGAACTCGCGGACCTGAAGGCCATCGAACGCTGCCCGACGAACGCGATCGTCTGGGTCGAAGGCCAGCAGTTCGCCGATATGCCCCAACCCATACGGAGTGAAGTCGCATGATCCGAAAGAAAGACAAAGACGCGCCGGCCGCGCCGAGGTATCCCGGTGTCCGCAACGCCATGGACGGCAGCGAAGCCGCCGTCGCGATGGAGACTTCGGCGAGCGAGGGCGCGGGCGCTTACCCGATCACGCCGTCCACCCAGATGGGCGAAGGTTGGGCGGCCGCCGTCGCAGCCGGTAAGCTGAACGTTAATGGTCGCAAGCTGATCTTCTTCGAGCCCGAGGGCGAACACGCCGCCGCCGCGGTCACGGCGGGTATGAGCATGACAGGCCTGCGCGCCGCTAATTTCTCCAGCGGCCAGGGCATCGCCTACATGCACGAGTCGCTCTACGCTGCCGTGGGCAAGCGACTGACCTACGTGCTGAACATCGCCTGCCGGGCGATGACCAAGCACGCGCTCAACGTCCACGCCGGGCACGATGACTATCACGCGATCGACGATACCGGCTTCTTCCTGGTGTTCGCCAAGAACGTCCAGGAGCTGGCTGACCTGACCCTGATCGCCCATCGGATCGCCGAGCTCTCGCTCAACCCGGGTGCCTGCGCTCAGGACGGGTTCCTGACGAGCCACGTCATCGAATCGATGATGTTACCCGAGCGCGAGCTCATTAAAGAGTACCTGGGCGACCCGGCCGACATCATCGAGTCGGTGACCCCGGCGCAGAAGATGGTCTTCGGTGAGACGCGCCGTCGCATTCCCGAGCTGTTCGACCTCGATTATCCGGCGATGATCGGGGTGGTGCAGAACCAGGACAGCTACGCACAGGGCGTCGCCGCGCAGCGGCCCTTCTTCTTCGATCACGTCCAGCCCCTCACCGACAGGGCGATGGAGGAGTACTTCCAGTTGACCGGCCGTCGCTACGCACGGGCGATGGGCTACCGGCTGGACGACGCCGAGTACGTGCTGATCGGACAGGGCTCGGTGGTTTGGAACGCCGAAGCCGTCGTCGACTACCTACGCGAGACCCGCGGCATCAAGGTCGGCGTCCTCAACCTGACCATGTTCCGTCCCTTCCCGGCGGATCTGATCACCAAGATGCTCAGGGGCAAGAAGGGCGTCGCCGTGCTCGAGCGTACCGACCAGCCGTTGGCGGTCGACCTGCCGATACTCCGGGAGGTGCGGGCCGCCATGTGCCAGGCGATCGAGAACGGCCGGGCGAAGAACGGCGTGCAGCCGCACCCGGGCCTCGCCGCCATCAAGCCCGACGAGGTGCCCGAGTTCTACTCCGGCGCCTTCGGCATGGGGAGCCGAGACCTGCAGCCCGGCGACATCATCGCCGCGGTGGATAACATGCTGCCCGACGGCAAGGGCAGGCGGCTGTTCTATCTGGGTATCGACTTCATCCGTAAGGGTACGCGGCTGCCCAAGCTCCAGATCTGGCAGGAGCGGTTGCTCGAATCGTACCCGGATATCTCGCACCTGGCCCTCGATCGGGCGGGTGACATCAACCTGCTCCCCGAGGGCTCGGTCTCCATCCGCATTCACTCGATCGGTGGCTGGGGCGCCATCACGACGGGCAAGAACCTGGCGATGACGACGTTCGAGCTGCTCGGCTGGCACATCAAGGCGAACCCGAAGTATGGGTCGGAGAAGAAAGGCCAGCCCACCACGTTCTACGGCACGCTGGCCAAGGAGCCGATCAGGCTGAACGCCGAGCTCAAGCACGTCAACGTGGTGCTCTCACCGGATCCCAACGTCTTCCGTCACTCGAATCCGCTGGCCGGGCTCGAGGAAGGCGGCGTCTTCGTCATCCAGAGCGATCTCGAGCCAGGTGAATTGTGGGAGACGTTCCCGGCTGCCGCACGACGCGAGATGAAAGAGCGGAAGCTGAAGGTCTTCTCCGTCGACGCGTTCAAGATCGCCACCGAAGAAGCCTCCGACCCCGAGCTCCGCTACCGGATGCAGGGCGCGGCTTTCATGGGCGCCTTCTTCAAGGTCGCGCCGCTGATGGAGCGCGAGGGGCTGAGCGAGGAAAAGCTGTTCGACGGGATCAGGGCCCAGCTGAACAAGAAGTTCGGCCACCTGGGTGAGCGCGTCGTCGAGGACAACCTGCGGGTGATCCGGCGCGGCTTCGACGAGGCTATCGAGCTGGACCACGCGACGCTCGAGGTCGCCGGTGACGAGACGGCGCGCACGCCGCAGATGCCAGTGGTGCTCGACGGCAGCGGCTGGCGAGACGGCTTCGGCAACCCGGGCCGCTTCTGGGAGCAGGTGGCGTACCTGTACAAGACCGGCGATGAGCCGATCGCCGACCCGTTCGCCGCGCTCAGCGCGATCCCGGCCGCCACGAGCACGATACGCGACATGACCGACGTACGCTTCGAGGTGCCCGGGTTCATCGCCGACAAGTGCACGGGATGCGGTCAGTGCTGGACGGTGTGTCCGGACATGGCTATCCCCGGCCTGGTGAACAGTGTCGAGCAGGTCATCGAGGCGGCGATCGCCTCCGCCTCCAACGGCCGTTCGCTGGACCGTATGCGCCAGATCGTCAAGCCGCTGGCCAACGAGTCGCGCAAGATCATGAAGGGCGTCCCCTTCCACAGCTTCAGCGATGTGCTGTCGCAGGCATACAAGAACGTGGCGGACAAGCTGGGTTGGGATGCGGAACGACAGAAGGCGCTGGACGAGGAATTCACTCCGGTCTACCTGGCGTTGGCCGAGTTCCCAATTGCCAAGGCGGCCCCCTTCTTCGACATACCTGAATCGCAAGAGAAGGGAAGCGGCGGCCTCCTCTCGATCACCGTGGACCCGCAGGCCTGCAAGGGGTGCAACCTCTGCGTCGAGGTCTGTCCCGACGAGGCGTTGATCACCGTGAAGCAGGACGAGGAAGTGGTGGAGAAGCTGCGGCGGAACTGGAAGCTGTGGGAGTGGCTCCCAGACACCGACGACCGCTACATCAATATCGCGAACCTCGAGGAGGGCATCGGTGTCCTCTCTTCGCTGCTGCTCAAGAAGGAGAACTACCGCTCGATGTACGGCGGTGACGGGTCCTGCATGGGTTGCGGTGAGAAGACGGGCATCCACCTCGTGCTGTCGGCGGTGAATGCCGTGGTGCAGCCGCGGGTCAAGGAGCACGTAGCGAAGCTGGAAGACCTGCTCGCCCAGCTCGACGCGAAGGCACGCGGTCTGCTCGCCTCCGATGCGGACCTCGACGCCGTGAGCGGCGAGGAGAGCAGCGAGCTCGACATCCCGCTCGAGGGTTCCAAGAAGGCAGCGGTGGAGAGGATCGCGAGCATGATCCGCGATCTGAAGGACCTCCACTGGCGTTACACGGAAGGTCCCAGTGGTCGGGGCCGCTCGGTCACGGCCTTCGCGAACGCGACCGGATGCTCGTCGGTTTGGGGGAGCACGTACCCGTTCAACCCGTACCCGTTCCCCTGGACCAACCACCTCTTCCAGGATGCGCCGTCGATCGCGATCGGCATCTTCGAGGGTCACATGCGGAAGATGGCCAACGGGTTTATCGCGATCCGGCGCGCCGAGCTGGAATTGGCCGGCGAGTACGATCCGGAGGAGCATGAGCAGTTCTTCGCCAAGTTCGACTGGCGACAGTTTACCGACGACGAGTTCGGCCTCTGTCCGCCGATCTTCGCGGTGGGCGGCGACGGAGCCATGCTCGACATCGGTTTCCAGAACGCCTCACGGCTCATGGCCTCGGGCAAGCCGATCAGGATCATCGTTCTCGACACTCAGGTCTACTCGAACACCGGTGGCCAGGCCTGCACGAGTGGCTTCACCGGCCAGGTCTCTGACATGGCCGCCTTCGGTAAGGATCAGCACGGGAAAGAGGAAACCCGCAAGGAGATGGCGCTCATCGCCATGGCCCACCGCGGGACCTACGTCCTCCAGTCATCCCAGGCGTCACCGACGCATCTGCTGGGCGGCGTGATCAAGGGGTTACAGAGCCGCAACCCGGCGGTGTTCATCCTGCATTGTCCCTGCCCGCCCGAGCACGGGTTGGGCGACGACCAGGCGACGCAGGCCGCGCGGCTGTCGCTGGAGAGCCGGGCCTTCCCGTTCCTGCTCTACGACCCGGACGGCGGCGAAACGATGACCGACCGCCTCGACCTGGAGGGTAACCCGTCGGTCGACGACAGGTGGCCGGAGTACGAGCTCAAGTACCTGGATGACGAGGGTGCGGAGCAGACGATGGAGCTCCCGCTGACGATCGCCGACTGGGCGGCCACCGAGGCTCGCTTCAAGAAACACTTCAAGAAGCTTCCAGCCGACGTCGACGAGGAGGAGCTGGTGCCGTTCGCCGAGTACCTCGATATCCCGCAGGAAGAGCGGAACGGACAGCGGCCTTACATCTACGCCATCGATATCGAGAAGCGCCTCAATCGCCTGTCCGTCTCTGACGAGATCGTCGAGCTCGCCGAGGACCGACTGATGTTGTGGGAGCAGTTGCGGGAGATGGCTGGGCTGAAGGCGACGGACGAGGCACGCTCGATCGTCGAGGGCGAGCTCGAAGAAGAGTTCGAGAAGAAAGCTGCTGCCCTGCGCGCCGAGTACGAGGCGAAGCTGGCCGACCTCAAGACCAAGTACCCGCAGGTCGTGGCGCGGCGCCTGGCGGAAGGGTTGCTGAGGGCGGGTAACGGTAATCTGACGGTGGCAGATCTCCTGACACGCGCCGAATCGACGCCGGGTCTGCAGCCGCTGACGATGGACTTCTCGGGTCTCGACATCGGCGCGGCGCCCGCAGGTGGTGCGGCGGTGGCTGTGGCGGAGCCAACGGCTGCAACGGCTGCCGCGCCTGCCGAGGCGCCGGTCGTCGAGGAAGAAGAAGAAGGGTTGGCGATAGAGCCGTACATCGAGACGGCTCGCTGTACCACCTGTAACGAGTGCACGAACCTGAACAAGAAGATGTTCGCCTACAACGACAAGAAGCAGGCGTACATCAAGGACCCGAAGGCCGGCACGTTCAGGGAGCTGGTCACAGCTGCCGAGCGGTGCCCGGTGAGGATCATTCATCCGGGTACTCCGCTGAATCCGAAAGAGAAAGATCTCGAGAAGTGGATCAAACGGGCTGAGCCGTTTAACTAGTATTGGATTCAGTATCCAATATCCGATATCCAGTGATCATTTGATCAAGTGGCCTTTAAGCGCCAATGATCAATAACCGATTCGCAAGGATGATTCCTTGGAAGTAGGCTGTTGTCACTTGGCGCTTGTATACAAAGTGTGCCATGATCAAAGGGTGTTGGATATTGGATGTTCAGATCGCCAAAACCATCTGGAATAGATGCCTCGCCGACGCGGCACATTCAGACACGGCGTACACCCGCCCGAGCTCAAGGAGCTGACCGAGAAGGAAGCGATCCGTCGGATGCCGTTCCCCGACGAGGTCGTCCTTCCGCTCAGCCAGCACACCGGCGCACCGGCGAAGCCCATCGTCTCGGAGGGTGACCGAGTCGAGCGCGGGGACAAGGTGGGGGCCGCCGACGGCTTCATCTCATCTCCCGTTCACGCCTCGGCCAGCGGTACAGTCGCCGGAATCGACCTCTGGCCACACCCCGACGGCACGTACAAGCCGGCGGTCCGCATCGCCGTCGATCGGTACTCGGCGCAGGCGCCACGCCCACGCATCGTGCCCCGCTGGGAAGGGCTGTCCCCCAAAGAGGTCGTGCAGGCCGTGCAGGACGCGGGGGTCGTGGGTCTGGGCGGTGCGGCGTTCCCCACACACGTGAAACTGTCGCCACCGCCCGACGTCGAGCTCGACGCGGTCATCATCAACGGCTGCGAGTGCGAACCGTATCTAACGACCGATCATCACATCATGGCCGAATACCCGGAACGCGTACACATGGGTATCCGCATCATGATGCATACTCTCGGTGTCGAGCGGGTGATGATCGGGATCGAGAAGAACAAGCCGGATGCCATCGAGGCGATCCGGGCGACGCTTCCTTCGGACCTCAAAGTCACGGTTCACCCGCTGACGGTGAAGTACCCGCAGGGCGCCGAGAAGATGCTGATCAAGGCGTTGCTGGGACGCGAGGTGCCGTCGGGCAAGCTGCCGCTGCACGTTGGGGTCGTCGTTCAAAACGTGGGGTCGTGTGCAGCGATCGCCGAGGTCTTCGACACCGGGCTTCCGCTGATCGAGCGAATCGTGACGGTGACCGGCCTGGGCGTCAAGAAACCGAGCAACCTGATAGTTCCGGTAGGGACGAAGGTCGGTGACCTGATCGCGGCCTGTGACGGTCTCACCGAAGACGCCCACGAGGTTGTCTTCGGCGGTCCCATGATGGGTGCGCCGCAATCGAGCCTGGACACGCCGATCCTCAAGGGCGTGACGGGTGTCATCGTACTTGCCAAGCACGAGACGAAGACGAAGGAATCATACCCCTGCATCCGCTGTGGGCACTGCCTCGATGCGTGTCCGGTGTTCCTCAATCCGCAGCTGCTCGGTATGATGGCTAGGGCAGATCGCTACGAGGAGATGGAAGAGCACGATATTTGGGACTGCATGCTCTGCGGCTGCTGCTCGTACGTTTGCCCCTCGAACATTCCACTCTCACAACTCTTCCAAGTCTCGCGGACGGCGTTGCGGCGACTCAAGGCGAGGTCGGCGGCGTGAGCTCGCCGCGTCTGCTCGTCACCGCGTCGCCCCACCTGAAGGGGCCGGCCAGCACGCCGAAGATCATGTGGAATGTGGTGGGGAGCCTCGTTCCCGTGATGGCCGCCGCCGGCTACTTCTTCGGCTTTGGAGCGCTGCTGGTGATCGCCGCCGCCACCCTGGGTGCGATGATCACCGAGATGGCCTTCGGTTCCAAGGGATCGCTGGGCGATGGTTCGGCAGCGATCACCGGCCTGCTGCTCGGCCTCACGCTGCCGCCGGGATTCCCGCTCTGGATGTCGTTCCTGGGCGGTGTCGTGGCCATCGCGTTTGGCAAGCTCATCTTCGGCGGCCTGGGCCACAACATCTTCAACCCGGCACTGCTGGGACGCGCCTTTTTGCAGGCCGCGTTCCCGGTGGCGATCACGACCTGGCCGACGGGCGACGAGGGCTGGTGGAGTCTTAGCCCGACCCAGGCGTCGCTTCCGCTGCTGGGCGCCGAGGTAGATACGGTGACCGGGGCCACCCCGCTGGGGCTCTGGAAGTTCGAGCGGATCGCGACCGATGCGGTGGACCTGTTGACCGGCGCGATCGGCGGCTCGGCCGGCGAGACGTCCGCCTTGGTGATCACCGTTTGTGGTGGCTACCTGGCGCTCCGCAACTTCCTCAACTGGCGAATCCCGGCCGGTATCTTCGTGACCGTGTTCGTCCTGTCGGGCACTCTGTGGCTGCTCGACGCCGGCCGCTACCCGAGCCCGCTGTTCATGCTGTTCTCCGGCGGCCTGATGTTGGGCGCCTGGTACATGGCCACCGACATGGTGACCTCGCCGGTAACCGCCAAGGGTTGCTGGATCTTCGGGGCGGGGATCGGTGCCCTCACCGTGCTCATCCGAACGTGGGGCGGGCTGCCCGAGGGCGTGATGTACGCGATCCTGCTGATGAACGCGATGGTACCGTACATCAACGGGTGGACACAGCCGCGTGTGTTCGGCACCCGGCTGCAGGAGGCGGCGTCGTGAACGGCGCGGGCGACGGGAACGGCGGAGAGCGCCGCGTCCTGCCGCAGGTCGGGCCGGAACGCCAGGAGGTGCCGTCCTGGCGACTGCTCGTCACGCTGGGTAGCGCCGGAGCCATAGCCGGCCTGCTGCTCGTCTTCGTCTACCAGGCGACCCAACCGGCCATCCAGGCCTACAAGGCGAGGATGCTCAGGCTAGCGGTCCAGGAGGTGCTCAAGGGGCCCGAGCGCTGGGATACGCTCTATGTCGTCGACGGCGGCCTCGTGCCGCAGCCGCCCGCCGGAAGCGACGCCGCCGACCTGGAGATGGTGTTTCTCGGCTACCGGGAAGATGGCGAGCCGCTCGGCTTTGCGATCGCCGGTGCCGAGTTCGGGTTCCAAGACATAATCGAGCTGATCTTCGGCTACGATCCGCAGACCCGCACCGTGATCGGCATGAAGGTCCTGGCGAATAAAGAGACGCCAGGCTTGGGGGACAAAATCGTAAAGGACAGCGTCTTCGTCGCTGAGTTCGATGGGCCAGAGACGCCGCTCGCCGGCGTCAAGAGCGGCCGCGCCACGGGAGCCGCCAACGAGGTGGACATGATCACGGGAGCGACGATCTCGTCGAGAGCCGTGATCGCGATCATCAATCACCGGCTTGAAGAATATGGCCCGATGATCGAGGCGTATCTGGAGGGTGCGAGCTGATGCCGAGGCAGACGACGGCGGGCCAGGACTTCACACGCGGCATCTGGCGCGAGAACCCGGTTCTCATCCAGATGCTCGGACTCTGTCCGGCGCTCGCCGTCACCAACACGGTCCTCAACAGCATCGCCATGGGGCTGGCGACCTTCTTTGTGCTGCTCTGCTCGAGCATCCTGGTCTCGAGCTTCAGAAAGCTGATCCCGAGCGAGGTGCGGATCTCGACCTACATCTTGATCATCGCCACGTTCGTGACGATCGCCGATATGACGCTCGAGGCGGTCGTGCCCGAGACCCATAAGGCGCTCGGCGCCTTCATCGCGCTGATCGTCGTCAACTGCATGATCCTCGGCCGCCAGGAGGCGTTCGCCTCGAAGAACACCGTGCCGCGCGCCATCGTCGATGCCGTCGGCACCGGGGTCGGCTTCATCATCGCGCTCCTCATGATGGGCTCGATCAGGGAAATCCTGGGGTACGGCACGTTCCTCGGGTTCCCGATATTCGGCTCCAATTACGAGCCGTGGATCGTATTCATCCTGCCGCCCGGTGGCTTCTTCACCATCGGCTTCATATTGCTGGGGCTCAACTGGTGGGAGCGCCGCAAGCTGGAGCGGGCAAGAGCCGGTGAGCCGCCGGGGGGCGTCGCCGTGGAAAGGGCCGCGTGATGGGCGAGGTGGCCTGGATCTTCGTCTCGGCTATGGTGGTGAACAACTTTACCCTGGCCTACTTCCTCGGCCTCTGTCCGTTCATGGGAGTGTCGGGCAAGATCTATACGGCGCTGCGCATGGGCGCGGCGAACATATTCGTGCTGACCGTCGCCTCGGTCTGCGCCTGGTTCCTGGACACTTTCGTGTTACCCTACGCGCCGTTTCTGAAACTGATCTCGTTCATCCTGGTCATCGCGTCGGCGGTCCAGATCACCGAGATGACGATCAAGAAGCTGAGCCCGGCGCTGTTTCGGGCGCTGGGGATCTACCTGCCATTGATTACCACAAATTGTGCGATCCTCTTCATGGCGTGGGTCCAGGCGAACCGCGGCTACAGCTTCTTCGAGGGCTTGGCCTTTGCCTGGGGCGCCGGCGCCGGCCTGACGCTGGCCCTCGTACTCATGGCGTCGATCCGCGAGAACCTGGAGTTCGTGAACGTACCGGCCGTCGCTCGAGGTAACGCGATCGTCTTCATCATCGCCGGGATCTTGTCCCTTGCGTTCATGGGGTTCGCGGGCTTGTTCACTTCGTGACTTGTGGGCAGATAGATGGTTGAGCTGCTTTCCGTTCTAGGCTTGGGTTTGGCGTTCATCGGTTTCGGGTTACTCACCCGCGGGGCCGAGAGCCGCGGCTGCGGCGGCTGCCAGGCGGGCGAGTGCGACAATGGAGCGGAGAAGACATGATCGATCCTGAGCGCTCGCGGCGCTCTCTTCCGAGTCGACGCCAGTTCATCGCATTGGGGATCGGCGCGCTCGCGGTCGTTACGACCCCCAGGCTGTTGCGCCGACGCCGTGAACTGGTGCGTCGTACCGTGCCCGTCATGGGCACCATCGCCGATATAGCGGTCGCGCACAGAGACGAACGTTATGCCCAGGCTGCCATAGACGCCGCGATCGCTGAATTGCGGCACGTCGATCGGACGATGACCCGTTTCAGCGACAGCTCCGAGGTCGGTCTCGCTAACCTGAAGGCCGGCTCGGAGCCGGTGCTCGTCTCCCGGAGCACCGCGCTGGTCCTGGAAGAGGCGCTACGCTGGGCCGAGGCGAGCGACGGTGCCTTCGACCCCTGCTTGGGTAGGGCCATGGCCCTCTGGGACGTGGGGGAGCGGGCGGAACCGCCCCCCGCCGAGCAGGTCAGCGGCTTGGCCGGTCGTCGTCTGTATCGGTCGCTGGAGATCGGCGAGCTTGCCGGCGAGCCGGCGGTGCGGATCGGGGACCCCGACGCGGCCATCGATCTCGGCGGCATCGCCAAGGGCTATGGCGTCGATCGCGCTGTCGAGGCGCTGCGCTCCTATGGGATCTACAACGGGCTGGTCAACGTCGGCGGCGACCTCTACGCGCTCGGCGTCTCGGAGGACGGGGATCCCTGGAAGGTCGGCATCCGCGACCCCGACGATCCCCAAGGCCTCGTCGGGACCGTCGAGGTGAGCGACGGCGCCGTAGCTACGTCGGGCGACTACATCCAGTACTTCCAGCACGGCGGCCGCCGCTACCACCACATGCTCGATCCCTCGACCGGTGAACCGCGCCGTGCGGCCATGCGCAGCGTGACGGTCATGGCCGAGGACTGCATGTCGGCGGATGCCGCGGGCACCGCCGTCTTCGGGATGGCCGCCCCGGATGCGGAGCGGCTGCTAAAGCGCCAGGGACCGGACGTCAGGATCGTCCACTCGGCATAGAGGCGCCAGCGCCCGTCACCGTGTGATGACCTGGATTATCCCGGAGTTGTACTCCATCCCGAACCGCATCGTCGCCTTCCGGGGGTCGAGGTAGCGGATTTCCCGGGCGTCGCTGACGACTATTGTCCACAATTGGTCCAGGTCGCCGAGCATGTTGTTGTCGAGGAACGCCACGGGAACCACCGGTGTCGGATCCGTGACATACCTCGGAGGGCGCACCGTAAACCACTGCGGCCTCAGTCGCTCCACGGCCTCGTAAACGCTTTGCACTCTCACTTCGGCAAGCTCCGCAGCCGTGATCACGTTCGGATCCCGCCTCGGCTCAGCTGTCCCAGTCCCCGAGGCGCAGGCGGCGAGAGAGGCGGCGACAGCCAACGGTACTAATACAGAACGCATGAGACATCCCTCCCATAATCGGCGGTGACGCTTGTCCGGCAACGCCGGGTGGCGCAGATAGAATACTGGTCAGCAACTGGATTACCTGTAATCTGCCTGTCGCCCGTCGGGGTGGGCAAGTCCAATCCCCCGGCCCTGCTCGCCGGCGATCGCAAGCGAAACTGGCTATCGATTGCCACCACGCTTAGATTTGTTCAAGCAATGGGGACACCTCGCTAGGAGGTTCGGATCATGCCCGGAATCGACGTCCTCGAACTCATTGGTGGCGGGCTGGCCATCCTAGGCATCTTCACCGCCTTCATGGTATGGGCGATATTCCCACTCCTGCCGTTCATCCTCATGGGCACGGTCTACGCGCTGATCCGTTACGGCGTGCCTGCGCTGGGCCGCGCGGCGCTGGCCGTGGAGCACGGAACGATTGCCGGGGTCCGCTGGATCCTGCACCCGCTGGCGGTTTGGGCGTTGCGCGGGCCGGAACCGGCTACTGCGAGATACGGGGACGGCAGAGGCCGGCGCCGATGAGGGCGGCCTGCCGGTAGCCTGGATCACAGATCCGAGGATCGGCGTCGGAGGCGCGCACCAAGTGCGTGAACCCTCCGACGCCTATTTCATGTCGGCGACTTCAGCGGCGTTGCGACTGCGTCGTGCCCGAAGTGCTTGCAGGTCCGCTTGCTCGAGAGTATGTATTGGTTAACGACAGGAGTGGGCGGCGGGCTCACTGGCGTTGGCCAAGGAGGCATTCATGTGTATCAGGTCCCCGCGCTCCGCTATCGCTATCCTCGTCCTCCTTTTTGCGGCGTGCGCGAAGCACCAACCCGAGGAGCAGACCCCCATGGAGGGAGGCGTCGAGAGTCGAGACGGCGCCTACATCATCTCTGGCGATGCTCTCGATGACTGGGAGGGCTCAGTGCTCAGTGCCCTCCGGGGAAGGGTGCCTGGCCTGAAGATCCTGGTCCACCGTGGTGGGCAGTGCCCGCAGATCACTCTCCGCAGTTACGCGACGTTCGAGACCGTCGTGAACCCCCACGTCTACGTGGACGGGAAGCGGATCGGGGACACTTGCATCCTGGAGTCGCTGCGGACCCGGAACGTGGAGTCGGTAGAGGTCTACCCCATGGGCTTCACCAAGCGTCCCGGCTACGGCATGCACGCCTACGGCCTCATCCTGGTGTTCATGCGCTCCGGATAGGCCGGCGGGCGACCCCTCTCAGCGGATCGAACAGGACGCCCCCCGTAGGGAACTACGGGGGGCGTCCTGTTCGAAGGGTGATCGGTGATGCGCTCTAGTTGGGCGCTACGGGGTAGGCAACATCCCACCAGACCCGTGTGACCAGGTCGTCGGACCCGCCCATGTTCGTGACCGCAGCGGACCAGTTCGCTTCGTTCAACGACTGCTCGATGGGCGGGTAGTGGAACCGGGTCGGGATCTGGGTCAGGAGTAGGTCCCGCCCCGGCGTGTTGTAGGGGTAGTCGGTCCGGCGCTGATCGGCCCACGACTCCGAGCCGTTCATGTAGAGCGAGATCCACTTCTGGACATAGATCGAATTCAGCCCGTTGTAGGCGACCTCGGGCTGCGCCAGATAGGTGGTGATCTCCGTGTCCGTAGGACCGACTCCAAACTCGTCGTACTGATTCATGTTCGCCTGGATGCCCTCCGTGTACAGCGCGGCCGGATCCCCGCCGATCCATCCCCTCTCGGCCGCCTCGGCCTGGAGGAAGAGGACCTCGGAATAGGTCATGATCATAGTGGGGGTGGCAGCGCCGTCCCGCCGCCAGAAGTTGCCTTGCCTGGAGAACCATGCCAGCGACTGGCCCTCTGGAAGGTCATCCCATCCGTTCTGGTGGCCGCGGTACTCGCCGTCGATTTCAGCGGGCTCCGCGTAAAGGGGCAGACGCGGGTCGCTTAGATTCTTCAGCGTGTCCACCAGGGCACCGCTGATCCCGGTGTCGTCCCGTACTAGGTAGTTCTCGTAGAAAGGGTTCTCGTACGGAGACCCCGGCCAGCGGAGCATCGCGTTGTCTACGTTGCTCTCGAACCCGCCGGCGTTATACGCGGCCACGAACTCGCTCTGTGCCGTGGTCAGATCCACCTCGGAGAGCCGCATCGCCAAGCGCATGCGCAGCGAGTTGGCAAACCGCCGCCACAGCTCGTAGTCGTTGCCGTAAATCAAGTCGCCGGCGCCGAAGCCATTTGGATAGACGTCGGAGGCGGCGGGGTTCTCGAGCGCCTGAGCGGCAGCGGTCAGCTCTGCGAGCAACCCCGCGTACACGTCCGCCTGGGCATCGTAGGGCGGCGCGGTGTTCTCCGCGCCCTTCAGCGCCTCTGAGTAAGGCACGTCGCCCCAGAGGTCGGTGACGATGTGGAAGATCCAGGACTTCCAGATCCTCCCCACCGCCTGGATGTTGACATCCTGGGCCTCCGCGCCTTTGGCGATCGCCGTCTCGATGTCCCGCAGCGGCCCGGCGTAGAAGTTGTTCCAGTAAATGTCCATTCTAGCGGGGCGTACCAGGCCCTGCTCCTCATCCGGATACTGGAGCTCGACGACGTGATAGGACCAGACACTGGTGTGTACCAGCATCAGATAGCCGCCCAAAGCCTGCGACACGCCGGCCTGGATCGACTGCGGCAGCAGAACGGCGGGTGACACATCCTCAGGCGCGTTGGGGTTCTCGTTGATTGACAGCGGCGGCTCGCAAGAGCCTACGGCCCAGACGAGCCCGACGACAAGTGCCATACAGGCAAGATTTTTCCTAGTCATTTTAGTCGCCTTTCTCATAATGAGCCGTTTACCACAGTGTGATCGAGAGGCCATAGCTCCTAAAACTCGGAACCTGGCCGAACTCGATGCCCTGCACGTTGCTGGCGTCAAACGCCGTCTCCGGATCGATGTTGTGGGCCTTGGACCAGAGGAACAGGTTCCGGCCGATCAAGGACACGTTCGCACCGTTGAAGCCCAAGAAGCTCACGAACCTTCCAGGGATCTCGTAGGTCAGCCGGAGCTCGCGCAGCTTCATGTAGGTGGCATCGACGATGGACGCTTCGGGTGTGCCATAGTTGTCACCGAAATGGGATTGCGGGCAAACAGTGACGTCGTTATCCCCGTCTCCGTTGATCGAGCCGTCGGGAAGGACGCCCCGCACCGTGACCCCCGGTGTGCACCAGTCTTCCTCGCGGCCCTCGAGCGTGGACTCCAGCACGCCCGCGTACTCGCCGAACCAGTCGGTGACTGAGAAGATCTCGCCACCCTTCTGGCCGTCGAGCAGCACGCTCAGCTCCCAGGGACCGTAGCTGAACCGGTTCTGGATGCCGCCGATCCAGTCGGGGTTGTAGTTGCCGAGGATCCGCCGCACCGGGTCCCTTTGCCGCCTGCCACTGGCGGACAAGATCAGGGTTCCATCGGGTTGGCCGGCGCAGATATCCGTGTAGGCCTCTGCTGTCGGCCCTACTCCGCAACGGAGGTAGCCGTTTGCGAACAGGACGCCGTACGGCTCGCCCAAGCGGGCCTCGACGTTGAGGCTCCAGTAGGTGCCGAGGACCAGGGTCCTCAGGGAGTCCCCAGCTTCCGTCACGTAAAGCTCTGTGACTTCGGAGTTGTTCTTGCTCCAGTTTACGGTCACATCCCAGTTGAAGCCGTCGGTGCTGCGGATCGGGTTCGCCCTGAGCAGCAGCTCCCAGCCGTTGTTCTCTACCGCGCCGGCGTTTAGCAGCTGTTCGGTGAAGCCGCTGGTCCGCGAGATCTCGACGGGCATGATCTGATCGGTCGTCTTGTGACGGTAGTAGGTAAGCACGAAACCGAGGCGCTCGTTAAAGAAGCCCAGGTCGGTCCCGAATTCCCACGCCGTGGTCTCCTCGGGCTTGAGGTCAGGGTTCGCAATCCGGTTGGTCTCCGCGAATAGCGGGATGCCGCCCCACAGCTGCTGGCCGTTGAATACGGCAGCGAGCTGGTAGGGGTCCGCATCGTTCCCCACCCGGCTCCAGCTTGCCCGCACCTTCCCGGAACTGAGGATGTCGCTCCGGAGGTCGAGGGCCTCGGTGAAGAGAAAGGCGGTGGAGGCCGAGGGGTAGAAGTACGAGTTGTCCCCGTCGGGGAGAGTGGACGACCAGTCGTTGCGGCCGGTCAGGTCCAGGTTGAGCCAGCCCTTGTAGTTCAGGGTCAGGGCGCCGTAGCCGCTCCGAACCTCCCGCTCCGCGACATAGTCCCACGGATTGGGGGTCACCCCTGCGTTGTCGATCGTGAAGATGTCTGGCGCCGCGGCGAGCCGGGCGACCGTGACCCCGCTTGCCTCGTACTTGTTCTTGCGGAGGTTTACGCCGGCCGTCACGTCCATGGTGAGGTCGGGCATCAGGTGCCGGCTGGCGCTCAGGATGAGATCCCAGTTCGTCTCGGAGCGGTACTGTGTCTCCTCGCCGAAAGACCCCGCTCCCTGATCGTCCAGGCTGTTGGGAGCGATAACGCGTTTCCGGTGGTGCCGATACCAGTCACGGCCGACCCGCGCCGAGGCGGTGAGCCAGTCGGTGAGCTGGTAGCTCAAGTTGATGTGACCGAAGACCCGGTCCCGCTCGTCGGCGTTCCAATTGACGAGCTGCTCCCAGAATGGATTGTTGTGGTAGTTGTAGTTCCAGTTGTACTGGGCGTTCAAGGTGCAGGGGGTCGGCTCATCGCCATGACACCGGTAATCACGGAGCGCCTCCATGTCCACCTGTCGGCCGAACCAGATGAACGACTGCATCGGGTTGTCCTCGTCGTACCCGGTGCCGGGTCGGTTGTCCCAATTCGCATCGATGTAGTTCACCGAGGCTTCGGCCTCCAGGCGATCCGTGATCATGGCCCCACCCTTGACCGCCAGAGATATCTGGCCGTTCTCGGTCCCCGGCATGGTCCCCCGCAGCTGCCGGTTGCTGAGGGAGAGGCGCACGTGGCTGTTCTCGCTGCTCCGCGTGACGGCCACGTTCGAATTCATCGTGTAGCCGGTCTGGAAGAAGTTCTTGACGTTGTCGGGATGGGCTACCCACGGCTGCTGCGGACCCGTGAACTGGTCGATCGGTCGCCCGTCGAGCTTGGGACCCCAGCTCTCGTCCACGAAGTCCCAGAGGCCGCCACCCGCGCCGTCGACCCAGTTGAACTCGCCGAAGATCCCCTGACCGTACTCGTCCTGGTAGTCCGGCAGGCGCAGGACCGTCTCCGCGGTGAGGCTCACGTTCGCCGTCACACCCAGCCCGGTGGCCTGGGCGCCGCGACCGGACTTGGTGGTGATCACGACGGCGCCGTTGGCCGCCCGCGAGCCGTAGAGCGCGGTGGCAGCCGGGCCCTTCAGCACGCTGACCGCCTCAATATTCGCGGGATCAATGTCCTGGATCGCGTTCCCGTAGTCGATACCGCCGTATCCCGCGTTATCTGTGCTGTTCCCGTTGGTGGTCGAGGTGTTGTCGAGCACTACTCCGTCGACGATGAAGACCGGCTGGTTCTCGCCCGTAACGGAGTTCGCGCCTCGGATCACGATCCGCGCGGAACCTCCGACAGGTCCGGCGTTCGTGACGTGGACGCCCGCCACGTTGCCGTGGAGGGTGTTGACGACGTTCACATCGGGCACGTCGGTGATGTCCTCGCCCATGAGGTCCTGCACCGCGTAGCCGAGCGACGCTTTCTCGCGCCTGAGGCCCAGGGCTGTGACCGTGATTCCTTCAAGGCCGACAGGCGAGATCGCCATCATGATATCCACCTGGTCGGACACCGGCGCTTCCTCGGTCCTGTAACCGAGATACGTGAAGACCAGCATCTCGGCGTCCGCGGGCACGCGTAGGGAGAAATACCCCCGGTTGTCGGTTACCGTGGCTATCACGGTGCCTTTCACACCCACGTGAACGCCCGCAAGCGGTTGCTGCGTGTCCTCCACCGTCACGCTCCCCGTCACGGTGCGCATCTCCTGCTGAGCGCTTAGTGCCGAGGGCAGCAGCAGGAAGGCGCTGAGGAGAAGCAGCGTTTTTACCCCAAGTCGTTGCATGAGTCCCTCCAGTGATTGGAACCAGTGAGGCCGGCGGTATACTGTTTAGACAGCGAAGCTCGGTCGCGCGACAGGCGCGAGCGTCAGGCTACCGCCGAGTTGGGCTTGTTTCGGAGATGTATAGGAAACCACCTGCCCAGGAGGCCGTCCGCTCTTCGCAGCAGAACGTCGCGATGATCGGGACCAACGCTCCCTGCACTGCTCTCGGCAAGAAACGCTATCACCGCGGGCATCCCCCTGCACGCGTTCAGCACTATCTCCTATGACGTGGTGGTCGGGCAAGTGCAAGCTAACGCCGGGGGACACGAGCTGGCAAGCCCTATCACAAGTAGTAGTTACTATTATTTGGGTGCCATGGCGAGCATCCCCTGGAGGTCGACCCAGTACGGCGCGCCCGCTCTTACGAGGAAGCCCTTCAGTCGCTTGCCGAGCAGGTGTGGCCCCCCTCAACCGTGGCAGATTGGTGCTGGCCGCTTGGTCAAGGAACCGAACCGACTATTGTCGGCGAGCCGTTCTCAGAGCTTGCTGGCTTCTTGACAAGGTCCGACCCGACGTTCAGTTTTTTAACGACCGTTCAAGTCAGCCCCGAGAGGAGTATGCCGATGGGCGACGGCCGCGCGCCGAACACTCCCTCACCATACATCCGCGAGAAGCGGCGGCGGCGTCGGGCCGAGATTCTCCACGCGGCGCTGCAGGCCTTCCGCGAGAACGGCTATCACACGACGACCCTCGATGACATTGCCGAGCGGCTCGGCGTCCGTAAGACGGCGCTCTATCACTACTTTCCTGACAAGGAGTCGATCCTCTACGAGTGCCACCGCGAATCGCTGGGCGAGATCGCGCGGATGATTGAGGAGGCGGAAGCTTGCTGTGAGCGTGCCAGCGAGAAACTCGCATATCTCATCCGGGAACACGTGCGGGTGATGACCGAGACGCTGGAAGGCTCACCGCTTGCCTTCGAGGTTCCGGCGCTTTCTCCCGAGCGTCGCGCCGAGATCATCGCGGCGCGCGACCGCTACGAGCGAGTGCTCCGTGATCTTGTGCTGGCAGGCATTCGGGAGGGCGAGTTCCAGCAGGTCGATCCCAAAGTCGCGGTGTTCGCGATCTTGGGCGCGATCAACTGGATCGCCCGCTGGTATCGGCCGGAGGGCGCTATTCACTCAGACGAGCTAGGATCCAAGTTCGCCGACTACCTGGTCGGCGGGTTGATGTGTCGGCAGCCGGGCTGAGGAAGTTGGAAGCGCCGACTGCAGATGCGAGCACGTTTCAGAAATCGCCGTAAGGGCGGTGGGGGTGACTCATGAAGGCAGTACGGTTTACCGAGGTAGGCGCACCCCTGGTGATCGAGGAAGTCCCCAGGCCGGACCCAGGCGCGGACCAGGTCCTCGTGCAGGTAGCCGGTTGCGGCGTGTGCCACACGGACATCGGGTTTTGGAAGGATGGCGTTCCCACCAAGCAGGGGCCGCCGCTGACGCTCGGTCACGAGATTAGCGGCACGGTGGTCGAGGCCGGATCGCAGTTCGATTCTCTGTTGAACCGGGAGGTGATCGTCCCGGCGGTGATCCCATGCGGCGCCTGTGAGCTGTGCAAGGAGGGTCGCGGCAATATCTGCCGGGGCCAAATGATGCCGGGCAACGATATCGACGGCGGCTTCGCCGAATACGTCGTGACGCCGGGTCAGGGACTCTGTGTGGTCGAGGATAAGGGAGGTTACGAGCTACCCGAGCTCTCGGTCATCGCCGACGCGGTCACCACGCCCTACCAGGCCATCGTGCGTAGCGGGTTACGCGAGGGTGATCTGGCCATCGTCGTCGGCGTGGGCGGCGTGGGCACCCACTGCGTGCAGGTCGCCGCGGCGTTCGGCGCCCATGTGGTCGCGATCGATGTCGACGACAAGAAGCTGAGCGCGGTGGCCGATCATGGTGCTGGGCTCACACTAAACTCAGCCGAATCCGACTTCAAGGCGATCAAGAAGCAGATCGGCGGGCAGGCGAAAGAGTGGGGCTGTCCCGGCCACAGCTGGAAGATCTTCGAGTGCTCGGGTCAGCCGGGTGGCCAGGATACGGCTTTCGGTTTGCTGACCTATGCTTCGACGCTGCTGGTGGTGGGTTTCACGCTGGCCAAGCGGGAGGTCCGGCTCAGCAACCTCATGGCCTTCGACGCTACGGTCCAGGGCACGTGGGGCTGCAAGACGGAACTCTACCCGGAGGCGCTGAAGCTGGTGATCGAGGACAAGGTCACCTTGAAGCCTTTCATTCAAACCTATCCGATGAGTGAGGCGCCTGATGTGATTCAGCAGGTCGCCGACCACAAGATCGATAAGCGTGCAATTCTGATTCCAGACTGGGCGTCGTAAGGAGGGCCGACCGATGCTGAAGAGCCATACACTCCTTGATGGATTGGAATTCAAGGAGATCCAGTACGAGCTACGCCCGGCGCGCGATTTCTCGGGGGCGCCGGTAGAGGGGCTGTTCAATGCCTGGATCGTTCTCGACAACCCGAGCCAGCTCAACAGCTACACGACTGGCGCGGTGAAGGAAGTGATCCTGGCGTTCCGGCAGGCCAGCATGGACCGCAGTGTCGTGGCGGTCGTCTTCACGGCGGTGGGCGACAAGGCGTTCTGTACCGGCGGCAATACCAAGGAGTACGCCGAGTACTACGCCGGTAACCCGCAGGAGTACAAGCAGTATATGCGTCTGTTCAATGACATGATCGACTCGATACTGCGCTGTGACAAACCGGTGATCAATCGGGTTAACGGGATGCGGCTGGCCGGCGGCCAGGAGATCGGCATGGCCTGCGATTTCACCATCGCCGCCGATACCGCGCGCTTCGGCCAGGCCGGTCCCAAGCACGGCTCGGCCCCCGACGGCGGCTCGACTGACTTCTTGCCCTTGTACGTCGGTTTCTCGCGGGCCATGGAGAGCGGTGTGCTGTGCGAGATGTGGAGTGCTCACAAGGCGCTGTTCATCGGCCTGATCAATCAGGTGGTTCCGGTGATGAAGGTCGACGGTGAGTGGATCCCCAACCCGATGGTTGTCACCGACCGCTTCGTCGACGAGTTCGGTGACATCGTCTACGGCGACTTCAAGGGCGGCGCCCAGCGCGAGGCGGCCAAGGAAGTTATGGGCAAAGCGGAGACCGATCTCAGTAAGCTGGACGAGGCGGTCGAGGTTCTCTGCACCAAGATCCTGATGCTGATGCCGGACTGCGTGTCGAAGACCGTGAACGGTCTGCGCAAGCATAAGCAGTGGCACTGGGACAACACGAACGTGACGAATCGCGAGTGGTTGGCACTCAACATGATGACCGAGGCGAAGGCCGGTTTCCGAGCCTTCAACGAGGGGCCGAAGGGCAAGCGCGAGGTGGACTTCATCAAGCTGAGACAGCTGTTGGCCGAGGGCCACCCCTGGGATGACGAGCTGATCAGGGCTATTTCGCCGCAGTATCAGCAGGGTGGCTGACAGGCCGGTGGAAGGAAGGACGAGGTCATGGATCTAGGCTTGCAAGGCAAGAGCGCCATAGTCACCGGGGGCAGCCTCGGCATAGGCTCGGCCATCGCCCTGGGGCTGGCGCGCGAAGGCTGCGACGTGGCGATCAACTACCGCCGTCACGACGTTGAGGCCAAGAAGGTAGTGGCCGAGATCGAGGCGCTGGACCGGCGCGGACTCGCGATCAGGGCCGACGTCTCGAGCTACTCCGATGCCCAGAACATGGTGGATACAGTCGTCGGCGAGTTCGGGCGCCTCGACATCATGGTCTGCAACGCCGGTATCAACTGGGACGGCGTGATCTGGAAGATGACGGAGGAGCAGTTCGACACCGTCATAAACGTGAACCTCAAGGGCTACTTCAACTACAACAAGGCCGCTGCCATCGTCTTCAAGGACCAAAAGAGCGGCAAGATCGTGAACATCTCATCCATCAATGGACTGAGGGGTAAGTTCGCACAGGTCAACTACTCTGCGTCGAAGGGCGGAGAGATCGCCATGAGCAAATCGTTGGCCCGCGAGCTCGGTAAGTTCAACGTGAACGTCAACGTGGTCGCGCCAGGCATGGTCATGACCGAGATGGCCGAGGGTATCCCTCCCGAGTTCCTCACCAAAGCCATGGACGAGACGGCGCTCGGGCGGTTCGCTACACCGGACGAGTGCGCAGACCTCGTGGCGTTCCTCTGTTCTGATAGGGCGCGCCATATCACGGGTGAAGTAATCAAGATCGACGGCGGCCAGTACATGTAGGCGGTGCTATGACTAGAGTCGGAATCGTTGGCGTCGGACACGGTGTCTTCGGGCGTCGCAGCGACGCCACCGTTCAGGAACTGGCCTTCGAGGCCTTTCGGGACGCCTTGAACGATGCGGGCATCGACCGGGATGCAATCGACGCGTCGGTGATCGGTTCGGTACCCGAATACCACAAGCAGCGTTCGTTGGCCGGCGTTATACAGGAGTATCTCGGGCTGGTGCCGAAGCCGACCTGGCTGACCGAGGTGGCCTGCGCATCGGGTAGCGCCGCCATGCGGACGGCGTGGATGTCGATCAAGGCGGGTGTGCACGATATCGTTGCCGTGATCGGCTGCCAGAAGATGACCGAGCTGTCGACACCGGAAATCCTGGCGCTCATGGGCAGGGTGGGTGAGGTGCAGTGGGAGTCGGGGTTCGGAACAACGTTCCCCGGTTACTACGCCATGTTTGCCAAACGTCACATCCACGAGTTCGGGACTACGCGCCAGCAGCTCCTCGACGTGGCGGTCAAGAACCACCACTACGGCGCGATGAATCCGTTCGCGCTGTTCAGAAAAGAGATCACCAAGGAGAAAGCCACGGCCTCGGAAGACGTGGCGACCCCGTTCCAGGTCTACGACTGCTGCGCCAACGCTGACGGCGCCGCGTGCATTATCCTGGCGAGCGAAGGCCGGGCGCGGGAGATCGCGAAGGTCCCGATCTGGCTGGACGGTATGGCGTGCGCCACGGCCAGCATGTCGGTCCTCAGACGGCCGAGCCTGGTAGGCCTGCCCAGCGCCGAACGGGCTGCGGCCGAGGCGTACAAGATGGCCGGTATCGAGCCCGGTGATGTGAAGGTGGCGGACGTGCACGACTGTTTCACGATCGCCGAGATCATGGCCTACGAGGACCTGGGGTTCTGCAAGAAGGGTGAGGGCGGACCGTTCGTCGCCGATCGCCAGACCTACGTCGGCGGGAAGGTGGCGGTGAACGTGGATGGCGGCCTGAAGGCGAAAGGCCACCCCATCGGCGCCACCGGCACATCGATGACCTACGAGATCGTCAAGCAGCTGCGCGGCGAAGCCGGGGAGCGCCAGGTCCCCGATGCCGACGTCGGCCTGACCCACAACGTCGGTGGCATCGGGCAATACTGCTTCGTACAAATCCTGAAGAGGGATTGAACAAATGTTCAAGTGGTTTGGCAAGGTCAACTACACGCCGTACACCAAGGTCAACGACTTCGCCCGGCATCTGAAAGACGGCCACCTCATGGGCTCTCGCTGCAAGAGCTGTGGCGCCACCTCCTTTCCGCCGCGGGCCGACTGCGATTCGTGCATGAGCGGTGACTTCGAGTTCGTTGAGCTGAGCGGCAGGGGGAAGCTGCACACGTTCACCAAGATCGTGGCTGCGCCTACCGGGTTCGAGGATGTGGCGCCCTACGTCGTGGGCGTCGTCGACCTGGAAGAGGGTGGTAAAGCGCTCGCTTGGTTCGGCGACAGTATCGCGGAAACGTCGATCGCGATCGGCATGGACGTCCAGATCGTACCGCGGATCTTCGAGGAGCTAGAGGACATTAAGGTTTACTACAGCCTCGAGCGGCCGGGGACGACGTGGTCGAAGGTATAGTCGGGTCGAGAGTAGAGCACAGGCAAAGAGAGGCAGCGTGGTACCATGACGATTCGGACAGCGGTCGAGGACGGTCTCGGGCGGCTCGTACTGAGCCAACCACCGCTCAACATACTCACGCGGGACCTACTGGAGAGCCTGCGGCAGGAACTGGAGGGCCTGGCGGCCGAGCCGTCACTTCGCGTGCTGATTCTCTCTGCCGAGGGGAAGCACTTCTCGGCGGGCGCCGACGTCGGCGAGCATCTTCCGCCTACCTACGAAGAGATGATACCCGAGTTCGTCGATACGATCGCCGCGATTGACGCGTTTCCTCTGCCTGTCATCGCGGCGGTCCAGGGACGCTGTCTCGGTGGCGGGTTCGAGCTGGCGATGGCGGCGGACATTATCGTCGCCACTGAGGGTGCCAGCTTCGGGCAGCCCGAGATCCTGCTCGGCGTCCTGCCTCCCGCCGCCTGCCCACTGCTTCCCGACATCTGTCCGCCCGGCGTGGCCGCCGAAGTCGTGTTCACTGGTGATCCGCTGAGCGCCGAGGATGCGCTGCGGGCCGGTATCGTGGCGCGCGTCGTCCCAGATGCCGAGCTGGAGGGTGCGTCGCTCGAGCTGGCGGGGCGCATCACGCGCCATAGCGCTGCGGCGCTGCGGGTGGCCAAGCGGATGCTGTGGGGAGACCGGCAGGACAGGCGTGCCGCCGCCCTCTCGCGGGCCGGCGCGATGTACAACGATGAGCTGATGAAGACCAAGGACGCGCTGGAGGGGCTCAACGCCTTCCTCGAGAAGCGCCAGCCCACGTGGAGGCACGAGTGACCTGAGCGCGCCGGCCTCATAAGGAGGAAGCGGATGTTCGAGCAGCTCCGGGATTGGGAAAGAAACCGACACGACTACGCCAAGGCCTGGAAAGAGCGTACCGGCGGTAAGGTGCTGGGCTACTTCTGCACCTACGTCCCCGAGGAGATCCTGCACGCAGCGGGAGTGCTCCCGGTGCGAATTCTCGGCAGCCACGAGCCCCAGGACGTTACCGAGCCCCACATCTTCGGCATGTACTGTCCCTTCTGCCGCGACTGTCTGGCCCAGGGGCTCAAAGGACGCTACGACTACCTCGATGGGATCATGATCGCCCAGTCGTGCCTGCACATCCGCCAGGCGTACACCTCGTGGGAGAAGCACCGGCCACGGGAGTTCAGCTACTACCTCCCTATGCCTAACCATGTCCAGAGCCCGCGGGCGCTGCCCTATCTGACTGGTGAACTCGTCCAGTTCAAGACAGCGGTCGAGCAGTGGACGGGTAAGACCATAAGCGACGTCGACCTCGACAACGCCATCGAGGTGTACAACGAAAACCGGCGGCTGATGCACGCCGTCTACGACTTACGGAAGGGCGAGAATCCGCCGCTCACCGGCGAAGAAGCGATGGAAATGGTCATCGCTTCTCAAATGACCGAAAAGACCGAGCACAACAGGGAGCTCAAGAAGGTGCTGGACGGGCTCGCGGCGCGACGAGACGGTCGGCAAACCGGTGTCCGTCTCATGATCATCGGTAGTGAGGACGACGACACCGAGTTCATCAATATGGTGGAGTCGTGTGGTGCGACTTTCGTCGTCGACGAACACTGTACCGGCACGCGCTATTTCTGGAACGAGGTGGATCCGCGGGAAGATCGGTTGGAGGCCATCGCCGCGCGCTACATCGATCGTGTCCCGTGCCCCTCGAAGGACTGGGTGGAGCGCATCAGGATCCCGCACATACTAGAGCTCGCCAGGGGGTGGAAAGTCGACGGGGCCATCGTCATGCAGCAGAAGTTCTGTGACCCGCACGAGCTCGACACACCCGCCGTACGTAAAGCGCTCGAGGATCAGGGCATCAAGACGCTGTTCCTCGAGTTCGATGTCACCGTACCGATTGGGCAGTTCAAGGTGAGGGTCGAGGCGTTCCTCGAGATGTTCGCCGAGGAAGACCTCTTCGACTAGCGAGACCGAGAATGGCCAGCAAGCAGACTTACGAAACCAGACCGCTGGAGTGCTGGGGCAAGGCAAAGGAGATTCGCGAGAACTTCTACCGAGATTACGCACAGGCCCACGAGAAGGGTGGGATCAGGTGGGCCGGCGGCGCCTGGACCTTCGGTGCCATCCCCTGCGGTCTCGGCGATGACGTCTATAGCCTGACCAGCGAGCCTTACGCGGCCTCGATCGCTGCCGACAAGCAGTTCTCAATGCGGTGCCTGGAGGCCGCCGAGCGGGCGGGGTACGCGCGGGATCTCTGCTCCTACATGCGCAACTACTGGGGCTCGGTCATCCTCGACGAGTACCTGTGGGGCGGCAGCTTTCCCAAGCCGGACTTCATCTGGCAGGACCATATCTGCTGCAGTCACGCCAAGTGGTATCAGGTGGTGTGTGATCTCGAGCCGGGTATTCCGAGTTTCTGCATCGACGTCGCCGTGGGGCCGGCCGGAGACCTGAACGACAACAAGCTGGATTACGTCGTCGGTCAGATGCACGACGGCATCGAGTGGATGGAAAAGGTTACCGGGCGTGAGTACGACGATGGGAAGTTGATAGAGGCGGTTAACGAAGAGTGCCGTTCGACGTCGCTCTGGGCCGATATCTGCTGCCTGAACAAGGCGGTGCCGGCTCCGCTGGAAGAGAAGACGATGTTCTCGCTTTACGTGCTCGGCACATTGATGAAGCACAGCAAGGTCGTGGCCGATTTTTATCAGGAACTTCGTGACGAGGTCGCAGAGCGGGTGCAGAGGGGAATCGCCGCGATCCCCAACGAGCGCTGCCGGCTGATGTCAGACACACAGCCGCCGTGGGGCTTTCTCAGCCTGTTTCGCTACCTCGAGGAGTACGGCGCCATCTCGGTGGGGTCGCTGTACACGTTCGGCCTGATCGGCGTGTGGGAGGAGATGCCTGACGGCAGCTGGGGGCCCCGTACGACGCCGCGGGAGCGCGGGATCGAGATCAAGGACCGCGATCAGGCGCTGCGCATCCTTGCGGAGTGGAACTTGAACAAGCCCGAATGGCAACACTTTTACTCGCCGCATCTCAAGACCGAGATGATGGTTCGAATCGCCAGGGAGTGGTCGCTCGACGGCGTGCTGCTCCACTACAACCGCGGTTGCGAGGGTCTCAGCCTGGGAATCGCCGAGAACCGCCTGGGATTGATCGAGGCGGGTTACCCGGTGATGACCTTCGAGGGCAACATGGGGGACGAGCGGGAGTTCGACCTGGCGCGGACCAAGGCGCGCATCGACACCTTTATGGAGACCCTGGGCTACGCGCGGAGCTGAGGAGCCGGGAACGCTCATGATTACTGCAGGAATCGACATGGGATCGAAGACCATTAAGGTCGTGATCCTTCGAGACGAGGAAATATTAGGCAAGAGCATCGCCTTGGCCGGCTTCGAGAACCGGGAGGCGGCCGAGACGGCGTTCACCGCGGCGCTCGCCGATGCCGGCATCGGCGCCGACGATGTTGAACGCGTCGTCGCTACTGGTGCCGGCCGTAGCAATGCTCCGTATGCGGAGCGGGAGATCTCGGAAGTGGCAAGCGACGCCAGGGCGGCCGTGAACCTCTACCCGGCTGCGCGGACCGTGATCGACGTGGGCGCCGAGGAGGGTCGGGCTATCCGCTGCACCGAGGAGGGCAAGGTGCTGGATTTCGCCCTCAACGAGAAGTGTGCCGCCGGTGCCGGGGCGTTCACCGAGGCGATGAGCCGCGCTCTGGAAGTCGAGATCGAAGCCCTGGGTCAGATGTCGCTCGCCTCGACGCAGGCGATCCCGATGAACGCGCAGTGTGCCGTGTTCGCTGAGTCGGAGGTCGTGTCACTGTTGCACGCCAAGGTCGCCAAGGCAGACATCGCCAGGGCGGTGCACGACGCGATAGCGAGCCGCATCGTCTCGCTGGCGCGGAAGATCGGCTTCCAGCCCGATGTGGTGCTCATCGGCGGCGTGGCCCACAACATAGGCTTCGTCGATTCGCTGCAAAGGGCTCTGGAGTGCGAGGTCGTCATACCGGAGGACCCCGAGTACATCGGGGCATATGGCGCCGCGTTGGCGGCAGCCCAAGGCTGAGTGGGCCCGCGGAAGAAGGAATGATCGATGACTGAGTACTGGCGTTGGAAGGAATACCGCTGGCACGACGAGGATAAGGACTGGCGCGACGGTGAGCTCGTGACCGCCGGCGTGGACGTGGGCTCCGTCTCCTCGCAGGCGGTCGTCATGGTTGACGGCGAGCTCTATGCCTTCTCCAACATGCGAACCGGGTCCGACAGTCCGGAAAGCGCCCGCAAGGCGATGGATTGGGCCATGGAGGGAACGGGCCTGACGCTGGACGACATCGGATTCGTGGTGGGGACCGGCTACGGCCGGGTCAATGTGCCGTTCTCGGACAAAGCGATCACCGAGATAGCCTGCCACGCCCGCGGTGCCAACTACATGTACGGCCCGCGTGTACGGACCGTCCTCGACATGGGTGGCCAGGATTGCAAGGTCATACGCTGCGACGAGCGAGGAAAGGTCAGCGCCTTCGTGATGAACGACAAGTGCGCGGCCGGTACGGGACGCGGGATGGAGGTGTTCGCCGACCTGCTGGCGATCCCCATCGAGGAGGTCGGCGAGCTTTCCCTGCAGGTCGATGAAGAGCCGCCGCCGGTATCGTGTACCTGTGTGGTCTTTGCCAAGTCCGAGGCGACCGCGCTGCTGCGCGAGGGTTGGCCGAAGAGCAGGGTGCTGGCTGCCTACTGTTCCGCCATGTCGCATAGGGTCGTGACGCTGCTCGAGCAGGTCGGCATCGAGGAAGAGTTCGCCATCACCGGCGGGATCGCCAAGAACATCGGCATCGTCAAGAGACTGGAGGACGAGATAGGCGTCAAGGCCCAGCCCGCCAAGTTCGACACACAGATCGCGGGCGGCGTTGGCGGCGCGCTCTTCGCCCAAAGCCTGCTGAAGAAGAAGCTCAGCGCGAACTGAGCGGCTGGTGTTCGGCCACGATGATGATGAGGCATGAGCAGGGGACGCTGGGGTCGGCCGTGGCATCCTCTCGCTTCATGTCGCGCGGCGCCGGGCCGCGATCGAGGACCGGCCGGGGCGCTCCAAATGTCCGCTCCGAGGATCCCACGGCCGACCCAGTCACGTTTGATGACCACTGTGGCCGAACACTAGCCGCCATGCCGGGAAGGAGGTCGAGACGTGAAGGCGCATTACGGATACAAGGACGGCGCCGGCGACTTCTTCATCATCATCGATACCGACAAGTGCGCCGAGTGCGAGCACCGGCGATGTGCTTCCGCCTGCCCGGAAGGAGTCCTGGAGATCATCACCGACGACTTCGACGATCAGGTCGCGGCAGTCGTCGAGGATCACCGCAAGAAGATCAAGTACTCCTGCGCTCCCTGTAAGCCCGACCGCGACCGCGCACCCTTGCCCTGCATGGCGGCCTGTGCGCCCGGCGCGCTTGAGCATTCGTGGTGAGCGCGGCCCCATCGATGATCAGCCTGTCCGTAGACGGGGCGCAGATCGAGGCTCGCGATGGAGCCACGGTCCTCGAGGCTGCCGACGCCGCCGGGATCTACATCCCGCGCCTCTGCTCCCACCCGGCCCTCCCGGCGCTCGACCCGGGCGAGCTCGAGCCGTGGCAGGAGGTCTTCCAGGGACCGGTTCCAACGCCTCACGTCGAGGGGGTCCGAAGTTACGCGGGTTGCTCTCTCTGTCTCGTGAGCGTCGACGGGCGGGTCGAGCCCGCTCGAGCGTGTGTCACGCGCGTCGAAGCAGGCACGAGAGTCACGACCTCGGATGGCGAGATCGATTCCCGGCGTCGGGCGCAGCTCAGGAGGCTCTTTGCGACCCACCCCCACGCCTGTGTGCAGTGCGCCCAGAAGGCCGGCTGCGCCCTCGAGCCGTGCTCGACGGACGTCGCGAAGGAAGAACGCTGCTGTCCCATCTTCCATAACTGCGAGCTTCGCAAGGTGGCGGAGTACGTCGGCATTCCCGCCGACACGCCGCGCTACCGCCCCGCCGGGCTGGCAGTCGTAACGAGTGAGCCGCTTTATCTCAGGGACTACAATCTCTGCATCGGTTGCCTGCGCTGCGTCCGCATTTGCCGCGACGTAAGGCACATCGATGCGCTTGGCTTCGTCCTTGACGAGCACGGCGAGCCCGTGGTCGGCACGAAGGCCCCGACCCTGGCCGAGTCGGGGTGCCGGTTCTGTTCCAGCTGCGTGGAGGTCTGTCCCACCGGCGCGCTACGGCTCCAAGTCGATGATGCCAGGTTGAACGGCGACCTGTCTACCCGCTGTATCGTCGACTGTCCCGCCGGGATGGATGTTCCACGCTACTTGCGCGAAGTGAGACGCGGCGAGTTCAATCGCGCCGAGGCCGTCGTTCGCGAAGCGGCTCCTTTGCCCCGAGTTCTGGGGCAAGTCTGCTTCCGCCCCTGCGAGGACCGCTGTCTGCGGGGGGCCCTTACCGAGCCGGTAGCGATCTGCGCTTTGAAGCGCGCTGCGCTCGACCACGCCGGCGAACCGATCTGGAAGTCGTATCTGCAGCCCGCTCCCGCCACCGGCAAGAAGGTCGCGATAGTTGGAGCGGGGCCGGCCGGGCTCACCGCTGCCTGGTTCCTGAGACTGAAGGGACACGAGGTCGTTATCATCGACTCGCAACCCCAGCCCGGCGGCTGGTTGCGTGACGGCATCCCTCGCTACCGGCTCTCCCGCGATGCTCTCGACGCAGACATAGACGAGATCCTCGAGCTTGGCGTCGAGGCGAGGATGGGTGTCGACGTCGGGAGGGACGTCGAACTTGTAGAGCTTCGCCAGAACCACGACGCCGTGTTCGTCGCCACGGGCGCTCGCAGGGCGAAGCAGCTGGGTTGCGAAGGTGTCGAGCGTCCCGAGGTGGAAGGCGGCCTGGAACTGCTCAAGAGAGTCGGCTTGAACGGTGGCGCCGAGCTGCCGGACTTCGGCGGTGATAAAGTCGTCGTCATCGGTGGCGGGGACGTGGCGATCGACGTCGCTCGCACGGCCACCCGGCTGGGATCGGAGGAAGTGCACCTCTACTGCCTCGAGGAACGCGGGGACATGCCCGGACACGCGCGCGAGGTCGGTGAGGCCGAGAGGGAAGGGGTCGTGATTCATCCCGGTTGGGGGCCGCTGCACATCGCTGGCGCCCACCGTGTCGAGCGGGTCGATTTCATAAAGTGTTTGTCGGTTCTTGATGAGCAAGGCGTCTTTGCACCGCGGTTCGACGAGGGCAGCCGCGTCTCGCAGGAAGCCGACCGCGTTTTCATCGCCATAGGGCAGGAGCCGGCCCTCGGTTTTCTGAAGGGCATCGAGCCCACAGACGCCGGCTGCGTGGCGGTGAAGGCCGACTCGATGGCGACGTCGATCGATGGCGTCTTCGCCGGAGGGGATATCGTATCGGGCCCCGCATCGGTGGTGGAAGCCGTCGCCCACGGCCGGCGGGCGGCATCGGGCATCGACCGCTACCTGGGTGGAGATGGTGACATCCACTTCCCCTTGCTGGACGACACCGAGCCCGAGGTGGAGTTGAGTCGAGTCCACGGCTTCTCGGAGCTGGCGCGGGAGCCGGTCCCGCGCTCGGCACTCGCAGATGCGACGCGCTCCTTCGCCCTCCTGGAGACGGGCTACGACCCTGAAGCTGCGCGGCGCGAAGCCGACCGCTGCCTGCGCTGCGACCTCAAGCTGCTCATCCCCCCGGTGCCTGCCCCGCCTGAACCCTGGTTGGAGCTCACCGGCGAGAACGCCGCCCGCGTGCCCCAATCGGAGGGCGTGTATCAGCTCCTCGGCGCGGACAAGGTCGTCTATGCCATCAAAGGCGTGAACGATCTGCGAGGCGCACTGTCAGAAATCGCGGCGACCTCCACAAAGGCCAGATTCTTCCTCTTCGATGTGGACCCCATGTTCTCGAAGCGGGAGAGCGAGCTGATCCAACAGTACCTGCGCGAGCACGGCTGCATGCCGCCCGGTGAAGGCGAGGACGACCTCGATGATCTGTTCTAGCCGTCACCAACGCCTCCAGCGCCGGAAGAGCCGCACCTGCCACATTCCTGAGATTTCCAGGACCGTGTGAGGGCCGAAAGACTGATCGACGGGAGGACGTACTCGCGCTACGAACCTTTAGTAATTATCGTTAGCTGTTTACACCGGCAGAGGAGTCATACGTGACGCTACGGACTTTTCCCGACTGGCAGGGCCAGCCCCTGGACGAGGTCATTTATCAGTGCCGCGAACTGTACGAGGACAGCGATTTCCCGACGGTTCGTCGCTGGCGCGAAGCCGGCGGGAAGGTGGTTGGCCACTTCCAGGTCTACTTCCCCGAGGAAGTGGTGCACGCGGCGGGCATGCTGCCTTTCAAAGTTCGCGGCGCGCCGGTGGAGCCGGTGCAGGCCGACTCGCGCTTCGGGTCATACCTCTGCTCCATCCTGAAGACATCGCTGGAACTTGTGCTGAGCGAGCGGATCGAGCTGGATATGTTCGTGACGCACCCGATCTGCGACGCGGCGCGCAACCTGGCCGGCGTTTGGGGCCGCAACTACTCGTATCCCTGTCAGATCCTCTATCTACCGCAGAACGCCAACTCGGGTCACGCGGCCGAGTACCTGCGTGGCGAGTACGCGCGGCTGAAGCGCGGCGTTGAAGAACTGGCGGGTCGTGAGGTCGGCGAGGACGAGCTGCGGGCTTCTCTGGTCGTGTTCAACAGAAACCGCGCACTGCTCAGGGAGCTGTACGCGATCAAGCGCGATATGCCGTGGCTCCTACCCGTCGACGAGGCGTATGTGCTGACTGCGGTCGGGGGGCTGATCCCCCGGGAAGAGCACAACCAACTTCTCGAGTATGCCCTGCCGCTGATCCGCGAGCGAGATACGAAGCGGCAGGACAAGATACGCGTGGTGTTCGAGGGTGGCTTCTGCGAGCAGCCGCCGCTGGACCTCATACGTGCTATCGGTCGTTCGTGTTACGTGGTGGACGACGACTTACTCGTCGGGCTGCGTTGGATTCTCGAGGATGTGCCGGCGGACGGCGATCCATTGCTCAACCTGGCGCAGGCCTATCTGGAAACATCCTCGTACAGCCCGGTGCAGCACGACCTGCGCAAACCGAA